>NZ_WHOA01000229.1 GCF_013141715.1 Paenibacillus phytorum | reverse complement strand
TCATTAAACCAATGCTGGGATACAAATGCCGGAATCGAAGCTATGCATATGATAAAGAAAGGGCAGGTCGAATGCAATCATTCGTCTGTCCTCTCTGCAGTAGAATTAATAAAGTGTTTGGTTTGACAGCATAATCAAGCAACATTATGGAGGCTATCTTTGATCTGTTTTTATAGTTGCACCAAAACCTTCACGGTTAATCTAAAACAAATATTGAAGCTGATGAAGTAAAAAGTGGATCCAGTAGACCTGTTTGGATTACAAAAAGACGACTCTCACTCCCAAAAAATGGGGGAAATGGTCGTCTTTTTATTCGTTTCTCTTATATGCTCCGAAAAACTACAAGTTCTTCAGTGGCCTCCTTTACAAGCGGTGGGCTTTTCGGTATTGCATTGGGTTTACGAGGCAATTGTTTTTGAATACTCGGCTTAAGTAAAACCCGTTCTGATAACCGCAGCATTCTGAGATTTGATCCAGTGTCAAATTCGTTTCCGTCAGCAGAGTCTTGGCTTTTTCAAGACGAAGGGACGTAAGATACCTAATAGGCGTCGTTCCTAATTCCGCGTGAAACTTTTTACACAGCTGCATACGACTAATCCCCAGAGTGGCGGCAATCGCATTCAGGCTGAATCGCTCAAATGCTTGTACCTGAATTAGCCGTTGCCTGTTGAATGATCGAGTCTGCCGGTCGATGGGGTTCCTCGTTCAACAGTTCCTCCACCTCTTCACAATATAACAGCCATATATGATGCAGGTAATGGCTTCTGAGGACCATACTCCATCGCTCTCCTTGGGTACTGTACGGTTTCAGAGCTGCGTAATCTCCAATCAGCCTTTCGGTATTGCGCAAGCTGACTTTTCCCACTGGAAGGGTACCCAATTCCGCAAGATCAATCTCATTTTCTTCGTCGTCTCTCCAACTCATCCGAAATACAAAGAGCGTGATGGGTGAAATCACGACCCGTCGAAATACGACACCTGGTGGACAAAAAACGAGATTACCGAAAGAAGCGGTTGCATGATGCTCATCGATTTCAAAGTAAAACGATCCTTTTTCCACAGCAAAAATGAGCCATTCGTTCTGAATGCTCTCATACTGAAAAAATTGCTCACGGTGCACAAAATGTCGGAAATACGTCAGTCTCGGTATATGACCGCACAATGGAAAGGCACACATTAATGATCTCCCCCATTTCATAATGGAGCGTGGTCGAACATGCAGACCCGGCTTCGCCCTGTGGGATAATAAGTATATAGTTCAGTTTACATTAGTGTATGGAAAAAAAGGCTAATCTTCATCCTCAGGGGGCAAACATCCAAAGTCTAATATAGGGGGAGAAGTACGTACATGGATAAAAAATGGAATGGAAGTTGGATAAAGGAAGCACGTTTTGCCGAATTACTGCCGCTGAATGTATATCATAAGGAGAGGGAAGCCGCTCCCCCACATCATCACGATGAGGAATTGAAAAATTTTCATATGTTGGTACGTAAAGAGTTTGTTCTTACGGATGCTTATAAGAAAGCTTTACTCAATATAACTGCTGACGATTATTATAAGCTTTACATCAATGGCCGATTTGTAGGCCAAGGCCCTGCACAAGGCAACTATTATCACTACTATTACAATAAATATGATGTCGTTTCTTTCTTGAAAGAAGGAACCAATGTCATAGCTGTTCACGTGTACTACCAGGGTCTTGTATGCCGTGCATACAATAGTGGAGATTACCGGCAAGGAATGATTGCCGAACTTGAAGTGGACGGTAAGCTTATCGTGAAGAGCGACCAGACCTGGTTATCCCGCAAGGCCAACGAATACATCAGCGGTGGCATCGTCGGGTACAACACGCAATATTTGGAATGGATCGACAGCCGTGAGCAGGTTCCGGACTGGCGAAATGCCAGTATCGATTTATCCGGATGGAAGTCCTGCGAGGAAATGGAGGATCATGAGTATAGCTTGTTCCTTCAGCCGACTCCTCCTGTTTCCGTTTACGAGATCAAGCCTCAGCATATATCAGCCCTTATGTTTGAGCATGCGGATGAGGTGCTTGTGAACACGACAAGAGTCCAAGGATTGAACGGTACCGATGTGGAGGATTTAACGGAAGCCGAGGAGCTAGGCCGCAAGCAGGTGTTGATGGTAGCGGAGTTCATGAAAAATAGGCTGCCTTTCTTTGAGAAGGCAGCGATTTCCTCGGTAGGGGCGCAGATCGCTGTACGGGAAACAAGAAGGATAGACGGGGTGTATGCGTTACAGGTGGAAGATGTCGTTCAGGGACGGCGATTTGAAGACGTGATTGCCCGAAGCGATTATTCAATCGATATCCATGATCCAAGCGGTAAAGGAGTGACGGCAACTTGGGTTAAAGGTGATGGCACCTACGATATTCCTTACCGCTGCCTGCTGTCTGCTGCCCAAAAAGGCTATCTGCCGGACGCTGCATATCTACCTCGAAGCCCTTGCCACCACTCGTTTAACGCTCTGCATGGCAACCGGGACGTCTGCCGGGCTTTATTCTATTCCACTGCTTTACGCTGATGCAGTTGACGATACTTGCCTGGAGTAAGACCGGTTATACTTTTGAATTTCCTGCTAAAGCTGGAAACGTCAGAAAACCCTACTTTTTCAATAATATTTTTTACATGTTCATCACTGTCACGCAGCATAGATTGGACAGTTTCCATTTTTTGTAATGTAACATAATCAATAATATTCTGACCTGTTTGATCTTTAAAATAGTGGCTCAGACGTGATGGCGACATATTGAAATGCTGCGCCATATTTTGAATCGAAAATTCGAAAGTAAAGCAGTTTTCCCCGATGTAGGTTAGCATCGAAGTCAGCTGGTCGTTGCAGGAGCTTTCCTTTCTGCTGTCAACAAACAAATTCAGACAGTAACTCCGAAGGGCCACAGAAAGTTCATCAATGGTTTCGTAATTTGCAATCGAAATCATATCCATATGAGGATTCCACTTGGAAGCTGGCTCCACCGATTTTTTGTTACCTTCACCCACAATGACATTGATGATATCAAAACATAAAAGTTTTACTGCAACAAGCGACATATTCGCAGTCTTAAGGGTGTCAATAAGTTTGTCAAGGCAGTCAGCAATCTGGGAGACATCCGAAAGCTTGAGTGCCATGCGGAGATTTTCCATCAAAGCTTTCATATTAATCGGGTAATTGTCTTCATTTAGCCCGGTATGGCTAAACATGATGACTTGGTTTTTTCCTTTAATAAAGCTGTAATCTAATGAACTTAGCGCTTCAATATACGATTTACCAAGGTCCCGAATTGTTGAATACACATTTCCGGCACCTACCGTACAGGGCCCAAGAATTTGAGAGTTTGAATGAAAGTTACTCAGTTTATTCCTGTAATTTGATTCAGTTGACTCGGATAGGGACATGACAAGAATAACAGCATGTCTATCCAGACTTTCAATACAATATCCTTCCTCTGCATGCTGAATCACTTGTTCAAGCATTCCTTTTAATCGATGTAAAGGAATATGTTCATCATCTACAAGCTTGCTGAAATGGAAAATGGCTGCGCTAAAATAGGGGCCGGTTAGCTTAATTCCAATTTCATCAGCCGACTTATTATTTAATTCATCGAAACGATCAAATTGCCCCTTAAGGAGTCCTTGCAGGTAAATATCTCTTTGAGCTTGCCGATTGTGAATGATTTCGTCATTCAGATGGGAATTTCGCTCAGCAAGATTTAGGAGCAAATATTTGGCGGATTCGATTTCATTCCGGTTGCCGTTTAATGCGTTTGGTTCCAGCGTTCTTACCAGTTCCTTGATCTGTTTGATAGGATTGTAGCTTATTTTCGTAAGGAAATAAATGATCAGTGCTCCAACGCAAAAAGTGATCAAAAGAGCGACAAGAATGGAGTACTTGATTCCCCCAAGTTTCTCCATAATCTGCATATACGGGACTATCCGAATATAGAGCCATCCTGTTACATTCGAACGAACGTAGAAGACAAGTTGACGACTATTTGAAGTTTCGATAATTTGAGAGCCCATTGAAGCTTGGTTCGAAATACTGTTTGAAATTTGGATGAAAGGCTCGGAGCTTATGTAAGGAGCATCCTGCAGAGAAGTAATGATGCGTCCTTGTTGATCAATAATTAGTGCCGTTTCACCGGTTCTTGAAATCGTATTTTTTAGTAAGTATACGAGCTTATCCTCATCTACATGAAATATAACTTTGGCTACGGGATAAGTGCTGTTGGTAGGATAGGAGAAAACATAAGTAATTACTCTTTTATTGCTGCTTTCACCGGTTCCGAACGTTAATGTATCAGCAGGATGGATATATTGCGGCTCTGTTCCATTCAAAATCTGATAAAAGCTGACCTTGTCCCAGTTTGAGTAGCGATAAATATCGGAATACAGATCAATACTATACTCGCCTACCGAAGTCATAACTTGATGGGAGTTTTTAATGTATATACTAACTTCATTGATGAAATCATAATTGGCAATATAATTTTTCAGCTCCAGCTGGGCAGTTAATATTTGAAATTTATCTTCCGGAGCTTGCAGAGCTGCACTAATGACGCGATTCAATGAAAGATTGGACATGACTCGTAAGAGGTTGCTATTTCTTTCATCCACCGAATCCTTTACATGGGTTAGACGGTTAACCTCCTCCAGGGTTAATTCTTCTTTCAATACTTGGGTGAAGTAATTGTAGGAAGTAAACCAAACGACCACTATGGGGATGAGTAAGACGATGATGTAGAACAATACGTACTTATATAGTAACGATGATTTTCGCGAATTCATGGCCCACATCCTCTTCATCTGGCTTAAAATTTAAAGTAAGCTTATCAGAGTAATAAGCCGGATACAATATTCATTCATGAAAAATACTTTGTCAAAATTGACATGTCGGGCGAACACTCCACCATTCTTAGTAAAAAGCTGGTATTTGACGGTTGTGTCAATAATGACAAATGTACAATTCTTTGTTGGTCAAGTAATATCAGGTTAGCCAATGGATGTAAGCGCTTTTAAATAACATAAAAAGGAGGCGAGCGAGAAACATGCAAAATATTATTAAAGTGGAAAAACATGCAGAACTACTGAAGCCAGCTTATAAAAAAGAACAAAGCTTTAGGAGACAGATCGTTAATAAGTATCAGTTATTACTGCTGTTGCTACCTGCACTAATCTATATCCTTATATTTCATTACGTCCCACTGTACGGGATACAAATTGCCTTTAAACAGTATTTGTCGGTTAAAGGAATTATGGGCAGCCCCTGGGTTGGTTTTCGTAATTTTGAAACGTTTTTCCATAGTGATTCTTTTATGCTTGTCATCAAAAATACGATAGGCATTACGCTGTATAGTCTAGTTGCAGGCTTTCCATTGCCCATTCTGTTAGCAATTCTTCTCCATAATTTACCGGGAGTAGCCTTTCGGAAAACAGTGCAACTGATTGTTTATGCCCCCCACTTCCTCTCGGTTGTCGTAATAGTTGGGATGCTGAATGTCATGCTTCAGCCGGACTACGGAGTTGTGAACAACTTACTCAAAATAATTGGATTAAATCCTGTGTTTTTTATGGCAAAAGCCGAGTACTTCAAATCTATATTTGTATGGTCCGGAATTTGGCAAAACATGGGTTTCTCGAGTGTTATCTACCTAGCTGCATTAGCTAGCGTAGACCCAACGTTGTACGAGGCCGCCAAAGTAGATGGTGCCACACGATTGCAGAGAATGCTCTATATCGATCTTCCATCGATAATGCCAACAGCTGTCATCTTGTTGATTCTCCATTCCGGACAACTGCTGAATGTCGGGTTTGAAAAAGTGTATCTGATGCAAAATGCCGTGAATCTCAGTACTTCCGAAGTGATTTCTACTTATGTGTACCGTGTCGGTATTCTGAAGGGAACCTTTGAATTTGGTGCCGCTGTTGGTTTATTTAATTCTTTGGTAAGCGCATTCATTCTGATAATGGTTAATCAATTAGTGAAAAAACTGAACAGTACATCATTGTTTTAGGGGTGAATCATGAAGATCAGGAACGCTATACAAGACAAAGCATTTGATATTTTCAATTATTCCTTCTTAACCGTCATCCTAGTGATCGTTTTGTATCCTCTTTATTTTGTTTTCATTGCTTCATTTAGTGAACCGGATGCGATCTATCGTGGCGATGTCATATTTAGAATATCAGGCTTTAATTTAAAAGGCTATCATCGTATCCTGGAAAACGCAAACATTTGGCTCGGTTATCGAAATTCAATCTTATATTTGGTGATTGGAACGTTTGTCAATTTGCTTGTAACGATTCCGGCGGCTTATTCGTTGTCTCGAAAAGATACGCCTGCGAGGAAAACCATTATAGGGATCTTCATGTTTACGATGTTTTTTAGCGGTGGATTAATTCCTACATTCCTGCTAGTCAAATCAATCGGACTATACAATACATTTTCTGTGATGGTGATTCTTGGAGCGGTCAATGTGTTTAATCTCATGGTTGCCATGTCGTTTTTTCAATCGACGATTTCGGAAGAGCTTCTGGATGCAGCAGTCATTGACGGTTGCTCAGACATTCAGTTTTTTTTCAAAATCGTTATTCCGCTCTCAAAGGCGATCATAGCTGTGATGACGCTTTACTACGGGGTTGCTCACTGGAACTCGTTTTTTAACGCTATCATTTATCTCAAGGACAAAAATTTATATCCGTTACAACTTATATTACGAGATATTCTGACATTAAATCAGGTTCTTGCCGGCATGTCGGATGCAACTGATTCTGCAGTAGAGCAACAAAAAATAGCCGAGTCCATCAAATACGGAGTGATCATTGTGGCTTCCTTACCTATGATGGTGTTATATCCTTTTATTCAAAAGCATTTTGTTCAGGGAGTTATGATTGGTTCTGTAAAAGGGTGACGCGAATGGTAATAACAGAGGGTTATGCCCGCTGATTACTGTATAAAAAATCTAAATGAGGTGGAATTAAAATGGGAGTTAAACAGGTGGTAGCTTCTGTAGTGGTAATGGGGGCAGTATTATCAACATTTGCCGGATGTAGCAAGTCGAATGAAGATCAGCCGGGAAAGGAAAGTGCACAACCTCTGGCAATAGATTCGTCCGGTCGCAAGATCGAAGGCAATATGTATGTGAGTGGCTATCCGATCGTAAAGGATAAGCAGACCATTAAAGTGGCGTATAACGATGTTTGGAGCTCGCCGGACTTCAACACCAAGAAAGTGATGCAGATGGTTGAGGAGAAAACCAATATTCATGTTCAGTGGGATCAAATTCCTAACACCTCTTACAACGATCGAGTAAACCTGATGTTTGCCAGCAACGACCTGCCTGAAGTTTTCATGAACGCAAGTTTAGGGGCTAACCTAAGTTTGGCTAAGGAGCAGGGACAGATAATCGATGTAAAAGATTTAATTGACAATTATGCGCCGAACATCAAAAAAGCGTTAGATTCAAATCCGGATTATAAAAAGATGGCGACTGATCTTGATGGAAAAATATACAGCATCCCGAGTTTTTTATCAAATGGAAATCTCAATTATGGCGATACATTATTCTTGAATAAAAAATGGTTAGAAAAGCTAAATCTGAGTGTGCCAACAACAACAGATGAATTTTATCAGGTGCTGAAAGCGTTTAAAGAAAAGGATCCTAACGGAAACGGCCAAGCGGATGAGATTCCGTTCACTGTAATTTGGGGTACTGGGAACACTGGATCGGTAAACCTGTTTGGTCCATGGGGAACCGTTTCAGTTGCGGGTTCAGCTACGAATTCATCAAGTGGTAACATTTTTATTATTAAAGATAACAAGGTTGTTGCTGCAAGTATGATACCAGGATATAAGGATGCCGTAAAATATTGGAGCAAGCTTTATCAGGAAGGATTGTTGGATAAGGAAGCGTTTACGCAGGATTCGAAGGCGTTTTTCGCCAAAACTACCAAGGAACCCTATTATGTAGGCGGGTGGACAGGTTATGGCGGTTGGAATGAAGCCGGCTCACTTCAGAAATCAAAGGATAACTTTGCCTCTGTTTTGCCGTTAAAGGGGCCGGATGGACAACAAAATTGGTTAAAGGTAATATCCGGAATAACTTTGAATCAAAACTTTATTACGAAGGCAGCGAAAGATCCGAAAACGATTATTCGTTGGATGGATGCAATAGCAGAACCTGAGATTTCTTATCAATGGTCTTTTGGGCCAATGGGTTCGAACGTAGAGAAAACGGCAGATGGCAAATTAAAGTTGGCGGCGACTCCGAGCGGCACACCATACGGTCAGTTCCGTGTTACCAATACCGTTCCTTTCGGTACGCTGGGTATATATAAGGAATGGGCCGATAAGAACATGATTCTGGATGAAAATACTGTCTATAAAAGCCAAATCGACGATTCCTATGAGCCTTATGGTACTATTAGCAATTTATCGAATTTAAAATTCACAAAAGAACAAAATACTCAACTAGCGACCTATGCTACTAATCTTGCAGACATCCAAAACTACACAAGAAGCAAGGAAGCAGAGTGGATTATTAAAGGAACGATCGATGCAGAATGGGATGCATACCTGAAGAAACTCAATGATTTGAAAATCGGAGAAATTATAAAAATTTACCAGCAGGGCCTGGTTAACTACAACAATCTGAAATAATCTAGGAGCGAATCGTATATGGCGGTTACAATCGAAACGGCTGCAAGAGTGACGCCTTCCGAGCGTCAACTTTTGTGGCAGCAAATGGAGTTTTACGCTTTTGTACATTTTGGTATGAACACATTTACAGGCAAGCAGTGGGGGTTCGGCGACGAGGACCCCTCCTTGTTCAATCCAACTGAATTTGACGCGAATCAGTGGGTGCAAATATGCCAGTCTGCAGGAATGACAGGCATCATCTTGACATGCAAACATCATGATGGATTTTGCCTCTGGCCTTCCAGTTTTACGAATCATTCCGTCAAGTTCAGTCCTTGGAAGAATGGGCAGGGGGATATGGTACGAGAAGTGGCTGATGCTTGCCGTGCTCATGGATTAAAGTTTGGCGTTTACTTGTCTCCATGGGACCGTCATGAACTGAGCTACGGGGATAGTCCTGCCTATAATAACTATTTCCTGAACCAACTGACGGAGCTTCTTTCGAATTATGGAGAAATCTTTTGCGTATGGTTTGACGGTGCGTGCGGCGAAGGCAAAAACGGAAAAAGGCAGCAATATGATTGGGACGCTTACTATACTCTCATTCGCGACCTGCAGCCGAATGCCGTCATATCGGTTTGCGGTCCTGATGTTCGTTGGTGCGGCAATGAAGCTGGGCATATGCGTGCATCGGAGTGGAGCGTGGTTCCCGCTTCTATGAAAGATAATGAGAAAGTTCATGCGAAGTCACAGAAGGTTGATGACAATTCGTTTTCAAAAAGGATCGACACGAGAGAAGAGGATCTGGGAACCCGTGAAGTCCTCGCCCAAGTTGATGAAGTAATCTGGTATCCTTCCGAGGTTGATACGTCAATCCGTCCCAATTGGTTCTATGATCCGGCCGACAACGACCTAGTGAAAACGGTTGATCAATTGTTTGAGCTATATGAGAAAACCGTGGGCGGTAATTCGTGCCTCCTTCTCAATTTGCCGCCTGATCGGCGAGGTCTAATCCATGAGAATGACGCTCGAAACATGTCAGAATTGGGCAAGAAGCTTCGCGGCACTTATGGAACTAATTTAGCTAGGGGCGCTAGCGTTCGGGCTTCAGGAAGTGGAATTGGAAACGGGGATGCGCTATGCATCCTGGACGGCCGATCCGATACGTATTGGACTACTCCAGAAGGAGTCGCGACAGCAGAACTAGAATTTGATCTTGGCAGTATTAAGCTATTCGACCGCATCATACTCCAGGAGTACATCACTTCCGGACAACGGGTCGAGCGCTTTCATCTCGCGTGCAAAGATAGTGACGAAGAGGAATGGAGGCCTCTTTATGATGGCACGATAATCGGGTATAAAAGAATATGCAGATTGAATGAAAGCCGAGGAAGATTCTTCCGGCTTCGGATTGCAGAAGCCCGGTTGAATCCAATGATAAGCAGCTTCGGTGTTTACATCACTACCTAGCGGGACGTAATAATCGAGAAACTTAATTTGAGGTGGATAAAATGGCAAGTAAAAATGATACAAAACCGAATATCCTATTTATTTTATCTGATGATCAAGGGCCATGGGCCATGCATTGCGCCGGAAATTCAGAATTGATAACACCCAATTTGGATCGCCTTGCCAATACGGGCATGAGATTTTCAAATTTCTTCTGTACTTCTCCTGTATGTTCTCCGGCTCGAGCTACGTTGCTAACCGGGCGTATTCCATCTCAGCATGGCGTTCTGGATTGGATTGCTGATGGGGATATGGGTGCTGATAATACGATCGGATGGCTGAGTCAGGAAAAAATTATTGAATATTTACAGGGAATGCCAGGATATACCGATATCTTGGCAGAGCATGGTTGGAAATGTGGTTTAAGCGGCAAATGGCATCTGGGTGACAGCCGTAAGCCTCAAAAGGGATTTGAATATTGGTATGTTCATCAATGCGGTGGAGCTTCATATTACGGAGCACCTATGATTCGGGATGGTAAAAATGTCAACGAAGAGCGATATATTACAGATGTGATAACAGATGAGGGAATTGGGTACATGGAGAAAACGCTGGAACATGATGAACCTTTTTATCTTGGAGTACATTATACAGCTCCTCATGCGCCCTGGCGCAATAATAATCATCCTGAAGAATATTTAGCGATGTACGATGACTGTGCTTTTGAGAGTGTTCCCGATCTTCCGCCTCATCCATGGACATCAGGTGGTATGGAACGGGAGAGGTTCGTGGAAGAGTTGAAGGGATATTATGCTTCTATTACGGCGATGGATGCAAATATCGGAAGGTTGATAGATTGGCTGGAGGATAATGGATTAAGGGAAAACACTTTGATCATATTTACTAGCGATAATGGATTTTGTTTTGGCCATCACGGAATTGTAGGGAAGGGCAACGGGACCCGTCCCGTAAATATGTATGAGGAGTCGGTGAAGGTACCTGCAATATTCAGTCAACCCGGGCGCATTCCAATGAATGTCGAAATGGCTGCACTGGTAAGCGGCTACGACTTTATGCCAACCCTACTAGATTATGTGAATTTACCTAATCCCGAAGCGGAAAAGCTCCCTGGTCATTCCTTTAAAAAGTTGCTTCTGGGTGAATCTATGGACGTACGAGAGAATCTAGTTGTTTTTGATGAATATGGTCCCGTAAGGATGATTAGAGAAAAGGAATGGAAGTACATTCACAGGTATCCGAACGGACCTCATGAATTATATGACCTCGTCAATGACCCGAATGAGCGTATAAACCTGATTAACAATAATGAAATGCAGGAGGTAGTCACATCCATGAAGATGAACCTTGAGGCTTGGTTTGTTCAATATGTAGATCCAAGCATGGATGGAACTCACGAACCTGTAACAGGGAAAGGACAAATCGGTTTGGTCGGACCTGCGGGCAAGGGCAAGCCTTCGTTCAAGGCGTAAATGAATCTTTAACAATACCCAATTATGGAGGAATAATTATATGAATAAATTTCCAATACCAACAATACCGCAAGAGGAATGGGCTAATTGTGAATTGGGCGTGATCATTCATTATAACTTGGAAACCTTCCACCCGGATCTTCCCCAGAACAAATGGAAGTCTTCTCCTGATGTCATGACAGCTGATACTTTTGCACCCAAAGAGGTTGATACAGATCAATGGATGGAAGCCGCGAAAGCTATGGGCGCAAAGTATGCTGTTTTTGTTGCAAACCATGTAACAGGGTTTGCAATGTGGCCGACTAAACAAAATAAATATTCAGTCGTGGGTTCTCCATATTTGGATGGAAAAGCAGATATAGTGAGAGATTTTATTAATTCATGCAAGAAGTATGATATCAAACCAGGCCTATATTATTCGACTGGTTGCAACGGATACTATGGGATAAACGACGAAATGCTTAATGATACGCAAACAGAGACATACAGAAATTATATCAAGGTGGTAGAAAGCCAGCTAGAAGAGCTTTGGGGGAACTATGGGGAGCTGTTTGAAATTTGGTTTGATGGCGGAGTCATATCATTAAGTCAGGGTGGACCGAATGTTTTGGAATTGATCCGAAAGTACCAGCCTGAAGCTATATGCTTCCAGGGGCTGAAGGAGCAAACACATAATCTAAGGTGGGTAGGCAATGAAAGAGGGGAGGCACCGTTAAACTGCTGGTCGACCAGCACAAAAAACACCTGTTCTTTCGGTGGGACTGAAGAGGATCGAGGAATCGGCAAGGGAAACCCAGAAGGGGAATATTGGATACCTGCCGAATCTGACATGGGAAACAGGTCTAAACAAGCAAGTGGAGGCGGATGGGGCTGGAGAGAGGGAGAAGAACATTTGGTGTATAAGCCCGAGCACCTGCTCGACTGTTATTACAATACGGTTGGGCGAAATTCTAACTTACTGCTGGGAATGGCGATCCACCGAGACGGTTATTTTCCTGATGTGCAGCAATTCAACGAGTTCGGAAGACTCGTAAACGAGATTTATGCAGATCCTGTTAAGTCTACTAGTGGGACAGGAAATAAATATGAGCTTGATTTAACAGAGTTAACGTACATTAAGAACATTTCTATTATGGAGGATATCCATTATGGTGAAAGAGTCCGTGACTTTACAGTGACAGTTGAAACTGAAAATGGAATGGAGGAAATATTCAATGCGGAATGTATAGGACATAAACGATTAATAAAACTTGAAAAGAAAATTAAAAAAGCCATTCTTACCATTAATCAGAGAGTGGACACCGTAATTATAAAGGACTTTACTCTATATGCGTAACTTGATTTGATTGCAGACTAGATGAGAGTCCAATTCCCCGTAAGCTTAAACCGAATTTAGAGGAGGACCATCAATATGCCGAATTCTAGCAAGATGGAGACCCGTTGTCTTAGTTCACTGGTGAAAGTTTTCCCTGATCAAGAATTAAGCGAACCGCGTTTTGAACGCGGTTCTGCTCTGCTCAATGAAACGTATTCCTTTCAAGTTGCCTTCCGTGCAACCCAAGAAATATCTCGTGCATTGAAAAATGTGCAAGTGCAAATTATATCAGGTCTGGGCGACATGGTATCTGTGCGTGTTGTTGGTCTTGTCCCATCTGAGATGCCAATTTATGGGGATCATGACGACGGCATTCTTCGTAATACTCCCGGTCTATACCCTGACCCTTTATTTCCGATTGATGCTGCAAGCGGGATCACGGTTCTACCTCATCAGTGGCGCTCAGTCTGGATCACTGTGGAGCCGGTTGAACCTGTTTCCGATGGCTTTTATCCGATTCGGGTGCTCTTCATAGACCAATTAGGGGAGATGCTAGCAGAGGAGAATTTCGAGCTTGAGCTTATGCTGCTTATCTTCCAAAGCAGACTCTAATTCATACAGAGTGGTTCCATTCCGATTGTCTAGCTACGTACTATCAAGTAGAGGTATTTGGCGAACAACATTGGAATATTATTGAAGCGTTTGTTCTAACAGCTGTTCGCCGGGGCATCAATATGCTGCTTACTCCGATTTTTACGCCACCTCTCGATACGAAGATCGGTGGCGAACGTCCTACCGTTCAACTGGTGGATGTGTACAAAAAAGGAAACCAATATTCCTTTGGGTTCGAACGGCTCAAAAGGTGGGTGGAAATGTGCGACAGATGTGGTGTCATGTACTTTGAATTCTCCCATCTGTTTACGCAGTGGGGAGCGAAGCATGCACCGAAAATAATGGCAGAGGAAAACGGTCAGCTAATGCAGATTTTCGGCTGGGAAACTGATGCCGCTGGGGGTGAATATGGGGAGTTCCTTGATCAGTTTTTACCAGCCCTTGTCCAGATTATTAAGGAGTATGATCTTGAAAATAGAAGCTATTTTCATGTTTCGGATGAACCATATTTGGACCACTTGACTAACTATAGTCACGCAAGTGAAAGACTGTCCCGCCATTTGTCCGGTTTTCCGATTATTGATGCGCTTTCCAATTATGAATTTTACGAGAAAGGTTTCGTGAAAAATCCAATACCGGCAAGCAATCATATCGAGCCGTTTCTGGAGAATGGCGTTCGCAACTTATGGACGTATTATTGCTGTTCGCAGTACAAATCCGTCTCAAACCGATTTTTCTGCTTTCCTTCCGCACGTAACCGTATCATAGGAATGCAAATGTTTAAGTACCAAATCGAAGGTTTTTTACATTGGGGGTACAATTTCTGGAATTCGCAATATTCCATACGAGCGATTGATCCTTACCGGACCACCGACGCGGATGAGGCATTTCCTTCCGGCGACGCTTTCGTGGTTTATCCAGGTGCAAACGGACAACCGGTAGAGTCGATTCGGTTTGCTGTATTTTACGAAGCGCTTCAGGATATGCGCGCTTTGCAACTGCTAGAGGAACTAATAGGCCGTGAGGAAACGCTTAAGCTTCTTGAAGAGGGCATGGAGCAAGAACTAACTTTCCGAAACTTCCCGAGCGATGCAGACTGGTTACTTGCATGCAAGGAAACAATTAACAGGAAGATCGCCGAAGCGGTACGCCATATGTCCTTAGGAAAATAGGAGCAATAAATAGATTTTCTTGGTGAGTATCTCTCTAGTCTCATTCTTCCAATGGGCAGAAATTAGAAGTATTGACCGCTTCTTCGACCAATTTTAATCATCTGGGGTTAGGAGCAAGCCGCAATGGCTAACCAAGGATTAATAGTTTAACTCCAAAGGGCTGCCGAGTGGCAGCTCTTGTTCTGTAACCATGCTTTATGGAAAGTGTTTACGTTGCTTCGTGTTTACAACCTCAAAAAATTCGACAACACAGGTGAAGATCTGGAGGATTTGATCTCGATCGGGACGATAGGATTGATCAAAGCGATCGAGTCGTTTTCGCCTAACAAAGGGACCAAGCTCGCGACGTTTGCGGCTCGCTGTATTGAGAACGAGATTCTGATGCATCTGCGTTCATTGAAGAAAACGCGTAAAGATGTGTCCTTGCA
>NZ_WHOA01000228.1 GCF_013141715.1 Paenibacillus phytorum | reverse complement strand
AGGTCTCTGATTTGCTGGAAGAAAGTAAAATAAAAATATTCCAATTATTATCATAGGTGGCATTAGAATAAAATACTTCTTGTTATACACCTTCATCCCCTCCCTTTTGTTTAATACTAACAAAAATACCATCCTTTTGTTCAACTAAACTCCAGTTAGCCGAATAGGCCACCGAGCGATTCACCGGTAGCCAAGATAATACAACCACATTACGCTAATGTTTTCCGTTATTTTAACGACCACTTGTTTTCCATTCACATCTTATATCCATCTACGCCTGAGATCCGAACTGAAATAACAATCGTAGGAAGCCTTCGTTAGTCTACGTTCCCTAACATATTCAGCTAGTGAATGTCCCACCAAGGCTTGGAATATTCGATGGAAATGATATCGTGGAAAACGCGTCTTCCAACGAAATCTCCTCGGTCAATTTACTTTCTAAGTACGCTACTGCTTGTTGCATTGGATCGTAGTATTTCATCGTCTGGCATTCCTTTCTTAGAGTTCTGCATCTCTAATCCAGATACGCTTAAAACTTAAATGTTTTGATTCTTTTGCAAATTAGATCCCATGGTGTATTTATTTGTTTGCCATCGGGAATGGGATAAAGTTCTTGTCATCCGACAATTGTTTATCCAGGGCGCCAGCACCTACACTCTGTTCAAATGCACTACACAAAACGGGGCCCCAAATAATAAGGACCGCGTTTTGTGTCTGGACGACGCTCAGAATCTTAATCTAACTATATAAGCATCTTCAAATACCTTCATCACAATGCTCATTGGTGTTTATGGTTTTCAACCTACATAATTCCCGCTTTAGTTTTGAGGATCATTCCATACCTTTCATAACTTTATAAATTTCATTAATCAGGTACACAGATCATTTTTATTGCTAGTGTAAAATTGAGGTGCCATTTGTTGGACCGGGTACATGTGGTGGGATGTTTCTACGTAAGGCATAGTTGGCTGCCCAGGGGACAAATGATGAGATGTTCCCTGATATGGTTGGCGGAAAAAGAAGGGATTACCAAATGGGCCTCCAAAGCCAAACGGGCTTCCAAAACCTCCAAAGCCAAATGGGCTTCCAAAGCCTCCAAAGCCAAATGGGCTTCCAAAGCCCCCAAAGCCAAATGGGCTTCCAAAGCCTCCAAAGCCAAATGGGCTTCCAAAACCTCCATGCCCAAAACCTCCATGACCAAAGCCTCCGTGCTCAAAACCTCCGTGCCCAAAACCTCCGTGAAAGCCCATATTTGTTGTCCTCCGTTTATGATGATATAGAAACATTTAACCATGTATTGTATGGGCTTCTGTCATAACAAGTTCGTAGTTAGATGTAAAATAGGCCTTTTGGATTTTCACACTCCCAGGTATTGAACTCTTCTGTCAAATCGCTCAACAGGCTACCAATGTTATGCCGGCAGCCTGTGTCATGGTGCTATAGTTTCCCGTTAATCATTCTCATTAGCATATTTTTAAGTCTATTTTTTTTCTTCACGATTTCAATTGGTCGCATCATATCGTAATCTTCATGTTCGAGCATGTGACAATGCCATACAAAAAGTCCAGCGAAAGGATCGAATCTCGCGATAAAGGAGGTAACTGAACCAGCGGGAGCACGAATTGTATCTTTAAATCCCCTCTCATTAGGTTCAGGAGGACGCGCAGGTCCTGTAAATTCAAGTTTACCTGTGGCTTGGAACTGAGCAACGTCAAAAGGCTGGCGCTCTAGAATCTGCATGTCAACGACATGCAGATGAATGGGATGGTCATCCGCAGTCTGATTGATTAACCGCCAGATCTCAACAGTTCCTAAGTCCATTTTCTCGGATATAGGGTCATTCCATATTTTACCATCAAGTAAATTCAACGATCTTCCATATCCATCCTCCACCCTAATGAGTGTAAGATCTCTTGTCTTTATTGCCATCTCCGTAGTAAGGAAATCGATTTTCGTTAACTGATCCGGAAGGGAACTGGTATCTTTTCCTTTTAACGGAGTGGTTACTCTAAACTGCATTACATCGGTTGTTTCTGGGGAGGCACCCTTGAAGACATTTTTAAGAATGATCGTCTTACCATAGGATCGAGAAAAATCGATGATCACATCCGCCCGCTCAGTCGTTAGAAGGAGAATCTCATTCATTTTCACTGGTTTCTCCAGTAATCCTCGATCGATTCCAATTTGATAAAATGGCTGTCCAGAGTCCAGTTTGAGTGTAATAGCTCGACTATTACAATAATTTAAAATGCGAAATCGGTATTTTCTCGGTTCTACTTGTAGATAGGGGGATACTTTGCCGTTTACCAAAATGTAATCTGCGTCAAAAGGTGTAACAATTGAAGGATAAGGAAGACGATGATTGTTTTTATCCGGAGTAGCAGGGTAAAAGAGCGAACCGTCCGGGTCAAACGAACGATCCTGAATCATAAGCGGGATTTCATATTTCCCCACCGGTAGATTCAGGGATCGTTCATGCTCATCACGAATGATAAAAAAGCCTCCAAGTCCCGCATAATTGTTCAATCTCGTAATACCCATTGTGTGGTCATGATAAAATAATGTAGTGGCTTCAAGGTTGGGATACTCGCATACTTTTCTTTGAAACTTAGGCCCTGTTTGTTCAAAATTTCTCGTAAACCAAGCATCCGGGTACCCATCGCTATGATCATGCTGTTTTCCGCCGTGTAGATGAACCACAGTCCTAACCTGTGGAACTGTTTTTTCTGCACCATGAATGGTCGTATCGATGGGGAGAAAATGCTTTTTGGGCAGATCATTCATCCATTTGACATATGACGTTTCACCCTTCATTACGTCGAAAGTAGGGCCCGGGTACATACCATTGTAGCCCCATAAGCGGGTAGGCCCTAGATCACGATGCAGTTTTTGTGTAAATTCCCTCATGGTCACTTCATAATACGAACCTTTCTTGTCTCGTTTTATCGGGGAAATGGTTTTGGGAATCGGCAGTTTATCGACGAATTTTTGAAGTTTTACTTTTACGGGCATATGAGTGGAGACCTCCTCACGGTTAATACCTTAAGAAAGCGTATGAACGACAGATGTCCCACTATGTTTAATTGTCGATTTTTCCTTAATCTATTCCAAAACAATTAATGATTTTATAGATGCATCATTACTCGTTCTGTAAGCTTGGAATATTTTCCTCGGAAACCATGAAACTATCCCGACCTTTAGTTGAGCGACGAACCTTTATTACGGGAACGCTACAGACCGAGCTATCGGCAATAATGTCTTGTCCAAAATCCGCATACGATATATGTCCTTGTCCACCGACAGCTATTGGTGAGATTTCCGAACGACCTCTTGCATCTGTACACGTCTTCTTTCAATGATTTTTGGAATAGGCATGACTATACTTAAAACGGTTCGGCCACACCTTATCCTAGCCGCGTACATAATCTATTATCAAATAAGCGGCCCAGAGGTGGATTAGGATGAACTATTATTGTCCCCAGTACGGTGTTTGGCGTGAATACTGCATGCCAAGTAGTCACTGGCTACGTATGAACTATTACGCTGAAAGAAAGGATTCAACTATCATCGATGAATGGAACGCTGTTCCCGTTCCTCCTCCCCCTCAGCTGCAATCCGTTTCAGTGGACCCCAAAACAAGTGCACTCCTAGTTTTGGATATGGAGACCACTATATGTAATAATCCTCGTTGTATTGCCTCCATCTCTAAAATTAATCAACTATTGGCGAGAAGTCGTGAATGTGGCATGCTTGTCGTCTATAGCCTTACACATACGGGAAGCCTATCGGATATTGCCGCGCAGATAGCCCCCTTGCCAAGTGATCCTGTTGTGAAATCAAACGTTGATAAGTTCTACAAAACTGATTTAGAACAAATACTGCATGATCATGGCATTAAAACCGTTCTGATTACCGGTTATGCAGCTAATGGCGCAGTCCTTCATACAGCCACCAGTGCTGCATTCCGGGGATACAATGTCATTATTCCAGTTGATGGAATGTCAGCTCTCAATCCTTATGCTGAACAGTATACCGCCTGGCATATGGTAAATAGCCCTGGAACCCGAAACCGGGCCACTTTAACAAAAATCAATCTGATACATTTTAGTCATCCATACCGGCGATCCGAGGTCTGGGAACTCGGAGCATCCAGTAAAGCCCATTCTCCCTCATAGGAGTGCTAATACTAAGGCTCCAAGAAGTTAACACTCAATTGTTATACCACGCTATTCTGCCCTTTCGTTGAATAGAAAAAAGAGACCCACAGCAACGGGCTGAGGGTCTAAATATATATTTAAAAGGGGGTCGAGTTTTATTATAGGCTTGATTCATTAATGCCACATGAATTTAAGATTTCAATTTTGTTACAATTACTTAACTCTCGTTATCCGTTAGTTCAGCTGTGCTAGCGGCAACCTATCTCACATCTAGATTGAACCACTTACAATATTTCAAAAACAACATTTCTTTATAGTAATCGTCAACCATCCAAAGTGCCTTTTCTAACGAGTACTTATAAAAGTCCAACAAATCAGTCTCGATTGATTGCAATTTTTTTATTAAATCATCTCTGTTATATTCGATATAATACATCTTTTGCAACTCTTGCTCAGATAAATCTTTTCTCATTACACCAGAAAAATCGTCAGACCAAATCCTTACCGTATTATCTACGTATTCTATTGATGGGAAAGGATCGTGGCCAAGCCATATACCCTTCTTACTAGAAGGCTGATCAAAATATGGATCTTGTATTATCGCATTAGTTGCCGGGCCCTTGCGTACAAGTCCGTAAAAAACGTCCCTTGTTTTCCAAGTCCCTTACAGCCTAGCTATCCGTTCTGAACTTAGGTGCTTCCTCTAAGCCTGTGAGATCGATGCCGCCATTTCAGTGCGGAAAGTTTTGCTTTACGCCACTCACCCATCGTTTGAAAGTACACACGTTTCCGTGTGCTCTAACTTTAGACCTGTACATTCGGAAGTTCGTCAGTTCACTTCTGTGCGAGCATCCTCACCATATCCAGTTTTTCAGCCGCGCGACATATCCGTTGGCATACCTTTTCCAATAGAATGGCTACAGCCTTCGTTCTTCGAATCTACCTGATCTTCACACCTCATGTTCTGATAAACAAGACGCGAGCAGGAGTATTGGCGAGATTGTTTCGGGATACATGGTTCCGTCATTACCATTCTTGATTGTAAAGTTGAGATTACTCCTTGGAATCTCCTACTTTTCACGCTGTTTGGCGCTTATAACAGAACTTGTCGTACTTCTACGTTAGCTGAATAAACTGTTATTTTTTGTATGCACAAAATATGGTTTTTCCAAACTTCCACTTCAAGCCCCTCATATCCTCATGAAAACCACATTTCCGCTAAATATTTTGGCTGGGTAAATATCACACAATTTTTCCCGCGGTACTATCGATCAGAGACGGATCGTTTGTATTCGTGCTTTCGTTCGTATGAAATGTTGGACTAAAGAAAGTATCTCCCGAGGCTGAACCTGCATTTATCTTGGCACTGCTGGATAGTATGATAATAGCGCCATCTCCATTTTGGACATGAAGATATACGTCTAAGCGCTCGCGCCTATTGGAACATCCTCTGGGTCGGTATCTCGATGCGATAAAACAAGGAGCAGTTCTGCCACGGCAGTTGCTCCACCTTGTTTTGTCCATCTATAGTAACCCGTTGGCAATTGCGGAGACCCATTTTTCTTCTTTTGAGTAAAACCTTAAAGATTAATAATTACTCTTACGCACTATGCATTCGTGGCGGAGGGAGTACAACATTGATGATATACTCCCCTGCATTTCAATCGATCTTTCAATACTCCCCGCACCTCAATGCTACTTACGAGGTATAAGATAGGGTGCCATTCCCATTGCAATAACTTGATGCCCCTTATCATTTGGATGGATGGGCAAAGATCCGCTCAAGGCATCCTCAATTTTTCCATTTCGATATCCATAGATAAGATTTGCTTGTTTACCTTCGAACCAAGTATGAGCGGGAGCAATACTTACATCGAGACTTTGGACGAGCTCTTTCGTTATACGATTAAGTTTGTCTACTGACTCAACAGCAAGAGGACTGTTAGGGAATGGGTTGTACTGCGTGCAGCAGATGATGCGGGCATGGCATCCTTTTTTTATTTGGGATACAATGGCACCTAGGTTGCGTCTATAGTTTGCTGCAATTTGTTTTGCGGCTAACGGCTGCTGATTTCGAAGTGAAATCAATGCTGCGTTTGCTAAATCCACGCCTCCGATCCATATAGAAACAACATCAGCATGCCGAATAACTGATGCCCCCCGCCATATCACTGAATCTAACAGATCATCGCTAGTCCAACCAGGGCGAGCCATAACATAACAAGTAGCCTTATCGGAGCTTGAATTTAATGTAGATACGGTCAATTGGGGATAAGCATTTGCAAAAGAGGAGGCATTTTCCCCAAATGTGATGGAATCTCCAAGAGCTGCATAGATCATAGCAATATTACCAACTCCTCGATTAATCTTACATACAACGCAAATAACCAAAATGAAAGATCAGTGTAATGATCGATTTTTTGCTTACACCTGTATTTCATCAAGTGCATCTTATAGGTATAATATTGCAATTATGCTTAGGTTGTGTGGGTAATAATAAGTATTGATTCAATTAAGATTGTTACTAGTACTCTTCGGAGAAAATGAAGCGATGCTCGAGTGACATCAAAAATGTGACTTACACTCGTAGATGCCCAGTGGCAATATTTTCGGACAGGGGTTCGACTCCCCTCAACTCCATATGCTAAATCTATAACAAGGAGCATAAAGATAATTTCTATATGCTTATCGTAACGGCCAGAACGTAGTTCTCGATATTTTCGCGACGAAGTGCGGGATTTCCAGCATTTCGAAGCAGTTGGCCTTTTTGTGCGTGGACACATATGGGGAATTTGAGGCTTTTTTTCCCGGGTGTTACTCGGCTATTTTGAAAAATGCTGATCTGGCTTCCGGTGGTACAAATTCACAAACACCAACATAGCTGCCGTCACTCAGCTGCAGGGACCATCCGAATTCTTGTTTACGAATGCCGATATTCCAACACTCAATTTGGTTCATACGTCCAAGCAATCACTATTTAACGAACATATTTTATTCCGTAGTGACAAATCAACAGAGGGGAATGAGTAAACATGGGAGCAGTAGGTTATGGTGCAAGTTGTGCAGGTTACGGTTCAAGCACAGCAATTGTCTTGGTTCTTTTTATTCTTTTGGTTATTATCACAATGACTTTTGCATGGTAATTCCTTAATCCAACACAAAGAACAACGAGAAAAAACGGCCGTGAAATAAAATACGGGCCGTTTTTTCTCATTGTTCTTATCATAAAAAAAGTCACCCTTAATCAGGGTAACTTTTTTATGGTAAATGAAGGGTGAAATATGAGTTGAGTGGCTGTGGAGGCTTAATATATAAGATTCAAATTTATAAATAATGCGTGGACACATAGGGGGAATTTGCGGTTATTTTCCCCGGGTGTTACTCGGCTATTTTGAAAATTGCAGATCCGGCTTCCAGTGGTACAAATTCACAAACACCAACATAACTGCCGTCACTCACTAGCAGAGACCATCCGAAATCTTTTTTACAAATGCCGACTATTCCAACACTCAATTTGGTTCATACGTCCACGCAATCACTATTTAACGAACATACTTTATACCGTAGTGACTATTCAGCAGAGGGGAATGAGTAAACATGGGAGCAGTAGGTTATGGTGGAGTAGGTCATCATCATCATCATCA
>NZ_WHOA01000227.1 GCF_013141715.1 Paenibacillus phytorum | reverse complement strand
TGTTGCTGTTGTTTTATCAACACCAGCTGCATCTAAACCGGAAAGTGTTGCTGTGTAGCTGCCTTCGCTTACTTTAACATCAGTCAATGTCAGTACAGCGGATTTTTTATCATCAGCGAATTTGACAGTAGTTGCGATATCAGCAGTACCTTTTGTCAAAGCAACTGTTGCTTTTGCTGTATCTACGGGTTTGTTGAAGTTTACTGTTACTTGTTGTACGCCAGTTGCTTTCGCTTCTGTTACCGATACTTTACCAGCTGGTACGTATTGTTGTTTTGCTTCGTATGCGCCGCTCACTAGAAGATCGCGAGTTGCGTTAGCCATGCCGCCGAATGTACCGTCAGTGCCGTTAGAAAGAAGTTTCAATTCAAGTGCCAAAGCAACATAACCTTGTGCCCAACCAGAAACGGTTGTGTCTGTACCTGTTTTGCCTTTTGCTGCTGCATCTTGACCAAGAACACGCACCAAGAAAGTAGCCAGTTGTTCTTTTGTTACTTTACCAGCCGGGTTGTATTGACCTTCCGCATAGCCATCAGTAACGCCTGCAGTTTTCAAAGCTTCGATGTAAGGAAGTGCATAACCATTTGCTGCGTCGGTTACACTAACGTCAGAGAAAGTGGAAGTTTGCAAGTCTTTGTTTACTTCCAGACCCATGATCAATGCCGCTACTTTCGCGAATTGTGCACGGTTCATTTCGTCTTTCAGACCGAAAGTTGTGTCAGTCACACCGTCAAAAATACCAGCAGAGATCATCGCATCGAACTTTGCTTTTGTAGCTGCATCCAGGTCTTTCAAGTCTGTAAAGTCAGCAGACGTTTTAGCGAATGCTAGGGACGAGAACATGGAAAGAGCCATAGCGGATGTAAGAACTACGGATAATGTTTTCTTCATAAAAGTTTGTTTCCTCCTAATATTATGAAAGTTTTTTTGTTATAAAAACTTATAACCAACGGGGCGACTTTTGAATCTCGGCATGATTCTATGTAGCTTCGCGTCTATCACCTTGGCTACATGAATTAGTATACGATACTCTATCAGCTATTTCATTGATAAGTATTTTCCAGTGAGCTGTAGCCTACATATAAAGAAAGAAGGCCCTCGCGGGCCTTCTTAGCTTGTATTAGTTAACCAAAGTCGTAACGGACTTGCCATTTGCAATAGCCTTGATGTTGAACTCA
>NZ_WHOA01000026.1 GCF_013141715.1 Paenibacillus phytorum | reverse complement strand
CGAGGGGTTCAACTCCCTAATCCTAACCTTCGCAAAAAAAAGACACCCGAGAGGGTGTCTTTTTTACTTGTATGGAGGTGAGGGGAGTCGAACCCCTGTCCGAAAATATCGCCACACAGGCATCTACGGGTGTAGTCACAGTTTTGATGTCACCCGAGCAGCGCCCCGTAACCGGCTATGCGTTGGGTCAGCCTGATTGTCTTCCTACGTCCGACCCCAGGCGGAGACCAAACGTCGTATCCCACTATAGTTGAGCCCCTATCCCAGTCACATGGGCGATGCTGAGGAGGAGCACGCTAACAGGTTATTAAGCTGCTAAAGCGTAGTTGTTTTGTGTTTTGCCATTTAATAGGCTTTAGCGTTTTATAGTGGACGCGGCCCCACTACCCGCAACCCGTGCCCAAACTATCCCCGTCGAATCCAAGAACACCCCCGGATTGCCTTCGTTGCCGTCATAGACGGTGAAGGTAAAAGAAAAGCAGGATAATCATTTGAGCCAAATTGCTTTCAAATCTTTGCTGCTAAATTAGTATAACACATGCTGATGAAAAATGAACGACTAGGTTCATGGAAGTTGAGGTGTTGCCTTCCAGTATGAGCTGGCATCTATCTGGCAATCTTCTGCTTCTCACGAAGCGCACGTTGAATGTCTCGTTGTGCATCCTTTTTCGCTGCAGATTCACGCTTGTCGAACTGCTTTTTCCCTTTGCCTATGCCAACTAAAAGCTTGGCGTAACCATTTCGGATATACACTTTCAATGGGACGAGGGTATAACCTTCCTGCTTCGCCTGCCCTAGCATCTTGGCAATCTGCGCCTTTTTTAAGAGCAGCTTCCGCGTCCGTGTTGGATCTTCCGGATTGCTTCGGTTGCCTTGATCGAAAGGACTAATATGCATGTTGTGTACAAATGCTTCGCCATTGCGAATAGTCGAAAAGCTATCGCCTATGTTTGCTTTACCTGCCCGTAAGGATTTGATCTCCGTGCCGGTCAGGACAAGACCGCATTCATACGTTTCTTCAATAAAGTAGTCGTGTGAAGCCTTTTTGTTCTGGGCGAGTAATTTGCCATCTGCCTTTTTCGTTGCCACATGAGACCCTCCTCCCGCACGTTCAATGCAGGTAAATACTGCTACAATGTGCATCCTATTGTAGCAAGATCAAGGCGGAAAAGCAAGAAGCGGCGTTATCTCCGCCGCTTCTTGCTACCATCGCCGTCGTCACTCCGACGACGACCACCCTTGGCGAGCGCGTTCACACCGCTCGCCCAATCACTACCACCTGTGCTGCGCTCAGCAGCAGGCGAACCTCCACCCGCTTGGGCTTCGCCCCCAAGCGCAATCCCACCGCGGCCGCGCTTGCTTTCGCCGCGAGCAGCACCGCTCTCTGTCCGCCCCGCGCCGACAGATTCAAGCCTTGCGCTCAAGCTGCCGCCTTCGCTCAGCTTAGGACCGCCCGCTTTGCCGCGGCCAGCTCCACCTTTGCCGCGCTTCTCGCTCCATGGCGTGCTCCCTGCCTTACCGCGCCGGGATTTGCCTTGTCCTGCTCCGCCTGCTGCACGTCCTGCACCGCCCTCTGCGCGTCCAGAGCCTTCACCGAGCCCTTGCCCCGCTCCGCCTTCACCACGTGCTGCGGCTTCTATTCTACGCGCTGCGCCACCTGCAGCACGTCCCGCTCCACGCCCTTGACCTTCAGCTCTTTCCTTGCCTTGACCAGCTCGTTCCTTGCCTTCAGACGTACCTCCGGCTCTTTCCTTGCGCTCTCCACCTGCAGCACCGGAGCCCTGAGCCTTCGCATAGCCGCCTTTGCCCTTAGCGGCAAATCCACCTTTACCTTTTTCAGGTTTGCCTTTATCGGATCCCCCGCGGAAACCTTTAAAACCAGCTGCACCTTTAAATGGAGGTTTTCCACCGCGGTTTGAACTTCCTCCGCCGCGATTAAACCCGCCCTCTTTGCGAGGCTTCATATCGAGCAGTTCAAAATCAATCGTATGCTCATCCATATTGACACGAGCAACGCGAATCTTGATCTCATCACCGATTCGATAAATCTTGGATGTACGTTCACCAATAAGAGCAAACTGTCTCTCATGGAAATTGTAATAATCGTCCGTCAAATCGCTAAGACGAATCAGGCCTTCAACCGTATTGTCGAGCTCCACAAACATTCCGAAACCGGTAACACTGGAGATAATGCCTTCGAATTCCTCGCCGACTTTATCCAGCATGTATTGAGCTTTCTTCAGTGCTTCCGTCTCACGTTCAGCATCAACGGCAACCCGCTCACGTTCCGATGATTGCTGCGCAATATCACTCATTCGCGAAGACAAATATTCATGACGCTTCTCGGATAACGTACCGCCGCTTTCCAGCACTTCGCGAATCACCCGATGAATAATTAAATCGGGGTAACGGCGAATTGGCGATGTAAAGTGAGAATAAAATTCCGCCGCCAAACCAAAATGCCCCAAACTCTGCGCATCATAGCGAGCTTGTTTCATGGAGCGAAGCATAATTTTACTAAGAACCGTCTCTTCGGGAGTCCCTTTAATCTCTTCCAAAAGTGCCTGCAAAGCCCGTGGATGTACGGAATTCCCTTTCCCTTTAACCGAGTAACCGAAGTTCGTCACAAACTCCATGAAATTCATCAACTTTTCAGCATCAGGGTCTTCATGAACACGGTATAAGAAAGGAACTTTCATCCATGAAAAATGCTCAGCAACCGTTTCATTGGCAGCTAACATGAACTCTTCGATCATCATTTCGGCGACGGAACGTTCTCTTTTCACAATATCCGTAGGCTTGCCTTCGGCATCGACGATAATTTTAGACTCCTCGAAGTCAAAATCAATCGCCCCGCGCTTCATCCGTCTGGAACGCAGCCTTGCAGCCAGCTCTTCCATTCGTTTGAAATCTTCCATCAAGTAGGCATATTTCTCGACAATCTCCGGCTCGGCTTCACCTGTCAGAAGCTTACGCACATTCGTATACGTCATGCGTTCGCTCGTTTTAATAACACTCGTGAAAATTTCGTGGTTTACTAGTTTTAAATCCTCATCGAACTCCATCTCGCAAGACATGGTTAAACGATCTACACGAGGGTTCAACGAGCATATCCCATTAGATAATCTATGAGGCAGCATCGGAATAACACGGTCAGTCAAATACACGGAGCAGCCGCGATTATATGCTTCAATATCCAGCGCAGTACTTTCCCGCACATAATAGCTCACATCGGCGATATGCACGCCCAAACGAAGATTCCCGTTTTCCAAAAGCTCCACATTTACCGCGTCATCCAAGTCTTTTGCATCTTCACCATCAATGGTTACAATGCGCTTCGAACGAAGATCGCGGCGTCCTTGACCAATAATTTCTTCTTCCGTAATGGAATCTGGTGCGGCATCTGCTTCCGCCAGCACGTTCTCTTGGAAAGCCTCTGGTAGTTGGTGTTTACGTACAATGGCCAAAATATCAACGCCTGGATCATCTTTGTGACCAAGGATCTCGATAACTTCCCCTTCAGCCGCAGAACGGCCCTCTGGATAGTTAACAATCTTGACAACGACTTTTTGCCCCGTAACAGCTCCCATGAAGGCATGCTGAGGGATGAAAATATCCCGAGACACACGCTTATCATCCGCAATCACGAACCCAAACGTCTCCTGACTCTGAAAAACACCAACAATTTGCGTATTTGCACGCGTAATAACTCGCACGACTTCGCCTTCCAGTCGGCCTCCGCCTTGACTCCTCGCGGTCACCTTTACGAAGACAATGTCGCCATTCATCGCGGTATTTAGATCATGTGCATTAATATATACGTCCGGGTGGTCCCGATCATCTGGAATTAAAAAACCGAAGCCCTTCGCATGAGCTTGCAGCTTACCTCTCACCAAATTCATTCGTTCAGGAACGCCGTAGCGATCATTTCCGCCTCTGACAATGTGACCACTTTCCTCTAACTGATTTAATAATTTAATAAAATCCTTAAACTCATTCGCACTTTCAATTCCAAAATGCTTCTCAAGTTCTTTATAGGACATAGGCTTATAAGCCTCTTCTTGCATCAAACTTATGATTTCTTTATCTGTAATCATACTCTCTTCACCTTCTTGTTGTTGTTGAGCCTAGCTTTCTAATTCGCCGTACTTGTTTCCTTTACTCCATAGTATGCCACTTTCAGGGAAAGGATAAACGCAGTAATATCGGCATAGATAAGCTCTCTCTCTTGATCCAGCAGCATTCCGTGGGATGACTCTGGGTAATAACGAAGTTCTTTCACTTGGGAACTAATGCGCTTATGTAAAAACGCTGCGCTTTCCTGATGGACCACGCCATCCTTGCTCCCTTGACCGATCCATATCGGTACTTCGACTTGAGGCAGCAAGCTTTTCACTTGTTTTAACAGCTTACGTAGGCTTACTACGCAACGAATCGGCGTTTTGGTATATGCACATGACTCATCTAATAACGTGGAGATTTGTTTGGGTTTCTTAGCTACATATTTGATAAAATATTGCAGCAGCACGGCCAGCGCCGACTTCCTTGACGTTAGAAAAATAGGCGTAGCCAGCGAAATAACACCAGCCGCACGACGTTCCACTGCCAGCTTCAAGGCGAGCAGACCGCCCATTGAATGTCCCATAACAACAACGCTTTTGCATTTAGCTGCAAGCTCGTCATAACTCTCCAGCACATGCCCATACCAATCCGTCCATCCGGTTCGTATCATTTCTTCGGGTGAGGTACCGTGTCCTGGAAGCTTTACAGCTTGGATGGTGTAGCCTTCATCTCTGAGCACATACCCAATCCTTCTAAACTCCGAGGGCGACCCCGTGAATCCATGGATCATCAGTATGCCTGTCTCTTGATTATCTCCACTTCCTGACCAAAAGAATGGTTCTGTCGACTTGTAAATTCTGCTCTCGATGGTAACCAGCTCCTACTCCTAACACCCATTTAAAATGAAAAAACAGCAGGAGTAGATTTCCCCTGCTGTTATCGTTTTATGTGTGTTAGGCCTTCACAACGTATGCTACGACAATGGAAAGAATGAAAAATGCAGCAGCAAGTACCATTGTCAAACGGGACATGAATAGTTCCATACCACGTGCTTTTTGCTTACCAAATAAGTGTTCTGCACCACCGGAAATGGCACCGGACAAACCTGCGCTTTTCCCTTTTTGTAAAAGTACAATCGCAATTAATCCAACCGAAGCTATGATTAACAAAATTTTCATAAAGATTACCATGTTATTAGCACCCCAATTGCCTATTCTTTGCCTTATACAACTAGCATGAGTATTTTAACACAGTTCGTCCTACAATACAACAAGGAGGCACCCTGGTGGTTCCTCTTCTAGTCACGGTATGATGGTGTTGGTGATTGTCGGCTAGAGCTCCTTGCACGCTTATTACGTCCTAAAAAAGCTTGCACGGCCTGTTTCGCACACCACAATGCAAAAAGCGTAAATAGGATGGCCCACACTATAGCCGGAATACCGGTATTCAATGCCAAATTGGTGGCATCACCCGCTTGTCGCGCATTCCCCCATGCATAGATGACCAAGGAGAACGGGCCAAACACAGACTCTTCTAAGCATAAGAAAGCGAGCAGTAAGTAGTAGAAATCACGCAACCACTTTGGCGTAAGCGCCAGAACAATTATTGTCAGCGCAATGAAACCAACTAAGAACATGATTCCGAAACCATTCCGCACAAACAAAATTAACGAGAGAGCGGACAGCACAATCATAACCTGCAAACCTAAACGCTGCTTGCCCTTCGAATAAGCCGAGAATAGGAACCAAGCAAAGAGTGATGCCGTTATATAACCTGCTATGGCTACCGGGATGATCGCCCATTGCTTCGTAATTGATGAATAAGTAACCCCACTATGATCCTGGTAGAGCTCAATGTACATCACTTTCCCAGATAGCGCCAAGGTCACCACAGCATGCCCAAACTCATGAACCATCGTGTCTAAGTTGCGAAAAAAAGAAGAAGGGATCCAGTGCGTGAGCAACGCGGAACCTATCAGAAATAAAATAGTTTTCACCCAGTTGCTCACACAGCAGACCCCCTTAGTATTTAATTAAATCTGAGAGACTTTGAACTCCGTTCAAACATCCCTATATTATGTTCAATATTATTTGAAGTTTCTCAAATTGTAGAATGCTTTTTTACCAGCGTATTGAGCAACAGTGAACAACTCGTCTTCGATACGAAGAAGTTGGTTGTATTTCGCAACGCGGTCCGTACGGGACGGAGCACCTGTTTTGATTTGACCAGCGTTTGTAGCAACCGCGATATCAGCGATTGTGCTGTCTTCGCTCTCACCGGAACGGTGGGAGATTACTGCTGTGTAACCAGCGCGTTTTGCCATTTCGATCGCATCAAAAGTCTCAGTAAGCGTACCGATTTGGTTAACTTTAACCAGGATGGAGTTACCGATGTTCTCTTCGATCCCTCTGGAAAGACGCTCAGTGTTCGTAACGAACAGATCGTCACCAACCAGTTGAACTTTGTTACCCAATTTCTCAGTAAGCAATTTCCAACCTTCCCAATCGTCTTCGGAACAACCGTCTTCAACAGTGATAATTGGGTATTTATCAACCCATGCAGCAAGGAAGTCAACCCACTCAGCGGATGTGAAGGATTTGCCTTCACCTTCAAGGTGGTATTTACCATCTTTGAAGAACTCAGTGGAAGCAACGTCCATACCCAAGAATACGTCAACACCTGGTTTGTAACCAGCGTTTTCGATTGCTGTAAGGATCGTTGTGATAGCTTCTTCGTTGGAAGTGAAGTTAGGAGCGAATCCGCCTTCGTCGCCAACTGCTGTGTTAAGTCCTTTTTCTTTCAATACGGATTTCAAGCTATGGAAAATCTCAGCGCCAATGCGAAGAGCTTCTTTGAAAGTAGGCGCGCCTACTGGCAGAACCATGAACTCTTGAACGTCAACATTGTTATCGGCATGTGCGCCACCGTTGATGATGTTCATCATTGGAACTGGAAGCGTCTTAGCGTTGAATCCGCCAAGGTATACGTAAAGCGGAACATCCAAAGCGTCTGCTGCTGCGCGAGCTACTGCCATGGAAACAGCTAGGATTGCGTTAGCGCCTAATTTTGCTTTGTTAGGAGTACCGTCAAGCTCGATCATTTTGTGGTCGATGCCAACTTGATCAAGAGCGTCTAGACCGATGATTTCAGGAGCGATGATTTCGTTCACGTTCTCAACGGCTTTCAGAACGCCTTTACCAAGGTAACGACCTTTGTCACCATCACGAAGCTCAACAGCCTCGTATGCGCCTGTGGAAGCGCCTGAAGGAACGATTGCGCGGCCGAAAGCGCCGGACTCTAGATATACTTCTACCTCTACTGTTGGGTTACCGCGGGAATCCAATACTTCGCGTGCATAAACATCAGAAATAATCGTCATTGTTAGAAAACACTCCTTTAATATTATGTTTGAATTACCGCTTTATGATGGTTGTCCCGGTCATTTGTTCCGGTTGTGTAACCTCTAAGAAGTCTAGCATCGTTGGGGCAATATCTGCCAAAATTCCGCCGTCTCTTAGTGTAACAGATTTGTCCGTAACAATAAAAGGCACAGGATTCGTTGTATGTGCTGTGTTGCGTGATCCATCTGCGTTCGTAACAACATCTGCATTCCCGTGATCTGCTGTAATGCACACCACGCCGCCTTTCGCGAGGATCGCTTCTACAACTTGACCTAGACAAGCATCTGTTGCTTCGATGGCTTTCACCGTAGGCTCCAGCAAACCGGAGTGACCTACCATGTCAGGGTTAGCGAAGTTGAGAATGATCACGTCATGACGCCCTGCTTCAACTTCCTTAACCACAGCAGCTGCCAACTCATATGCACTCATTTCTGGTTGCAAATCGTACGTAGCTACTTTCGGCGAAGGAATGAGAAGACGCGTTTCGCCTGGCAGTTCAGCATCCCGACCACCACTGAAGAAGAACGTCACATGTGGATATTTCTCTGTTTCCGCTGCGCGAAGCTGCTTCAGACCATTCTGAGCCAGCACCTCACCGAGGGTATTGTCGAGATCCTTAGGCTTATAGGCTACGAAACCGTCTACGGATTCACTGAACAGTGTCAGACAAACGTAGTACAGGTTCCTAGCTACTTTAGGACCACGGTCAAAACCGCGGAAATCTTCATTCGTGAACACTTGCGAAAGCTGAATCGCACGGTCAGGGCGGAAGTTAAAGAAGATAACAGCATCCCCTGATTCTACAAGACCTACCGGCTTGCCATCCTCACCAACGATAACCGTTGGCATAACGAACTCGTCGAAGATCGATTTCTCATAGGATTCAACAATAGCTTTCATTGGATCTGTGTAAGCCGGGCCCTCGCCATAAACCATAGCACGGTAGGATTTCTCCGTCCGCTCCCAACGTTTATCGCGATCCATCGCATAATAGCGGCCTTGAACGGTCGCAATATGCCCTACGCCTACTTCCATGATTTTGTGCTGCAGGCTGGCCATATAACTCTTTGCAGAATCTGGAGCCACGTCGCGGCCATCTAGGAAAGCATGGATGTACACATCATCAAATTGTTCTTTTTTAGCCAAGTCCAGCAAAGCGAATAAATGCTGAATGTGACTATGTACGCCGCCATCGGAGAGCAACCCGTAGAGGTGCAGCTTCTTTCCGTTTGTTTTTGCATGACGAAATGCGCCTAGAATCGTTTCATTATCGTAAAATTCACCATCACGAATCGATTTCGAAATCCGCGTCAGATCCTGATAAACGATACGGCCTGCGCCGATGTTCAGGTGTCCTACTTCAGAATTCCCCATCTGGCCTTCCGGCAAACCTACGGCCTCACCGCAAGCGGTAAGGGTTGTATGTGGATAACTCGACCAGTAACGGTCGTAGTTAGGCTTTTTAGCATGAGCAACCGCATTCCCCTGCTCTTCTGAGCGGAGTCCGAAGCCATCGAGAATGATGAGTGCTACCGGTTTCGGTCTCGACATGTTACTTCGCCCCCTGGACGAGCTGAATGTAGGAAGCTGGCTCTAAACTCGCTCCGCCTACAAGTGCGCCATCAATGTCAGGCTGTGCCATGTACTCAGCAATGTTGTTTGGCTTCACGCTGCCGCCGTATTGGATGCGAACTGTATCTGCAACGGATGCGCCATAAAGGCCGCTCACCAATGTGCGGATGTAACCAATCACGTCTTGTGCATCTTCAGCAGTGGAAGATTTACCTGTGCCGATCGCCCAGATTGGCTCATAAGCGATAACAACTTGTGCAGCTTGCTCTGCGCTAAGACCAGCAAAAGCTGCTTCTGTTTGCACTTTACAAACATCTTTCGTTTGACCCGCTTCGCGTTCTTCCAACTTCTCGCCTACGCAAAGGATTGGCTTCAAGCCGTGTTTGAAAGCCGCAACGACTTTCTTGTTCACGATTTCGTCCGTCTCAGCGAAGTATGCTCTACGCTCGGAGTGACCGATGATTACATACTCAACGCCAAGATCTTTCAGCATTACGCCGCTGATTTCACCTGTGAAAGCACCGTTATCTTCAAAATGCAGGTTTTGTGCGCCTACATGAACCTCAGTGCCTTTCGCAGCTTCAACCAAAGCAGGCAGATTCGTGAATGGGGAGCAAATTACGCTCTCAACGCCTTCTACTGTGCTGCCTTTGATTTCATTCACGAAGCTAACTGCTTCGGAAACGGTTTTGAACATTTTCCAGTTACCCGCGATAATCGGTTTTCTACTCATGGGATAAACTCTCCTTTGTGAAAATCATTATTTATCGTTCAAGGCTACTACGCCTGGCAATGCTTTACCTTCCATAAACTCCAAGGAAGCTCCGCCGCCTGTGGACATATGGTTCATTTGATCAGCCAAGTGGAATTTCTCTGTTGCAGCAGCGGAATCGCCACCGCCGATAACGGTGTAACCCTCAGTTGTTGCACAAGCTTGTGCTACAGCACGTGTACCATGGGAGAAAGGCTCAATTTCAAATACGCCCATCGGTCCGTTCCAAACAACCAGCTTGGATTTCGCGATTACGTCTGCATAGAGTTCACGCGTTTTCGGTCCGATGTCAATGCCTTCCCAATCCGCAGGAATGCCGTCAACGCCAACGATTTGCGTGTTCGCATCTGCGCCGAATTTATCAGCAACAACGATATCCACAGGAATCAAGAAGTTAACGCCTTTTTCTTTCGCTTTTTCAATAAAGCTAAGCGCTAGGTCGAGTTTCTCGTTATCCACGAGGGATTTACCGATTTCGTGACCTTGTGCTTTCAGGAATGTATAGGACAGACCACCGCCAATAAGGACGTTATCTGCAATGTTCAGGAGGTTCTCAATAACAGCGATTTTGTCTTTCACTTTGGATCCGCCAACGATAGCTGTGAAAGGACGCTCTGGGTTGTTCAATGCTTTGCCTAGAACATCAAGCTCTTTCTCCATCAATAAGCCGGAAACCGCTGGAATGAAGTGTGCGATACCTTCCGTCGAAGCATGCGCACGGTGAGCTGCACCAAATGCATCGTTCACGAACAGATCTGCAAGCTCAGCAAATGCTTTTGCCAATTCAGGATCATTCTTCTCTTCGCCTTCATTGAAACGAACGTTTTCAAGCAAGAGAACGTCACCATTTTGAAGAGCATCCACTTGCGCTTTCACGATTTCGCCAACCGATACATCCGCTTTAATCACGGATTGACCAAGCAATTCAGCCAGCTTTGCAGCTACAGGTGTTAAACGCAGTTCTTCAACGACTTGACTTTTCGGACGTCCGAAGTGACTTGCAAGAATGACTTTCGCGCCTTTTTCGACTAAAAATTTAATCGTAGGCAGTGTTTCTCTGATTCGTGTATCATCGGTGATTTGACCATTCTCTACAGGTACGTTGAAATCAACGCGAACAAATACTCTTTTACCAGCTACTTCAACATCGCGAACACTTTTCTTATTCATCGTAAAAGCCTCCTGAACGTGTATGGTTTACTTCCCGATTATATCCTTTAAAGGGGTAAATCGCACATAAAGAGGAGAATCGCTTCTCCCCTTCATGTGGTTTTCCAGTTAATGCTTTATGAAATTACAGACCTTTTTTCGCAATGAAAGCTACCAAGTCAACAACACGGTTGGAGTAGCCCCACTCGTTATCGTACCAGGAAACCACTTTCAGCATGTTGTCGCCAACTACCATTGTGGAAAGAGCATCAATTGTGGAGGAAGCTGGGTCACCATTGAAGTCACTGGATACAAGCGCATCTTCTGTGTAGTTCAGAATGCCTTTAAGTGGGCCTTCGGAAGCTTGTTTCAAAGCTGCGTTTACTTCGTCAACTGTTACGTTAACTTTCAATTCAACTACCAAGTCAGTAACGGATACGTTAGGTGTAGGAACACGCATAGCCATACCGTTCAATTTGCCTTTAAGTTCAGGAAGAACAAGACCGATTGCTTTTGCTGCACCAGTGCTGGAAGGAATGATGTTCTCAGCTGCTGCGCGAGCACGACGAAGATCTTTATGAGGAACGTCAAGCACGGATTGGTCATTTGTGTAAGAGTGAACAGTTGTCATCATACCTTTTACGATACCGAAGCTATCGTTGATAACTTTCGCGAAAGGAGCCAGACAGTTTGTCGTACAAGAAGCATTGGAGATAATTGTGTGAGCTGCTGGATCGTATTTATCTTCGTTAACACCAAGTACGATTGTGATATCTTCGTCGGAAGCTGGAGCGGAAATGATAACTTTCTTAGCTCCGCCTTTCAAGTGAAGGGATGCTTTTTCTTTAGCTGTGAAAATACCAGTAGATTCGATAACGATTTCTGCGCCTACAGATGCCCAAGGCAGGTTCCCAGGGTCACGCTCAGCAAAAACTTTGATGGAGCGACCGTTAACGATCAATTCGCCTTCACCAGCTTCAACTGTAGCGTCTAGTTTACCGTGAGTTGTGTCATATTTGAGCAAATGAGCCAATGTTTTAACGTCAGTCAAATCGTTTACTGCAACGATCTGTACTTCTGAATTGTTCAAAGCTGCGCGAAATACGTTACGACCAATACGTCCGAAACCGTTAATACCTACTTTTGTTGTCATAGCCAATTCCTCCTAAGATTAAATAAATAATTATATATTTCAAAACGCAGCTGATGAAGGCATACGTTATGATGTCTTTCGTCTTTATTAAACATGCTTCATAATTTCCAAAGCTGCTGCCTCATCGGTCACAAGAACATCTTCCTGTCCATGACGAAGTACGGAAGCGATCGCTTCCCCTTTACTCTTCCCGCCGGCTACACCAATAACGACTTCAATACGCTGAAGATCCTCCAGACGAAGCCCTACGGTTGGCATCTTGTGAACCACATTTCCTTGGCGGTCAAAATAGTACCCTAACGCCTCTGCGAGAGCACCCTCGGCTTCCAGACTGCGTGTCGTCTCGGCGTCAACCTTACGTCTGCGTGCCATGACCATAGCATCCCCGATACCGTGTACAACGATGCGACAACTGCGAACAGCGTCAACAACTTCTTGAATTTGCGGATCTTGGATAAGCGATTGGTACGCTTCCTCCCCGAGATGATCCGGTACATGCAGCAATCGGTATTTCCCGCCTGTTTTCTTGGCCATAATAGAAGCAATGGTGTTCGCCTGCATATCCACACTTTCTCCAAGTCCACCGCGAGCCGGTACGAACCAGCTGCCTTTCATGGAAGAGGATATCGCCAGGTTATTCGCAATCTGCGCCATCGTAGATCCACCGGTTACAGCAATGACATCATCTTTGGACACGTACTTGCGGAGTGCTGCTGCACCTGCACGTCCTAGCTCCTTCTTCGTAAATACCGAAGTGTCGGAGTCTCCTGGGACAACAATCACTTGCGAGATGCTATACGACTTAGAAATACTTTCCTCCAAGTCCGTCAATCCAAAAGCCATCTTAATGATGGGCTGCATGTCTTCAAGCAATTGACGGCCGGACTCACTAATCTTCATCCCTGTGGCATCCGATTCGAGAAGTCCAAGCTCCTTAAGGAAATCAACTTCCCCGCGCAGCACGCGTTCAGTCATTTCGAGCGAAGAAGCTAACGTTCTTCGTCCGACAACACCGGAGACTAAGATATGATGTAGAATCGAGTACCGCTTCTTCATGATGTCCATGAGATCCGGCAAGAGCTGTTTCTGAATGTCAAGTATTTCTCTCATATGACGACTTATAACGCTCCTGATCCGTCGATGGACGTTTTATGTCCCGGGTATGCATTTTGCGTCCCACCCGGGCGAAAAAAAAGTTCCTTACACAATTCCCACATCAGAAAGATGAATTCACTGAAGATTGTTCCGCGTGAATGCTTTCTGATATCTTACATTTTCATTATAACCAATAATCTTTCCAGATTCAACATTTGTTCAAACATTTTTCACCAATATGGGCTGAAAGGGCTTACTGTCTTGCTTTTTCTGAGCGTCTGACATATAATAACCCTTGCTTCACTTTTTAACTTTTTATGCGCCCGTGGTCCAATGGATATGACGTAGGCCTCCGAAGCCTGAGATAAAGGTTCGATTCCTTTCGGGCGCGTTCATAAGAATTACAGCAGAATCAGCTTCAAATCAACACCTGATCAATGCGAGATCAACAACAGAATGGCCAAAATCAGCATCCTTGCTGATTTTTTTTATTTGTTAGTTTGACCTTTCTTGACCTTCAGAGGTTTTTTCGTTATCATACTTGTAGATACTGTAAACAGTATGTACAACGGAGATCAATTTCATTATTCTATGATGACATTGACTCCACGCATCAATCTTTTAAACCATGTACCCACCCCAAGGAGGTCATTCTCATGAGTTTTATCCCTATGGTCGTCGAACAGGACGCGCGCGGTGAAAGAGGGTATGACATCTACTCTCGCTTGCTGAAGGACCGCATTATTTTCTTAGGCACGGGTGTCAACGATGTTGTGGCTAATTCCATCATTGCTCAGCTACTTTTCTTGGCCGCACAAGATCCTGATAAAGATATCTCGCTTTACATCAACAGCCCTGGCGGTTCCATTACAGCCGGTATGGCCATCTTTGACACGATGCAGTTCATTAAGCCAGACGTATCCACGATCTGCGTTGGTATGGCTGCTTCTATGGGAGCATTCCTACTCACAGCAGGTGCCAAAGGCAAACGTTACGCTTTACCTAACAGCGAAGTCATGATTCACCAACCGCTTGGTGGTGCTGAAGGTCAAGCCTCAGACATCGAAATCCGCGCTAAGCGTATTTTGAAAATGAGAGACAACCTGAACAAAATCCTAGCTGAGCGCACGGGTCAAACTTTCGAGCGCATCGAAAAAGATACAGACCGCGACAATTTCATGAGCGCTGCAGAAGCGGCCGAATACGGACTCATCGATAAAGTCATCGAGCGCGTCTAATTTGTAACATAAAACCAGCCTGCAGTGACTGCTCAACGAGCGGCCGTGCGGCTGGTTTTTTTATTGGATCTCCCCACTCTCCCCTTCTCACCGCCGCCGTAAGTTCCTAATCAACTTCTCAGACCACACAATCCAACCTCATCGTGGCTTGGGGTTACTTTAGGCGCGGTTTCTGAGCCTAACTCAGTCTGTACCCAGCAATAAGCTCTCGATTTTCGCGCTTAAATCCCTGATCCTGCTTACTTAAGCATGTTTTTCATCGTTAAAGTACTACTCTCCCTCTTTCTCCTCCACTTAACGATGAAAAACATCCTCTCAGATCACTTCACATTCGAATCATTCGATTTCCGAGCTTATTCCCCATCTCTCACCGCCGCCACAAGTTCACAAAAAAAAGAGCCTCCTGAGCTCCCAGTGTTATGCTGCACGCATCACTAGGATCTCCAAAGGCTCTTATCTTTTCATCTTACTTCTTCTCATCCAATGGATAGAAAATCAGGTCAATCGGGAATGCCGATCCTGCCGGAGGCGTGAACTCGATGTCTAGCGCGTCTTCCGTACCCGTCGTACGAGCCAGCACTTCCATTCCGTCAAATGCCGTAATGACACCGGAATATGGTACCGGAATGATCTCACCGTTTATTTTGAACGGTCCTTTGAACACGCCGCCTTTGGCCATAATCATAACAGCCATTTTGCGTGGTTTATCCGCATGGATTTTATAGACTACGCCATAATTACCGCCGTTCTCCACATTCTGCTTACGCATCACGTCATACCCTTTAACGAACGGATCCGTCTTATTATCCCCAATCGTTAGTACCGATGTTTTCGCGAAACTTGTGGCGTCTATATCCCATTTAATCTCCGATATCGGGAACGTCCCACGCACGTGGCCCGTGAAGCCCAATAACGGAAGCTCTTGTGCAATCGTTGGCGTCAGCATGCGATCCGTCACACCGAACGAGATTTGCAGCTCACCATCTGTTTCCACATCGTAAAATAAGTTCACACCCTGCCCCGGATAGAAATCCGGAAGCTTCGCATACACGTAAGTCTCATGAGGAGGAACCGTCAGTTCGTCAGTGTACACATTGCCTAAAAGGAAGTCTACGGACGCTTCGCTACCGATCAAATTCGCATAAACTGAAGGATATACCTCGCCTTTATTCGTTGTCTTGATCTTAACCGGTTTATCCGAGTTATTCGTTGCAAATATCGCCATGGTCATCTTCTGCTTCGTACCATTGATGTGATCGGCATACAATCGCGCTTTGCCATTGATGTTATCACGGTACAGAATACCACTCTCTGTAAACTCTTCCGGACTGTCGCTCACTAGCAGCGTACGCCCTGGAACCTCGGTTACTTTCTTAGGCAATGGAGCCATTTCATTGAAATGCGCCCAAATGGTGCCCCAGTCCGACTTAATAAAGCCGCCAACTGGTTTCATATAAATCGGGTATTCCACTTCAGTCAAATAAGGTTCATTTACCACCGTTACAAAGCTTTTGAACAATTTACTTACATGTCCGTGACCATCTTTAACCGTCAAAGTAACCGGATATTTACCTGGTTTGAAAAAGGCTTCCTGATTACCTGCCCAATCATAGGACGCAATACCTTCCGCATCGGGATCATAGCTAAGATCGAGATACTTCACAGGCTCTCCAAGACGGTATGTAGGCTTCGCTGTCGCAAACTTAGCTACAGGTCTGGAGTTGCTATCTTGGTCAATGTAGATACCCTCAGGCGACTTAAAGTGTACGATTTCCACTCGACGGAGTTCATTGTTATATTTGTACTTCGCACCCATATAGTCTGCTAACCAAGTTAGCTTCACCAAAAGCTTCCCATTTACGATCGCAGCAACCGTGTTGAAAGGCGTATCTACCCCATTGGTCGTCACAATCTTATGATCAGCATCGAGAACGATGTCGTAGCCCGGAGGAGTCATCTGAATGGTCCGAGATGCATCATTCCATTCCACCTTGAAACCCATCGTATCCCCAAGGAACTTAGCAGGAACGAATGTACTGCCATTGATAATTGTAGAAGGAGACTCCAAATGGATTTGCTCCTCATTCACGAATGCTTCTGACTTATCGATATAAAGTAAAATGAAGGACGAGCTTGTCGATACCGCGTGAGCTGCCGGTGCTACGATCGTACTAGCAAGAAACACGATCAACGCAAGCAGGAGGGTAACCTCTTTTTTTAGCGAATTCAATTTCATTCTTTTCTCTGGCTCCTTTAGCATTTGAATGCAGCACGGCAGAAATGGCAAATAGCCCTTTCCTTCGTTGACCACGTTCATTAGACGTCGACAAGAGAAAAAGGTTGCTAATTCCCCTAATTGTTAACAAATTTGACACTTATTAAAATTCGCTGTACTTTATGGCCACTTCACTCGCAAAAAAGCCTCCTCGAAAGGAAGCTTTTGAAGGATTATTGGTTTTCCAATTCTTCCTTGCTAACTAATGTGACTAAAGCGTTTACAGCCTGCTCGGCATCCGAACCTTCTGCACTTATGAAGACTTCGGTTCCTGTACTGATCGCAAGACTCATAATTCCCATGATGCTTTTCGCATTCACTTTCTTTTCATCTTTCTCAACAAAGATCTCAGATGAAAATTTATTCGCCTCTTGAACAAACAATGCCGCAGGTCTGGCATGAAGTCCTGTTCTCAACTTCACAACGACTGGACGTCTGGACATGGAACTAATTCCCCCTAATATGGAGCTTATATGAATTACTATTGATAACAGTGCTAAACCCTATGTTTTAACATTATAGCATTTTTCCCTGAAGTACACTAGAAAAAATGAGAAAAACTTATAGATGCGCTGTACAGGGCCTTCTTATCTACGAATTCCGCTGTTTTTCAGCCAATTCGTCGATTTTTCGCAGACGATGATTGACGCCAGATTTGCTTACACTGCCCTTAAGCATGTCGCCAACCTCCTTGAGATTCAGATCGGGATGCTGAAGTCTAATCTCGGCAACCTCTCTTAGCTTCTCAGGCAAGCTATCGAGTCCGACCTCCCTTTGCAGGAGACGGATATTTTCGATCTGTCTAACAGCTGCACCAATCGTCTTGTTGAGGTTCGCTGTTTCACAATTGACAATACGATTTACCGAGTTACGCATATCCTTCATGATCCGGACATCCTCAAAGCGCAGAAGTGCTTGATGTGCGCCAATGATACTTAGAAACTCGATAATCTTCTCGCCTTCCTTGATATACAAGACGAACCCCTTTTTGCGTTCGATGCAGCGGGCATTCAAGTCGAATTTGTTCGCAAGCTGCGATAACGCCTTGCAATGCTCCTCGTAAATCGAGGCAATCTCGAGATGATAAGAAGAACCCTCGGGGTTATTCACCGAGCCTCCAGCCATGAATGCCCCACGAAGATAGGCCCGTTTGCAGCAGTTGCCTCGAATGATCTCTTTGTTAATTCCCGTGGTGAAGATGAACCCTTCGGAAACAATTTTCAGATCACTGAGCAGCTCCTGGACCTGACCAGGAACTCTAACAATGTACACGTTATTCTTCTTCAAACGCATTTTTTTACGCACGAGCAGCTCGGTGTGCAATTTGTACGTCTTTTTGATGAGCGTGTATATCCGTCTAGCAATAGCTGCATTTTCGGTTGAAATATCAAGTACGACGCGTTGGCTGGTTAACTGCACAGATCCATTCATTCGAATCAAAGCCGACAGTTCCGCTTTTTCACAACATGCTTCCGCATCTGTAATTAACGTCAATTCTTTTTTGGTTGTTGCCGCAAAGGACAAGGGACTCACTTCTTCCTTAACATCCAGCTTTCGACGAGCTGATAAATATGGTCACTCAATTTCTCTGCATCATGACGAAGGTAGGTACGAAATAGCACGAGTCGATCAGCAATAATCCGATACCCTCTCTTCGTGACTTCTTCTAGGTCCAAATGAACCGCTTTCGAACCCTTTTCCGCATATCTCGCCTGAACTTGCGGAGGGATTTCCCCATTATTCACAATCACATAGTCAAACAAGTGTTGGCCCAGGTGATCATAAATGGCGTCCAGATGATCGCTGACCGAGTAGTCGTCGGTTTCGCCTGGCTGTGTCATCACATTGCAGATGAACAACTTTACAGCATTTGATTTCACAATTTCTTCCGCGATCCCAGGGACAAGCAGATTCGGCAGCAAGCTGGTATATAAGCTACCGGGGCCGCATAATATAGCATCTGCTTCGCGTATAGCTTGAACGGCTTCAGCTAGCGGTGTCACGTTAGCCGGCTCGATGAATACACGCTTGATGCGTCCATCCGCTTTTGGAATCTTGGACTCGCCTACGACTAAGGTACCATCTTCCATGATCGCTTTCAACACGATGGCTTGATTCGATGCGGGAAGAACCCGACCTCGAACAGCAAATACCCGATTCATTTCTTGAACCGCAGTGACAAAGTCACCTGTAATATCCGTAAGAGCTGCTAGTATTAGATTTCCCAGACTGTGTCCAGCTAAACCTGTACCCACTTGAAATCTATATTGCAAAATAAGCGACAGCAAAGGCTCGACATCAGCAAGGGCCGTTAACACGCTGCGAATGTCACCTGGAGGCGGCATCTGCAATTCATTCCGGAGAATACCAGAGCTTCCTCCATCATCCGCTACCGTCACAATGGCTGTAATATCAACCGGCTTCTCCTTCAATCCTCTAAGCATAACCGAAAGACCTGTTCCACCGCCAATAACGACTATTCTGGGCTTGCGTTGTAATTCAACATGTTCCATACTTCTTTCACCCTCTTAATCGTAGGACTGCTTATACACGGTCCCGCTCGGCGTCTCGATGACTCAAACGCACGGTTTCGGTTTCGCTGTTCCCCATCACTTTACCGAGATATTCAGTGATGGCGACGGATCGATGTTTACCTCCAGTGCAACCTATGCCCACAACAACCTGACTCTTGCCTTCTTTCTTATATTGAGGCATTAAGAAATTCAGCATATCGAGCAGCTTATTCAGGAACTCTTGCGTTTCGCTCCACTTCATCACGTAGTCATACACATCGGGATCTTGACCTGTTTGTGGACGAAGCTGTTCCACATAATGTGGATTCGGTAAGAAGCGAACATCGAAGATTAAATCAGCATCAATTGGGACACCATACTTAAATCCGAAGGAGATTACATTTATAGATATGCGGTTTGTTTCCAAATTGGTAAACCTGGAAATAATTCTTTCTTTGAGCTGCACCGGCTTAAGCGTGCTTGTGTCAATAACCTGTGTGGCTAAGCCTTTCAGCTCTTCCAGTAGTTTACGCTCAAGACCAATACCTTCAAGCGGCGCTCCATCGGGAGCTAGCGGGTGACGGCGGCGACTTTCCTTATAACGCTGTACTAGCGTCGCATCGGTAGCATCTAGGAATAGAATTTCATAACTAAGCGTGTAATTCTCTTGAATATAACGAAGCGACTCCTGAAGTGCAGTGAAAAATTCACGCCCTCGCAAATCAATCACCAGTGCCACTTTGCCGATTTTCCCCATCGACTGCTCGATCAATTCAGCAAATTTAGGAATCAGCACAGGAGGTAAATTATCGACGCAGAAGAATCCTAGATCCTCTAGACTCTGTACGGCAATTGTCTTACCTGCACCTGACATTCCTGTAATTATGACCAGTTTCGCTAAGGGATGGTTTTCTTCCATGAATGACACCTTCCTTTGGAGTGCTTCTAGCAGGCCAACTCAGATCTGCTAACCATACGAACAGTACGTTTTACGTCTATCTTAAATTCAACCCAGCAGCGCCCACGATGCCCGCGTCGTTACCAAGTGTTGCAGCAACGATCTCAACACCTTCTGAGGCTGTCTCTGGCGTGTATTTCTTAAAGGTTTCACGAATCGGTTGGAATAAAATTTCTCCTGCTTTAGAAACACCACCACCGAGTATGAATCGTTTCGGGTTAATAATAACAGCCATCGCAGCCATCGAACGTCCAATATAATATGCAGCACGGTTCACGATGCGCAGGGATACTTCATCTCCGCTCTTGGCAGCATCGAAGACATGCTTCGCTTCAATCTTCTCATGAAGAGCTAATGACGTTTTCTCGCCGCGTTCAACCGCTTCATTGGCCATACGAACGATGCCTGTCGCCGACGAAACTGTTTCTAGACAACCCATTTGTCCACATCCACACTGAATCGCTTCAATGTCTGGCACAACGGACATATGACCAAGCTCTCCTGCCATACCCGAAGAACCTTGATAAATTTTCCCGTTAATAATAATCCCGCCGCCAACACCTGTTCCAAGCGTATAGCAAACCACATTTGGAATTCCTGCTCCGCTGCCTGCCCAAGCTTCACCTAGAGCAGCTACATTAGCATCGTTGTCGATCTTAACCGTTTTACCCAGAAATCCTTCCAACATTTTCTTCGCAGGGACATTGTGCCATTGCAAATTTGGAGAGAATTTGACGAAGCCTTCCGGAATATCCATGAATCCGGCTAAACCTGCGCCAATACCAGCCACTTGCTCCCATTCAAACGGAGACTCTTCGACAATTTGGCGTACATACTGCGCAATTCGCTCAATTACAAAATCAGCACCATTCTCCGCGCCTGTAGGGCCTTCAAACGTATGCAGCAGATTTCCCTGCTCATCGCAGATACCCACTTTGATATTCGTACCGCCTAAATCTACACCGATATAAATCTGATCTGACATTGCAAGGTCACCTCATGAATATTCATATAATTTTCGGACATTTTTCGGGGTCCCCGCAAAGTAATGTATAAACTCTCATCGAAGCAATTCATGATGTATGACCGCAATTAGCGGTAAGTTTAAACGCCGATCGAGCAAAGCTCGATGCGGATGGAATAAGCTTCGAAGGCTATGCGTTACTTTGTGGGGTTTACTTATGCTCCTGTTCCAACTATAAGTCAAGCCTGTAAGCTGGTCAAGATTCAACAGCTCCCAAAGAAATGAGAAAACGTGGAGAGATTAGCCCTCCACGTTTGCTGTAAAGACTCCAGACCACTTACAGCGACTGGCTCCAATCGTGAACGATGTTGCCTTCTAGGAACTTTTCAGCTTCCAAGGCAGCTGCGCATCCACTTCCTGCCGCTGTAATCGCTTGGCGATACTTCGTGTCTTGCACGTCACCACAAGCAAATACACCAGGGATATTCGTCTCCGTCGTGCCCGGCTTCACAATAATATAGCCGTGATCATCCGTATCGATTTGTCCACCTAAGAACTTCGTATTCGGTGTATGGCCGATAGCTACAAAGATACCGTCCGTTTCGATGATTTCATCTTCACCGGTTTCGTTATTTTTGACCTTCAGGCCTGTTACACCTTTTTCACCAGCTATAACTTCAAGCGGCGTATTATTCAGTGCCCATTTCACTTTTTCGTTGCCGCGAGCACGGTCCTGCATAATCTTCGAAGCGCGAAGCTCATCGCGACGGTGGACTAAGCGAACTTCAGAAGCAAAGCGAGTAAGGAAATTCGCCTCTTCCATGGCTGAGTCACCGCCACCAACGACAACAATCTTTTTGCCGCGGAAGAAGAATCCATCACATGTTGCGCAAGTACTTACGCCGCGTCCGATGTTTTCTCTCTCATTGGTAATTCCCAGCAATCTGGCAGAAGCACCCGTGGAGATAATCAGTGTTTCTGTCTCGATCTCGCCAAGACCTTCAACTTGCAGTTTAAACGGACGATTCGTCAGCTCAACAGAGTTCACCCAACCGGTTTTGAATTCGGCGCCGAAACGTTCTGCTTGCTTACGCATATTCTCCATTAACTCAGGACCCATAATCCCTTCAGGGAAGCCGGGGAAGTTCTCTACTTCGGTAGTAGTGGTAAGCTGTCCGCCGGGCTCTGGCCCTTCAATAACGAGTGGACTAAGGTTGGCGCGCGCTAAATAAATGGCTGCTGTTAGACCGGATGGTCCTGTTCCTACAACGACTGATTTGTACATATGGTTTCCCTCCTAGGTGCTTTCCTCAGGAAAGCTATCTACGTAAGCATCGCCTGCGTTTTGCTTCAGCAAGACAGCCCTCGTATGCTTCGCTTTATTGTGCTTCCATGCGAGCAGTCGAAACCGCCGCTTTATTTATGTATGAAAGCCAGGTCTTTCGACAAGGCAAAAGACTGGCTATCAAATACTCGTGAATTTGTTGAAAATAGCTTCCATTTTCTCACGTAAACCGCACGTGTCATCAATCAACTTTACATTGCGGCTTACTGTAGAGACTGTAACGCCATAGCGTGTAGATACTTCCTGATAGGAAATAGCTCGGCGATGCATTTTGGCGATCAAATATTCTAACGCTGCCGCCCAGCCCTCGGATTTATGAATCTTAGGCACACCCGGGTAGATCTTCGTCAGAAATTCAACCCATAAGATTTCCAAATCATACTGTTGAACCATATCGTAGCGCTTGTGCATATGGGACAGTGCCGTTTCCATCACACTCTGCCATTTGGCATCCCAAATAGGCAAATGCGGCGAGTAAGGAGAGGCCTCTACCGTAATCTCTTGGTTCTCAAGATAGGCGGGAAGTGACTCTCGGATCCCCATACTGCGAAGTACGAAAATCGCGACTCGTTTCAAATAGTCATCCTCTTGACGATCTAGGATGAAATCCTGCAAAGCATCTCTCACTTCATTATCAGCAATTAAGCCGAACGCTTGAATCACCTGCAGCTTTGTCTCGATATCACCATGACGCAAAGCCCAGAAGAAGGAGGAACGCACTAGCGGATCTTTCTTCAATTGGTCTGGGATCCCTTGCGTGGATTTCTCCAATACCCTAAACTGCTCTTCGAAAGGCAAATGGTAGTGATAGCTCCATGTTAGCGGCCCTTCGACCTTCTCGCGTGAGCGCAGCTGTTCCAAGTAAAACTTGGAGATTTCGGCGCCTGGATCAAGCTTCTCGGCTTGCTTCCAATAACGGTAAGCTTCACCGAATCGACCGATATGGCTGGCCGCTACCGCTGCGTAATGATAGAGGCAAGGGTCTGCTGTACCGTCGCCTGCTTTAAGCAGGCGCTTAAACAAGTGGTATGCCTTCTCATGCTCAGAAAGGATGCCCATCGTTGTTGCAAGCTTGAACACATGATCCTGCTGAAAAGGAAACGTCTTGCACAATAGAGATGTTAGCTCAGCTAACTCCTCCTTGTTACCGAAATGCTGATGGAAAATGGCCATATTACATAGCGCATGCAGATTTCCGGCATCGATGTCGAGCACCGCGCGAATCGTTTCCATTGCCTTTTCAAACTGACCCATATAGTAATATGCAAGGGCCAGATTGTTGCGGGCAGCTGTGAAATCTGGCTGATTCTTCACCAATTTCTCTAACTGCCTCACAGCTTCAGCGAATTTACCCTCTTCGAGAAGCGCACGGGCTTTATCATGCTCGAAGAGCCCTTCTCGACTCTTAATGCTAGTGAGAGGGGCGGGACGTTCAAGCTCGTAGCTCAGCATTTCCATCATTTCTTCGGACTCATCCATGAATTGACCAGTTGGGTCAGTCTCCAAATATCGAACTAACGCTTGTTCGGCCTGCTCGAAATTTTCCATGTTGGCATAGTTGTTTGCCATATAAAAGTGACATTCTGTCATCTCGGGATCGATCGTATCAAGGACATGCTGCAGAATTTGGTTCGACTCGTCATAATTGCCCATTTCGGAGAGAACTCCTGCGAGATTACAGTGATTCACAGGATTATCCTGCTCATACTCTGCAGCTCGCCGGAAATATTTCAATGCCTTATCATAATGAAACCGATCCAAAGATTGAACCGCTCTCTCGAAAAAGAATGCGGCATCCATGTTAATTGAGATAACTTTAGGCTTTGGCGCTTCGGACACACGCTTAATCTTTTCCATAGCAAGACACCTCCGGCAATTTGATTACACTCAAATTATACCATAGATCGCTTGGAAGCCAAAAACATAATCCGAAGGTAAGATCTGGTCTTGAATTTTTCCCTTGACCCTTGTCCAATAGTGGCTTTAAAAGTCGGCTTTCAAAACCGAGAAGGTTGGACGAAATCCGAGGAACGAGGAACGGAGCGTAGGTGAGCCTACGTGAGTACCGCAGTTCCCGGATTTCGTTCAAGATTCGACGCCGAATCCACTTCCTGAGTAACCTTCGTTTTCAAAGTCGTCTTATAAAGCTTCCTTATACGCCGCCGTATTTGAAGAGGGAGGATAGGGATCCGCCTTCGTTAATAATGCGAATCGCATCAGACAACAGCGGAGCTACTGAAAGTACATTGAATTTATCGGAATGTCCTTCCGGAATCGCAATGGAGTCCGTAATGATGACTTCCTTAATGCTAGGGTGATCTAAACGCTGCAGGGCAGGTCCGGAGAATACAGGATGTGTCGCACAAATATATACGTCATGCGCTCCTCTTTCTTTCAGACTCTCAACAACGTTGACAATCGTCGTACCGGTATCGATCAGATCCTCGATAATGATCGGAGTACGTCCTACAACATCACCAATGACGTGGGTAATCACAGACTCATTGTGTTCTGGGCGTTTCTTAATCATCATCGCGAATGGCGCATCGAGAATGTTCGCCATTTTTTCAGCGGTTGTCGCACGTCCCGCATCCGGAGATACGATGATCGGGTTAGGTAAATTTTTCTTCTTGATGCAATCGCTGATAAGATCAAGAGCCGTCAGATGATCCACCGGAATATTGAAGAAGCCTTGAATCGCAGGTGCATGAAGGTCAATCGTTACAACACGAGTTGCACCTGCTGCACTGAACAAGTCAGCTACTAATTTAGCAGAAATCGGCTCACGCGGAGCAGCTTTACGTTCTTGACGAGAGTAACCATAGTAAGGGATGACAAGGTTGATCGTTCTTGCAGAAGCTCTTTTCGCCGCATCCATCATGACCAGAAGTTCCATCATGTGCTCATTAATCGGATGTGAAAAAGTTTGTACCAGGAATACGTCACAGTTACGAATCGTTTCTTCGTAAAGACAGTAAATTTCTCCGCTTTTAAAACGGGAAAGCTTAATTTGTCCAAGCGGCTGGCCGAGCTCTTTACAAATACGTTCCGCAAGCTTCGGATTCGAAGATCCGGAAAAGATTTTAACATTGTCGCTATGCATGGTTAATGGTTACCTCCGAAGGTTCATTAAATAGATTATACAGTTCCTACTCATTATACATGAAACATGTCGAAATTAAAAAGTCACAAGATGTCGTTTTCGGGCAGAAAATGTGGCTATTTCGTTAAATCCAACGGATTTCAAGAGTTCCCTAGCTTCGTCCAAATATTGGGACAACCGATCCGGCTGGTGCGCGTCCGAACCTATCGTCAATGGAATTCCCACCTTATGACAATATTCCAGCATTCGGCGACTCGGGAACATCTCTTTACACGGATGGCGCAAGCCAGAAGCATTCAGCTCGATGGCAAGCCCACATTCTTTCACAGAGTCCAGTGCCGCCTTCTCAAGCTCCCATGTATCACGATCCGGGACGAAACCAAATCGTTTAATCATATCTATATGACCGATATAGTCATACAGTCCGGTTCGGACTGCTTTCTTCACTGCCTCGTAGTATTGGGTATAAACGGCATAAATATCCTTGCCATCCCAACCCGCAAGCTGCCTAAAATCAGAAATATCCCACTCGCCGAGGAAATGGACAGAACCGATAACATAATCCCATGGGTACGCATTGATGATTGCGGCAATCTCCGTCTCATAGCCTTCGATATAATCGCCTTCTAGCCCGACACGGATATCAATCTGATCTTTGTACTTCTCTTTAAGATGCAGACACTCCTCGACATAGCGAGGCAGTTCTTCCATCGGCATGGCCATTTCCGGCCAATAAGTCGCAGGGTCCACATGCAAAAGCGGCATATGATCCGAAAGCCCCAACTGTGTGAGCCCGATCTCGATGCCGCGTTTGACGTATTCCTCCAGTTCCCCAGAGGCGTGACCGCAGCGCACATGATGTGTATGATAATCAATCAACATCGTGAATTCACTCCAGGTCGTTTTATTTATTTTTTGACGTGCCGACTGGCCAGCTCTTTCATAATATCATCCAAAGGCAATTTATTATTACGTAAAAGGACCATTAAGTGAAAAATAAGATCACTCGCTTCATAGCGAAGCTCATCGTTATCATTGTTTTTGGCTGCGATAATCACTTCGGCCGTTTCTTCACCGACTTTTTTGAGAATCTTATCGACACCTTTTTCGAAAAGATACGTTGTATAAGCGCCCTCAGGACGCTCAGCGTCACGCGAAGCAATAACAGCTTCCAACTCGCTTAGGATCGCGAAACGATCACCAGCAGAGGCAGCAGGTGCGGCTTCTTCCGCAGAACCTTCATCTCCCAGAGGAATGTTAGCTGTGAAGCACGTGTAAGTTCCATTGTGGCAAGCAGGTCCCACTTGTTCTACGAGAACCAGAAGCGTGTCTGCATCGCAGTCGTAACGCAGTGATTTTACCTTTTGCGTGTGACCGGAAGTTGCCCCCTTGTTCCACAACTCCCCGCGGGAACGACTCCAGAACCAAGTATCACCCGTTTGTATCGTACGCTGCAATGACTCGCTATTCATGTAAGCAAGCATGAGCACTTCTTTGCTGACTGCGTCCTGCACGATGGCAGGTACAAGACCCTGTGCATCATAAGTAATCTGATCTATTGAAAATGTCATCGGATTTCAACCCCTTTACCTTTAAGGTCCTCTTTGACCCCTTGAATCGTTAACTCTTTATAGTGAAAAATGGTTGCCGCCAGTCCTGCGTCGGCCTTCCCTTCCGTGAACACATCGTAGAAATGGTCCGCCTTCCCCGCTCCGCCAGAAGCAATCACGGGAATCGTCAGCAGCTCGGATACGGCACGCGTTAGCTTCAAATCAAAGCCGTCCTTCGTCCCGTCTGCATCCATGCTGGTAAGCAAGATTTCTCCTGCGCCAAGCTCTTCCATACGTTTCGCCCACTCCAACGTCTTGATACCCGTAGCGTTGCGTCCGCCATGCGTGAACACTTCCCACTCGCCCCACTCTGCATTAAACTTCGCATCAATGGCAACGACAATACACTGGGAACCGAACTTCCGCGCTCCATCCGAAACGAGCTGAGGATTGCGAACCGCCGCAGTGTTGATACCGATCTTATCCGCTCCGGCGCGAAGCAGGCGTTTCATGTCATCCACACTGGAGATGCCGCCGCCAACGGTGAAAGGGATCGTTATCTCCCCTGCCGTTTGACGAACAACCTCCACCATCGTCGCCCGTCCTTCCACCGAAGCCGAAATATCGAGGAACACCAGCTCATCCGCGCCCTCTTTATCATAAATCGCTGCCAGCTCCACCGGATCGCCTGCATCACGCAAATTAACGAAATTAACGCCCTTGACCACCCTGCCATCCTTGACGTCTAGGCAAGGTATAATTCTTTTGGCTAACATGATGGGCACCTCCTTCCTAAGCTAAACTTCTATTTGTGCAAAAACAGCTGGATTGCTCATGTTCCACAATAAAGCTCCATAGCTTTGCATCGAATAAGAGTCTCTAAGAGCTTCTATTTCTGAAAAACTGGCTAAATGACTCCAAATAAGAGTCTTTGCAGACTTCTATTTCCTCCGAAATCAAGCCTTTTCAAGCTTTTCATACCGAATAAGAGTCCCTAGAAGCTTCTATCTGTGTCTAACCCGCCCCATCGCACCAAATAAGAGACGATAGAGATTGTTATTTGCTTATTTACACATTGCGAGGAAATTATTTAGCAGCTGCATGCCGATATCCCCACTTTTTTCGGGGTGAAACTGCATGCCGAATACGTTATCTCTGCCTACAATAGCCGTCACTGGCTGATTGTAATCCGTTACCGCAAGCAGGTCGCTTTCGCGCTCCGGCTTCGCATGATAGGAGTGGACGAAATACACGTGCCCTTCTTCGATACCTTGGAAAATCGGACTCGCATTTTGCTTGTAGACTAATCGATTCCAACCCATATGCGGCACCTTGTAGTCGCCGCGAAAGCGAACGACCGAACCAGGCAAAAGGGCAAGCCCCTCATGATCCCCATGCTCTTCGCTGCTGGCGAACAACAACTGCATACCAAGGCAAATACCTAATAAAGGCTTACCCGATTCCGCATAACGGGTGACGACATCATTCAGCCCTGACTCGCGCAGCTGCTCCATCGCATCCCCGAATGCGCCTACACCCGGTAGGATAGCACCCTCTGCAGCAAGGATCTGCTCAGCATCCCCTGTTACAACAGCTTCGTAACCTAGACGCTCGACAGCCTTGCTTACGCTGTGCAAATTACCCATTCCATAATCAATAATGGCGATCATTCTTACAGCACTCCCTTCGTCGAAGGAACCCCCTGCACACGAGGATCAATCGATGTCGCTTCATCTAGCGCTCGGCCTAATGCTTTAAACACAGCTTCAATCATGTGATGCGTGTTCTGTCCGTAATGCACGATAACATGCAGCGTGATACGGGCTTCCAGAGCAAACTTCCACAGAAACTCTTGAACAAGCTGCGTATCGAAACTGCCAACAGTTTGTGAAGGATACTGAGCACGATATTCGAAATGCGGTCGGTTGCTAATGTCGATGACAACTTGAGCAAGGGCTTCATCCATAGGAACGAATACGCTGGCATAGCGTTTAATCCCTTTTTTATCGCCTAGTGCTTCACGCAGGGTTTGACCTAAGCAAATGCCGATATCTTCAACCGTATGATGATCATCGATCTCGATATCGCCTTTAGCATCGACATTCAGATCGAACTGTCCGTGTTTCGTGAACAAATCAAGCATATGATTCAAGAAAGGAACATCGGTTTGAATCTCAGAAACCCCTGTTCCATCTACTTGAAACGCGAGGGCAATGTCAGTCTCATTCGTTTTGCGGGCTACACGCGCTGAGCGAGTGATCCCTTTATCTTGTTCAGCCATTATTTCAACTTCCCTTCCTTCTTGAGTCGGATCTCTACCGCTCTAGCATGACCTTCCAACCCTTCGTTACGGGCCAGCGTCATAATCATTTCGCCGTTTGCGATCAGTGCTTCCTTGCTATAGTGAATAACGCTTGATTTTTTTAGGAAATCGTCCACATTCAGCGGCGATGAAAAACGGGCTGTGCCATTCGTCGGCAGCACATGGTTAGGTCCAGCGAAATAATCGCCAACGGGTTCCGTGCTGTAGGCGCCGAGGAAAATAGCTCCAGCATTCTCAATACGAGGCAGCAGGTTAAAAGGCTCCTGTACCAGCAGCTCGCAATGCTCTGGCGCCAAGCGATTGACAACGTCAACGCCCTCGTCCAAGTTATCCACAAGGAGTATAGCTCCTTTGGTTGCTGTGGATACAGAGGCGATCGCTTTCTTCGGCAGCACATCCAGCTGCCGCCATAGCTCTTGCCGAACCGCTTCGGCAAGCTCCCTTGATGGTGTCACCAGAATCGACGGTGACATCTCGTCATGCTCGGCCTGCGCCAGCAAATCAGCCGCGACGTATTCAGGATCGGCGTGCTCATCAGCAAGCACGACGATGTCCGTTGGTCCGGCGATCATGTCGATATCAACGACGCCGAACACGAAGCGCTTCGCCAGCGCGACGTAAATGTTGCCGGGCCCGACGATCTTATCGACCGGCGGGATCGATTCCGTTCCGTAGGCCAGCGCGGCTACCGCCTGCGCCCCGCCTACGCGGTAGATCTCTTTCACACCCGCTTCGGCTGCTGCCACGAGGATATGCGGGTTGATGCCCTCTTCCCCCGCGGTGGCCGGAGGCGTCACCATCGCGATCTCCGGCACCCCCGCGACGATCGCGGGGATGGCGTTCATGAGCACGGAGGAAGGGTACGCCGCCTTCCCTCCGGGCACGTACAATCCGACCCGCTTCAGCGGTCGGATAATTTGGCCCAGCAGGCTGCCATTGGCCTGCAGGTCCATCCACGATGTGCGTTTCTGCTTCTCATGAAACGCACGAATGTTAGCGGCGGCTTGTCGCAGCGCCGCCAGGAACTCGGCGTCGACTTGCGCGTACGCCGCTTGGATCTCCTCGTCGCTGACGCGAAGCTCAGCGACGGTGACGCGGTCGAACTGCTGCGCCATGCGTCGCAGCGCGGCATCTCCGTCCTGCCGCACCTCATCGATGATGCGGCGGACGGTCTCATTTTGCTCGGGTGAGCCGTATTCGACCTCACGGTTCAATTGAAATTCCGAGGCGGGAAGTATCCGCATCTTCATCATCCTCTCTTGATCTTGTTACTTATCTATATCGATTGCACCATAGCTACTTATTTGCCCCATTTTCCTCGCTTTACGATAACAGGTCCTCCAAGAGAGGAACGTGGAAGCGTTATTTGCTGGAAAACAGCCTATTTTATGAATTCGGGGAACGAGGATCCCTTATTTCGTTGTTTCTGCCTCTTCAAACCTAATTTCGCTCAAATAGAGGATCGTCGTTCCTCTAAAGTTCGCTCTACGCCTTAATCACAGGCAAAACAGCCTGGAGCATATCACATAACCGCTGAATAGAATCATTCTTCATGCGGTAACTCACCCGATTCGCAATTAAGCGGCTCGTAATCTGAAAAATCTCCTCTTGCTCCACAAGTCCGTTCTCCCGAAGCGTCTCTCCCGTTTCGACCATATCCACGATCCGGTCAGCAAGGCCAATCAACGGCGCAAGCTCGATAGAGCCGTTTAGCTTGATAACCTCAACTTGCTGCCCTCGCTCGCGAAAATACTGAGAAGCGACGTTCGGATACTTCGTCGCGACGCGCGGATTAATCTCTTGCTTCCAATCCGGCAGTCCAATAACCGACATCCGGCACCGTGCGATGCCCAGATCCAGCAGCTCATACACGTTGCGGTTCTCCTCCATCAGGACATCCTTACCGACAACCCCAATATCCGCTACGCCATATTCGACATAGGTAGGAACATCCACCGGTTTGGCCAAAATGAATTCCATTCTTGCCTCATGAACAGGAATGATTAACCGGCGTCCTTCTTCCAGGTCCTCTGGAATCGGCAGACCCGCTTTATGAAAAAGCTTCGCTGCTTGTTTATATATACGGCCTTTCGGCATCGCTACTTTTAGAATATCATCCACCGTTCCAACCTCCTTCAAAACTTCCCATCAGCGGAGCGAGACGCACACAAACATTTGATTCTGCTCTTGCACTTGTTATTGCACTTGCTCTTATTTCTGCTCTTCCACTTTCACTTGCTCCGTATCACACCATCATCGTAATTACATCACTGTAAACCGTTCCACGAAGCTCGAACTGGCCGTCTCCCTTGTTCAACAACTCGTTCGACCAAGCTTCAGACTCGCTCACCAACTGTGTGATAATGATAACCTCATCATCACTGCTGCGCATAGCCTTCGCCAACTGCAGAGCTTCTTCACGATGCTCAGCATCATAGGCAATCAGCACACGACCTGGCTCCTCCACGTTCTCTTTTCCTGTAACCTCTAGGATTCGGTTCGTCTTGAGCGCAAACCCCGTCGCCGGAGCCGGACGCCCAAACTGACTTAGCAGATTGTCATATCTGCCGCCACTACAGACCGGGAAGCCTAAATCGGATGCATATCCCTCAAACGTCATACCTGTATAGTAGGAGAAATCTCCAATCATCGTTAAGTCAATGACTACATGCTCACTAACCCCATAGGCTTTCAGTACATCCCATACTTCGCATAAATGACGAATCGCATCCTGCGCGATAGGGTGCTGTGATACCATACGAGCTTGCTCGCAAATTTCATCTCCGCCTCTTAGTCGCAGCACGCCAATAAGCTCACGCTCGACATCAGGTGTAAGAGCCAACGACTTAATGGCTTCGCGGTACCCCACATAATCACGACTGAGCAAATGCTCTTTCAGCGCAAGCTGAGCATCACTGCGTCCTTCCAGCGTTTCCTGGAACAAACCGTTCAAGAAGCCTACGTGACCGAGCGCAATCTTGAACGCGCCTACGCCAGCCGCTTGCAACGAAGCAATTGCTAACGCTACAACCTCAGCATCCGCTTCAGATGAAGCATCTCCAATAAGCTCGACGCCCGTCTGGAAAAACTCTGAATCCCGTCCAGCTTCCTCTTCAATCGAACGAAAGACATTCGAATGATAAGATAAGCGCAATGGGAACGCATGTTCTTTGAGCAAGGAAGAAGCTACACGCGCTATTGGCGCTGTCAATTCAGACCGCAAAACAAGCGTCTTTCCCTTACGGTCGAGCAGCTTGAACAGCTTCTTATCTTCTGTGGAGCTTGCAACACCAACGGTATCGTAATATTCGAGTGTAGGCGTAATAATCTGGTTATAACCCCAGCGTTCCATACAGGCCAATACACGGAATTCAATATTTCGCAGTTTCGTAACCGCTTTGGGCAAATAATCTTTAACCCCTAACGGTTTTTCAAATACTTTTGGCTTTGACACCGTCTCACCTCAATATGTAGGAATTCGATTTCTTTTTTATTCGCTTTAACACAGTAACGTGCTACCATACTACCAAAATAAAGAATGTACGGCTATTTTATCACGTAAGTTTAGGACCGTCAATCGTCTTTCCCCTGATTATCCGCTCTTGATATCCTCATTCATACGCAAAAAAAGAGCTGTACGGCTCTAGAGCATACAACTCTCATTTCTCATTCATTCTTTCACGAATCGTCTGAAGTGGATTCCCTGCCACAAAGCTATACGGCGCTACATCCTTGTGTACAACCGAACCCGCTCCAATAATGGCATAGTCTCCAATCGTCACACCGGGTAGAATCGTCGTATTGGCACCTACCATCACATGCGATCCAATATTTACATCCCCGAGTCTATACTCATTGGTTAAATACTCATGGGCCAATATCGTCGAGTTATACCCAATAATCGTATTGCTCCCTATATGAATCTTCTCTGGAAAAAAGACATCCACCATCACCATCAAAGCAAAAGCGGTATGCTCACCAACCTTCATCCCCAGTACGTGTCGGTATATCCAATTTTTCATACGCAGCGAAGGTGAGTACCGCGTTATTTGAATGAATACGAAATTCCGCATCGCCTTCCATTTGCTAACGGTATGATAGATTTGCCATAAAGCATTAGGTCCATCTACCGGATACTTATCCGTTTTTCTCAAACAGCATCCACATCCGACGTCAGCCCCACAATAGGATACAGGTCAAGCATATCGTCGATCAAATGATCAGGGTTATACTGCTCTAAGTAAGAGCGCCCTTTCCACGACCAGGATACGCCAACAGATATGACACCCGCATTTTTGGCTGCCTCAATGTCATAATGGCTATCTCCAACCATCACCGCTTGTTCCGCAGTACTTCCTAACACCTTAAGCGCTGCAATTATGCCTTCCGGATGCGGTTTTGGCTCCTTCACATCTTCAACAGTCACGATGGTACTCACGAAAGTATCCAGTCCACAAAGCTTTAAGCCCATCAGAGTGGTTTGCCGAATCTTGCTCGTAACGATACCGATTTTAATCCCGTTTGCATGGAGCTTTGCCATCGCCGTATGTACATTCGGGAACTCCTTAACCAGCTCATCATGCTTGGATAAGTTGAAGGTCCGATACTTCTTAATGATCTCTTCAACCTCTTTCCTACCTGTAAAAAATTCCATTTGTTCCACAAGCGGACGCCCCATATTTGGAATGATTAGTTCCCGACTGACAGGCTCTGCCGTCTCGCCTTCCAAACTATGCAAAAAAGATTGCACAATAAGCTCGTTCGTATCAACAATCGTTCCATCCAGATCAAACAGTACGGTTTGAATCATAGTCTGCTCCTTTATCTGTCTCTTGAACTTTATTTTTCTCTTCAGCTTTCGTGGAAACAATCGGATCAGCATAGCGCACATTCGCGTATCCTTTTTTCCTTCTTACGATAATAACAATAACCATCCCTATCACGATCAGAAGCGCTAACAGCTGCGAGAATCTTATATTTCCGCCATATGTCAGTACGCCCGGTTCAAATACAACTCTCATTGGTGACCACAGTGCATTCAAGAGCGACGCAAGCCACGTGGGGCCAGTGAAATCAAGACTATCTGTACGCACACCTTCGATAAAGAAACGACCAATGGAATACCAGATAAAATAACTGAAAAATAGTTCCCCTGCCCGAAGGAAAGGCCTGCGACGAAGCCAGAGTAGAACCAACAGCCCTAAGATATTCCAGACAGATTCATACAGGAAAGCCGGGTGATAAAAAGTCCCCTCAATGTTCATTTGATTCACGATAAAATTAGGTAAGTGCAAAGTATTACGTAGGAATGACTCCGTAACAGGGCCTCCGTGGGCTTCCTGATTCATAAAGTTGCCCCAACGTCCTATCGCTTGTCCCACAATTAAACCTGGTGCACAAATGTCTGCGATTCTCAAGAATGAGTACCCTTTGGCTCTTACATAGAAAAAAGTACCGATAATCGCACCAATTAGCGCTCCATAAATGGCAATACCGCCGTGCCATATCATAAAAATTTCAGCTAAATTATTCTTATAATCGGACCACTGGAAAGCTACATAGTAAAGTCTAGCGCCAACAATCGCTGAAGGTACCCCAATTAACAATAAATCCATGAAAAAGTCAGGAACGATTCGGAACCGCTTCCCTTCTCGGATTGCCAATAATAAACCAATTAACGCGGCTGTACCTAAAATAATCCCATACCACCGGACTTGTATCGGTCCTAAGGAAAACGCAACACTTTCGAGCATAGTTTCACTCCTTCATTATATTTATATAAATTACTGCTTAATCAATATCAATCGAAATCCTCAAAATCTTCGTTCAGCGACTCCGTAAGCTTATTCGTAAACTGAAGTGCCGCGTTATATCCCATTCGTTTTAAACGATAGTTCATCGCTGCCACTTCGACGATAACTGCTAAGTTTCGTCCTGGGCGAACAGGAATCGTGACGAGCGGCAGATCCGTATCAATGATGCGTGTCAATTCTTCATCGAGGCCCAATCGGTCATATTGCTTGTCCTGCTGCCAATTTTCCAATTTAACCACAACCGAAATCTTCTTCACATTACGGATAGCACCAGCTCCGAATAAAGTCATCACATTAATGATACCCACACCGCGGATTTCAAGCAAATGACGAATAAGCTCAGGAGCATTTCCTGTGAGCACCTTATCGCCATTTTGACGAATTTCTACGGCGTCATCAGCAATAAGCCGATGGCCTCTTTTTACAAGCTCAAGCGCGGTTTCACTTTTCCCGATGCCGCTGCTCCCAGTAATGAGCATACCAATTCCGTATACATCGACAAGTACACCATGGATTGTCGTACTTGGAGCTAATTTATTCTCTAGAAATCCTGTTAAACGACTTGCAAAAATCGTCGTAGACATTTGGCTTCGAAGTACGGGAAGATCACGCTTCGTCGCTTCTTCCAATAATTCAATTGGGACATCTAATCCTCTTGTCACGATGATACAAGGTGTTTCCTCCGGCGAGCATAGCTGCTCTACCCGATTGCGCCTGACACCCGTCGTTAACATTTCCATGAAGGTGACTTCCGTCTTTCCTAACATCTGGATACGTTCTCTTGGATGGTAATTAAAATATCCGGCCATCTCGAGACCTGGACGGTACAGATCACCGGTTGTTATAGGGCGTTTTAGTCCAGATTCACCTGCAAGAACCTCCATATGGAGTACCTCCACCAATTCGGAAACCTTTACTTTTTTGGCCATCGTCCTGTCTCCTCCGAGTTTTGCCTGTGCAAAACGTGCTTCATCTGCTATTATTCATTCTTCCAATAGTTTCATCGTAATGGAATAGTTAGTTGAAATCAACTAAAGTGTTCGTGAAACTATATGAACAGACAAAAAAGCCAGCCGATAACGGCTGGCCTTTCTCTTCAAACTTATAGATTAGGGTTAACCAAGATGGACAATGTTGTATCTTTATCGAAGAAATGAACTTTGTTCATGTCTAGAGCCAATTTAACATTTGTGCCTTCTTTGATTCCTGAGCGACCGTCAACTCGTGCGATTACTGTGTTAGCGCCGATACCGTTCAGGTACAAGTACATTTCGTGACCCAAGTTCTCAGTCAACTCAACGTTAACGTTGAATACTGTGTTCGGGGATGCTTCCAAGAATACAGGCTCTTCGTGGATATCTTCTGGACGAACACCCAGAATCACTTCTTTACCTACGAAACCTTTGTCTTTCAGTACTTGTGCTTTACCAGCTGGAACTTCTACGTTTACAGTACCTGCTTTGAAGAAAATACCGCTGCCTTCTTGTGTTAATGTACCTGTCATGAAGTTCATGGATGGGGATCCGATGAAACCCGCAACGAAGATGTTAACAGGGAAGTTGTAGATTTCTTCAGGTGTAGCTGCTTGTTGAATGATACCTTTATCCATAACAACGATGCGATCGCCCATTGTCATTGCTTCGATTTGGTCATGCGTTACGTAGATCGTTGTAACACCAAGACGTTTTGTTAATTTTGTGATTTCCGCACGCATTTGTACACGAAGTTTCGCATCCAAGTTGGAAAGCGGCTCATCCATTAAGAATACTTGTGGCTCACGAACAATCGCACGACCCAAGGCAACACGTTGACGTTGACCACCGGAAAGAGCTTTTGGTTTGCGATCAAGCAAATGAACAATATCCAAGATTTTCGCTGCTTCACGAACGCGAGCATCGATATCTGCTTTTTTGAATTTACGAAGTTTCAAGCCGAATGCCATGTTTTGATATACAGTCATATGTGGGTAAAGGGCGTAAGATTGGAAAACCATCGCGATATCGCGGTCTTTTGGAGCTACATCATTTACAAGGCGGTCGCCGATGTAAAGTTCACCTTCAGTAATTTCCTCTAATCCTGCGATCATACGAAGAGTTGTGGATTTTCCGCAACCGGATGCTCCAACCAATACGACGAACTCTTTATCTTCAACTTCAAGATGGAAATCTTTAACTGTGGATTCTTCTGCACCAGAATATCTTTTCACGATATGATTTAAACGTACGCCTGCCATGGTTTCATTCCCCCTACGATTTATCGATCATATGCTTGCTGATCAACTTTTCAATATACTCATCTTACCCTACGAAGTCCGGACTGACTATGCACAATCCCTACAAAAAAATCACTTTCTTTTCGTTACTTTGTACAATAGTAATGCAAGTCTCACTAATACCGCATGATTGAACGTTCTCACATCGAGTCCGGTCTCATTTTTAAACTTGTCCAAACGATATAGCAAGGTATTGCGATGTATATATAACTTCTTCGCTGTTTCACTAACGTTGCAGTCCAGTGTGAAGAAATGCTCCAGCGTGATTACCGTCTCTGCATCCAGCACATGGTCTATGCCGCGAAGTACCTGCTCTAGGAATTCTGCCTTTTCCTCTTCATCAATCAAGTGCAGCAGCTTCTCCAAACGAAGCTCCCAACGAAGATGAATAAAGCTGCCTACATGAAAAGAACGCCCTAACATGATGGTCTCCCTCAACTTGAGAATCGTGGCAAACAGCGATTTCGAAGGCTTTACCGGATAATCAATGGCTAGGTGGCATTCGCCAACCCACTCATTAGCAAGCATTTCATACAGCCCTGAGCCGAGAGCGTCGAGTATCTGCTCTACGCTTTCTTCCTCATCCCCTTCTCGCTCTTCGCTACCACTGGTTAGTAGACCTTCGGGTGCTAGGATCAGCCACTCTTTATCTAGTAAAGGAATCAGGATAATCTCCGATTCAAAGAAAGACTCCAACAACTTTTTCAGTTCCGCATAGGAAACGCGCTGATTTTGAGAATAGTCCCCATATAACAACAACGGAATTTTCGTTGAATACAGAGAGGATTGTGAAGCAAGCGCATCCGGCAGCTCAGCATGGGTTGAACCGCGTTCCATCTGCTGCAGCAACCAATCTCTTAATTGGTGCGCCTTTCTTTCATCTTCAGATAAAAAGACTCCCCACTGCTTCTTTTCTAGTGTCATCTTTGACTCTACCGTTAACTCAACAAGCTTGCGCTCTGAAGATGTTAGTTTGGCTTCGGAAACCTGCAGAATGCGAATATCTTTATGTTCTTTGGATAAATAAAAAAGCACATCCTGACCACGCACAACACTTCGACTAAAGCTCTCAAGATTCTCTGCCTGCTCTTCCGCCAAATGCTCCCAATCTGCCTCGGGCATCAAGCTAATCTGCATAGGTGATTGTAAAACCGCTTCCAAACGCTCTTTTACACGCTCCCAATCCATCTGCCTCTCTCCTTACTCCCATATATCTTCTATATCTATCTTCTTATTGTAACATATGTGCCCCGCCTCATGTGAATGTGAAAGACCCCTCCTGCAGCTACTGCAAAAGGGATCTGTTTCGTTTGGTGATTTAGTTTAACACTCGACGAGCCGTTACATAATGATCCGCCCACCATTCTTTATTGATGGAAGTGAACTTCACGCCACCTTCACCGTACGTATGGATCATATTCCCGTTACCCCACATAGATACCGATATGTCCGATATTTTTGCCGGAATCCAGAAGCATGGTTAATATGGCCAAATAAAACCAACTCATAATCTTTGGTAATTTGGAAATAATTGTACTAGGGTGATTTCATCCAGTAGGAGGCTCAGACAAATGGTTTGGAGTCGCAAATTTATGTGGGGCCCCGTTATTCTGGCTCTTGTGATTAGTTTCGTCTCCATCATCAGCACACTGCTGAATAGCAAAGGCTGGTATATAGTGACCCACATCTCCTTCTGGCTTGGTGTCATTCAAGGAATAATCGGCTTTATATTTCACATCAAAGGTGTTCAGAAACGAGTAGGCGGCTTAGCATTGCGAAATTTTCTTACAGGTCCGCCGGTGATGATGCCTTTACTATTTTCGATCATTAGTATTTTGGGTCTTACCGCTATCTATGGAGGATGACTTACCATGAAGAATCATACCTATTATCCGACCTATAACGTCATGGATGAGCAAAAGGAATGGGATTCCCATACACGGTCCATTGTGACCTCCCGACTTCAGCGTGAACATTCGCACCGTTTTCTAACGCCAGTAGAAGCGGAAACATTGCGAGCTTGGTGCGCTTTGCTCATGGATGATCATCGAGGAGATATTACTCAAACGATCCTTACTCATATCGATCAAACGTTGGCAGAAAATAAAGGGGAAGGACAGCGAAAGGTCAATGTCCCCCCCATTCAAAACCTCCTGCGCCAGGGACTTAAAGCTATTGACGAGGCTGGATGGATAGCCGATAGCCGACCTTTCTTCCAATTAGACGAAGCTGCTCAAAAGCATATCATGCGCCAAATCAGTGATGCCAGCTACCCTTCAACAGAAGCTTGGGAGGGCATTCCGCAAACTGCATTGTTTCACAAACTCCTTCAATTATGTGTAGAGGCCTATTACTCACATCCTTTAGTTTGGTCGGAGATCGGTTTTGGCGGCCCTGCCTATCCTCGTGGATATGTAAGAGCAGAACCTGGCCAACTTGATCCTTGGGAGGCAGTGAGGAGGCCATGAAGTGGAGACATGAACATGATGCTGCTGATATCGTCATTGTAGGTGCAGGTGCAGCAGGCGGTGTACTAGCTAAAGAGCTGAGTGAAGCCGGCCTTAGTGTTGTTGTAATCGATGCTGGCCCTTGGCGGGATCCTCAGAAGGATTTCGTTAGTGACGAGCTGAGCATGCGGAGTTTAGCATGGGAAGATACTCGTATTGTTGATGGGACAGAACCATTTGGTATGGGGAGCCACAATTCGGGTAGGGGGATAGGCGGAGGGACGCAGAATTTTACCGGTGTTTTTTTGCGTTTCCATGAATCAGATTTCAAAACAAAGTCCATTGACGGCGTTGGTGAAAATTGGCCCATTCACTACAAGGATCTTGAGCCTTACTATAGTAAAATCGAAAAAGAAATTGCTGTTTCTGGACCGAAACATTTCCCTTGGGGAAATTTCAATGGGCCTTACCCTTATCCAGAGCGTGATCCCCTAAGTCCTAATGCTTACTTATTTCAAAAAGGTTGCGAAGCACTTGGCATTCAATCCGCGGTTACACCGCTTGCTATTCTATCTGCTCCTTTTGAAGGCCGTCCACCCTGCACCAATCGCGGCTTCTGCATCGAGGGCTGTATGCCGAATGCCAAGTTTAGTACTTTGATCGTTCATATCCCTAAAGCCGTTCAAGCTGGGGCCGAAATTCTTCCTAATTGTATGGTTACCCAAATCGAAGTCGATACAGAAGGGCATGTCAAAGGTGTTCTCTTTGTTAACGAGGGAAAGACCTACCGCCAACGTGCCAAAACTGTTATTTTATGCGCTCATGTTGTCGAGACCCCTCGCCTGCTGCTTCACTCTGCTACTCCTCAATTTCCTAATGGTTTGGCGAACTCCAGCGGCTGGGTAGGCCGCGCGATTATGACGCATAGCAGTAATGATGTTTACGCCAAATTTGAGCAAGAGGTTCGTTTGTATAAAGGCACACCTGTGTTAGCCTCCACACAAGATTTCTATGAAACCGATCCGCGCAGAGGCTTCGCTCGTGGCTATACCATTCACTCTCATGGCTCGAGACCTATAGATATGGCTCAGGGGATCAGCAAAGCGTCTCACGAGCCCATCTGGGGGCCGCAGCTTAGGCAAATCATGCTTGATTACAACTACTATGGGCGTTTAACCATGGTTGGTGAAGTGCTTCCACAGTGGGACAATCATATCTCCTTATCCGCTGAAAAAGATGAAAACGGAATGCCTCGTGCCTCCGTTACCTTCAATTATGGAGATAACGATCTTAAAATAATCGATCACGCTGTGGAGAATATGAAACTTATCCTCAAAGCAGCCGGAGGCGAGGTCGCCTACGTGGTATCCGATACACAGCATCTCATGGGCGGCTGCCGCATGGGGAATGACCCAGCTACTTCCGTCGTCAATTCTTACGGTCAAAGCCACGACATCCCGAACTTGTTCATTTGCGATGCGAGTCTCTTCGTAACCTCCAGCGGAGGGAATCCAACCAACACCGTCATGGCGCTTGCTGCAAGAACAGCCGATTATATTATTGACCTTGCCAGTTCTTAATTGACGGAGTTAGCTTCACGGTAAATTGCATTGCCTGCGGTCACTCATCTACAATGAAGAAGAGCTTTACAAGATGAAAGGAGAAGTGACCTCCATGGCTATCGCAGAATTCACCATTATCCCTATAGGAACAGCCACAACCAGCCTTAGCGGTTATGTAGCAGATCTGCACAAAGAACTCGAGAAACATTCCAATATCGCTTTTGAAATGACTCCTATGGGTACCATTCTAGAGGGTCCCTTGGATCGACTGCTGGAAGTCATTCGAGCCGTCCACGAAGTCCCTTTTACGAATGGTGCAGAGCGAGTCTCGACATCTATTAAGATCGACGATCGACGTGATAAACCTGCCTCTATGAAGCAAAAAATGAAGTCCGTTGCAGACAAGTTGAAATAGAAAAAAAGCATCCTGCTTATGGATGCTTTTTCTTTATGTAAGGGGCGAATCCGCCCTTATTCGGTTATATAAAACAAAAAAAGACCTCACGGCCTTCTACGTTTACTAATAAAAGTGAGTCATGTAGGATTCGAACCTACGACACCCTGATTAAAAGTCAGGTGCTCTACCAACTGAGCTAATGACTCAAGGTAAAATGGAGGCTGATGGATTCGAACCACCGAACTCGAAGAGAGCAGATTTACAGTCTGCCGTGTTTAGCCACTTCACTAAGCCTCCGGATACGAGATACCCGTACTGCCAAAGCAATACAACCATCTCAATGGCTTTGGACGGAATCGAACCGCCGACACGAGGATTTTCAGTCCTCTGCTCTACCGACTGAGCTACAAAGCCAAATGATTATTTATAGCATGTCCTACATTAATTGTAAAAAAAATGGCGGAGCTGACGGGATTCGAACCCGCGGTCTCCTGCGTGACAGGCAGGCATGTTAGGCCACTACACCACAGCTCCATGCTACAAAAGGTCTTACCATGAAAATGGTGCCGTCGAGAGGACTTGAACCCCCAACCTACTGATTACAAGTCAGTTGCTCTACCAGTTGAGCTACAACGGCATAAAGATAAAAATGGTGGAGGCTGACGGGATCGAACCGCCGACCCTCTGCTTGTAAGGCAGATGCTCTCCCAGCTGAGCTAAGCCTCCGACTAGATTGGTTTTATGGTAGCGGCAGAGGGGCTCGAACCCCCGACCTTACGGGTATGAACCGTACGCTCTAGCCAGCTGAGCTACGCCGCCACATAAAAGGTATATATATTTGGAAACTGGCGGAGAGAGAGGGATTCGAACCCTCGCACCACTTACGCAGTCTAACCCCTTAGCAGAGGGTCCCCTTATAGCCACTTGGGTATCTCTCCAAGATATATATACACTCAGGAAATATTATTCCCTGAAAACTAGATACGAAACTT
>NZ_WHOA01000226.1 GCF_013141715.1 Paenibacillus phytorum | reverse complement strand
GAACTATAGCTTAACAATCACCAGAACGAGGCTGCCGGCATGTAACGGCAGCCTTGTTGTGTTGGTTTAGAATAAAGTTTGATTATAAATCACTCTAAATCCTAGATTTTACTACATATAATAAGCTATCGCTTTGAATAAAGATTGATCAAAACGATAACTTTCTTTTATTTGAACTGTATTTTATAAAAATATGCCACTAAAGCACCCATTACTTTAAGTAAAACTTTTCACAAACTTCTTAGTAGGGAAAGTTGTTTGTTTATAACTGTTCAGCTGAAAGATACTTAAATATGTAAGTTTCAGTGGATTTTGCTACATATTATTCGTTTATAGATTATTTAATCTATATTCATTTGTGTCTTCGTGTTGATACTATTAGTAATTAAAAAATCATCCCTTTATTTAAAGAGATGATCCATAACTTCTTGAAGTGTTTTATTATTCAATTCGTTTTCCATTGCAGATTGTACACTTTCAAAAATAACATCCAATGCACCTTGTATATTTTTCCCAACACGACAATTAGGATTTGGTTTATCATGAATGGAAAATAACTCTTTTTCTATATGAACAGCTTTATATACGTCTAATAACGTAACATCTTTTGGATCTTTAGTTAATGAAAAACCAGATACCCCAACTCTAGCTGTTAATAATCCGGCCTTTTTTAATTCACTGCTAATTCTTCTAATTACAACTGGATTAGTTGTCACACTATCAGCAATCTGTTCAGAAGATAGCTTGGGATTAGTAGCAACTAAAGCCAAGATATGAATTGCAACAGAAAGACGAGTATTAATCATGATAATCACTCCCTCGTTACAATATTAGTTACATATATATTTTTGTCAACATATTGAATTAATTAAATAAGTTATAAAAAATTGTTGTTGACAAAATTAGTTGTAACAATTATAGTTACAACTAGACTAATCAACCTACTGTAAAAAACTTATTAAGTCACTCTCTTAAAAAACTTAAGAGAAAATTTTTTAACTAAGTTGTAACATTTATTGTTAGAAAGGAGATCGTTTCGATCATGTCAATTCAAAATATCAAAGTCATCCGTGTTCACCAATATGGAGGACCAGAACAACTTAAACTAGAGCAAGTAGAATGTCCAAAACCATCAGTTGGAGAGGTATTAATTCGAGTTCACGCAGTAGGTGTGCTTCCTACTGATTGTAAAATTCGTTCTGGTATGCTGAAAGATTTCTTTTCCGTTGATTTCCCTTATATTCCCGGTTCATCTATAGCTGGTGTTATTGAAGAAATTGGCCCCGATGTTACGGGATTCAAAAAAGGACAAGCAGTTTTTGGACAAAGTACAAAAGGGGCATACGCTGAGTATATTACAACTTCAGTAGAAAGACTTGCTCTTAAACCCGACGGGATCTCTTTTGATGAGGCAGTTACCATTCATGGTGGTGCAGGATCCGCTTGGGCAGTTCTCTTCGATAATGCCAAGTTACAAGAAGGACAACGAGTATTAATTCATGGTGCGGCTGGAGGCGTTGGATTGTTTGCTACTCAATTGGCCAAATGGAAAGGGGCGCATGTAATAGGAACCGCTTCAACAGCTAATGTTGACTTTGTCCGTTCTTTAGGAGCAGATACGGTGATTGATTATACCACTACACCATTTGAGGAAGTAGTTCAAGACGTAGATTTGGTAATCGACTCAATCGGAGGAGATACGTTAGAACGTTCTTGGTCAGTACTAAAACGAGGCGGAACGATTTTATCTCTAGTTACTCATCCTTCACAGGAGAAAGCTCAAGAGCTAAGTGTGCGTGCCGAACATAATATAGCGCGACCAAACCGTGAAGCCTTGCGAACCATTGCCCAGTTGATGGCTGATGGAAAAATCAAAACGTTTATATCAAAAACATTTACTCTTGATGAAGCTCCACAAGCCCATGAACTCTGTCAATATGGACATGTTCGTGGACGAATTGTATTTCATATTGCTGATTAATGTTAAGTTAGAATATTTTAAAGCCGAAATCATGCGGTAGATTATATTAAGTACACAGATTAACTAAAAACTTAAAGATCGAGGCAGGTGGTTATCATGCCTAAAGACAAATCGGTGAAATCCGTTCCGTTATGGACGAAGGATTTTATTCTCTTATCTTTATCCAATATGTTGTTATTTCTAGGATTTCAGATGCTGCTGCCTACGCTGCCGGTCTTTGTCTCCGAGAACGGAGGATCGAGTACGCAGGTCGGACTTGTCATTGGTCTTCTTACGCTGTCTGCCATCGTCATTCGCCCATTCGCTGGAATGGCGCTCGATATGCTCGGACGGAAAATCGTGCTGGTGATCGGCAGCTTGATCTGCATCGCTGCAATGGGCGGATTTATTGCATCTGCTACAGTATTCGTCGTACTGTTCATCCGGTTTATTCACGGGATTGGCTGGGGAATTTCAACCACAAGCTATGGAGTTATCGCTTCGGATATTATTCCTGCTGCGCGGCGCGGCGAAGGCATGGGGTATTTTGGTCTTGGATCGACGCTTGCGATGGCATTGGGCCCTTTAGCTGGAATTTGGATCATGAATAATTTCGGCTATACGTTATTATTTATATGTTGTTTTGTTAGTACGATACTGTCCTTCGTCTGTACGCAATTCGTTACGCTCCCCCAGTTATCGAAGGCAACGAAGGCACAGGTTGGGTCTGCGAACTCGGTTTGGTCGAAGTTAATTGAAAAACAGGCTCTTTTTCCATCATTGCTCGTATTGCTACTTGGTGTAACTTATGGGGGAATCGTTAGCTTTATTACATTATTTAGCAAAGAGACGGGGATAGAAAATGTTGGCTTGTTTTTCCTTATTAATGCTCTAAGTGTATTCGTAATTCGTCCGGTATCAGGAAGGATTTTCGACCGTTACGGGCATTTCTGGATTATATTCCCTGGCGCATTGTTCAGCATTGCTGGGCTGCTCTTGCTTTCTTTGGCGACTACAACGGGCCTAATGATCTGTGCGGCTGCTTGCTATGGGATCGGATTTGGTTCTGTTCAGCCTACGCTGCAGGCTTGGACTATTAATCGTATTGCGCCGCATCAAAGAGGGGCGGCGAACGCTACCTTTTATTCCGCTTTCGATCTAGGCATCGGCGGCGGGGGGATGCTGCTGGGGACCGTTGCAGGCGTAAGTAGTTATGCGCAGATGTACCGCTATTCCGTTGTTTTTCTGGCGATTTATATTGTGCTCTATCTGCTCTATATGGCAAAACAACCGAAGAAACAAGAGAAGAAACCCATCCATTCCGGAAACAAGATATGACTAACTAAGAAAAAATTCGGATTCTAGTTTGGCGTGTGCTCTCTTCACGTTTTCGGCATTGATTGGAACAAGTTCTTGTTATCCGACAAAATTCATGTCGGGTGACAAGAACATTATCACATTAAATACCGCGTAAATTGCGGTTTTTTTGTTCTATGAGATAAAGTTGTTGTCATGGCTGACAACAACTTTATCTCATTCCCGACAGAGGCATTCTGTCAATGAATTCTTTAATCCGTTATTAAGCTAACGGGTAACGATAGCTACGAAGAATCGGCAGCCTCATATATGGCTGCCGTTTTCTCAACTCCCTCAGAGAATAAGGATTTTCTCA
>NZ_WHOA01000225.1 GCF_013141715.1 Paenibacillus phytorum | reverse complement strand
ATGTAGGCACATTTGTGTCATTGGACAGTTAATTTCGTACCTGTCTGTCTAGTGACACAAATGTGCTGTTTATTGAGATATCTGACTTAACGCGTCACCGGCTTCATTAACAAAAATATTTACTGTTGCAAGATCACCAATAGCGCAAATTCCTACAATTTCCCCATTTTGTACGACAGGAATCCGACGAATTTGATGTTCAGACATTAAACGAGCACATTCATGTGCATCAATATCCGGTGAGCAAGATATTACATTCGTAGTCATACAATCGTGACAATGAGTAATATTGCAATCTTTACCATCTGCCACACAACTTATTACTATATCACGATCTGTAATCATACCTACGACTTTCTTGCCTTCACAAACTGGAATAGATCCACAATTGATATCACGCATAAGTTTTGCCGCAGCTACTACGGAATCATGGGGGGCACAAACTTTCACATCTTTAGTCATAATATCTCTTACTATTTTCATTGTTATTTTCCTTCTTTCTTAGTTTTTTATCGATCTTTGGTATTTTAACTCAATTGCTTTATCGTTATTCCATTTTTTTGAGGTTTTGGTCAAAGTTACGCGGGAAAGCTCGCATAAGTTTAAGGAGTTATCATCGTCTCCTGATCAGGGAAGCGATGATATGTTGGCCACCGATCAGGGATAAGCCTTCCGTCTCTCTCCAGCGGATGTCGGCTCAACGAATTCGTTTTCAATCTTTTTTATTTCTACTTCATTTATCTCCCCGTTTAAATTTGCCTCTGTTCATTTAACATTTTACCCCTTAACTAGAATTGTTCTCTTATTATATCCCTCTTAAAGCATCGAAAACCTGTATTACCCTTTTTACCAAGACCTCGGGTTGTTGAACTAAGCTGCCCGTTAGGTGAACGAAGTTAGTTTAATCGTTAACCTATTTCTCCTACAACCTGTCGGGAATGAGATGATGTTCATGTCACATGAATTAATCACTCTAAATAGTTCTTCTGTCTCGGTAATCAGTATATATTCTTGGGCTCATTCGGCAATCGGAACAAATTCTTGTCATTGAGTAATGACAAGAATTTGTTCCGATAAAATAAAAAATCCGCAATTTCTGCGGATGCTTATCGGTCTATATTCTTGTCACTCGACAACTACTACTATTGTCGGTTGATGTCGGATGACAAGAATTTGTTCCGATAAATGACAAGAATCTGTTCCGATTCTTTTACGTCTTTTATTCACAGTATCAAATGGACAATTAAGATGTACTTTATTTAAATTTACAAATTTTTCGTACCATGTATGAATTTCTAGTCGACCTCGACCATTGGTGATGGTGCCGTTCA
>NZ_WHOA01000224.1 GCF_013141715.1 Paenibacillus phytorum | reverse complement strand
CTTTCTTGCCTTCACAAACTGGAATAGATCCACAATTGATATCACGCATAAGTTTTGCCGCAGCTACTACGGAATCATGGGGGGCACAAACTTTCACATCTTTAGTCTGGTACTTTCCCTCTGTTCCCGCATGCCTAAATTTCATAGAGTCTGTTAACTATCCCAGAAATTCAATCGGTATCCACCATAAAAGGGGTAGATATCCTGCGAATGAGCGAGCATTAGCGAGAAAAACCTTTCATACAGAGGGAGGAATGTTTAGTTTAGAAAAGGCTGCCGGTTTACTCGGCAGCCTCAGACTTGAAGGTTAATTACGCTATAGATACAGTTAGAGTTCAATTGATCATTTTTAAATATATATCAACAGGTCAAATAGATACGGAACAATTCGATCAAAGTCTTTGTACCAATGCAAATTCATCATCTGAACCCCACAACGGTTTAGGCTTCACCTATATTCAATGATAACTGCTCCTTTTGATATTATTGTGCAGCCCCTACGGTACAAAAACATTCGTCTACAGCCAGCGCTTGATACATGGCCGTCCTCCACGAGTTCAAGTGCATGTGGGAGGCGGAGACGTAACCTCGATGTAAAAAACGCTGAACCTCAGCACCGGTTTTATCTTCGGAGAGTCGTTGTAGTTCATGGTGCCATTCACTTAACTCAACTGCCGCATCAGAAGCGAATAAGCTCGCAAGTCCGAACGTTTCAAAATGGTATTTCACGCGTTCGCCTAAGACGGGTGGCCAGTGTGTTGGCGGCCGCACTTCATATTTCAAGGCAACGGGATTCGTTTGCTCGACGGTCGCAAATAACCACTGATCTATCGATACGTTGTCGAAGTATGGATGAAGTGTTTCTTCTTCACATTTCGAAGGGGATAGAGCAGTTTTAATAAAATTACAGTCTGCGCATGCTGGTACAAGGTTGATCGGTGTCACGGCAAGTGAGGGATACTTCGATTTAGCCAAGTGATGATCTAACTGCGCGACGGGGCGCTGGCCGCATATTGGACATCTACCATGAGGAGGAGCATTCTTCAGCTTGTTGTAGTAATCGCGTCCCGAGAGGTCTCTTTTTTGCAATTAATAAGCCTAAAATGGTGCAATCCGGTATATTTATTTCAAAGCATCATACTGGATAACAGTGAGAACGAGAGTAACGGGCAGCATTTGTGTCATTAGACAAAAACCTTGATACAAAGAGGTTATTATTAATGTTTTAGACATTTGTATAAAATCGACCAAAGAATAGTATTCTAAAATTTTGTTGAATGTTGAAGAAAGTTCAATTTACGAAATAAATCAAGTAGTCCTTTAATACAATTACAGAATGCTTGCCTTGGAGTTCAAAAGCTTTTTTAGCTTTGATGTTCGAGCAAATACTCCAGATCCTGTATGACACATTCAGAATAATAGAACAAATAACGAAGCATAAATGTGCTTCGTTATTTGTTTGTTATGAGGGGGGAAAACTAACAACTTATTTTTCTGTAGAAAACAAATAACAATATAATGTATGACACCATATATCATAGATTTTCCTCATAAGTGGTCCCCTTTTAAATAACATCCGCAAAAAATACACGACTCCATATCGTTGCCTTTATGCTATCGTTTGGCGATTTCTTGCCTGTGCTTGTTCAGCCAATCGAATCCTTTGGAAATAATTCCGTTGATCGGTTCGAGCGCAGTGTCAGCAGCAACTTGGTACATACCTGGAACCGCTGTGTCTAGAAGTCCCATCAGCTTGGTTTGGATTTCCGGCACATGCGACAAGACCCCACCCTGCAAAAACAGCTGAAACGGGTCGTTCGCCATCTTCAATTCCTTCAAAACCGCCATTACGCCGGAGAACAGCTCATGCGCCGATTGTTCCACGATACTCATGGCGACGGCATCTCCTTCATCCACGCATTTCTTGACGATCGCTGACAGATCCGCAACTTTATCAACGGAATACGCTTCGCCATAAATCCAGTTGTACAAATCCTCGGCATTCTCAAGGCCCAAAAAGGTCAGGATTCCGTCGCGAAGAAGTGTTGTCTCTCCTCTGCCGTCGAGCATTTTAAAAACGGATGCAACGGCTTTCTTACCGATCCAATACCCACTACCTTCGTCTCCAGCCACGTGGCCCCAGCCACCGCTACGCACATAGCGTCCCAATTCATTTACCCCACATACGATAGATCCTGTTCCTGAGATGACCAATACGCTGGGCTGGCCTCCTGCTGCGCCGAATAAGGCAATCAAGGCATCATTTTCGACGATCACTTTATTTGCCTCAATGCGCTCGCTTTTCAAAACGTCCCTAATGATACGGGTCAGTACCTCGTGATCCCGTTCCGTATCAAGGCCCGCCATGCCGAAAACCGCACATTCCACTTTTATCGTTTCCGGATCGTCTCCGGTTATTACTTCAATTTGACCGAGCGCCTGAGTGATCGCCTGTCTGAGCGATTCCCGGGCACCGGTTTCCCCTACCGTCTGGTAGTTGCACCCGTCCGATCGTCCTTCTCCAAGCACGCTACGGTCAGATCCGAGAAACATGGCCAAGCATTTCGTTCCTCCACCATCGACAACCAGCAAGGGGACTCCAGTATTTCTCACTCTCTCACTCCGTCCTGACAGCGGTTCTATGTGCTGTCTCTATAATCTATTCTATTTTAATTCGTCAAAAAAAGAGGCTATGCTTTGATTGCATCGCTATGAATGTCCCACTTGCCACCAGCAAATGAAAGCCGATATGTGCGTCCGCGAAATTGAATATGTTTGAACGTGCAGTCTCCCCAAGGTGGCGTTTGAAGCGCGAGCTCCTCATCCTCAAGACGCGGCCACAAACCTGCTCCGCCCATGAGCATGGCGGCTGCGGGCATTGCGCTCCACCCTTGCAGGTTGGAACCTTTGCCGTACACAGGCCCGTAGTACTCGATTGGCGTCAGCCATCCGTTCTCCAGAGATGCCTGGAACCAGCGGGTCAGCGGATAACGCCAGCCCTCGTCTTTTGCCCATAATTTGGCCCACGCATAGATCCCGCTCATATACGGCCAGTCGCCACCGTTGTGGTAACGATATGGCGCCATCGTTTTTTCGACCAGGTGATGCACATGTTTATAGAATGGATAAACGGCCATGGTCCCCCAATCGCCGAAAAGCTGCTCCTTGTTGTTGCGGGTTTCCAATTGAGCTGCCATTTCAGCCAGCAAAGATTGCTGCTCCGCTTCATCCAGAATGCCGTACAAAATCAGCAGCGACAATTCGATGGAGATGTTTGGTTCGACGGCTCCATTGCTATTTTTGTAATTGAAGAAACCGTCTTCCTTCATGAGGTGCTTTAGCTGTTCCTTCGCACCTCGGCTGCGGTTTCCGTAATCGTCCGCCTTTTCCGTTTGCCCCAGCAAGCAATAAATGGACGACGCCCCGGATAGGGCGCGAATGTACAATGCCAGATCATACACCGCGTAGCCTTCGCGGAAGACATTATCCGCCCAGTCTCTGCGGTTCTCAGGCTTCATAAATAAGTAACCGTCCTGAGAGACGAAGCTTGTCAGGTAACCCAAAGCTTTTTCCATCAATGCTTCCACGGTGTTCCCGTTGACATTCTCCTCCAGCAGGCTGAAGTCTCGCGTCCACGCCAAATAATCGTAAATCATCATGGCAAAAAACGAAGGCGAATCGTAATGATCCGGCCAAAACGGCTCGTACTGTCCGTTATCCTGATTGTAAATGACGGCACTTGGGCAGGAGCCATTTTCCAGAATCCCGTTAGCCAGCGTCAAAATCTGGCCGCGCACCCAATCCGGTTTGTACGGCAAGGTTGGCAGAAGCGTCCAATAACCGTCACGGAAGTAAGTCCGCGGCGGACTTTGGTAATCGATTCCCGCGAAATAGCCGCGAAAGCCCCCGCCCAAATTCTTGAAGGAGGACAGCGAAGCGTTCAAGCAAAAACCGTACAGGGCATTCAGTTCTTTGTCCCTGGAGCTGAACGTTTCCTCCAACCAAACATTCTCTTTGTCAACAGCGGTAGCGGCGGTTTGACTTGCCGCGAGCCATGCATCCATTTGTGTTACGGCTACAGCCGCGCCTGCTGTAATGACAAATACCAATCGTTCCGTCTGCCCTGGATCAATCGTCAACCGATAGTGGATATTGCATCTGCCGTCTTCATGGACAAGCTGTTCCAGTGAGTGATTCGAACGATACTGTAATGAGAAATCCTCAGCTATCGTCATGGTGAAGCCCATGGAGTTCTCGGGCGTTACCGCCGGAACGACTGCTTCCGCTTTCCGGAACCGCCGGATGTTGTAAGAATAATAGGATTCCGCGTCAATCTCGAACCCGAAGTGCAGATCGAATATCACCGCGCTACCGTCAGTATTATGAACCTGATAGACGGTATACAAAACATTCTCATTCGAATGGCAATACTGTTCCACGTTCATGTTGACAGAACGGAAAGTGTCGTAGGCGATCCGCTGTTTTTTTCCACGGCAGGTCACTTGCTTGCGTACATCGTTAGGGGTAAGCTCGCCGTTAACGCTCCAACCGCAGTACCAAGACGCTTCTTTCAGCATTCTCCATTTGCCCGCGACTGAATATTTGCGAATTCCGCCGATACCATCATATTGAGCCATCAGTTTCGTATTCGACACGTCGTATTCGACCGGCACATGCCAAAGTCCTGTGGAAAGAGTTCCTCCCTGAATAGGTTCGTGTTTCATGTTTTCTCCATTCCTTTTCTATGGTTTTATTTGTTAGATCCTTGCACTAGACCACTTACAAAATGCTTCTGGAAAACCAGGAAGACGATAATAATCGGAATAATGGCGATTAAAGCATAGGCGGCCATAGGTCCAAGCTCGCCCATGCGTTGTCCCATTGCGTTCCTCAGGCCCACAGGAAGTGTTCTCATCGTATCAGACGATGTGAGCGTTAAGGCGACGATGAATTCGTTCCATGTGCGGACAAACACGAAGATCGCAGACGCCGCTAGTCCCGGTCTAACGAGTGGTAACATTATCATGAAAAATGACTGCATACGGCTGCATCCGTCGATCATACCTGCTTCCTCGATCTCTTTGGGGAGTCCCTCAAAAAATCCGCGCATGACGAATACGACCATCGGAATGCCCGTCGCGGTATATGCCAAAATTACCGACCACAGGGAATTGAGCAGGTGAAGCTTGTGCATGATCACATAAAGCGGAATGACCGTCAGCAGAGCCGGAATCATCCGGGTGGAGAAAATCAGATAGAACCCGAAATTCCTCCCGGGAAATCGCAAGCGGGCGAATGCATAAGCGGCTAAAGAACCGAGCAGCAGCGAGAAAAACAAGGACACGACCGTAACGATCACGCTGTTCATGAAATAATTCGGGATCGGCGAATTGTGCAGGGCCCTCTCGAAATTGATCGTCGTCGGGTTTTTCGGCCACAGCGTAGGCGGATATGCCGTCCATTCGCTTTGCCCCTTAAAGGCGAGACCGGCAATCCAGAGCAGCGGAATGACCGAAATGAGCGCCCAGAAGACGGCAATGATATAGCTTCCGTAGACAAAACTTCGATTTGTTTTCATTATCGATTCTCCTGTGATTAATCAGACATCGTATCTTAGTAGTAATTTTCGGTTTTCAAGCTTTTGACGTAAATGAGGCTGAGCAGCGCATTGATGATGAACATCAGCATCGCAATCGTAGATCCGACTTCAAATTGACCCGCTTTGAAAGCTGTGTTGTACATATCGATGCCGAGCAAGTTCGTTTGGTTCATCGGACCGCCGCCGGTCAGCGCAAACACAAGGTCGAATTCGTTCAGCGTGCTGATTGAAATCCAGATCAGATTCACCAGAATCGTAGGCTTCAACAGAGGAAGCGTGATTTGGAAAAACTTCCGCCACAGCCCCGCCCCGTCGACTGTCGCCGCTTCATAGACGTCATTGGGAATCGACTGAAGACCGGCAAGCTGCATAATCAGGGAAAATGGCATCCCGAACCATATGTTCGCAACAACGACCATCGCCATGGCCGTTCCGATCCCAAGCCAGGCGATCGGTTGATCGACAATGCCCAAGGACATGAGGAAATAATTAAGCAGTCCGGTCCGATTTGGCACATATAACGCCTGAAAAATGACCGCGATAACTACCGGAGACAGTGTCCATGGAATCGTAATCAGCACCCGCAGCGTAGTTGTCGCTTTAATTTTCTGATTTAATACAAGCGCAAGCAGAAGGCCTAAGACAAACTGGCCGAGCACGGACCAAAACGTGAAGGAGAGCGTTTTGGCGAGTGAGGACCAGAACTCTCCGTCCTTCAGTACCTTCACATAGTTGTCCAGACCGACAAAGTGGTTATTCATGATCAAGAAATCGCTACGGTAAAAGCTTAAATATGCAGCATAGAAAGCGGGAAAAAAGGCGAACACGCCGACAAACAAAAAGACGGGAAGCAGAAGCAGTACGGCTATAGGCAAGTCGCTTTTTCGCAAGCTGGGCATAGAAACCAAAATCTCCTTCCAGAAAACAAGAGCGGCGCTTTTATAATTGAGCGCCGCACCTCGTTCAAATTTTATTTACCAATCTTGGATTGAGCTGCTTTTTGTGCGTCGTCAAGTGCTTGCTGCGGAGATTTCTTACCCGACAGCGCCTCCTGTACCGCGGTACGATAAGTTTGGGACAGCACTTCGTAGCTGGACGTCTTCGGACGCGGACGCGCATTCGGAACGACGTCGATGAATGTTTTGAATATCGGGCTGCTGCTGAAGATCGGGTCTTTGTAAGCCGATACGCGCAGCGGCATGTTACCTGTACCATCTTTAAAAATGTTAACCTCGTGCTCAGGGCTCGTTACCATCTCGATCCACTTCCAGCCAGTATCCTTTACTTTGGACTTGTTGAAGATGACCCACGTACCGTAGCCTACCGCCGTATAAGGCTCGGTAACCTTCGCGCCGTCCGCAAGCGGAATCGGTGCGGAAAGAAGGTTGTCCTTCAGGTTAGCAGCATTCAAGAAGTTGGCATCCGAACGCCATTCCCATGAGCCGACGATTGCCATCGCAGTTTCGTTGCCTATAACGGCTTGAGCGACTTCTTTCTTCGTTCTCAAGTAGCTATCAGGAGGAGACACTTTATATTTTTGTACGAGATCAGTCATAAACTGAAGCGTCTTTACGACTGGCTCGCTGTTCAGCGTCGGTTGGCCGTCTGTAGTTACGAAGTCGCCGCCCAAATCCCAAATATATGGAAGCGAGCGCATCGATGTATGCTCGGAATTACCTCCGTTCATGCCGAAACCGTAAGGGATGCCGGTTTTATCTTTGGCAGCCGTCAGTTTTTGAGCCACATCGATCAATTCCGACCATGTTTTCGGCGGCTTATTCGGGTCCAGACCTGCCTTTTCGAACGCATCCTTCCGGTAAAGCAGCGTTCTTACGTCGCCGTCGCCAGGAATACCGTAGGTCTTACCATCAAATACGACCGAATCCCAGACCGCTTTCGGGAAATCGTTCTTCTGACCCCACTTCTGAACGAATTCATCCAGTGGAGTGATGAGGCCGGATTTCTGGAATTCCGCGAGCGACTGACCATCAAGATAAGCCACGTCAGGCAGATTGTCCGCAGAAGCGGCAGCCAATAATTTGGTCCGCATGTCGTCGTTAGTAATTTTCTCGATGTTCAATTCGACATTCGGGTTTTCTTGCTTATATTTTGCAAGCACGATGTCCATCGGCTTTTTATATTGATCGGCATAAGGATCGGTCCAGTCCCAAATCGTCAAAGCTTGCTTTGCCTGACTGCTTGGCGCTGAGGACCCATTATTTGGCGCGACCGTGGAGTTCGCGGTATTATTCGTGTTTCCATTCGAGCATCCTGCCATACCGATTGCCATCATTGACGCCAAACTAATTCCTAACCATTTTTTCATGTGTAAACCCCCATCATAAAATGTATTTGTTTCACGTGCTTTCAGAGAACCAGACGGTTCATATCTTCCAATACTATGGCAATCGCCCCTAATGCTTCCGCTTCCTTCTTCAATGTACTAGACATAATTTGAAACGGAATCGGGACCATCTTCACCAGCTTCCTGCGGATTTGTTCCACCAAATAAGGACCAGCTTGCTCCATCTCACCTCCCACTATTATAACCTCTGGATTTAACATGCTGGCCATATTGGCTATTCCCAATGCCATGTACGTAGTGACTGTATCGAGCGCAGTCAGCGCAACATCGTCGTGTTTTTCCGCCGCCCATGCAAGATCATCGTAAGAGGCTATACCCTCTGACGGCTTCCGTAAAATCGTCGATTGCCCCTTGTCGATTTCTGCTTGGATTAAAGCGTCAACCGCGTGAAGCGAAGTGCGGTTCTCATACGTACCGAAGGTGGAAATGCGGTTAAACTGCTCGTCCTGCCAATCACGAACATCGTAGAAGTAACCGATTTCACCCGCCGAATAACGATAGCCTCGTACCAATTTGCCATCGGTTATAATTCCGGCGCCGACACCGGTCCCAAAGCTAACCATCAACAGGTTGTCGACTCCTTTGCCGGCCCCGATCCATCTTTCGCCCATCGCCGCCAAGTTGACGTCGTTGTCGATATACACAGGTTTATTGAATTCGCTTTCAAGAACGTCCCATAGAGGAACCTGAATCCAATTCAAAGAAGGCGCTTGCAAAACAATTCGATTGTTAATGTCACAAATACCCGGAACCGCCACGCCTATGCCGATCATATCCGCAAGAGGGATCCCGGAAGCTTCGATGCTCTCCTTCGTGAAGGCGATCAGACGCGAAGTTATATCCCCTTTACCGACAAGCGTATCCGTTTTCGCTTTGAAAACTAAATTGCCCATCAAATCCGAAATAAGCAGCAGCATTTGATTGCCGCCCAGTTCAATACCGACGACATAGCCGGCTTTCAGGTTAAAAGCGAGATGAGTTGGCCTTCGTCCTCCGTCCGAAGTTGAACTACCTGATCCAATTTCTTCCACCAAACGTAGCCGAATCAAGTCATCAACTAATGCAGAGACGGTGGACTTGCTGATTTTCAATCTTTTGGCGATATCCGCCCGTGAAATCCATTCCTCGCTGCGGATCAAATCCAAAACCAAGCTTTGGTTCATCTTCCGCATGAAGTTTGTGTTAGCAGTAATAATCTGTTTATCTGCCAATGAGCATCACCCTTTACTTTAGTTCGTTCTGAGAACGAACTAACTGGAATGATTTCATCATAACTCCAATGTCGTTCGGCTGTCAACAACAATTTGGTTTGATGTATTAAACTAAAAAGCACCCCTTTATCCGCTGCCGCAAAACATTTACATAGCATGTCCCTGGTTAATATATCGAGCAATAAAGGTAATAAAGTGTATTCTTTGATAATTTGAACATCCTCTGCGTTCTCATTCCTACTATCTCTTTTCTAATTGTAAATTTTAATTTAGTGAAAGTTTTAAGAGTCTTGCTTTTTAAATGTGGCAGCAATGTGAGATATATGCAATGTAAATAGCAACTATAATATAACAACAAAGGAAGCACCTCCTTTTGAAGTGCTACGACAAAAAAGGACAGCGCGGTGCTGCCCCTTAGTAGATGTTCTGTGTATTGTGTCACAATCCATAGAACATCGCGTAATTATCATTGTTTTATGTCGTTTGTGTATATGTAGATTACATAGTATTTTATACATATGTCTATAATTCGATGAAACCCCTTGCGGATGACAAAAAGTGAGAGCTGTCGGAATCCAGTTCGTCCAATATTCCCAAGTCTTTGATCGCAGGACCTTTCCGTGTCCTACACCATCAACCAAGAAAATTTCTGTTTTCGTCGCACCGATAGCAATTAAATTATTATAATAATCCTGTGTATGGGAAGGGCAAATTGTTTTGTCTTCCTGACCATGAACTAATAGTAATTTACGATTACGAAGGGTTTCAATATATTTAGACGGATTTAAAATACTCTTTCCTTTTAAAAAATCACTCCACTCGCCTTCATCAATATCCCGAAAAACATTTTCATGACATCTCTTTAAGTAAGGCAAGAGTGTAGTTAGATCATTCTCGGGCTGAGTTGTATATGAATTTTGATTTGCTGGATCAAGTAAAGGGCAAAATAAAACCGCTGATGCCGCTAAGTCAGTCAATGCAAGCGTACATGCGGCTACCCCACCACCATAGCTATTTCCTACCAAAACAAGTCGATTACATGACCATTCAACCACATTTTCAGTAGCCAAATCTATTGCTCTACTTTTTGAAAGAAGTTCTAATCCTTTAATTGCTCCTTGTATTGAGCTTGAAGGACCAAACTTTCCAAAACTTTGCCAACTTCCTGGGTACCTGGCCTGTAAAACAACAAACCCAGCATTTGAAAGAGGTGCTGCCATATCCTCCGCAGTAGGTGTATTGGGTAAACCTGGGCACCAAACTATTCCAATTCCATTTGCATTCTTAGGTTCGGGTAAGAACAAATCACCAAGAATATCGTCATTTCGTACGAAAGCATGCATGTCTACATACACCTCTTCCAAAAAAGTTCTACTTTTATTGTAACAATAATTTCCAAAGGAGTTTGAATTTTTTAAGATACACCGTGATATTTCAAGTATATTATCCCGTATTGGAAGTATCCTGCCCGTTCGTATTATGAGGTCACCAGATCTTTCTGGTAGACCTCATTTTTGTGTGGTCTTATTATAGCGGTAGCCGGGGATCGAACGTTTCTGCCCGTGGGACTTGGATTCCGAGAGCTATTCAGTTCATCCCCCCTACTTGTTCAACCATGGTTAGGTTGGTTGGGAAATGAATCCCGTATCACATGCGATAGTGTGGAAGACAAGAAGGTTAGGGGTTACCGGTGAAAACACTACAGGAGTGATGTCATGAATCCAGTCATTGGTGTGGATGTTCAAAGGGAGAGAGCCATGCACAAGCTTTTTTAGACCGTGGAGTACCTCATGGGAAGATCTTTAGGTTTAATCATGATCTAGAAGGTCTAGAGTCTTTTCTAAGTTATATTAGAGGTGTGGAATCGGCAGCAGGGATTCGTCCTGCAATTGTTATGGAAGCAACAGGCCATTATCAAAGCCCCGTTGTTCAGTTTCTGGATGAGCACCAGTATTTGAACATCGTCATTAATCCTTTAATCTCACATAACGCCAAGAAAACCAATTTGCGAAGGTTAAAGACGGATGCCGCAGACGCCCATCTATTAGGGACGCTGTTCTATAAAGAAGAGTTTGAACCCTACAAAAAGCGGGGGCAGCATCTCATGCAGCGGCCGTAGTGGTCGCTGTGCTTGTAGGTCCTCCAGAATCCTGTGTCGATGCTTTCGGTTCTACCTTTCCATTGTTGTTGTCAGAACAAGCTGTTAAAAGCCCGTATCGATGCTAGTCACCCTCAGTTAACTTCCATTTTTTCATAGAAAACAACCCTTCTTTCAAAGTTTTCCGCTTACTCGTGCAAAAGAGGAGCTGCCGCGAAGCAAGCCCCTCAACTATAGTTACCCGTTAGCGTAATGTTCTGTTGGCTAATTCTTCTCCCCGTACTTTCCATTATCTTTAGCCTTTATATATTCGATCGCGGGTAGTGTTTGCCTTCCAAAGCCAAGAAATCATTATTCGGGTCCATCAAGTCCACCAATAGAAGACCGGCTATGGAGGATCGCACTCTTGGAACCCGCATGCATACGTTAAGGATGCCGTCGCTCGAAACGTACGGCCTTCCCTCCCGCCTTCCACGTTTACGGTCGCGGTTTACAATTGCTTTTCCATTTTAATCATTTTCCCAGCACTCCTATAAATTTGGATGATGATAAGCCATTATCATTGACGGTAGATAGGTGCTCCTAGCGGCGCCGAGCGCGCTCCCCCGTCAACAGTTATTTCCGCTCCTTGCACGAATGAAGAATCATCGGAAGCGAGGAACAAGGCGACATGGGCGATTTCCTCCGGATCGCCCATCCGGTTAAGCGGGATGGTCCGCGCTTGCGAAGCTTCAAGCTTTGTGGTTTCTTCGGACGTTGACTTTTTCCAGATGGGAGTGCGCGTCGCTCCCGGCACCACCGTGTTTACGCGAATGCCCCGCGGTGACAACTCGGTCACGAGCACTCTGGCCATGCTGCTGATGGCTCCTTTGCTTGCCGAATAGGCGGCTCTTGCCGGTGCACCGTCAGTCGCGCGTGTTGAGCCGGTCAAGATGATCGAAGCGCCTTCCTTCAGATGAGGCAGGGCGGCTTGTACGGTAAAAAAGACGCCGGTTACGTTCACTTTAAGGACTTCCTCGAAAACCGACAGCTCCGTGCCTCCTAGAGGCGTTGGCGATGAAATGCCGGCATTCGCGTATACGATATCCAGTCTGCCAAAGGTTGCGACGGCCTGCGCTACCACGTTTTCCATGTCGGCCGGATCAGCTGCTTCCGCCTGAATCGCAAGGACATTAGAACCAAGCTCCTCCTCCGCCGCGTTTAACGTGGTTGGATTCCGGCCCGTAATCACGACCTTTGCGCCTTCCGCGATGAACAATTTTGCGGCTGTCAGACCGATCCCGCTATTGCCTCCCGTAATTAATGCCACTTTGCCCTCAAGTTTTCCCATTTTTCTCCTCCTTTGCGATCCGATATCACCCCGATTCGCTAGCATCTATAATGACTTTTATCTTCCTGAAATATACATCTCCGAAGAAGCGAGGGTCTTCTCTCTCTCTTGCATAAAAGATCGCCACACGAAGAATAATATGGAAAAACTAAGGGGGCGTGTGACCTTGATCTCCTCACCGAATCCCGTTTCCTATCCCAGGGAAACGATCAGCGACGGTTTGGCTGAGAATGAAGCCTTGCTTCGGCAGCTATTCGAGCATTGCTTCGACGTCGTCTTTCAACGTGTCGACTTGTCCGACGAATGTAAGATTCTCATGGTCTATGTCGACGGAATGATCGACAAGAACGTAATCACGTCACCGCTCTTTCAATCTTGGGTATTGGAGAAAACCGGCGCCGGCGGCAACGATACGGTCGACTATCCGCTCTTGAAGGAGCATTTTGCAGTCGTACGGTCGATCCGAAGCGAGAGCCGGTTGCAAGAAATCGTCGAATCGGTCTTACGCGCTTACCTGGCCGTCTTCGTCGACGGCGAGCCGGAAGCGATTCTTCTTGAAGCGTCCAGCTGGGAGCACCGGGGAGTCGAAGAACCGGCCATCGAGGTGGCCATCCGCGGGCCCAGAGAGAGCTTTACCGAGACGCTTCAAACCAATACGAGCCTCATTCGCCGAAGAATTCAAACGCCTAATCTAAAGCTGGAACCTGTCGTTCTCGGTACGTTTTCCAAGACGAGAATCGTCATCGCCTACGTGGAGGGGCAAGCGCGCCCGGACTTGATCGAGCTCGTCAAACAGCGAATGTCCGGCATTCAATTGGATATCGTGCTGGAATCCGGCTATATCGAAGAACTCATTGAAGATCGATCGTTCAGTCCCTTCCCTCAAGTCATGAATACCGAGCGTCCGGATATCGTGGCGGCAAGCCTGATGGATGGGAGAGTCGCGATTTTGACCGACGGAACGCCTCAAGCCCTGATCGTGCCGATCACCTTCTGGACGGCCTTCCAAGCCGGCGAGGATTATTACGAGCGGTTTATGTATGCCACGCTGGTGAGGTGGGCCCGGTTTATTTTGTTCGCCATTTCCTTGTACCTGCCCTCCCTGTACGTGGCGATTACGACGTTTCATCCGCAGCTGCTTCCAACGAACTTCTTGCAAAACATCACGTCGGCCCGCGAAGGCGTTCCGTTCCCGGGCGTCATCGAAGCCTTGTTGATGGAATTTCTGTTCGAAGGCTTGCGCGAGGCGGGCGTACGCCTGCCGAAAGCCGTCGGCTCCGCCGTCAGCATTGTCGGTGCCCTGGTCATCGGGGAAGCCGCGGTCAAGGCTGGAATCGTGTCCGCGCCAATGGTCATTATCGTCTCGTTAACCGGGATCGCGTCTTTCGCCATCCCCCGTTACAACATGAGTATCCCGTTCCGTATTCTTCGGTTTCCGCTACTGATTAGTTCGGGAGCGTTTGGCTTGTTCGGAATCACCATGGGAACGCTCATCATCTTGATACATATGGCCAAGTTGGAGTCGTTCGGCGTTCCCTATTTATCCCCGATCGCTCCTTTTCAACCGGGCCAAATCAAGGATGTTCTCATACGCGCTCCCAGGCGGAAAATGAACTCAACTCAGGCCTCGATTATTCGAAAGCCTAGACGGAGGTAATATGCTGAGCAAACGACCTGGCTTGCTGGCGTCCATCCTTCTCCTGCTTCTGTTAACCGGATGCTGGGATCGCCGCGAGCTGAACGACAGCTTATTCGAGCTTGGTTCCGGCGTCGATCTGCTCGAGGACGGAACAATATTGGTGATTGGACAATTCATGGTTCCGACAAAGTCCGGAGAAGCCGGCGGCGGATTAAAAAAACCCTTCCTAATCGAGACGGGGGTCGGAAAGACAGCGCCGGACTGCTTTTGGGATATGCAGCTCAAGCTGTCGCGAAGGATCACCCGCGGACATCGCAATAATATCTTCTACGGAGAGGCAATGGTGAAGGCCGGCCTCTCCAATTTCATGGACACGGTGACCAGGGATCCCGACAGCAGGCTCAAATCGGATATTTGGGTCGTGAAGGGAGGAACCGCTCTCGAGTTCATGCAAATGTCCTATCCGCTCGAGAATATGCCCTCGATCGCGCTTTCCAAAATCAGGCATGTTATCGGCAAGACAACCGGCAATTCGTTACTGGAGTTATTAGTCGAGCAAAACGTTGAAGGCAGCGGACCAACCCTTCCTGCCGTGGAGATCCGGTACGATCCGAAGCTCCGAAAAAAATCGTTACAAGTCTACGGACGTGCGATTCTTAACCGGAACCAGCAATTGGCCGGTTATTTGAATCGGATCGAATCCGCCTATCGGTTATGGATCACGGGCGAAACGGTCCGCATTCCGATCACGGTGGATTTGCCGAACGGAAGAGGGAGGTTCAATACGGAAGTGAACCAACTGCATGCCAGCATTCGCTCAGCAGTCAAAGCCGACCGGGTTGAAATCGACGTCGACCTGAAAGGCAGCGGCGTTGTTCTGGAGAGCCAGCCGGCCGTTGATCTTCGAAATCCCGACGATCTGCGCGCCTTCGAAGACGAGATGAACCGCCATATCGAGAAAAAACAATTAGGCATCATCCAAAAGGCGCAAAAGCAATTTAAAGTCGACGTGTTCCATTTCGGACAAGCCGTTAGTCGGCAGAATCCCAAAGCGTGGGCACAGTTGAATGATCATTGGGAGCAGGTGTTCTCGGATGCGAAAGTTACCGTTCATTCGCGCGTGAGGATCAAGCGAATCGGCCTCCAAGGGCCGCCTCTCAATAAACCGTAAGGAGCTCGAGATGAAGCTGACGAACTATCAATTGTTTTGGCTGTTGTTTTCGATGGAATCAGGTATGACGATCTTGCTGGTGATCGGCCCGACGTTCAAAGCAGCACACCAAGGTGCTCCGCTTGCCATGCTCTTGGCCGGTGCCGTGTCCGTGCTGGCGACCTATATCGCAGCCAAACTGAGCCTTCTCTATCCGGAGGACACGTTCGTCGAATACGTCCCGAAAATAATCGGCAAATGGTTAGGCAACACGATTATCTTCGCATATTTGTTGACGTGGACTGTCGTAGCCGGGATCGTCCTGCGTGAATATGCAGACTTCGTGCATATGGCCTTGTTCAACAAGACGCCTTTATGGGTCGTTATCCTGATTATGTTGCTCGTTATTCTCTACGCGGTCCACGGCGGCATCCATATCGTCGGACGCTGCAGCGAAGTCATCGGACCCATCGTCGTCTTCAACCTCATTTTGTTCAGGATCTTTTCCCTGAAAGATCTCCACCTGGATCGCCTGCTTCCGCTCATGCCCGCGGCTGGTTGGATGCCGGTGCTGTCAGGGAGCTCTCCTGCGGCATCCTTCATGAGCGAGTCGGTCATGATCGTGATGCTGATCGCCTTTATTGGAAATAAAAGAAAGGCGTTATCCACCGGCTTGTGGGGGGTGGGAATCGTCGCGGTTGTGCTGTTGAACACCGTTATCGATACGATAATGATGCTTGGCAGTACCGTTCCGGCCAAGCTGCAGTATCCCGTATATACCATCAGTCAGTACATTTCCGTCATGGAATTCATTCAGAATCTCGATATTTTTCTGGTCGTCGGCATGAGCTTCACCGTTTTCGTCAAATTAGGCCTCTATTTGTTCATCACGAGCTATGGGACGGCTCAATTGTTTCATATCCGGAATTGGCGCCGCGTGCTTTGGATTGTCGCCTCTCTGGTCTTGGCCGTCGCCCTTTTCCCGCGAACCGTGGACGAATCTCAAGTAATGTTCCCCCTCTTCTGGAAAAATGTCGTTTTCCCGATATTCTTGTTCGGTATCCCTCTGCTGCTGTGGATAATCGGGGGCATCCGAAATCGGATGAAATGACTCGAACGCATTGAGCTATCCTGCCCGTAACGAGGCCGCCGAGTGAGTCTAATACTTTATTTTCTCAGTCTACAACTATATTTTTCAGTCTAACACTTTATTTTCACCGAACAACAAGAATTTGATCCGATTAACGCGCCGATCCCAGCCAGCCTTTCATTAAAAACAAAAAAAGACCTTTTCTTTCTCTTTCTCGGGTCTTTTTTGCGCTTTATAAATCTAATTTTATATTGTGTTCAAAATGATTCAGACGTTTTATCGTGCGACCGTATTTACGTCTTTTATTCACAGTATCAAATGGACAATTAAGATTTACTTTATTTAAATTTACAAATTTTTCGTACCATGTATGAATTTCTAGTCGACCTCGACCATTGGTGATGGTGCCGTTCA
>NZ_WHOA01000223.1 GCF_013141715.1 Paenibacillus phytorum | reverse complement strand
AACTATAATTCAATGATGACACGACGGCAGCCGGCCAAAGCGATCGGCTGCCGTCGTTGCGCTAACGGGCAGTTTAGTGGAATTTCGTACTAATAGAAGTTTTGTAAAAAAATTCAATGACAATGGTAACTTTTTACTTTTTCGATTCGTCTAATTCGTTAGAATAATCAATGGGAGTGATGAATTTTGAAAAAGTTTGTTTTAGGTCTAATTTGCGGAATTGGTTTAACCGCGACAACCGCTGTTTATGCCTCAGACACAATTCAAGCGTATTTATTTCCTGCCAAATTTGAATTTAATGGTGTCACCAAAGAAGTGGACAATAAGGAATATGTAGTGTTGAATCATAACGGTCATGCATATGTTCCTATTCGTTTCGTAGCTGAAAATATGGGGGCATTGGTCAAATATAAAGATACTACCAAAACGATTTCCATTGAACAAACTAATTTAAGTAAAAAATTACCGTTGGATAAAGATTTTTTTTCGTATGCGTCAGAAGGCAAAATCAAAGGAATTGAGTTTGGAATCGGGTCAAATAAAAATGATATTATTCAAAAATGGGGAGAGCCCCAAAAAACAGGAAGTTGGCAAACGCAATATTTTTCATGGTTTGATTATTATTATTTCTTTGGTAATCCCGATGACAGTGTCAGCGCAATTCGAGTAGGTGGAGATACAGTCAAATATACAGTTGATGAATTAAAAAAAGTAATCGGTGAGCCTAAAGATGAAGGATTAAATGACGTTGAAAGCGGATGGTATCTGTATTATGAGGCGGCGGATTACCAAGTTTTTTTCAATGCAGATACTAAGAATGGTGTAATAAAGTATCTGACATTAAAAAAGAGATAAAACAATAACTTAAAATGGCTTAATGCTACTCGTTGCGCTAACGGCAGCCGGCATAAGGACTGCCGTTAGCGCAACTAACGGGCAGGATAGTTGGGAAATAATACCGAATAAAGATATAAATATGGACATTAAAGGGGGAGAAAAGGTTGCCTGAGAGTTCTTGTTTGGGGTGTCAATTAGCAAATAAAGAAATTGAAACAAATACAATTTATGAGAATGATTTAATTACTTGTATTCTAGATATAGCACCACTGAATGAAGGACACATACTAATACTGCCTAAACTACATTACCATGATGTCGATGACTTAGATGAAATTACTGCAAATGAAATTATGAAGACATCCAGATTGCTCGCAAGGTTACTAAAATCCCATTTCCAACCCGATGGAGTAACCATTCTTCAAAACAATGGGAAATTTAATGATTTAACGCACTATCATATGCATATCTTCCCGCGCTATGATTCCGATGGTTTTGCTTGGGTAGAACCATTAGACTCCACAAATGCAAAGGGACGTCTAAAAGAAACCACCGCGAAGTTGGTTGAATTGATTAATCAGCAGTCTCTACTCTAACGGAAAAAGATAGCGCGATAATCAGAGAGCAGATTACCACTCAGCATCTACTCTCTTGTTTCGTTGAAATAATAGATGTTCAGCCAAAGAGGAGGGGACCTATGGAAACGGGTGAAGTAGTTATACAAAAGCCTTTAAATTCACCTGGAACAAATATGAGTTCTGCAGCTGTATGAAACTATTTTCACAAACAACAAGAAGTTAATGGGAATTTAAGTTTTAGTGGTACAGGATCACCTACGATACAAATTTCATCGGCATGGGGTTACGACAAGTCTGATGATGTTGCAACATTGTGGAATTGGAAACAATAGGAAAAAGAGAAGCAGTTTTTGTAACTGCTTCTCTTTTTACCCATTATAATAACTAGAGGAGGTGTATGGATATTTTATTCGCTCTACTGGCATTTATTTTCATGTTCTGCTTTTTATATACAATTCAACTCTTTATTAATAAAAAAGACTTCTTTTTAATGATTCTTCTTACATCAATAGTTTTCGGAGCACTATTTTGGAATATTTTCCTTTTTGTTCGTTAGCTTCTAATGTGTTAATGATCAACATGCACGCAGAGTTACCAAGAATCTTAATCTAAAAGTGGTATCCATATCCTTTGAAATTCATACGAGATGGAAATAAAATCGCCATTATATTGAAGTTATTATAAGAACAGAGACCATCGTTTAATAATATCACCAGAAACCGGATATTAACCATTAAACTAAAGAGGAACTATACTTCAATATTGAAGGCTGCCAAATTAATGGCAGCCTTTCTGGATACTCAATCGAACGTTCGGCTGCTTCAATAAGTCTGCCATTTCAGCTTTTGCGCAGCAATAAACCGTTCGTTAACGTGCGGCCAATTAACTACGTTCCACCAGGCATCAATGTATTTGGGGCGTTCGTTCTTATATTTCAAATAGTACGCATGTTCCCACACATCGAGAACGAGGAGAGGAATGACGTCCCACTGCGACAAATTCTGATGCTTCTCCGCCTGTAAAATTTCAAGCCGGTGGCTGCGCGGGCTCCAAACGAGAATCGCCCAGCCTCCGCCCTCGACTTTATCGGCGGCAGCGGAGAAATGCTTCTTAAAGGCGTCAAACCCGCCAAAGTCTCGATCAATTTGAGCAACGATCTGTCCCGTAGGCTTACCGCCTATTTTTGGGGCCATAACGTTCCAGAAGATCGTGTGCAGGAAATGCCCGGCACCGTTGAAAGCCGCTTCACGCTCCCAGTGCTTGATCAGGTCAAAATCGCCGGATTTGCGCGACTGCTCCATCATCTTCTCAGCTTTGTTTAAGCCGTCAACGTAGCTTTTGTGGTGTTTGTCATGGTGAAGCCGCATCGTCGCTTCATCAATATACGGCTCCAGCGCGTCATACCCATAGGGTAGAGGCGGCAGCGTATGCCCACCGATTGGCACGGGCTTCGCGCCTGCGGACGGATCGCTCCACACCCCTTCCGGTAACAACGGGCTCGGTCCTGAAGTCGTACTGTCATTTCGGTAGCCCGTAACAGGAACGGTTGTGAATGCAGGTGTGTCCGGTGCGATGAGAACTGCTTGTAATATGCCCAGAAAATACTCTGATTCACGAATGATGTGCTGAACGACCGTCGGAGCCGCCGGAACGCTGCGGACTGCAACGCTTTGCTCCAGCATGGCGAACAGTTGCTTGACGAATTCACTGGATTGCGCGGTGGACGTCTGTAGCAAAGCTTCCACGTTCCGCCGCAGCTCGGGGCTGACTTTTTCGTTCGAGCGGATGACGGCTTCGATCCATCGATTGGCTGCCGCCTCCGTTTGCGCGAAGACGTTTTCCCATTGCTGCAGCAGCGCCACATACGGTGATTCCAGATTCGGAACGAGCTCACGGATAACGATCGTATGCTCCTTCTCCTGCATTTTCCAAAAGCGGATTTCTTCCAGCAACCTAAGCGGCATCAGCGAGCCGTATACGAATAACATCAGGCCAACCTCCTTCTGAGGTCATCATCCTTTTAAAATGTATTCGGAGGTGAAGTTGACCTATGTCTGGTTCATGACTTAAATGCGGCAACGACATTGATAAAGACAACGTCCGCTTCAAATATTCCCGGTTGTCACCTTCGGGAGCAGCTATAAGATGGGTTATAAGATTATTGCGATCTTTTTATCTATACTACTAACTTTATTACCACGAAAATATAGTATTAGACTGACGATGCGTCATTCAGCTAACGGGCAGTTTTCTTGAATAGAAGCGTTGGATCGTAAGAGCTTAGAACAGATAAACTTCTCATTGAAGTATCTATTAATTTATGGTATAAATTTCAAGTTGAATTCGAAAGGGGGCATATAATAATGAAAGTGGGGATTGTCGGTGATTTCAGTCCAGAATATCCATCACAGACTGCTACTAACAATGCGATTCTGCATTCATCTAGTAAATTAGGGATTTCTTTCGAGTATGGATGGATTCCAACGGCTACAATAAGTAAACAAATGAATGCTATAAAGGAAACATACCAGGGTTTTTGGATAGGCCCTGGGTATCCGGATTCCGTTGAAGGTGTACTTACAATAATTCAATTTGCACGCGAAAATAATGTGCCTTTGCTAGGAACATGCGGTGGGTTTCAATACATCATTTTGGAATATGCAAAAAACAAAATGTTGCTGGAGAATGCGGGTCACGAGGAACGCGACCCACACACGCTTCAATTAATAATTAGTAAACTAGCTTGCTCATTAATTGGCCAAAAAGGGAATGTCATCGTTAATAAGAACTCGAGACTATTCGATATTTATCAGGTGGAAAATACTAACGAACAATTCAGATGTAACTATGGACTTAGTCCAGAATATGAACAACAAATTCATGAAGCCGGATTAAGAATAGTCGGAACAGATTCTGTAGGTAACCCCAGAGCTATCGAGATAACTGAACATAAGTTCTTTATCGGCACGTTGTTTGTTCCCCAATTAAGTTCCACTCCAGATTCCACACACTGTATCGTTGATACCTTTCTAACCAGTATCTTGAAATGAGATTAAGCTCTAACGGGCAGCATTCCTATTATGAAGAAATACGAGGTTTGAGAAATAAAAAGACTCCTTGGTATGATGTTAATGGGTCCACGACGCTGGGCAGCTAACGGACGACAACCGCGGAGTCGAGTTCGGGAAGCCCATTACGTTTGAAAACACCAGGGAAGGGTTCGAGTTGTTTGTGGACTGGTTCCGAAAGATTTTAACGTAACAAGGTTTCCAAGACCTTATCGTTGGCATGGAGCCTACCGGTCACTACTGGCTAAACCTTGCTCATTTTCTGCGTGAAAAGCAAGTTATGTACGGCGTTGTAAATCCGCTGCACGTAAAGAAAAGCAAAGAACTCGACGACAATTCGCCAACGAAGAATGACATAAGGATGCGAAGGTCATTGCACAGCTGGTCAAAGACGGGAGATACGCCGTACCGAACCTTTCCCAGGGCGTTTATGCCGAACTGAGGGAAGCAATGAAAATTCGCGATCACCTGACGACTGACCTTTGCGTAGTGCAAGCACGTGTCCATAACTGGTTAGATTGCTGTCGTCATTCGATCTGAGTACGGGAAGCATTACTTTTGGCATGGCGCATGAAAATTGTCATGCGCAATGACCGAAGGCGATGCTTTTTTTTTTGCCTCAATACCGGAAATTTGCGGCGAAAAACTTTGGGTTCAAGGATGAGGAAAGTGATGGCGTACACATATTGGATCGACTACAATCCTACAAGATTGAGTATCCAAAGAAATGCTCTCAGACCAGAAGCACCCTTATCTGAAAGAAGAGAGAGAAGAGCTCGACAATGATAAGAAGCTGAACGAACTTTTGAAAATCCACAAGAAACGGTTTCTTGTGCGATTATTTGGTCGGGACAATTGGTTTGCTTTTCGTACAGATGTGGTCAAGAAACAAAAGGGACTGTGCGCCAACTGCAACAGAAAACTTATTCGTCATAACACTCATGTTTACTTTCAAGATCACCATTCCCACATCAAGCACCCGGAAGATCAGTGGAACAAATTCTTAATTGCATTATGTATCCCGTGCCATAAGAAGAGATTAAAAGAACTGGGCTGAAATGCAAATTGCGTCGCTTCATGCAGCTTTAGATGGAGAGCCGGATGCCTTGAAAGGGGCACGTCCGGTTCGGAGAAGGGCGTGACCGTCTAACTATTGATCGAAAGAACAGTGGGTCGGGTCGCGCCTATTCTACATAAACAGCAGGAGCAGGCAGAAAAATCATTGTTATCGGAGGAGGGGATTCTGCCTTGGAGGAAGCACAATTCCTGACAAAATTTGCATCCGAAGTGTGACTTGTTCATCGACGCGAAGAGTTGAGAGCCTCAAAAAATTATGTAGAAACGTGCCCGTGAGAACAGCAAGATTTTACATGGAGCCTGAATAATACACGTCTTGAGGTTCTAACTGGCGAAAGCGGGGTAACCGGTTTGAGGGTACATAACAACACGACCGGTGAGATAGAGACGATCTAAACGGAAGGCACTTTTGTTACGATCGGTCATACTCCAAACACGAGATTCCTTAACGGACAATTGGATACGAATGAAATCGGTTAGTTGGTAGTTAAGCCTGGGACATCCGAGACCAACATTCCTGGTGTATTTGTTTATTTTGGTTTTCGGTTCTTCCATTGCTTCCAAAGACAGATACGTAACCTCCTAGTCACCCCCTCCTACTCTTATATCTGAATGATGTACTGAAACGAGACCTTTTACATGAATAAAAAAATATATTTTGGCAAGTCTAAGAAAAATATAATTTGCGAGGTAAAGGATAATGAACGTAAACGAACTCGGTTTTCTTTGGAACCTACAAACAAGTTCAAATATGGTAAATATATTTTTGAAATATCTTTATGAGACGGCAGAAGATAGAGATTTGAAGAATATACTATCAGAAATATGTGAAGTATCGACATATCAGGAACAAAAGGCTATAGAAATATTATCTGAAAATGGTTTTAGAGAAATACTGTTTTTCAGCGATGATGACGTTTATAATTCTAATTCAAAGCTGTTTTCAGACCAACTAATAATAGAAATTTTGAAACATATAGTGGGTCTCGGAATACGTGAACTTGCCTCGCAGTATTCTGATTTAACTGATGTAAAAGTAAAAAGATATTTCAAAGAAATCCTTGATAGGGCAATCCAAATTGATCTTTCACTACTCAATTTACTGGATGAAAAAGGATTACTTCAAGATAAAACCTTTTCCTACAAGAAACCAGAGAAAAGAGAAGGTAGTTTTTTTAAGGTTGCTGCAACCCAAAAAAGGTCTCTTAGTGCCGTAGAATTAGCATATATGTTTAGCTCACATCAATGTAATAATGTAGGTATTGCACTTTGTATCGGTTTTTCAGAAGTGGTAGATGATGAGGATACAAAAGAATTTTTACTAAAAGGTAAAAAATTAGCCTTTAATCATTCTTGTAAATTAACAGAGATTTTTAGAGAAAATGGAGTCCCAACTACAACTGGACTCGAGGCTCATGTTAATACAGTGAGAGATAAGCCGCTCTCAGATAAACTAATAGCAAACTTAATTATGTTCCTGAACCCTATAGGAATAATGAATTTACAAAGTGCTATAGTAGTTAGTTATAAAAAGGACCATATAAAAATATTAAAAGAACTAATCAAAGAGATTGAGGAATTCGCAGAAAATGGATTTAAACTATTAGTAAGAAAAGATTGGTTCAAAGAACCGCCTATGTCTATTTGGTCACATAAGGGGTGAAAAATACAGCACATGTAAATGAATCCGACCTTTCACCGGCAGGAACAAACTTGTGTTTGTGCTGAATCATAACGTTTACGCTGCGGGGGACAGGTTTATTGCTAGCGAATAGTTGGAGAGTGAAGTTACGATGCTGCCGTAGGGCGTCTTGATCATATGTTCGTGAATGGTGGTGAGAAGTATGAGTGTTGTTTCAAGAATTGAGAATGAAGAGGATATTCAAATTATCAAAGAATACACGTTAAATCGGGTGGTGTGGGTGATCCAATTAGTTTTGAGAAATCGGTAGTCAATAAAAATAAATGACTAGATCGGATTTATTGACATGTGTATAAAATACGGGTTTTGTGAATATGTATATCGTCAGTTCAGTCTTGAGAACATTCTCAAAGGATTCGTTGTCTAACGACATGTCCGTTGAAGCAAATGGTTGGTTGCATTGAGGAAGCAAAACCAGTTGCATTCCCCATCCGCGAAGAATTTGTGAAGCAAAAGTGGTTGCAATCAATTGTTAATATTAACAGTATGCAACCACTTTTGCTTCAATAACTCCATTAAAATTAACAGTTTTTCTCCTAATCCAATTTAATTAACTGTCCGTCCATGTTATCGACTGCTTTTTTTAATTCATCGTTTGTTAAATGTGTATATATCATTGTTGTTTGTATTGCAGAATGCCCGAGTTGATTTCTAAGTTTAGGCACATCGTTGTTCTCTTGATGATATCTAGTTGCAAATGAATGCCTAAGTGTGTGAACTGTTAGTGCAGGTCTACCGTGTGCAATAGCATATTTCTCGACCATTTTTTCAACTGAACGCGGGGTCAATCTCCTGGTTGTTCCTACTGGGCCCATAGAAGCTGCAATGAATAATGCTTTCATGGTTTTATCTATTTGATAACGTTCTTCTCTTACTTTTAAATATTCTTCAAGGTCATGTAGTGCCAGTTCGCTAAAATAAACATACTGTTCTTTATTCCCTTTTCGTATTACTCGAACGCAGCATTTTTTTAAGTCTAAATCTTGTGGTTCACAACCAACTATCTCTGATAGACGTAACCCTGAACCAAGTATTAATGAAATTATTGCTGTGTCCCTCTCACGATTTCTCTGATGAAAATTATACAATTTTTTATCCTTTTTGTTTAGTTCCCCATAATCATAAGCAACAAATAGCCTGAAATGTTCGAATTCATCTCCACGTAATATCTTTCCACCAATACGATTAGCTATTGTTTCCTGATCTTCTTTTATAGAATTAAACTCTATTTTGGCCATTACGTTACGCTCTAAGTAGGGTTTTAGATCTTTTGTTTCAGCTTGATTTTGCAAATAATTAAATAAAGATTTAAGAGCTGATAACTTGCGATTGACTGTTAATTTTGAATTATCCAGATCTAGTTCTAAATAATATAAAAATTCCTCTATTTGCTGCGTTGTCAATTTTTCAAGTAAAGTTAATGGAACATCAGACATATTTCCTGTAAAATGATTATCCTTAATTAGCCACTCTAGGAAGATAATAAAGTCATGGCAATAATTTAACAATGTTGCCGGTGAAAGTGTTCTTCTCTTTTTATTGATATACTCTTTAATAAACCATGGAAGGAGTATAAGTTTGTCGTTAGTTCGCTTGTTTAGCTTTTGTTTACTTTCAATATCCATTATTAATAAGTTCCCCCAAATTATTCCTTGATACTGGAATTATAAACCATCTAACTTTAATTCGTCAAAATTATATTTTACGTAATAATATCTTTCTGCATGATCAACCGTTTAATGGAAAAAAATGTCGGTTGACAAGAACTTGATGTCATAAATGACAAGAACTTGATCCCATTCCCGAAGGCTTTTTTCGTGGGCGCAGCAAAAACAAAAAAAGCCTCCCGTTTTTACGAAGGGCTTTAGATGAGATTACAATTCCGAATATTTTATTGGAGCATTAATATTTCTTACATATTTATCAATATAACGTTGTTCTTCTTTATAATTGTTAGGATAACTTTTTTCTGAATCAAAATATCGCATCGAGTAAGCTATTGGTTCGTGTGATCTCTCAATTGCTTTATTAATACGCATTTTAGATTTGCAATTTTCTATTTTCAGAAACCTTCTAAATCCACGATTGTTTTTCATATCTCCAAACACAGGCTCCGGTTCAATCATGCGACGAACCGTTAGTGCATAGCCTTCCTCGCTACGGAGTTTTTCACGTGCCTGGTTCTTTAATCTCAAATACTTCATGCTCACTTTAATCTCGCGATCTCCTTCAGCCTTCGTACACTTGGCCTTGAGCGGACATCCTTCACAACTGGTACTCCGGTAATGACGATGCTGAATTTCGTAGCCACTTTCTGTTTTCTCCTTGCTCTCTCTACGGAAAACCAAGTTTTGTCCGGCTGCACATGTCCATGTATCTTGTTCTTCATTGTAGGTCCAGTTGTCGATTTTACTAATATCCGTTTGCCACACTTTACTTTTCTCACGGTGGTAGGTGCTGTATTTGACAATGGCGATGGCTTCGTTTTGCTCTAAATAGTCATAATTCTCTTCGCCACCGTATCCCGCATCGGCGATGACTGTGCCCGGAATTTTTCCCAGTTGTGACTTCACCTTTTCTAAATGAGGGATGAGACAACGCGTATCTGTCGGTCTTTGATGCACACTGTAACCAAGGATAAATTGATTTTCGGTACCGATCTGCACATTGTAACCCGGCTTAAGCTGACCGTTGCGCATATGATCTTCTTTCATTCGCATGAACGTAGCGTCGGTGTCCGCCTTGCTATAACTGTTCCGGTTACCTAAAATCCCTTCATGCGCTTCATACTTTTGAAGGCGCGGGAGCAAGTCCTTTCGGAGCACACGCACGGCTTTCTTCAGTGGCTTGTCCTTTGGTTTTTCAAGTAGCTTTTCTTCTAGTTGTTTGACGGCGTTCTCCAGTTTTTCGCTTGTGATTTTTGACGATTCTTCCAGCTCTCTGAGATCCTGTCGGTCACTGGCCCCTTCTTCGTGTTTTTCGGCCTCTTCAATAGTAGCAAACAAGGTCTGCACTTTCTCCTAAAGCTTCGCTTTATGTTTTACAACGGCTTTACCCCAAACAAACGTATACCGATTGGCATTCGCCTCGATCTTGGTGCCGTCGACAAAGTAGTGCTCAAGCTGCACGTAGTTTTCCTCAGCTAGAAATTGAAGAACCGCGGTAAAGACAGTCTCTAACACAGCTTTCATCCGTTCGGAACGAAACCGGTTAATGGTACGGAAGTCCGGGCGTTGTCTGCCGGCAATCCACATGAACATGATATTCTCACGGACTGCCTTGGCAATCTGGCGAGAAGAGTAGATGCGCTGGGTGTAGGCGTAAATGATGACTTTGGTCAGCATTTTTGGGTGATAGCTATCTCGTCCGCCACCGGGGTAAGCGGCGTCAAAAACTGAATTGTCCAGCCGATTCACGGCGGTGTTCACAATGCGAACGAGGTGATTTTGAGGAATATCTTCTTCCAGATCCATTGGCAGCGTAAGTTGATCCATGGTATATTGAATGTACAAAGAAACCGTCTCCTTTTTAAATGGTGGGTCGCACTTCCATTTTACCAAGGAACGGTTTCTTTTTGTTTTTCAAAATTGTAAAAAGAGGGTGCCCCGCCAAATTCATGGCTTTTGGGACACCCTCTTTCAACGTACCTAGCGCGGACAAGATTGTCGGCAGAAGCTGGACAGTGGAGACCGTCAAATAATGGACGTTATGCTTTAGCAACTACATTTAAGTTATTTTTTTGCATAATTATACATTCATATACAAAAATAAAAAACTTTTTTCTAACGAATTTTGGAACAAATCATCTTTTTTTCTTGTACTACCTCTGAATTCTAACGAATTATGGAACAACAATAACGGAGTTAGCGGATTTAATTTTCATGGGAGTTCAAACCCTGGTCATAGATATGGTACTAATGAACATTATTCAAAACGAGTTAATCCACAAGGAAAGCTGTATTCTTCAACTCTAAGCAAGATCAAAGCCGAGAACCCTGTAACAAGTTGCTTCTCGGCCTTTTGTTTACGAAGACTGATTTAGGAATGCTTGCGTGCCTATCCTCCATTCAATATCTCTTGAAGCAGGCGGACCTATGACTACTGTCTGATCGATAGGCTTGAGCACATCAGCAAGCTGGGCTGCATTCACGCCATAGATCATCTGGAACACCTCGGGAGGTGTCTTTCTAAGGATGTCGGACCCGAATACGACCTGCGTGGCATTATTGTCGAAAACAGACACAAAGTGGGTGTTATCCATCGTCGCGGTTTGCCAATGCCACCAGCCCATCGGGATATAAACCGTCTGGGTGGGCTTGATGTGGTAACTAAGTATTTGCCGGGAAAAGGGATTTAGAATGGAGACGGCAACTTCTCCTTGTACTACGTATTGAAGTTCGGATGCGTTAGGGTGCCAATGGGGCTCTACGCTATGGCCGTTACTCAGATAAACGTCGAGTAAGCCTAGGTTTTGCATTACGGGTAACTGCTTAGCGAATTGCTGAAGAATGAAGTTTTGAGCGTTTTGCTGGAATAATGGTGCTGTACTTAAGTCGAAAGATAAATTCAAAGAAGGAGAACTAAGGGCGGCTATGGCGCTGTCGGTTGGCACTGTATCCCACCTTTCTGGATTGGATAATTATTGAAACTATACATAATATATTCACGTGCCCAGATATACGTGCGGCATCCAAAAAACTGAAATAGATACGTTCAGATTCATCCCATAATGAAGACAATGTTAATTATTATAATATTTTGGATTACTGCCCGAGGGAGCTTAATGACGGCGGCCAGTCTACAACTTTATTTCAGTCTAATACTTTATCAGTCTAAAACTTTATTTTCAATAAACAGCGGGAACACATTAAAGGTCTACATTCAAGGCTCGGTTGACAAGAACTTGATGTCATAAATGACAAGAACTTTATCCCATTCCCGACAGAAATAAACACCGCCATTTAATAGACGATGTTTAGCTTCCATGGTCACCTACACTGCCGCTTGCGTGCCGGATATTTAAACAACAATAGTTATAGGATAGATACAACGTAAGCGTCAAACTCAATACACCTGTTCATAGCCATTCAAATCCATCACAATGAGTCCATCAAGCACACGAAAGGATGAATGTGAATTGGATACGAATGTGCAAGAAATATGGACAGCGCGCATTGTCGTTTATCAGGCCAGCGGTCAAACCATGAAAGCCAGGTGCGCCGAGCATGACCTGACCGTCCATCAATTAAAATACTGGCTATACAAGGCCCAAAGATGTCGGGTGACAAGAACATTCCCGATTTTGACAAGAACTTGATGTCATTCCCGACGGAGCAGCTCCAAGCAGACTTTGTTAAGCTCCCTCGAAATGATTCCATTTCCTCACTCAGACTCATGAATTCGCAGGATTTCACCCTGTAGTCAGAATGAAGAAGGGACAGAAGCAGCTCATCGATGAGGTCCACCGGTACATTCACTTTTACAACCACAAGCGGTTTCAGAAGAAATTAAACAACCTTAGTTCGGTGGAGTACCGAACTAAGGCTGCTTAGTGCTCTTATTTCATTGTTGTATACTTGACGGGGCGCCACCGGCCTCCCGCCTGGGAAGGACCCAGTTGGGGCGCGGGAAGTGGCAGGTGTAGCCACTCGGATAGCGCTCCAGATAGTCCTGGTGCTCCGGCTCTGCTTCCCAGAAGTCGCCGACAGGCGTCACTTCGGTGACGACCTTGCCCGGCCACAGATCCGACGCGTTCACGTCGGCGATCGTCTCCTCCGCCACCTTTCTCTGCTCGTCGCTCGCATAGTAGATCGCCGAACGGTAGCTTGTGCCGATATCGTTGCCCTGACGGTTCCGCGTCGTAGGATCGTGGATTTGAAAGAAATACTCCAGGATGCGCCGGTAGCTCGTCTCCGCTGTATCGAAGACAATTTCGATCCCCTCCGCATGAGTGCCATGGTTGCGATAGGTCGCGTTCGGAGTGTCACCGCCAGTATAGCCGACGCGAGTCGAGACGACGCCGGGAAGCTTGCGGATCAAGTCCTGCATTCCCCAGAAGCATCCCCCAGCGAGTACAGCGCGCTGATGCATGTTAAACCTCCTCAACCTGATCGAGATATTTGCCGTAGCCCTCGCTCTCTATGTCGTCGCGATGGATGAATCGGAGCGACGCGAAATTGATGCAGTAGCGTAGGCCACCGCGATTTGCCGGGCCATCCGGGAAGACGTGACCGAGATGGCTGTCGCCGTGAGTAGATCTAACCTCGGTCCTTATCATCCCATGGGAGGTGTCCCGCAACCCGTTGATGTTTGCGGAAACGATCGGCTTCGTGAAACTTGGCCACCCAAAGGAGGGCTAGACCCAAACTGCATATCGGTGATCTCTCGAAGTTCCATGTCTAGGATGTCCCATATCCGCATTGGAAAGGCAATGTTTTCTCCAACTAACTTAGATCTTCGTGAGATCATCAACCATTATACCCGCGGTATGCGTGACTCAAACCTGTTGTTTTTTACTGTGAGTACGGGTTCAGTTCCCGTATCCCGCTCATTTACAGTAAGCTGTAATGACATCAAGTTCTTGTCATCCGACAAAAGACGAGCTCAGGATGTCTCTTCTACCACCTTCCGTCCGGTTACAGTCGCCCGCCAGAGCATAACAACCTCATCGAAAAACAGCAGTCCAATTTAGAACTGCTGTTTTTGATAGATCATTTTCAAAGCTTCTGCTTGTTAAATTGCGCGGCATAAGCGCCATATCCTCTTTTTACAAGATCAGCTTTCGGAATAAATTCCATGGCTGCAGAGTTCACGCAGAATCGCAGTCCCGTTGGTTGAGGTCCGTCCTTGAACACGTCGCCTAGGAAGGAATCAGCATCCCGGCTTCTGACTTCGGTCCCCCCATTAAGCACAACATTGTTTGGATCCAAAGGCTTTGTAAAACTAGGCCAGCCTGTACGTGCATCATATTTGTCCTTCGAGCTAAACAACGGCTCACCCGAAACAATATCTACATAGATCCCCACTTCTTCATTATCCCAGTATTCGTTATGAAACGGCGGCTCGTCCGCTCTATTCTGAGTTACGTTATACTGGAGTTTGGTCAGCGCCTTCAACTTTTCTTCTTTGTTAAAATCTTTATTGAAGCCTTGCTTTGAGCTAATTTTCATTTCGCGATCCCTCCCCCATCGTGTCGCTGATTAACCAACAACGTTCGTTACTACTTCGATATTGCCACGGGTTGCTTTGGTATAAGAGCAAACCTGATGGGCTTCCTCGACTATTTGCTTAGCCACGTTGAGTTCTACGCCGTTTATAGTGATGTCCATATTCATTGCTATTTATTCGGCAGCGTATCGTCCACCTCTATAAGGAAAAGCAAGTCCTGAGGACGCGCAGGCTTCATACCGACACGACCGGACGTCGAATCTGATATCCACTGGCATAAAAAGCAAGGCATCGATGACGCGCTCATACAAACGTATTCCGGCCACGAAAGCCGAAAGTCGTTGGAAGTCTATTCAAAACTTGCAATTACCGATGCCCAGCAGGAATATAACGAGGTTATCAATAAATTCCCCATATAATTACATCTACTTTGCGTACAGGGGACGGAATTCGTGATAAGGCAGCAGCAAGATGTATAACGCCAACATGAATACGTACGGCAGCAATCGTACAACGCCTTCCCAACCGACTATCACTTCATCCGTTTCCTCGGTACGCATAAAGAATATACCGATGGCGCAGACTCCCATCAAAACCCCGATCGCCATTGGGAAGGCCCGCGAACCCAAGAGATCCTGGGTTAACCCGGGCGGCGCTGGGATCGCATAAGCAAACATGAAGTAAAGTAAAGCATAAAGCAGTCCGACACTTGCGGTGATCCGATTGGTTAACGGTGTCATCTCTTCACCTACTTTCCGAGTCCCAAGGTTTTAAGTAGTTCTTCATTAATTTTCGCTTCCTCTTGCAATTCTTTCTTGAATGTTTCGGAATCTGCATAAGCTTCATACCATCCGTATTTCTCAGCGCGGCAGTTCCTTCTTCCATCGACTTTCAGTTTAATTCCACATTACATCGAACTATCCTGCCCCTCGTTTCAAATGTTTGATTGAAGGAACCTGGTCACAATAAGCTTTTAGGCGCAATTCTTCGTCACTACGATGTTATGTAACCATCGTCGGGAATGGGATAATGTTCTTGTCAATTTCGGGAATGGGATAAAGTTCTTGTCATTGAAATTTGACAAGAACTTCAGCGAAGGTAATCTCGATCGGTTGACCGGTCATATTTTGCCTCGTATCCGCATTCAGTTGTGGCGTGGTGTTGCCATCCAAATCCGCTCTTTCGTCGGATCGACTTTCAATAGTGATTTCGGTCCCACTTTCGCGGAGCCGGTTGCGCCAGCTAGGAGAATGCCTCCGCGAAGGCTTACACGATTGAAGTATCTCAGGATGGTGTAGACTGGACGACGGTTTACTCAACATCGGGCGGAAAAGAGGGCATTAACAACGTCCTCTTTAACCCTGTTGATGCTCGTTACATCAAGGTCACTGGTACACAGCGCAATACGCAATATGGCTACTCTTTGATTGAATTCGAAGTTTACGAGTAAAATAGCGAGTACACCTATACCAAAATAAAAGGATTGCTAATATCCATCCTTCTTGGAATGATATTAGCAATCTTTTCTCATGTTCTGGGCAGGCCAAGCATGCCCAAAATTATATTTACAATTTATTAACAATCTAACTGCAACATTATCTATCCCTACCACCGTCTAGGATAACGAATCACAAAAATACTTACGAGGTGAACGAAAATGAAAAAAATGTTTAAAACCCTAACTCTCTCTGCCGCTGCTTTATTGTCCCTTACCATTGCTAGCCAGAGCTTCGCTGCTACGACGGCTTCCACTTTTACAGATTTAAATAATGTTACTGCAAAAGATAAAATCATTTCTTTACAACAAAGAGGTGTCATTTCTGGTATCACGCCTGAACTGTTTGCTCCTCAAGCTGCTATTTCACAAGCTCAAAGTGTACAACTTATCGTGAATGCACTCGGACTCAATCTGGATCTGATCCGATTTTTTAAAGAGCCTAAAGCGACCGATTATTTTAAAAACGCAAATAACGATGCTTGGTATGCCAATGCATTGATTACCGCTGCTGCTAACAACGTTGAACTGCCATCTGATCTTGACCCAAATAAAAAGTTAACTCGTGAAGAATTTACGAATCAACTTATTCGTGCAATTGAAGGCCATGAGAAACTGCCTATGATTAAACCTGTTTTAACTGACATAAAGGATGAAGACCAAATGAATGTCGAGTACTCCGGTTCCATCCAACGTGCCCTTCATTATGGGGTGGTCAAGCTTAGTGCTGAAGGTACATTTAACCCAAAAAGTGAGATTACACGTGCCGATGCCGCTGAAGAAATCTTCAATGCTCTTGCGTACTTGAAGGCTCACAGCGCACCTGAACCTGACGCAGGAACTGAAGCCCTAACAGCGGCTCAAGGTACTAAGCTGATCACAGATGCTTTTCATAGCATCGGCGCTGAGATCGATATCAAGGTAGATCCTAACGCCAAACTAACTCGTGAATCGTTCACATATCTGGTTATCCATACGTTTCAAACAAGCGGAAAACTTCCTATGTTAAATCTTGTACCTGTTGAGATCAAAGATAATGATCAAATCGAAATCTCCAACTCAGGAGCTATTCAAACAGCACTTGCATTAGGTTTGGTTACATTAAATGCAGACGGCAACTTTAATCCTAAAGGTGACATTAGCCTAGCAGAGGCGACTGACTTGGTGAACAAAGCTGTTAAAAAAGTCCAAGGATTTGCGACTCCAAACAACTAAAATCCTAGAATTGAGACAAAGGAGCCAGAAATGGCTCCTTTGTTATTGATATTGTAAATTAATATAAAATATACAATTCCTTCACTTTAATTTGACATCGGTCAAATATAACTTCGTTATTCTAGTAATGTTCTTATTTCCCTCACTTTTATTGTTTGCCACCTTTTTGTTCTACCCCATATTTCAAACCATTTATCTCAGCATGCACGAAACCGATCCACGCGGCAGAGTTGCCGCATTCGTTGGTTTCGATAATTTCACTGCTATTTTTACCTCAGAACGATTCTATCAGAGTCTAGGCGTGACTGGCCTTTTTACACTTTTAACCGTTCCAACCGTTATCGCTATCGCGCTGCTGCTCGCAGCATTTACACACAATCAACTCAAAGGTATGCGTATCTTCCAATTCATTTACTCGCTGCCTGTTGTATTATCCGTAGGCACTTCCGCTGTGATCTGAATGATGCTGTTTCACCCAAGTGTCGGAATGCTGAATTACCTGCTACACCTAGTTGGCTTAGAACCAGTAGCCTGGCTGACAGATCCGCGATGGGCTCTACTCTCCGTTTCTATGATGACCATCTGGATGAATCTCGGCTTTACCTACATTGTATTGCTCAGGGGCTTACAAGGAAGTTGAAATTTACTATATGCTGGAACATCTTCAATTACTTTCTCTGCTCTTGATTTCATTGACCAGAATGGGATTGTCGTTTCACCGTTTGAATTTGTTGAGCTGGGAAAGCCTTGTTCATCTTTCACAGTCCACACTCTTTTATTCGATAATATCTCTTTTATAAAAGCGTGATATTGTGCTGATGCCTGACTCATTTAACACCTCATAAAATTATCTAATTTGATTATATTTTTCTATGCTCTTATTAAAGTATCCTGCCCGTCCCTCGGTTTTAAGGGTTTATCTAACATATACTCACTCATTCGCAGGATCTCATCACCTTGAAAATAGTTATACTCTAGAAAACGAAGTCCAATGGATAATGGTCTTTCATTTAATGCATGCGGGAATAGAGGAGCCGTAAAATTCATTCCCCTAAATTACACTCTTCTGTACGCATATTCCACGAATACCTGGAAGTTTACCATCCCATGGCTCTACGGGTCTAAGCCCTAACATTCCATCGTCATACCTATCCAAGATGTGGAGACCGATTGCGTTTAGCGGATGGGTCAAAGCCCTATTCGGGCAGGAACTCGGTTCTCCGTGCTTTCTTTGTAAAATCCTGCGAATGAGTCAATCTACGTAGTATCAACAGTGTTATGCAGCTTGAGTAATGATGTTACTTGCCTTTTCTGGTGAAAATGTTTCGCCTTTCTGGACAATGCTGATTAAAATTCGTGCTACTTTTCCCAGTAGTTTAAATACAGATCTCTGCTTCTTCATATGCTTAACTTTAACGTTATACTCATGTAACTTCTGAAATACTGGATTGACACCAATGAGCTGTGTGGTAGCGAGAAAGAGGTATTTACGTAATGTAGAATCCCCACGTTTCGATATGACAATCTGTCCCTTCCGTTTTCCTGACGTGCTTTCAGCTAGATTAAGACCAGCTTTTCGCAGAAACTGACGTCCATGCGTATACTGTCTAAGATCCCCCGCACCAGCTAAAATCGCTGCAACAAAGATGGGGCCAAGCCCCTTAATGGAGCGAAGCAGACTTGCTATCGGAATCTCACTAAGTATGGCTAGGATTTGCTTCTGCACGTCTCCTAGCATTTCCACGACTCGTTCATACTCTGCAATTAATCGTTCTAAATCTTGCTTTGCCTCAGTTAAAGCCGTGACATCCCCCACACTCCGCTTGGCTTGAGAAATAAGCTCAGCAGCTTTCTGCGTGCCTGTAGAGCCGCCTGCTCTGTGCATATGCTTTCTCCAAGTCGTAATCATATCGGTTACGGATCGCGACGCAAGATCCTGCGGTAATGGTAACTCTTTCAATGTGGCCAATGAACGTTTGCAAGTCCAATCCTTAAAAACCGATGTATATTCTGGGAAGCGAATATCCAACCAGAGAATAATTCGATTCTGTAACCGGACACTGTAGACAACCCAGAACTCCCGATCGCTCATCATAGCGCGTAGTCTTTGGAACTCTTGAGTTTGCCTTGTATGTTCATAATAATAACCACGGCTTACAATATCCGCGATGACAAGAGCATCCTTCGGATCACTCTTAGAAGGACTATTATCGCGATTCTCCTTGTTTCTTTTGGTGGTGGCTGGATTCACTAGGACGACGTTCGTGCCTTTGTTTGTAAGCCAATTCGCTAAGTTCCACCAACAAGTTCGATGAGGCGCTAAAGGCACTACCCAATTCGAAACCAATCGCATCCGTAACAGCCCAGGAGGGACTGGATTTCTGCAACCGTCTCTTTATGATTGAGCGTGATTTGAAGGATTCCACGCCTAAAGAACGAACGATTATCCGATTGGAGTGCAGTTGCCCCATTCTGGATGCATTTTCAGTATGGTTTCGTACTCAGCGATCCCGTGTACTGTCCAAAAGTGCTCTTGGCGTGGCGATTAATTACTGTCTCAACCAATGGAATAAACTAGAGGTCTTTATGAAAGATGGTCGCTTGGAGATCGATAATAACCGCAGTGAACGTTCAATCAAACCATTCGTCATTGGTCGCAAGAACTGGATGTTCGCTAACACACCACGCGGCGCTCGAGCGAGTGCAATCATTTACAGCATGATTGAAACAGCCAAGGAGAATGGATTAAATCCCTTTCCCTATCTGACCTACCTCTTCGACAAGCTTCCTCAACTGGAAGATCCAAAGGATCACATTGCATTGGACAAGCTGCTTCCATGGTCACAGACATTACCCCTGACTTGTCGTGTTTTTAATCAGAAGAATACCTAAATCCTTGTCCTACAATGTGGGGATTATTTTAAGCTTACGTTCTCTATGCCCCATACAACCTTAAATATTGAACTTAACTTTGGTCAAATCCTCACTTAGTTGCCAAAGCCGCTCCGCGAATTCGGGATTGACGGCCCAAGGTCGTACACCAGGACCCGGAGGGCTATCGGCCGGGACCGCCTCGGCAACATCCACATTCTCGCAATAAACACCTCCCATATCATCCAACTGCTTGTTCACTGCACACCAGACGATTGTTGCGGCTCCTTCTTCAATGGACTTAACTTCATTATTAAATCCTGTATAGGCTCGTTGACCCTGCTCGTCAAGTGCGCCCATGGCGCGCATCTCTTCATCGGACAAATTCCGCGACAAATCGGTTACAATCGTTCCTGGGTGAACAGCAAATGCGTGAACACCGTAAGCTTTACCTCTCTGATCCAATTCGACTGCGAATAATGCGTTAGCCGATTTGGATTGTCCATAAGCTTTCCACTTGTCGTATTCATGGCGCTCAAAATTAGGATCATTAAAGTCAACCCCGCTGATTCGATGACCCCGTGATGAAAGAGACACGACTCTTGCACCCTCAGCTTGTTTTAAAGCTGCCCATAGCCGAGCCGCAAGTTGGAAATGGCCCAGATGGTTCGTCGCAAACTGGGATTCAAAGCCACGAATATCTCGCACAAGTGGAGTGGCCATAATACCAGCACAATTGATGAGAATATGCAATGAACGGTGCGAATCAAGGAATCGCTTAGCGAAAGCATCAATTGACGCTGGATTAAAGAGATCCAATGTCTCCAGCTTTACTCCTGGAATTCCGGAGACCGAAGCTTGAGCCTTTTCCGGTGTGCGTGCGGGTACTATAACAGTTGCTCCTGCTTCCGTAAGAACACGTGTTGTCTCAAGACCGAGTCCAGAGTAGCCGCCTGTCACAATGGCCACCTTTCCGCTTAAATCTTGTCCACCTAACACTTCTCGCGCCGTCGTTCTTGGTCCAAAACCAGAGCTAATGGGTGCCTGAATAGTTACTGCATTTCTACTATAATCATTCATTACAATACCTCCATGGTTTGATCTTATTGTTCTACTTCATTTCTTATTGACGTTTTTTTATGGTTTCATGTGTTTCCCGGTTTTTATCTCCTGAAAGTGATTCAGCTTATAATTCAAGATATCTAAAGTAGCTAGCATTTCAGTGATTTGAGCTTCGATTTTGTTCTTATGTTCATCGAGCATGTTATAACATTGATCATCATTTTTTTCGAATGAGTATTTCATATACTCTTGAATCTTTTTTAACAGCATATGGGTTCTTTTGAGGTGAGTGACGAAGAGTACTCGATCAAGATCAAGTTGGACATATTCCCTCTGTCCATTTCTACTTCGCTTTGGTGAAGGAAGTAATTTGATTTTCTCGTAATAACGGATTGTATCTTGACTGAGTCCCGTTTTTTGAGAAATCTCAGCTATCGTGAATGTTTCTTCAATTTTCAATTCCTCCTTTGGCTTGTCTCTTAATAGTATTGAATATTACAGCTTGGAGCATACTCCAAGTCAAGTACATACTTTAAGCTCAGTTTTGGAAAGTCTAATTTCTAAAACCCGGAACAGGCGGTCTGTTAGGATGAGTTTCTCATGGTTTTGAAGTTCGTTCTAGGTGGGGATAGTTTGACGCTTACAAAGTGGTTGCATTGATAGATTGAAAATTCACGAAGGAAAGGTAGTAAACAAATCTCTTAATTCATGAAGCATAACTTCATGATATTCATTGCTAGCATGATAGAGCTCGCCGATCTCCCGATATGTTTGGTTCAATTTCTCCTTATAACCGGCTTCCTGTTTATCTGGATTGTTCTTTTTAAACCGATCCATTACGGCCTGAATATAGGCTGGACGCGCTCCCCATCTGCCTAGAACATCTCCGGACCCATTCAAGA
>NZ_WHOA01000222.1 GCF_013141715.1 Paenibacillus phytorum | reverse complement strand
GATTTTTTCCTTTCATTTTCGTATGAAAGTAGTCGGGAAACTTCTTCCTCCGTCATGCCGGCCCCGTTATTTCTCACCTCAATGTTCATATGACCGTCATGAGCTGCGATGCGCACTTCGATCACCCCTTCTTCATCTCCAAGCCCATGATACAAAGCGTTTTCGACGAGCGGCTGCAGGATGAAACGCGGAATCGTCTGGTCCAGCAGCGTCTCATCCATATCAAAACGGACATCAATCGGAGAGTCCTTAGCAATATGGTACCACAAGCCACGAACGCCCGAATTGAAATCCTTACTGAACTCAACTGTCACTGATGCATTCTATACCTCTTATGTTAAAGTTTTTTTAAGATATCGTTAAGTTAAGGAGAGATTGTTTTCAAATGTAAATTTGAAATTGATTCTCCAATAGAAAATGGTGGATCATTATGTTTAAGATTAACTTACTAAATGATGGACAAGAGAAGGTAAGTTAGCACATTAATCAGGACCGCACTATTCAAATTCAATGCCAAGTAAAGGACAGTAATCGCCAAAATAGATAAAGGGGGAGAAAATTGATCTCCCCCCCCCCGATTCATTACCGATCTTATCCAAATGTGATCAAAAAATGTTCTACTTTTGTGTCAATACATATTGAGCGTCTCGCAGCAAATATTCAGCCGCTTCGCTTGAGACGTGCTTTCCGCTTTGAGCCTTCACTTCATTCACAAAGCTGTTCAGATTGTTGTTTGCCAATTTCTCCAGCAGACTAGTGGCAATACCGACATTATCGATCCCATTGTTATTAGGAAAGCGTGTTACCAATGCCTTCAAAGAATCGATACTGGCTACCGTCGTAAACTGAATGGTCTTGCTTATCTGGTTGCCGGCCAAGTCGCTGGAGGATACAACAAGCGTATGCTGCCCAAGCGGCAACTTATAGAGCGGGATCGCCGTTCCGATTTGGTAAGAATACGTATCCAGTGTCACCGTCGTCTTGCTGCTGTCCACACCCGACAAGATATCCGTCAATGCAATCTGAGGCGTCAAGTCCACGGAAACTTGATAAATGCTGTTGTCTCCCGGTACGGTCACTTCGACCACAGGGGCAGCCGAATCCAGTTTGAAGCTTACTGATTTTCCTTCTTCTTGATTGCCGGCGTTATCCGTGGAGCGGAAGTTTATCGTATATGTTCCGTCTTGATCAAACGTTAACGACGATGTGTAAATCTTCCACGTAGTCCCTCCATCCAGACTATACTCCGTCTTCGCTACGTCCGACAGATTGTCCGCAGCGTTCATGCTTACCGCAATCGGATGCAAGTACCATCCGTTCAGTCCATCCGGCTCGGCAGGTGTTATCGCTGCTTTTGTTTCAGGAGTTTTCTTATCGATGCTAATGGATACCGTATGCGCTTGTTCCACGTTGCCTGCTTTGTCTACGCTCCAATATACAAGCTTGTGAACTCCTTCTTCTGACAATACGACGGAAGTTCCCGTTTGCTCAGCGCCACCGTCTAACTTGTAGTAGGTATTGGCTACACCCGTTCCGTTATCGCTTGCGCTTAAGGTTATCGTGCCTTGATTGACCCAGCCGCTTGGCGCATTGTCCGTTGTCGTTGGTGCTTGTTGATCAAGTCCAGCATTCATCAATTGCGTTACTTGAGCCTGAGTCAACGGACCGCTAAATACGCGAACATCGTCCAACAGTCCATTGTATGCTTCTCCGCCGGATTCATCGGCTCCAATTACGATCTTATTCGTTACAGCCGAAAGCTTTCCGATGTTCGTTGTATCACTTGCCACTACATTACCGTCAACATAGATCTTCAGTCCCATGGTGTGACTGTAGGAAGCGACATAATGATGCCAGTTGTTATCGCTGTAGGTCCATGGAAACGTCAGCAATTTAAGCATCGCTGGACCTTGGGGCCAATAGGCCACACGAGCTGTCCCCTCGTCTGTCAACTGTAGAGCAGTGAAACGCTTCTCTTGACGGAAGAGGTTCATGTATCTAGTTGCAGGCTGAGAAGTCTTGAACCAGAACGACACGGTCTCGTCACCCGATTGGTTCAATGTTGCCGTAGGGTTGATCTCGACCCTTGAGCCGTTGTTGAAAGCAAGCGCTCCGCCGAACTTGCCCGAAGCGGACCAAGTTGGGTTGTTAACCAGAGTTCCGGTGTTGCCCTTGCCTGAAGTATCGCCAGCGGTTGTACCGGATCCTTCATTGAACTTCCAGTGGGCTACTATATCGGCAGGCTTAGTAGATACGCTAATGGTAGTCGTCAATGGAACGCTGTTCGGATTGATGACTCCATTAGGCAAAGTTACTTCTCCTGTTACCGTGAAGGTCTGCCCCGTCGTGGCAGTCGGATCATATTCTATTTCGTCTAAATCCCAAGTTACGTCAGCCCTCAAATTTGCTGCATCAGTTGCCAGTATTATTTTTGCAGGTAGTTCAAGGGCTTCCGCTGTCTTCGCTACACCAATTGTCGGTGTTATCGCTTTAGGATCTATAATTCTATCAAGCGTTTTAGTTGTAGGATTAGGCCCATATACCTCAAAGTCATAAATTCTTGCTGTTGGATCGGTTGTTTGCGTTGGCGTCGTAACGTTCAACTTGATATAGCGAGCCGACACTTCGGCAATACTGTTTACCGTAACGCCGTAGTTATTATTGGCTATATTGACCACCGTAGTCCAGTTTGTGTCGTCATTGCTGACTTGAATATTGTAATCTTTCGTATTATAAGAGGCGCTCTCCGCAGCTTCCGATGCATGCTTAACGACAAACTGGTTCACTTTCTTCTCGGAACCAAGATCAACATGAAGCCAGCGGTCGTTGGAGCTGGAGCACCATTTGCTGCCCTGGATTATTCCGTCCACGGCATTAGCTGCTGTTGTTGTGTCACTGCACGCGCTATCCGCCGTAGCCGTTTTGTATAATGCCAAATTCGGATTTTCGCCATTCATGACTTCAGAATACTTAAAAAATTTCATTGAGCTTTCATTTCTAATGAGATAAAAGTAGAATTCTCCATCTTTTGATAGAAAAGGGACTGCTCCTGTGTTGTAAATATGCTCATTACCATTGCGCTTGTACAAGAGATGTTTATCGCTCCACGGTCCCTCCGGTCGATCAGCCACTCTGAAAAATGAGTCCCCATCGACGTTCTCCATATAAACCAGAACATATTTGCCATCCAATTGACCACCTTTTGCTTTAAAAAACGAAGGAATATTTCCGACAGGACCAACATCGTTTCCGACTACATCCTTTATATGGGAAGCGGTCTCATACTGTCGCGTCCAACCTGTGCCATTCCAGTATTCCTTTGCATTAAAATCTTCAAAGCTAGCTTTGGGCACTCTTGAGAGAAGTATATAAGAGTTAGATTTAGGATGAATTCCATCATAAATTTCATCTGCACCAAGCCCATAAACATAGCCATCATCATCTTCCCAAAAAGCTAAGTTATCAAACATCGATAATCGTATAGCATTGCCAACTACGGCATCACCTGAGTATGGTGAATATCCACTAGGAAGGGACGAGTAATATATAAATGGAAGCGCATCAAAAGCTTTAAGGGAATTAAAATCAATCGCGCCATTAGTAATTGTATATCTCATGAGCTGGAATGCATTGTTTCCACTGTTATGAAGATTGAAATATAAGTAATTATCTAAAACAATCCCGCCCAAATTCCAAGCGTTGCCATTGGAATACAATGTGCGGTTAGCGGTAGAACCTGCTTGAGCCGATAAAATAAGCTTATTGCCTGTGCTATCATATAGGCGGACAGCGCTTAGACCATACTGAGCAGGGTCGCCCCAGTTACCGTCATTCACAACCGGATTGTACGTAATCTTCACATATCTGGCTGTAATTGAATTGAGATCAATTTCCTTCGAGTAGCCGGTCGGTCCTGTACCGCTAGCTTGCGGGATCTGGAATGGAGAACCGTTTGTCAATTCCGTATAGGACACGCCATCTGTAGATGTGAATATCTTGATATTCTTCAAACCTTTGTTTGTATGTGTGGGCTCATTAAAATTCCAAATGTTCATTTTGCCCAGATTCTTTATGGCATAAGCGTCCAAAATAATATAGCTGTTGGCCGCAGACGGATTCTGGCCTGAAATCCACATTTTATGATAATCCGTATCATGTGTATCCGAAGCGCTTCTAATTCCACTCATCCCATAACCGTTGACAAGATTCCAGGCAACTGTTCCCGAATATCCGCTCTCCGCTTTATCGATCCCCCATATTTGGTTGAAGTTTTGCTTTTGTCCATTTGTGCCCCAAAAATAGTTGATTGAAGAGGTATCTGCATCAATCCCCGTATAAGTTCCTAGCGTGCTTCCCCCAACCCATCTGTCGCCAACAAAAGAATCATTAAAAAGAATGGCTGATTTGGTCGACGATGTTCCAAGTCCTTGCTGGTTCTTAATTCCGAATGGCAACCATAAAAATCCATCTCCCATATGATTCGTTTTATTGAACACGGCATCCAACTCGGGTGCTTCAGTCACCTGATACGTGTACGCACCTTCTGTTGTGCTTGCACTAGCGCGAAGAACTGGCTGTACGTCTTCAGTCACCTGTACCGCACCTTCTGCGCTGGCCCTTTGGGCAGGGACTTGTGCAGAGACTCCTATTACAAGATTTGCCGCAAGCAACAATGCCAAGGAAAAACTACTTTTGGATTTTCCTTTTTTCAACATTCCTATTCCTCCTTCAAATAATGAATGAGCAGGGAACTCCCTTTGCTAAGCGCTCAACTGACTGGACGGAAAATAAAATAGCCCGTTACCAAAAAGAAGGCCGAGGCCAAGGGGAATTCAGTTTTTACCTTCCATGGCTCTTATCCTAGTGACATGAGCAATACTGCGGTTATCTTTACCCTCATTTATTTCCCCCTTAGATCGAATATTTACCTTACGAAACCAGTGTACTATGCTTCTTGTCCTAGACATGAGCGAAAACAGTCGATAACAGA
>NZ_WHOA01000221.1 GCF_013141715.1 Paenibacillus phytorum | reverse complement strand
AAGCGGTCTGAGCATATGTCAGTGTAAGAGTACAGAAGAAAAGTTTCCATTCTTGACAGAAAAACACCCTTCTGGTTTGGTATCATGGAAGTGTCGAGCAACCATGCAAACAAAGAAAGGTGTTGTAATTCATATGTTACACCAAAAATCCTTGTCTGAACAGGCAAAAACACGTTTTTCTATCTTGTTCGCAACCTTACAAATTGGTCAACTCTTACGAAAAGCTGGAATTAACAAGTCGTTTGGTCCGTCCAGTTTAGCTGTGTTTCAGATCTTGTTCTCTCTCGTGTTTGAAGGTCGAAACTGGTTCCGCCTTTTGGAGAGTGAGCGTGGTGCATCGCTACCTGGAAAAGACGTCATTTATCGGTTTCTTAATCAAGGCACTTTCGCATGGCGGAAGTTTCTTCATAGCTTTGCTTTAAAAATCATCCAGCACTTTGAATCGCTTATTGCTCCTTCGCGTACGCGTGTTTTCATCATCGACGATTCAGTTTTAAACCGTAATCGTAGCAAGAAAGCCGAGCTGCTAGCTCGTGTATTCGACCATACGACTGGCCGTTTCACCAAGGGGTTTACCATGCTAACGCTTGGTTGGTCAGATGGGTTTAGCTTTGCTCCAATTGACTTCGTCATGCTTTCTTCGGCCAAACTGGTGAATCGGATTTGCGAAATGAAGGAACATATTTACAAGCGCAGCCATGGATATAAGCGTCGACTGGAGGCATTCACCCGCAAACCGGATGCCGTCGTAGTCTTGTTACAGCGTGCACTTTCTGCCGGATTTACAGCTGACTTTGTGCTGATGGACAGTTGGTTTACTCAAGCACCGTTACTTCGGGAGCTTCATGCAATGGGACTTTCGGTTATTGGAATGATCAAAGAGATGAAACAACGCTATCGCTTGAATGGCAAGTTGATGAGTTTGAAAGAGCTTTACAGCACGCTTCCTAAGAACAAAAATAATGAAATCTTAGGTGCTGTTATCGTCGAAACAGCTTGTGGGTTACGGGTTAAGTTGGTTTTCGTCCAAAACCGTAACAAACGCCGGGAATGGTTGGCAATTCTCAGTACCGATCTGACGGTAAGTGCAGATGAGATCGTCCGAATCTACGGAATGCGTTGGAGCATCGAGACTTTTTTCAAATTCACCAAAAGCTTTCTGAAGCTTGGGACTGAGTTTCAAGGTCGTTCATTTGACATGCTGATCAGCCATACAACAGTAGTATTCAGCCGTTATTTAGTTATGGAATTTGAACGTCGACAGGAAAATGATGCCAAGTCACTGGGTGGTCTATTTTTCCTTTTTGCAGATGAAGTAAGAGATCTGGATTACCAAACCGCGTTGCAGCAACTGATGACGTTTTTCCTACAGATCGCCAAAGCCAAGACAAAACTGGAGAAGTCCAATGTATTTTGTCAACTCCGTGAGTGGATCGTCGGTTTACCTAGCTACATCAAGGGTTTGTTCATAGA
>NZ_WHOA01000220.1 GCF_013141715.1 Paenibacillus phytorum | reverse complement strand
TAGTACAACATAACTTGCCTTAAAAAGCCCGCCAATGGCGGGCTTTAACAGCTTTAACAACTTTATAAAACCACATGCTTCATCTTCATCAGCTCTGCGACCTTCTGGAACATAGAAGCATTATGACCAATGGACATCGCGCAGTGATGCGTCGGCGCCTCGGCAAACCAGCGCGTCATGTACGCATCTGGATGATCGCGGAACTTCACCGGCGTCTGCGTGTTGCCGATCTTCATGATCGGCCCGTTCGTTGACTCGCCCTCGCTGGATATCAGCTTCAGCCGTCCATCGCCAGTCTGAGTCACGTTCAGCGTCGTGATGGCCCCCGACTTCACCTTCGCCTCGACGGATACGCCAGTGCCTTGCTTCCCGTGATAAAGCCCCATGCCGCGCAGAATCGGCTTTCCTTCGGAAATCGCGATATGGAACGGTCCGTCATGACCCAGCAAGATCGTCTCATCGATATAATCCACGACTACGATTTCCGAGAAGCTGCCGCCGACGCCAAGGATGCCGCTGATTTTCATAGCCACAGCCGTCTTGAGGTCCCCTTCGCCGGAGCACGGGATACCACGTGCGGTGAGCAGCGAATGGCCGACGATGAAGCCGCCCTGCAGCTTCTCATATTCGCCGTCAGGTGCACCGTGGTAGTAGTAGGACAAGGCGTCCAGATCGTACGCTCTGACGAGCTTCTCCTGCGCTGCCGCCACTTTGCACGACCACTCCAGCTGCTCATCCGTAGGCTTCTTCGCGATCGGATCAGATGGCGAGTCGCCGCTGATCTGGAACATCTCGTGAACCTCAGCAAGCTTCACTTTCACCTCCTGCGGTGTCACTTCCCGCAGCATGCGATCCAAATCACACATTTCAAGCACTTCCACGTGCAGCCCTGTCTGCGCCGAAATCATCGTAAAATCGCTGTACATATCAAGCATCCCGCTGTACGTATTACCAAGAAAGCCGAAACGGCTATGCTGAAGCGTCCGAGATACGCCGGATGCCTTCACCCATTCCTCGATCTCCCTCCATGCTCGAACAGCTTCTGGGCGCTTATGTGTCACTTCATTCGTTAACGAAATCACTGGTGTATAATTGAGTCCCAGTACCCCATTTACGACACGGAATGGGATTCCCGCTCTGTTAAACACATTGGCGAACTCAGGCAAAGGACAAGCCCCGCAATGAGCCAACCACTCCCCTGTCGTGGATTGATCATAGTTAAGCCGTAGGGTCGGCTGCAAGTTCAGAAACACGGCCGGCACTTTGCAAATTTGGTGAATAGGCAGTACAGTCGAGCTAGTCGAGTATGTCGCTGCGTGACAGAATACGAGATCCACATCGCGTTCATTCAGCCATTCCCCCGCTTTCCGTCCTTCATTTTCCGTATCTACCAACCCATAATAATAGACGTCAGCCCATCTCGAGATTCGCTCCTTAATAAATCGACCATATTCATCAAGTCGTTCCTTTAGGCCAGGGAACTGCTCCCAATAGGCACGGAGCCCCACAGAGTAAAGCCCGATACGCGGTTTTTTGCTTGCTTTAATAGCTGGGTATACAGACATCCCTACCACTCCATTCGTTTTTAAGATAAAAATAATACCTTTATGAACTCATTGTAATGGCTTAAAATATAGATAACATCCAATAATCTTGGTTAAAAATAATAGAATCTTGTGCAGGTGATTCAGCATGACAACCCATAAAGAAAATTTCACTACAGCTTGGTCTGAAGACTCGATACGATTCATATCCAGCCCCTCTGTATTCGCCAAATCCACCCTCTATCACGTGCAAGAAATTGGCCATTTCCGTACGTTACCTGGTTATTTTACAGAACGCGAACAGCTAGACTCCTACCTTATCGTCTATACAATCAAAGGCAAAGGCCGCTTGAAATATCAAGGAAAGAGCTATATCCTTCAGCCTCAGCAGGTATTCTTTATTCATTGTGAAGATTATCATTACTATGAAACAGATCCACTCCAGCCTTGGGAAATTCTATGGGTGCATCTGCATGGCAGCTCGACATCTGGTTACTATGAACAGTTTGCTGCTAATAATGAGCCTGTCCAACAACTGAGCCCTGAATCCCCCCTCCCTGCTGTACTGCGACAAATCTTACATATCCAGCAGCAAAAAACAGCTCGCACGGAACTCATTTCATCCAAGCTTCTCGTAGAACTCCTGACTGAGCTCCTATTGTCATCACAAAATTTAATATTGTCAGATGCAGATAAACCCAGCTATATTGAAGACATTTGTCAAATGTTGGAACGCAGATTCAACGAATCGATTTCGCTTGATCAGCTTGCCCATGATCATGCCGTCAGCAAGTACCATTTGGCCAAACAGTTTAAACGTTACACAGGCTATTCGCCTCATGAATTTCTCATTTCAATCCGTATGACACACGCCAAGGAACGTTTGAAATACTCTGATATGCCCGTATCCGAAATAGCCGCCAGTGTCGGTATTGACAATGTCAGTCATTTCATCAATTTGTTCAAAGACCGCACTGGAGATACGCCTCTAGCTTATCGGAAGAAATGGCAGCGCCCCAGATGATGGGGCTATTTCAATTCACTAACTAACCAACCTAATTAGGCAGCCTCGCATTCTCCTAAACAACAAAAAAACCGCCCCCATCGATTGCGATGAGAACGGGCATCCCTGACAAGTCCTTTATTTCATTTGCTGCAATAAATTCACGCGGTAAGCTTCGCTTTCCAAGCCTTGAATTTCTTTGTACTCTTCCTCCGTCAGCCTTCTTGGTTGACCAACGGACTTCGTGATAAGGTAAATCTTCGCGCTCTCTTCCATAACTTCCGTGCGGTAGTAGGCTTCACGCAAATTTTTACCAGTCGTGACGAGTCCATGATTGTTTAGCAAAATGGAGCTATAACGATCAGCCTTCTCTGCCACTAGGTTGGCTAGTTTATCCGTTGTTGGAACGACATAGGGAACGAAAGCTACGTCGCCGACAAGCGCGGCTTGGTCTGGAAACAGCATCGGAAGCTCATCATCAACGAGTGTTAATGCGATACAGTAAGCCGGATGCGTATGCACAATCGCCTTCATGATGGGATTCACGCGATAGCAAAATAAATGCATGAGCACCTCGGAAGAAGGATGGTAGGTCGAATCCAGAATGTTCCCTGTTGGGATATCGACCGGCACCCACTGCTCAGGCTCAATATCTTCTAGTGCGAAACCGCTTGGAGAAAGGTACATCGTATCTTCAAATCTTGCGCTTATATTCCCTCCGGGACCTACGACAAGGCCTTTGGCTACACTTTTACGCGCATACTTCGTCAATTCTTCTCTTGTTTGCTGCTCGGACATCTTACCTTCAACTCCTTACTGATTTCCCCATAGATACAGAACCAATAGAGAGGTATGATTTCCCTTTCATATAAGCGACAGCAAGCCCTGCCTTAGCAAAACGAATCAGCTTCTCATGAACATCTTGCGGTATGTCTGTTGTACCTGCATCTTGTACATCTTTGCCGTAAATACCGAAGGCGGAATGCCTTTCTGTGACGGGTATGACTTTAGAGTTATCGATAATCCAAACTACTCACTAATGACACCTTTTTTCAAAATAATATTGGCGTATAAAGCTTTTTCACTCGTTGCCACGATCGCATAAGCTTTCTTCGCTCGCTCATAAAAAGCGAATCGCTCCACATGCTCAATTTGTGGCAGCATATGGGTACGTATGATATTTTCGTAAGTTGCCCAAATGGGTGTTTCCACTTTATCCCCTGGAACTTTGGCCATTAGCGCTACAGGTTGTTCGCTGTAAGTATCCAGTGGGAATAACGATAAAACCGCTTCCAACAATTCCGGCACACCATGGCCATCGCTGCGCAGCAAACGATTCGTATGACTGGCAGCAGGGAAATTGCCATCTGCTAGAATAATTTCATCCCCATGCCCCATTTCCATCAGCACCTTCAAAAGCTCCGGCGACAGGATGGAAGGAATACCTTTAAGCATATTCAAGACCTCCTCAAAAAATGAGTGTTATCGATAACTCAAAATTATCAATTTTAAGCCTTGCTGTCAATCCTTAATTTCTATACAATAGACGAATAGGATGAAATGAAAAGGTGACTCAACGTGATTACAATTTATGATATCGCTGAAAAAGCCGGTGTTTCGGCCATGACCGTTTCACGGGTTATCAATAATACAGGTCGTATCAGCGAAGCAACGCGCAAACGGATAAGGAAAGTAATGGAAGATCTCCACTATATTCCGAACTCGATGGCACGCAGTCTGGTACTTCAGAAGACGAAAATTCTTTCCCTGCTCATTACAGATATTACGAACCCGTTCTATACTACGCTTGCACGCGGCGCAGAGGATGCAGCTAAACGAGCTGGGTATCGGCTGCTTTTTGCAAATAGTGATGAAGATTATGCAAAAGAGAAAGACTACGTTGATATGATTCTTTCAACCCGTGTGGATGGCGTTCTATTCGCCCCAACGGGAGATCAATCTGCCCGGAATCTTGCGCAGCTCCAAAAGCATAATATCCCCTTCGTTGTTTTAGATCGTGAAATTCCGGGAATTGAAGCGGATGTGGTACTCGGGGACAGCAAGGAAGGCGCGAGGAAGCTTGTTGAGCATTTAATTGGTCTGGGGCATCGCCGAATCGCTTTGATTAACGGTTCACAGGATGTCTCTACAGCCCGCTTGCGTTATACAGGGTATTCCGAGGCGCATTTGCTTAGCGGATTATCCGTAAATGACTCGCTCGTCGCACATCTAAACTATCGTGATTTCCACGATGAATCCGCGTTAGACGCACTTCTCAATCTAGAAGATCCACCGACAGCTATCTTCGCGGCTAATAACATGCTCGCCGTCGGCGTCATTCAATCATTGAGACAGCGCGGCTTGCAGGTGCCAGATGATTTATCTGTCGTCTGTTTTGACGATTTCGGCCCAGCAGGTGCGATTAACCCATTTCTAACACTGGCTTCACAGCCTGCCTATCAATTCGGCTTATTAGGCATGCAGCTGTTGATCGAACGCATCGAAGGTGAAGCCGTTCATGAGAATCGGAAGATCATTCTGCCTTCGGAGATGATTATCCGAGCTTCTACGCAGGCGTTGAAGTGATGGTTGATTTTGGCTACTGATACAGGGAGATGACAATTCTATCCTTAGTCATCTGAGTCTCAACGCGCACAGTTTAAGACTGATGCAAAAGGAAAATAAGTAAGCCATTGACGCTTTTAGGAGATTATAATGAATCCAAACGTAGAGCAAGCCTTACAAACCACGCTAAAAAACTGGAATGCCATGTCAGCATCACGTGGTGATGAGCAGGAAGCTGTCGCCGATCAGTTCCAATCATCTTTTTATTTATTTATCGATGCAGTCCGTGAATGGATTTATAAGTCAGAACCGCGACCTCAAACCATTGATGAGTTATTAGACATGGACATGATGCAGGAAATCCTCGATGTACTTCCAGCACCGCTTCACTTGAACTTCGAGACAGAAGTTGAGCTTATCATGGATAATGTGGTTAGAATCGACGATGATAAATATGATTAAGATTTCCCGCAATTACGAATCATCGCTGCACTAACAAGTCTAATCTCCAGTTGGCACATCACGTCCATATAGCAAAAAAAGCCCAATGTCGCATTGGGCTTTTTTCATCGTTTATGAGCTTCATATCACACAATCCGTAATTAAACCGTTTTATCCACAAACGGAATCTGGTTCTGCTCAGCAAATTTTTTCAATCTAGCAGCCATGGCAGATACGTCGAATCGATTCAGAGATTTGTTGTAAACCCAACGAGGTGACTTCCCATTCAAGTCAATAACCACCTGACCGGGGGAGTATACGATTTCTTTAATTTTATCGGCATTAAGTATAAGCTCTCTGGCAAAACCTCTCTTCGAGATGCTCGTCTTACTAACCTTTAAATACGGACGGCGAATAAAATAAACGAACAGTCCAACCGCCATGTAACTAAGCGTCGTATACCAATACATCTTGTCCCCGTCTGTTTTGGTCAAAGTAACCAATAATAAGATGGAAATTAGAACAAAGAATAACGCTAACATAATGCTTCTACCCTTGAATACTTCCGATCGATCCGGATCCGAAGAAATCGGAGCAATGCCCTGTTTGGAGCGATTCTTGTTTACTGTTTTCGTATTTTTGCTTACCATTCTTTCCCACTTACGTGACATTCATTTCACTCCTTGGTTTATTCGTACTTACATAAGTACATCTCTCTTCATTTCAATAATCGATTCAAAATGCCTTCATACCATCTCCATGGCAAAAGACTTCTCGCCAACAGGCCCGACATCACACCACGTCCCATTGGATAACGGAGCTTTGGCCGCGGGTTGTCTACAATTCGCGCAATTTTGTCTGCTACTACCTGCGGATCCGGTGCTGTCGCTGAGGCTTTCCTAGAGTAGTCAAGCATTTTGCTAAGCCGTTTCCAATAAGGAGACGCTTCTGTGGTATGGATCGCCTCGAAACCTTTACGCCAAATCTCTGTCTTATAGGCACCTGGTTCTACAAGCATGACGCGCACACCCAGTGGCATCATCTCCAAACGAAGCGATTCACTGAAGCCCTCAATGGCAAACTTCGAAGTGCTATATGGGGCATAACCAGGAAATGCGGATAACCCGCTCACACTGCTTACATTAACAATACAACCAGATTGTTGTGCCCGCATGTGCGGCAGGACGGCCCTCGTTGCCGCAATGACGCCGAATACGTTCGTTTCCAGTTGAGATCTCCACGCTTCCATCGGTACATCTTCCACATACCCCCCGACAGCAAAGCCAGCATTGTTAAGAAGAACATCGATTCTGCCATACTTGTCCATAATATCAGAAACGACTTGCTCAATCGAGTCATGAATCGTTACGTCTAGAGCCATGGTTTCGATGGCATTTGTTACGCCAGCTTGTTCGGCATGCGCGAGCAATGCTTCGCTTTTACCAAGGTCGCGCATAGTTGCGATAACGTGGTACCCTTTTTGGGCCAGTGCTATTGACGTTAATAAGCCAAATCCACTAGATGCGCCAGTCACTAATGCTGTCGGCGTTGTGAAACTCATCCAGGCTGCCCCCTATTATCCAACTCACATTCCTTCATAATCCCATACAGAAGGCATAATGTCGATATGTAAAAGAGGACAATTGATTCGAGCGGGAGCTAACCTCCTAGTGTTTGCCCATTTATGGCTGAATTTATCCAATCACATGTAAAAAAACCTGAGGCTTTGCCTCAGGTCGAGTCTTACCAAATTAGTCTTTACACGCAGAGGTGGAATGAATCGTTGGTTTTCTTCCAACCATCCGAAAACCACGTGAGGCGGAACGTCGATACGCTATTTTGCTTGAATGTGGCTATATTACTAGCGTAGCGGAACGACGATGCGTTATTTTGCTTTGAGAGCTATATTTCAGCCCAAAACTGCGAATTAACGCATCGACGTTCCCCTCAACGCTCAAAAAGGCAGCTTTTTCGATAAATAGCGCATCGCAGTTCCTCTTGATGGGAGTGTTTGGCAGCTACATTCGTTAGCACACTTTACCACATCCTTTCATGAACTGATTGTGTAATTCCAAGGCTTTTCCAGTGTTTTTTGCACATCCAAATAAATACAAAAAACCTGTATCCTGCTGCCCCCCTCCTAGGAGAACAATCACAGATACAGGCTTTCAAACTTTCGTTTATACTTTCGCCTTCTCGAGCAGCTTATCAGCTGGCTCTACATGCTCGGGAACCTCTTTCCCCTCGGAGACGAGTTCCCGCGCTGAGTTTTTAAACTCGTGCAGTGTGCGTCCCACCGCGCGTCCAAGCTCTGGAAGCTTAGATGGACCAAATAAAACTAAGACAACAACTAAGATTAACATGAGACCAGGAAAGCCAATATTTTGCAGCATAGGATCAACAACTCCGTTTCATTAGTTTTGATTATGATGCTTCGGATATACCGCTACAGCTTCGATCTCTATAAGCCAATCAGAGCTAACGAGTCCCGCCACACCAACCGTGGAGCGAGCTGGTTTAACCGGATTCGCTTCATTGCCAAAAAATTGCGCATAAGCATCAAACCAGCCCTGATAGTCAAATTTGCCTTCTTTGGCCGCATCTGCTGTAAGATATACACGGAGATAAGCAACGTCAGCAAGGGTTAAGCCCTTGTCCTACAATTGCTTCTCGATTTCTTTCAAAATGCCGATGCCTTGCGTTTTGGTATCTCCATAGCGCTCATAAACCGTCTTCCCCTCTTTATTAAGAACAGGCGGTACTGTTCCGCTTGTGAATAAGTAGGAAGAGCCTGCAGGTACAGACACTCCGGCAGAGATAGAGGACGCTGGATTTCCATAGAATTCAACTTCATTAATTGGCTCTGATGGGTATTTACTAGATTTTTCCGTTCCGGCTGCATAGGCGCTGACACATATGAGGCATGAACCTAATGTGACGGCTGCAATAGTTTTCATTTTCTTCGTTATCATCATCGTTCATCGCTCCTCATCGTCTACTCTTTCATTACACGCTCATGAATTTCGGTAACCACTTTCCTCGCAGATTCAATCGCCCCTGCTTGCCAAGCGGTAATATAGCTGATATGTTCCCCAGCCAAATAAATGCGACCATCAGGCTTACACAGGGTAGGGTAATACGTTTTGCGATCGTCCGCCGTGTAAGAAGCCCATCCGCCAAGATTATATTTAATCTTCTTCCAATCGATGGAGAACGAGGCCTCAAACTCCTTATGGTACTGGGGATGAATTTTTGCTCCTTGGCTTAATGCGTGATCCTCCCTCTGGGCAAGCGTCATTTTGCCAATCTTGTCAGCGTTACCCCCGAAGGCATAATAACCTAAGAGGAGTCCCTTTTTGGCAAAATAATCAGTTGGCGGGTAATAAATACTGGAAATGTCCATATTCGTTAGTGAGCTTCCGCCATAAATGTACTCATCTTCCTCCCAGAACCGACGTTTGAATTGGAGGCCAATTTTACCGGCAGATGCATAGCTAATTTTAGAAATTGCGGTAGACATTTCGGCAGAGAAATCAGCCTTGATATCCTTAAGGACAGGTAATGGAATCGTACATATGCAGAAGTCTCCGGCAGCTTCCTTGCTGGCGCCACTGTTCAAGTCCTTATACAGGATACGAACACCATCGGAGGATTGCTTAATTTCCTGTACCTCTGCGTGAAATTCGATTCGGTCCCCCACTCGCTTCTCAAACGCTTTAGCAATCTGATCCATCCCGCCTACCGGATGAAACATCATCATTTGCTGATCATAACTATATTCACTGCTAAAAAATTGCCCAAAACCGGAATTTATGATCGCTTTTAAACTGAACGGATCTCTGCGCACGCCCGCGTCGAATTTACCACCTGGTTCCTCGTTATACCCTGCTCTCTCCGAACCTTTATAGAACAGATCTGCGTTCAAATCCCCTTCGGTCTTCAGATAAGTAACAAGCTTAGCTTTTTCTTCTGTTGTTAAAGGTAGATCCAATGCCTTCTGATTTACCGCTTTAGCTAGCATTTCAGCAACATAGCCCCTAACATCAGCTTTCGCTTGGCGCTTTGGAATTTTCACACCCGACAACTCGCCCACATTTTCGTTATAATAGTAGCCGCTCTCGTTCACATTGTTGAACGGCTCGATGGCGACACCAAATTTACGGGCATAATCCAACGTCACATGAAACTGGGGAATCCGCATCGGTCCCGCGTTGAAATACATCCCATTATCAAAGCGCGCAATCTGCTTGCTGCCTCCTAATTCCGTAACAGTTGTACCTCTTCGAACCGTCCATGCTCTACCTCCTGAACGAGCTCTCGCTTCTAAAATTGTGCACTGATATCCCGCCATTCCCAGCTCGTAGGCAGCCGTCATACCAGCTATCCCTGCGCCTAGAATGATCACCTTTTTCCCGTTACGGTTCGTTGAAGTGAGATCCCTACCTGAAGGCGGCGTGTAATCTGCCGCTTTCATCGTTTCTGGGGATAAGAGCCCCAGAGTCCCCATAACACTAAAGAGTGCGGCTGACCCTCCTATTTTGCCGACTGTAGTCAAAAATTGTCTACGTGTAATTTGATCTTCTTTGATCGGTGTCTTCTCCATGCTCCCATCTCCTCGTTCATGTTTGGATAAACCGCACCTTAAACGTACCAGTAGGACATGTATTCGTCACTATTATGTGTAAGATTACATTACATAAATATTACTTATACCGGGATAAAAATAGGTTATTTGATCAGATATGGGCATGATGATAGAGTTAACTTGTAAGTAATGTCATGTAAACGTTAATTTATCTAACATTATTGGGAGGTTGGATGATGTCGATGACGAAGAAGAAAGTAATTCAAATTGGTGTGGTAAGCGAATTAACCGGGTTATCGGAAAGGCAGATTCGCTATTACGAAGATCGCAAGCTGATTTTCCCAGAAAGAAGTAAAGGAGGCGTTCGAAAATATTCGTTCGAGGATATTCAGACCATCATGGAGATCCACACGAAGCTGATGGACGGCTTCCACACCGTTGAACTTAAGCGTATGCTTGCGGGATCTTAGGAAATGACAACCATACATAGCTCTGGAGGTGCCTTCCATGCCAATAAAAGAAATGATGTCTCTCGTTGAACATCTGTCCGAACTGCGAACACGCATTATTCGAGTTCTAATCGTAATTGTCCTTACAATGATAGCCGGCTTTCTCGCTGCCAAGAAACTCCTCCTCTACCTTAAGCAAACATCCCCGGCATCCGACATGACATGGCACGTATTTTCCCCCATGGATAGTATTCGCCTCTATATGATGATTGCGTTCGTGATATCCCTTACGGTTACTTTGCCTTTTATCCTCTATCAGATCTGGGGATTCGTTAAACAAGGTCTGACGAAGGAGGAGCAGTCAGCTACACTGCGTTATATCCCTTATACTGTCCTGTGTTTCATCATCGGTTTAATTTTTGCCTACTTCGTTGTTTTCCCTATGTGTATGGCGTTCACTACCCAAATTTCCGATAACCTTGGATTAACCCCGACGTACGGCGTTGCTCAATATTTTAGTTTCATGCTGAACATTGTGCTCCCTTTGTCGATTGCCTTCGAACTCCCCATCGTCGTCATGTTTCTAACTAGACTAAAAATGCTAAATCCAAAGCTCCTGAACAAATTTCGCAGATATGCCTACATCGTGCTAGTCATCGCAGCTAGCCTTATTTCACCGCCAGATCTCATCTCACATCTCATGGTGGCCATCCCTTTATTTGCCTTATATGAAATCAGTGTCGTGCTATCACGCTTCGTCTTAAATGGACAAATGAAAGAGCTAAGCAAACTGAATGTTGAGTACGGAGCCTCTTAAAATAGGGCTTCCCTATCATTGCCTATGGTCCGCTTTTGGGATATATTTACGACATAAATCGCTTCCCAACAAAGGAGAACTATGCGGATTGAACAACTTCTCTATATCATTGAAATCAATCAAACCGGTTCGATTTCCCTAGCAGCCGAAAAGCTTCACGTCTCCCAACCGAATATCAGCCAGGCCATTGTGAGTCTGGAAGAAGAGCTTGGGGTGAAGCTATTTAAGCGTTCGCGCTTCGGAGCCGTTCCTACGGAAGATGGGAAATTAATTATAAGTAAGGCAGAAGAGATTATTATCAAAGTAGAGGAACTCCGAGAGACGGCAGATTTTCAGTCCAATCAGCTCTCCGGGTTCCTTTCCATTGCTTCCGTGCCTAGCCTATGCTTGAGTGTATTACCCTCAACCTTGGCGATTTTCAAAGCAAAACATGCTGGCGTAGAGCTTGAAATGTTGGAACTTGACTATCCGCAAATTAAACAAGAAGTCCAAAGCGGTAAAGTAGATATTGGTCTAATAGCTGTATCCCGGAATTATGAAGAACCGAATAAACAATTGATCACAGAGACGTTAATGGATAGCAGAGTGATGGCATGTGTGGGGAAAAACTCCCCACTGGCTCATCGAAAAAGCATCTCCTTAGAAGAACTTGTACATCAACCGATCCTTCTGAATTCCGATTATCTTATTAGTAAATTAAAAAAGTATGGAGAGCCGAATATTTTATTTAAGCTAGGGAATTCAGAGGCTGCCAAACGAGTGATTGCGGAAGGTATTGCCATTGGATTTTATACGGAAATTGGCTTAAAGTTCGACCCTTATGTCCAAACAGGCAGCATTGTTGCATTGGAAATCACCAGAGAGGATATGGATATTTCCTTCTGCTCCTTACGTCTAAAGAATCGCCATCAGTCCCTGCCCTGCAAAGAGTTTACGAAAGAACTGAAAACAATTATTGCAACAATTTGATATCGCGACTAACGCTTGCAGCTGCATTAGAAGCATGTTTATTTATTCGGCGTTTGCCGACAATCATCACATAAACGATGGATACAGCGACAAGCACTATGTTACCTACAATTAATGGAGCCGACAATCGGCTGAGGAGTAAATAGCCTTGAAAGGTCAGTAAACCAACGGCTACGATGACAATGGTGTAAAGCAGGCTTGGCTTCATAGTGAAAGGTGCTTTGCGATAAAGCTCAGGGTACTTGCGTGGAAGCTGAATGGCAGAAAGTACGGGGAAAATACTGGAAAGAAGTAAGATGCCAACCCCTAACTGGGAAATCGTAGTCAAAGATACTCCTGTCACAATGGGGATGACCCCAAGCAGATAGTAAAACGTGAGCAGCCAATGCGGTGTACCATACCTTCGATTAACTGCGCCGAACGATGCTGGGAGCCAACCATCGCGACATGCCACCAGCAACCCCCTCGTCACCCAGGAAAACGTCACATTGAGTGTAGAAGCCAGTGCAAACATGGCCCCGCCTATGATAAAAAATAGGAACAATGGATTGGGCAATATCGTTCTCGCCACATCTGAAAGCGACTCTCCTGCAACTTCGGAAATCGGCAGAACTCCGGTTGCCACGATGCCAATGCCTATATAAAGCAAGGCAACTATACCACTACTGATGAAAATGGTAAGCGGAATATCCCTTTGCGGCCGCTTCATTTCGCCTCCGAGCTCAACTACGGCATAAGCGCCTCCAGACGCAAAGGATGTGATTCCAACCGCCGTAAGAAAGCTCCCTATGCCCTGTGGAAAAATCTCTGCGGGATGAAACACCGAATAGTCGACCTCCGAAATTCCCCACACGATGAAAACAAGAAGTGACAACAACTTAATCGCTACGAGCACCTTTCCTAATGATGACATGAACATGATGCCAAACAGATTAATGAGATAGAAGAAAGTCAGCACAATGAAGGCCACAAGCATGATCGGCGTACCAGGCATGATTCCCTGTAAATATTGAGCGAATGAAATGGCATAAACAGCGATGGTCAAATGACCGAATGTAAAAAGGATTAAATAGACAAATCCTGCATTCGGAGAGAGTAAACGACTCGTGTAGGTATACATGCCTCCCGTCGTAGGAAGAACTGAGCCTAATACGGCAAGAGGAATCGTGATGATAAGCATAAAAACAGAGGAGAGCACGAAAGCAAGCGGTACTCCAGTCCCCGTTAAGGAAATGGCGATGCCAGTGATTGACATGATTCCCGCCCCAATAATTTGTCCGAGAGCAATACCAATCGAATCTCGTAAGCCTAACACCTTCTTCAATTTCCCATCTTCATTCACCATATTCAGCAGCCCTCCCTCTAAACTCCACTCATAAATATATACACTCATCTTCTTCATAAGCCAAGTATTCCCTGCTTCTTCATGAAAATAGAGGTAATAAATATTTATTGTAAATAGTCATAATCGATCATTTTCTCGCATAGGATATATAGTTGCTTATTACTGAAAGCCGAATGAAAGTTTACTGAAATCCAATTTACACATTTGAAGGGATGCTGATTTCGTATTATTACATTAGAACAAATTCAATTTATCGAGACTCGCTGTATCAATCCGCAAGATGCCATCATCGTTCGTTTACTTACAGAGGGTATTGCCTCTCACGAAATTGTTTATTTGAAAAAGAACTCATTAGATGCCAAAAATCAAATGCTTACAGTCACTGACTCCATGGGAGCAAAGAGGCAAGTACAAATTACGCGAAAATGTGCTGAACTGTATCATAGTGCTCTGGGACAAACGAAATACATAGTCAACTACGGAGACCTTCCCAATAAACAACTGATAACCGATCTACGAGATAGCGATTATCTCATCAAGGTGAGCATGCGTGATTTTATTGCAAATCGCAGTATGATCACAGAGATGGATTCCGTTATTTTGCGAACGATATATATGAGACTTCGGCGATTAGCTGACTTTTTCTCAACACCGGAACTCACGTATTTAACGACTGGAAAACTTGAACTTAAACAATTAGCACATGCCTAATGGATGGATGTAGAGGCCTTTAAGGCCTCTTTTTATGGAAACTAAAGTTGAATTGAAAAGAGGCTGTCCCTCCGGTAATCAAATCCTACCGTTGGTGACAACCTCTTTTTATGTATTACTCCAGCAACTCGTCAAAGATCCCCCTGAACTGATCCGCTACTGAGGAAGAACCTTCTTCCAGCTCTTCTATATTGAAAAAGTAGCGATGATGGGACTCATCCGTATCCAACATATCCGATAGAAATCCGCTGAAACCACGCGTTTTGCGATCAAACTCTAGAAGGATCTCAACGCCGTCTTCATTCGGATAGAAGATGAGTTCAAGTTCATCCACCGAACTGCGGTACTCGCCATTTTGATAGGGGACAAATTCAAACTTTTGAATAAACGGTAAATGATAATCTCGTTGTAAATAATACTCATTCTCCGCTTGATGCAAATGAAATCCGAGTTCTTCCAGAGCTTCAAAAACAACCGCTGTATGTGGATGTGCCTGAACTTCAATATCATCACGATCCGAAGGATCGACCGCATTATCAATGTCTAAACCTGTGCGCACCCAGATCGGGCTGACACCGATTGAGATTGGCGTTTCATGCGGCAAAACAAATTGAAAAGGAATTTCAATCGTTTCATCTGGTGCAATCACGAGATTTTCACCAAGCAGCATGTTGGCAATAACGACGGTTTCCTTTTGCATGCGAGTTTCAGTTCGCCCATCGCGATTAGCATCTGTCTCCACAGGCTTTTTATATTCCGTCATGATTTGAAAATAGATTTTATCTACTTTCTGCTCCACTTTTCCGCCTTTGGCAATAACGACGCCCTCAACCAGCTCTCCCGGAATAAAATCCTCCGTATGAAACTGTGTGTCTATCTTGATGTTCCCAATCCCTACGCTTGCTAACATTTTCTTGAAAAATGACATTTCTACTTCCTCCAATTGCTTTATTGTTAATTTTCTACCTCAAATGCTCAGTATCTTCATACGCGATAGGTCAATCGTCGTTTCAGAAATTCCTGTTGAATCCAATCAACAATGATTTGTCTCCCCTTATTCTCACTACTAGTTCCATTAATAATAAGATCGGCATACCATTTTGTTGGTTCCACGTACTTATCATGACTGTGTCTAACAAGGTCTAGGTATTCAGCAACGATTTCGGTAACGTTATTTCCATCCTTCGAATCTCGCGCAATCCTTCTAACTAATCTCTCATCAGATTCACAGTCTATATAAAACTTGTATTCTAAACGCACTCTTAAAACTTCAAAGTGAAATATCAGAAATCCCTCAACGATTAAAAGATCTAATTCATCATTACAGATAGCTGTATCAATATCACTTATTAATCTTTCAATATCAACAGACTCCGGTTGATTAAAATCATCGTATTCTTTATTTGAGAAAGGCGCTCTGGTAATGGGCCTCATTTTCTTAAAGTATCTATCACTATGTATAATTCGGACTTTGTAATGATTAAAATGTTCAAACAAGTAATGACTCCAAGTCGTTTTTCCACTTCCAGAGCCTCCAGAAATGCCTAATACAAGAGGTTTTTTCATGCTTGTTGTCCTTCTCTGTTTTTCTTAATTGATAATATGCACCCGAGCACCCCCGAAAGGGCTATCCCAAAAACAAAGCTGTTTACATTGAAAAAAATAGTGTTCGTATACTGATTGAACCATCCCCACCCATAAATAATTGACTTCGGATTGTTGGGTCCTCCATTCAGTATGTCAAGATGCCATTTGACTTCGTTGATCTCTCCTACAACACAAAATATTAGTAGTAAGCTTATAAAAAAGATGATCAAACCTTTTTTTATTTTAGATACTTTCTTAACATGATAAAAAAGCTTCGAAGTCAAAACTAGTAACGCTGCATATATGGGAATTGCAACAAACATTACGATGATCGCGGGATTACCATTCCCTGAGATTGCGCCATTTGGCCTTGGTTTAAATGTCATCAGATCTATCAAATAAAAACCTGAAGCACTAATGATCAATAAAGTAAGTAACCAAAAATAAAAAGATCTATGTCTCATCTTACCTCTTGTAGATATCTCAGAATCTCTTGATTATCTTTCATAATAATCCTTTTCGCCGCATATTTACTTTACACGATTATCGACCATATCTCTACGAGTTTGTGCAATTTTAATGTTTGCAAAAAAACAAAAGCTACCCCGCGTAGATCAAACTACGGGATAGCTTATTTCTTATCTACTCAACTTTGTATTTTACGCTAAAGATCGAATCAAAATATCTCTGACTGTTTCCCGCGTCATCATTTTGTATTGCCCCACTTTGTCTTTCATGAATGATTTATGGACTAATTCCTCTATCCTAGAATCATCGATCCCATAATCCCCTAACCGATTCGGCGCACCAAGGGAATTCCAGAAGCTTCGCAGCGCGTCAATCCCTTCGAGTGCAATTTCATGATCCGTTTTATCCGAAGGATCGATACCAAAAACAGCTATCGCCAGTTTCTTCATCCGCGAAGGATCTTCCTCCGCACAATGCTTCATCCAGTTCGGAAATACAATCCCAAGCCCTCCGCCATGCGGAATATCATAAACGGCGGATAGGCCATGTTCGATCTGATGCGATGCCCAATCTCCACCATCTGTGCCGCTGGACAGCAGCCCGTTAAAGGCAGTCGTCCCCGCATACATGATCGTTGCTCTATGCTCATAGCTGTTCAGATCGGCAAGCAGCTTTGGTGCGGCTTCTATGACTGTCAAGAGGACTGACTCCATGAAACGATCAATCATAGGTGTGTTTTCCGTCCGATGGAAGTACTGCTCCAGCACATGCGACATCATATCCACGATGCCATAAATGGTCTGATCCATAGGCACAGAATATGTATACGTCGGATCTAAAATAGAAAAAGCCGGATAAGCGAAAGAACTGCTCCAACCACGCTTTTCATTTTTCTCCCAATGAGTGATGACGGAAATATTATTCATCTCAGAACCTGTAGCCGCAAGTGTTAATACCGTTCCGAAAGGAAGTGCTTTGTGAGGCACAGCTTTCCGAGTAACGATGTCCCAAACATCCCCGTCATAATAAACGCCCACGGAAATCGCTTTGACACAATCAATCACACTGCCCCCGCCAACGGCCAGAATGAGCTCGATTTGTTTATCGCGGCAAATATCTATGCCCTTCCGTACTGTATTGAGTCGTGGATTAGGCTCCACTCCGGACATTTCAAACACTTCCGCTTGCATATGTGTAAGCTGTTCCATAACAGCATCGTATACACCATTTTTCTTAATGCTTCCGCCGCCGTACACGAGCAATACTCGTTTGCCATTAGTACCAAGCTCCTGCTGCAGCTGCTCAATTTGATCTTGCCCAAACCATAATCTTGTTGGATTAAACTGTAAAAATGATTGCATGTCTTTTTCTCCTTCGGTGACTGATATCTACAGCAGTATATCACATGTAAGTTTCAATATCGAAAACGCGCCTATTTACATAGAATAAATTGAGGTGACGATCCTATGCCCAATTACCGAATTATTGTTGATCTTTCTGACTTTCAATTATATCTTTTGGATGTAAACATCGTTGTACGTGGATTCCCAGTTGGTATTGGTAAAATACTAACTAACACACCTACGGGTGAATTTTTCATTATCAATAAACAACCCAATCCTGGCGGCCCTTTCGGCGTCTTGTGGATGGGTTTAAGCAAACCTCATTATGGTATCCACGGCACGAATGATCCTTCTTCCGTAGGCAAGAGGACATCGCACGGCTGTATCCGCATGTATAACGATGATGTGCTTGAGTTATCCGCACTTGTGCCCATCCACACTAGAGTTACCATTCGACCTTAGCCAAAAGACCGTACACCGCACACAGGATCATGTGAGGTATACGGTTCTCGCGGCTTAAATCCGATGCACAGGTAATGAGAACGAGATGCTGCAGCCTTTGCCGAGGCGGCTTTCCGCCCAAATCTGGCCTCCGTGATACTGCACGATCTCCTTAGCAATCGCGAGTCCAAGGCCACTGCCGCCAGACGTGCTGCGTGATTTGGACACTTTGTAGAACCTTTCAAAAATATGTGGAAGATCCTCTTCGCTAATCCCCACGCCGATATCGGTAACCCGAATCACTAACTCGCTCGGCTCATCCTTGATTGCCACGTGAACATCAATGAATCCGCCTCTAGTAGAAAATTTAATTGCATTGTACAAAATATTCGCATACACCTGTTCAATACGATCTGTATCTACTGTTAAAAGCAATTCTTCTCCTTCCGAATGTGCCATGTTGAGCGTATAGGTAATTCCAGCATTCGCTGCATCCAGCTCATACTTCGCAAAAAGCTGGCGAACCATCGTTCCGCACGAAGTTGGGGCTAGTTGAAAATGGAACTGCTTAGTCTCAAGTCGACTTAACTGATAGAGATCCGTAATGAGTCGTTGAATGCCGACAATCCGCATGTGAACGACCGAAAGGTACTTTCTCTGTTCCTCAGGCTCTTGAATAACTCCATCCAGAATAGCCTCTACATAACCCTGAATGGACGTGAGTGGCGTGCCCAAATCATGGGAAATATTAGACAATAGGTCTCGACGCGACGTCTCCATCAAGATCAATTCGTTCGTCCGTTCTTTGACTTTGGACTCCAAATCATTATAGAGTCTCGCATTCTCGATCGAAATTGCCGCCTGAGCAGACAACAGCTTGATAATATCAAGACGGTCTGATGTAAAGGCATTGCGAATCAAATTATTTTCAAGATAAAAGACGCCGACTAGATTGCCCTGATGGAGGATCGGCTCACAGAATATCGATTTACTCTCCGTTGCCCGAATGTACGGATCATGTGTAAAGAATCCCTTATTCTCGGCATCATCGAGAACTACACCTTCCTTGGTTCGAGCAACGAATTGAATCACAGCCGTCGGGAGATCTTCTCTTGTTTCTAGCAGAACAGAGCTTACTGTACAGGAATCCTTGCCGTCGATGGCAAGCATCTCAGCCTCCACGAATAAGCTGTCACGTTCCTTCAAGACCAGGATGCTTCTCTCCGCGCCAGACGAATAGGTTACAATTTCCATTAGCCGCTTGATCAATTGCTCCAAGTTAACTTCACTTGACAACGATCTAGACGTGTTCATAATCGTCATAAAATCAAGCGCCTGCAGGGAATAGTCACTTATTTTGGTTGTGCTCCAATCCTTCGACTCCTTAAGTGATGTTAAGTAGCCCGGATAACGCATCATTAACTCCTCAGCCTTGGCCTTCGCACCCCAGCTTAGATAACCGTAATACGCATCGACGAAATAGGTTTTAGCAACCTTTTCACGCCCAGCTTCCTTATACATCTTCCCTGCTAGCTCACAGGCAATCGCCTCATGCTGGATGAAACCTTGCTCCCTAGCTTGCCGGATTGACGTTTCGTATTCTTGCTCCGCTTTCTGAAAATGGCCTGTTACACGGTTCCACTCCGCATGCATTAATAGACTTATATGCAAAAAGTTTTCTGGACAATGGGCAGCCCATTTATCCATCTTGCGAAGCATCTTTCTCATCTGTTTGGCCATCATCTTCTGCTCTAACATTGCAGCCTCTCTATATTTAGCAGCTATCGATAAGGCATAGTAGAAATAGTTCTCAGGAATATGAAACAGCCCGAAAGAAACAGACTGCATAGGTTCTGCATCTTTACCAAACTTTAGAGCTTCCTCATATTGACCAAACAAATAATATAGCATCATTTTTTTTACCGTATACTCATGAATAATGACTTGGTTCGGGTGAATCTCCAGCTTACGGACAAACTGTTCTTCCTCTTCCTCATCCTTACCGATAATCAGGGGATTCTCAGACTTCCCCTCCAAATTATGAATGACCTTACGGAGCATTTCTAACATGAGAAGGGTGTCATGATGATTGGTCTGTTCCAATATCCGATAGTTCTTAGCTAGATCTTCTTGTACTTCCGAAAGTACAACACCTTGAAAATCCTTCACCAAAACCTGATAAGTAAGGGCATAACCTACAAAAACCAAGTCACCATCTTCGATCCCGCTTCGGAAAGACTCCTTCAAATGCTCCAAACACACCTGCAAAGGCTTTACCCAAGGAGTGACGAACAAACCGAATGAGAAATGGCTTTTACTGCGGAATTGATGGGATTGAAATCTAGCATTCATGCGATCGCCAAGCTGCCCATATTGGTAGCCAAGCTGATAATCACCGAAGCCCGAGCCCAGAATCAAACCATAGGATCCGTACACATAGGCCATTACCGAGGAGTTACCATATTTCAACGCATGCTTCGTCATGATAAACATGAACAAAACAAATAAATTCGTATTCACGAAGTACGCGGAGACAGCAATACTCATCATTAAATTCATTAATTTAGTTATGTATTCATCTTCCATTATCGGTAAATCGTACAGCTGAAGCGTATTCTTCCGTCCAATCATTGCTTTCAGCTTCATGTATTCATAAAAAATGTTTACGCCCGTCGGTTCTTTAGAAACACGGATGCCTTGCTCAGCTAGGGCTTTCAATCCGACTTCCACACTTTTATGCTGCTTTCCAACGTTCGTGTACAGAATCACTTGTAAGTTATACACTTCCAACTTAAGTTCGTTCGTACGGGCATCTACAAGCAGTTCTTCGTACGATATTTCAGCTTCATCCGCCTGACCATTCAGATAGAGCACTTCTGACTTCTCCAGTCGAATGGAAAAGCTTAGGTCTTTTAACTCCACACCCTCTACCAGCTTCAACAAAGCTAATGCTTTATTGTAATACTGAAGTGCTGAACGATAGGCATTCGAAGATTTAGCTTTGCGGCCTGCACTGAGATTAAATTCTAGAAGCTGGATAAGCTCCTGCCGCTCCGTTAACAAGTTAGAGCCCATATTCATATGGTTGACGATATCGAATAACCGTGGCTGAGCCTGATCATCGGGTAAATGCTCCAGAAGCTGATGCGCGATGTTCAAATGCATTTCTGGCAGATCTGATTCTTCAATGGATCCATAAACGGCTTCTTGAATAGAATCATGCACAAACATAAAACGTATGTCTCGTGCAGTTGAATTCCCTTGCATCTCGATAAAAAATTTATAATCCGTGCCAACAGGAATCATCAAACCGTTTTGGATCGCAATTTCCAACTCATGCAGAACATCAGTAAAGGACATCTTAGCAATGATACCAAGTGCCTCCAGGTCATAAGAGGCTCCTAAACAAGCAGCTAGCCGCAATAAGTATTGTGTTTTTGGCGGCATACGCTGCAGTTTCTCAGCTAGGAGGAACATAAGATTATCGGTAATTCTAAGCTTCTGAATTTCATCAATATCCCATATCCAACGATTAACTTCATAATTAAAGGTGAGTAAATTTTGCTCGTGTAAGGCAGTTAAAAATTGTTTGACGAAAAAAGGATTTCCTCCAGTTTTTTGAAGAACGAGTTGAGCCAACTCAACGACCTGCTGCTGCTCGGTTTTCAACGACTCCGCAATCAACTGCTGGACATCTGCAATTTCCATAGGCTGCAAAATAATCCGTTCAGTAACAAGGCGCTCTGGGAGCTTGTCTAGCAATTGAACACGGGTAGATGATAACCAATTAGTGTCATACTCGCTTCGATAGGAGCCTATGAATAGGAAATACTTCATTTGGGAATCGTTCAAAAGCAGATCAAGAAACTGCAAGGAGGCCGCATCTGCCCACTGCAAATCATCCAGAAATAACACGATAGGCCGGTCTTTCACACAGAAGATTAATAGAAATTGCTGCAACAAGAAGTGTAATCGATTCTGTGTTTCTTGCGGAGGAAGCTGCTTCGCAATGGGCTGCTCACCGATTAGGAGCTCAAGGTCCGGAATGAGATCCGTCAATACTTTTCCGCTCGTTCCCAGTATTTTCAGCAAACGTCCGCGATACTCTTCGATTTGATGATCTTTCTCCGTTAGAAGCTGACGGACTAACTGACGAAGTGCCCTAGACAACGCATGGTACGAGATATGCTGTTTGTTTGGCTCGAATCTGCCGGATAAGAACCAGCCATTGTCCTTCATGATCGTCTTCATCGTCTCGGCGATGAGAAACGATTTGCCATAACCAGATTCCCCGGTTACCCAAACCGCCTCCAGCGATCCATGCACAGCACGTCCATAAACATGCAGCAGATTTTCGATTTCCTGAGCACGTCCGTACAACCCTTGAGGTATCTGGAACATGTCCGTCATGTCATAGAGCCCAACAGTAAATTCCGTCATTTCTTCTCCAGAATTGCTCAGCATCAAGATGTGCTCGAGATCCTGAATAATGCCATAGGCGCTCTGATATCGATCTTCCGCATTTTTAGCAAGAAGCTTCATAACAATATCCGATAGAGGCTTCGGTATGCCCATCCGTAAGCTTTCAGGAGGAGTCGGCGTCACGGCAAAATGACAGTGAATCAGCTCCACCGGATCTTCCGTTTGAAACGGAAGACGCCCGGTGAGCATTTCATAGAATGTGACCCCTAAGGAATAGTAGTCCGTTCGGTAATCGATAATACGATTCATTCGACCTGTCTGCTCAGGCGACATATAGCTTAGCGTTCCTTCTAGCATCATGGGGTCTAGCATTTCTTGGCGCTCTCTCGTAAACGAGGAAATGCTGAAATCAGCCAGCTTCATGATCTGCTTTTCAGGATTAATAATTATGTTGCTAGGTTTAATATCTTTATGTATGACGTACCGCTGATGAATATCCCCAACAATTTTGACTAATTGAATAGCAGCTGTGAGAAAGGCTTGTATGGACTGACGAAACATAGGGAAATAAGCCGATAAGGTCTCACCGTCAAAGTCTTCCAAGATGAGCGCTAAGCTGTTTTGATGCTTGGGAAGCGCCAATGGCTTAACAATGCCGGGAAAGTCCAGCATTTTGCCTATCTCATACTCTCGTTTCAATCTAGCGATATCTGCTGATACAGGAAAGTCAGAACGCAGGGTTTTGATAATTACTTTTTCCATAGTTGGCTTATGAACAGCACGATAGAGTACAGTCCGTTCGCCTTGATAGATTTGTCTGATCAACTCGTATTCCGGCAAAATTAGCATAAAATCCTCCTAGTAAAACTTGCTGCTAGGTATTCCTAAAAAAGTTTCCCATCCCAAGGAAGCCCCTTTTCAAACCGTTGTTTATCATGATGATGAAAAGGTTTCAATAAATCGATATGCCCCAGCTCAAAGGTGTACATCTCCCATATTTCGCAAGGCTCTTCCGTCGAACCATCTTGTTTCAGTATGGCATTAACTGCGCGTCGTGCCGCTTCATTAGCGCCTTCCATCGTCGCAAGGTTTGTATTCGTACGTACGTAATCAGCAGCAAGGAACAGATTCGGAATTGCGGTATACGCTTCTGGACGGTCATCCCAAGTGCCCACGCGATTAATAAGCAGCGGCTCCATATTCGTGCACGCCTGATCTGGATTCTCAAATTGAATATCCGTATCCAAGAACCAAGAATGCAGAACATCGTCTTCTAGGATAACGGCTCCATCTACGTTCAAGCTTAACTTCATCTGTGCCCATACTTCTGCTTTAATCTCTTCAGCCGTGCAAAGTGTAGCCGATTTACCGAATAATACCCCTGGTGTGTCCCAATCCGAAATATCGACAGATAGAACGCCCTTGACTGTACCATCACCATACTGGCTAAGGTCGATATCAGGCCAAAATTGCTTCTGGGATACTGAAGTCAGCGACCAAGGTGCATCTAAGTATATAACATGTCCATGTGTGATAGGCAGTTCTTCCTTCAAATAATACTGAATGCCATTCATCCATGCGACGGAATCAACTAGCTTCTGCACACCAACAAGTGATGGGTCGGCTTGTACCATAGCTTCGGTAATGAATTTACCCATCACTTCAACCGGGAATGCAGCTATGTAATAATCAGCTTCTACATCGAAGGTTTTACCGTTCTCCGTCACCTTCGCACCGCGAATAACGCCATCTACGCAATCGATGCTTTCAACTTTCGCCTCTAAATGGTAATCAACTCCCTGATCTCGCAAAAAGGTTAGCCAAGGGTTCACCCATTTGTCATTCGTAGGACCGTTCAAGAGACGAACGAAGCTTGTCCCTGGTGTTGTAATATCCAGAGTCATTTGAACAGCTACAGGGCCGACTGTTTGTGTGTTAGCAATTTTGGATTGACAAGCAACGAGGGTTTTGGTGAATCCAGCGAATATTTTTTGAAATGCAGGGGATTGTTGATCCGCCTCAATGAAATTCCACCAATCGATGAGGTTATATTCCTCGCGAATGCGTTCATCACAGCTCGTCATTACTTGCCATAGCTTGCGTCCGTATTGCTCTAGATCATCCATACTTAGACCTAAGCCATTATCGAATAAATCTCTGATGACAACCATAAAATTGTCTAAACTGAATTCAATTTTGGCCAGCAGCGGCAATAGCGGTGCTGTATAGGTGGCAATATCTAACCGTGTCACTTCTGTTAAGTTATCATATACGGTTCCATTCTCATAGGGAATTCGTTTCAAAGTATCTATGACATGTCTGTAAAAGCGAGGGAATAACCGGAAGCCATGCTCACCCGGAAGATCTTTCCTCCCGCCAGTTCCGCTGCCTACGAATGGCATACTTCTCGCTTTCCCGCCTGGAATACTTTTAAATTCGTAGACTGACACCTCGTAGCCTCTTACAACCAATTCATGCGCGGCACTCATCCCGGCAACACCGCCGCCCAAAATAACGACTTTTTTCAACACAGTTCCCCCTCATATTGGATCAAATTGTAAAAAAATCTGTAAAACTATCATATCATCTAGGTCATTTGAATCATAGACTTTTAGTTTCCCGGAGATAGAAAAAAAAGCCTAGATCAGCTGAATCTTATCAGCTAGATATGGCTTCATAGAAAATTGGGCTTCTTTATATTGGCGCGCAGCAAATTCTATACCTTTCAACTCAATTTTCTCAAGCTTGTTCCAAAACCGATGAAAAAGGTGTACAGTAAAATTAATGAAATTACTGCTATCTGCCTCAGGATCCAAACTCAACTTTGAGATTTCCTCGACTTCTTCGATAAGCTTTACAACAAGCTATTCAACTGCTCATGTTGAAGCTCATAATACGCTTGACTCAAATAGGAATGACGAACACGATACCGATTAATAATCATTATTCCCCCTCAAAATACCTAAATTCCTATATCCCGCCGAATCATATATAATAAAGGCAACTCCTAATGATGCCATCAAGAGAGAGGATGGATATTCCATGCATAAAAAAATTGGTACACGATATGTGCTAGATACACAAATCGTCGCATTACCTCATGGCACTCTGCATTACGGTGATGATTTATTTCTAACTCGAAAGGTTCTCCTTTATCAAATAGAGCTTCAACCTGGACAGATCGGCGAAGATTACATTCGAACCCTTCATCATAAAGCAGCTTTCATACATGACGGTTTTCAACATATCCTGGATACATCTGTTGAGGAAGATTCGGTTACGATCATTCTGCAAGCAAAACCAGGCTCATTATTCTCCAACCATGTTAACAAGAAAGAAATGTCTTTCCATACCATAATTGCAATGATTGCTGATCTAGGAGTTTCCTTGCTTGACGCGATGGAAGAACGTATTACAGGATTTACAGTAGGTGCTGAAAACCTATGGTTAGATGATCACGGCAAACTTTCCGTCATAAACTATTGGGACAAAGGCGATCCTCAGGCACAAGGGGCAATCGGGCTTTGTCGGTTGATGATTCAGCTATTTACTGGCGCGGAGACGATTACCGGTGCTTTTGAAGTGATGCATACACATCTGGAGCGCACGACTATTCCATCTGCGTCATATGAGCAGAAATTGGCTTTAATTAAGCTGATTAAGCTTGTCTGCCAAGGTCACGCATCTCTTTCTTCGCTGATTTTTGGATTGCGGAGTTTGCCATCTTCCGGTCAAAAGCAGGATGAAGGACCTATCCACAAACAAATTCATTATCAAAACCCAAGTAAAATTCAAAACCGCAGGGTAGATAAGGATGAGGATGAGGTAGATGAAGTTGCACCCGCAGCTGAAAAGCGATCACAATCACTGAGCGCTTTAAGTAAGGCAGGGATAGGAGCAATTGCTATTTTGGTCGTCGTCTTGGTCGCGGTTTGGGCGCTTTGGCCATCTTCCAAAGTGGAGCCAGTTGTTGTGGTACCTATACCCACCGCAACACCTCTAGCGCCGACAAATACACCTACCCCATCTACAACGAAGCCTCTCGGTGATTCGAACAAACAAACCGAGGAAGTGGCAATACCGAACCTGGTAGGTCTATCTCAAGCTGATGCCGAGGCGCAGGCTTTGGCTGCCGGTCTGCATTACAATTTTTTGATTGAAGCAAATGATAAGCCAAATGGAACCGTCATTAAACAAGACCCAAAGTCAGGCACAAAAGGCTTACAGGGCGACAATGTTACGTTTTGGGTTAGTAAAGGGAGTCAGTGACAAGCAAACCAACCCTTTTCCATCGAATGTTGCAAAAAATACAACAAATTAGCTTGAAAATGTCCTTTTAGGACTAATACTGACTAAATTATTGTACGAAATGCAACATATTCCACTTTTATGATAAAAAGCAAGGAAATTGTTGTACACAGTACAACTCGCAAAAAATGAAATTAATTATATTATCCAATGCGCTCGAATACTGGGAGCTCGTCGTAGCGCCGCCGCAAGCTGTTGTCTATACACACTTGTCCAGGGGCAGCAAACTCCATAGTTTCCAAAGTTGGGAATCCGAATAATCGCCACCAAATCAAGATTGAGTCATCTACCGCTTGGATAATTGTGAGAAACTTACTAGCTTTAAGTTGAAGGATCCGATGGAGAGCACACGATTCCCCAATGCTTTCGCGATTGAGCCGTTTCTTAAATGTCAAAAGGGGCTTTCCTCAAGTAGATAAATCTACTTGAGGAAAGCCCCTTAATGCCTATTGACTTCTCTGACATTCGAATCGGTATTCAGAACAAAATGCATACTTCCATTGGATTTTTCCAATGGAATCTACTCTTAGGTCTCGAAATTCGTGATTCTATTGGAATAAATCCAATGGAATTGACTTTTAGGCCGCCAAATCCCTATTTCCACTGGATTAATCCAATGGAAGCAGCAGGCAGACTGTGAAATTAACCTTTTACAGCACGATCTAAAAGCTTTGCAAATACTCAGCAGTCTTAGCCTTTCACAGCAGACCCTACAGTCAACGCTTTCTCCACTTGCTCACTAAAGAGTACATACACAAGCACGGTTGGCAGGCTCGCGATCGTCATCGCCGCGCCCATTGCCCCCCAATTGGTGGTGAACTGACCTTGGAAGAAGAGCAGTCCGAGCGGCAAGGTTTTCAGGGATTCTTTAGTAATCAAAATTAACGCCATCGTAAATTCATTCCATGCCGACAAGAAGACGAAGATCACCATCGTTGCAATCGCAGGTTTAATAATCGGCAATATGATCGTATAGAAGGCCCGGTAAATGCTGGCCCCATCCATACAAGCTGATTCTTCCAGTTCGACCGGAATACTGCGGAAAAAACCATAGAAAACCATGCTGGAAAATGAAATATTGAAAGCAATATAAGGCACGATCAGCGCCCAATACGTATTCGCCAAATGGAACTCACGTACGAGAATTGCCAGTGGAATCATGATAACTTGCACGGGAATGAACATCCCAATCACGACATAAATACGAGCGGCTTCCTTCCATCGCCATTGCATTCTGGCAACAGCATAGGAGAACGTAACCGAAAGTACAATCGTACCTACAACTGTCGCCGCAGCTACTAACAAGCTGTTGCTGAAGTAGACGGGAACATTGAACCTTGACCAAGCATCCACATAGTTCTCAAATCGTAGATGCGTCGGGAAACCGAATGGATTCGATACAAAGATTTCATTGTTATTTTTAAGCGAATAAAAGACCATCCACAGCAGTGGATACACCGACAACCCCGCATAGACCCACAAGAAGATGCCCAGGAGCGGATTCTTTTTACGCAATTTGAGTATTCCGTTCATCTGTCATCCCCCTTAAAATGTAATCCGTTCTCTTGCGATCAGTCGATTAATAGCCAAAGTCACAATCAAGCATTCGATGACCAGGAAAGCAGCCGCGGCGCTTCCATAACCGAATTCACCAACGCGGAACGCTGAGCGGTACATCAGATAGGTCAATGTGTACGTAGAATTCCCTGGTCCCCCACCGGTCATAATGAACATGTTGGCGAAAGCATTCAATCCGCCAGTAATCGCAAGGACCAAACAAAACTTATATGTTTCAGCCAGCATTGGTATCGTTATAGCCATGTGCGCCTTGAACTTCGATGCTCCATCTATACGTGCCGCCTCTAGGTATTGCTCCGGAACGGACTTTACAGCCGCCAGCAGCAATGCGAACTGGTAACCCATGTACTGCCAAGCATTCACGAACGCAATGGCGAAAATCGCTGTTTTGTTGTTCGTCAACCAATCCTGACGATACGAGATGCCGAGTGCTTCAAATATTTTATTAATCAAGCCATACTCACTGTTATACATCGCCAGCCACAGCTGACACACCACCGTAATGGAAAGAACCACAGGAATGAAGTAGCTAATTCTTAGAAACTTGCTTCCTCTGAACCCTTCTGCGACGGCAAAAGCAAGTATGGTACCAATCCCGATTTGCACGAAAGCCAGAATACCGGCAAAAACGAAACCGTTGTATAGCGATGTGTAGAAAATACTATCTTGAAACAATCGAATGTAGTTATCCAGAAAAATAAAAGTGCCTTCGCTTAATCCATCCCATTCGAATGTACTGCGATAGAAAGTTTGCAAAATCGGATAAAACACAATCACTGTATACAAAAGGAGTGCCGGCAGTGTGAAAAGCATAATAGCCGCCTTATTTCCCATGAATTTGCGCATGTCATCACTTCCCTTTTTTAGTAGAAAACTCACACCGGCGCAGAGCGATCCAGTGTGAGTCTCCTTTTCCATAGAAACTTCGGTTATTTCGCTGTTACTGCCGCTTTATTCAAATCTTTCACGAATTGATCCGCTGTATAATTACCTGTCATCAGGTTTTGCGTGGCATCTTCAAGCGCTGCTTTGAACTTAGGATTGGACAATCCCCATGAGAAAGCTGTTGTGCTTGTCATTTTCGGAATATCTTTGGAAAGCTGTTCCATCATCGGAGGGAACTGTTTCACAATCGGCTTATCCACTTTGGTAGCTACAATTGGATTGCTGCGGTTTGTGAACTTGTACTCCGCATATTTCAAGGAAATGAAGGATGCCACTTTTGCCGCAAGCTCTTTATCCTTGGTGTTTGCAGATACGGCATATCCACCAGGACCGCCGCTGCCGCTGAATGCTGTTTTACCTTTTTCATAAGCTGCTGCATCAGCAGCTGGAATGTACATGTAACCAGCTTTGTCACCAAGAGCTTTCGTAGCCGCCTCGATTTCCCACTGTCCGTTAATGAACATCGCTGCTTTACCTTCATGAAAGAGAGCTGCTGCTTGATCGTAGTTCAAGTTCGTAGCGCCTTTTGGCAGCATGCCTGCTTTAACCAGCTCGATGAGTTTCTCAGCAGCTGTTTTGTAAGCAGCATCATCTGCTTTGGCAAGACCTTTATCAAGTTTCGTCACACCAGCTGGTTCAGCGCGTGAAACGAACATGTCATAGAGGGCTACGCAGGGCCATTTTTCTTTCGCAAAAATGGATAGTGGCGTAATCCCTTTCCCGTTGAACGCTTTAACAGCCGTCATCATTTCATCATAGGTAGTCGGCACTTTCACACCATTTTGTTGGAACAAATCTTTGTTGTAGTAAAGCAGAGCTACTTCATTACCCGCATAAGGGAATGCGTAAGTGTGACCATCATCAGTTGCAAGTGTATTCAATGCGCTTGGTTGCATTTTGTCTTTGAAGCCAAATTTAGTTACGTACTCATCCAGAACTAGAATATTATTGGATTTCTTAAACGTATCGATAATGTCTAATCCTGCTCCGAAAATGTCAGGCAGATTGCCTGTAGCTGCATAAGTCTTCAGCTTCTGGCCATCATCTTGCGCTTGAATATCGAGCTCTAGCTCAACATTCGGCATTTCCTTTTTCAATTCGGCAACCGCGTAGTCATAAGGTGTTTTCGTATCTTCATCTGCGTACTGGGCATAAATTCTAAGCTTGACCGGCTTTGCATCCGTCTTCACGGGTGCTGCAGTTGCTGCAGCCGTTGGCGCGCTAGTTGCACCAGCATCTTTTGTTGTGTTTGTGGTTCCGCAAGCTGCAAGGCTAGTAGCCGCGAGCAAGCTTACGAGAGTGACTCCCATTTTTTTCATTTGTTGGACCTCCCAGGCATCATGTGCTTTCTCTTCTTTACAACCTGAGTATAAAAGGAAAAACCCCTTATGATAATGGAATAATCGAGGGGTTCTTGTAAAATCCGCACATTTAGGAATTTTCGTTATAAGCGGTTATTCTCATACTCACTAGGGGAATAACCAAAAAATTTCTTGAAGCTTTTACTAAAGTAGCTTGGATCGTTAAAGCCGATTTGTTCGGCAATATCCGCAAGGCGTATGTTCCCTTTACCGAGCAAATCCTTTGCTTTATGCATACGAACATGTGTGACATAATCGGTTACCGTCATGCCGATTTCTTTCTTGAAAACAGCCCGAAGATAACTGGGATTGATAAACACCTGTTGGGCAATTTGATCCAATTGCAGCTCAGGGTCTCCGTAAAGAAGCTCAATATATTCTTTCGCGGATTGGGCAATTTTCGACGATCGAGTCTTTCGGTGCTTACCCGTATAAAGTATCGCTTGATTGAACAACTCCTTGATCCATGCGGATGTCGCGTCAATGGATTCCAACCGTTTGATTTCACTATAGGGAAAAAAAGCTTCACCGAAGCAATCTTCAATCGGATGCCCCGTTTCCGTTACGTAAGACAAACAAACAGAAATAAGTCCCATACTAATGACATAGGTGTAGTCTAAGGATAGCCGCTGATCACGAATCGATTGGAAAATTTCTTCCAACTTAGCATCTACCTTTTCCCCGTTTTGCATGCGCAATTGAACGAGCAGCTCTTCATTCACTTCTGTGGGATAGAAGGCTTGAGTCCCTGACTCCAAAGCTCCTGATCCGTAAGCAATCACACGATCATTCCCCAGTACAAACTTATTTTGCAAGGCTTCAAGCGCCTCCAAATAAGAAGTACGGATCCCCTGATAGCCGGTTTGACTTCGACCAACACCGACCGTGATTGTAAATTTCAAATATTTCTTGATCAGGAAACATAATTTCTCATAACCGCCTAACGCAGGAATTTCCAGTTCTCCATTCCCTTGGTGCTCCACCAAGCAAATAATGCGCCCCTCAGGCCCATTGAAAATCAAATGATTTTCCGTTTCCTCCAGCGCCTCGTTCAGAATGTTCGTCACCGCATATTTCCAAAGTAATCTTTCACTCACTTTGTTCCATTTGAGATCCATGTTATCAATCTCAATACACGCCACCACAAAACATAGGGAGTCGAAGGATTCCCCAAATTGCTGGAGTCTTGAACTCGTCTCCTCATTGGAATGGTTATAATCACCGCTAAGCAAATGATTAAGAAAGCTCTCCTTCATCAACAGCTGATTTTCCTTCAATGTGGACTTCTCTTCCTGAACCCGCTGATGCTCCTTCTGAAGCTTAAGCAGTGTCAGTACCAATTCATCCTTCGAAAACGGCTTCAGAATGTAATCTTCAACGCCAAGCTTTAGCGCCTTTCGAGCGTAATCAAATTCGTTATGGCCTGTAATCAACACCACACTTGTAGCTGGATATCGCTGCTTCAATTGCTCCGTTAGCGTGAGTCCATCCATAAACGGCATGGTAATATCCACAAGGGCTATATCGGGACGATGCACATCGACTTGTTCCAACGCCTCCACCCCATTTTTGGCTTCTGCGCATATTTCAAATCCATAGGCTTCCCAATCTAATGCCGTGCGCAAGTATTCTCGGAAAATGGACTCATCATCAACAATTAATATTTTCTGCATATCTTAACCTTCCTCACTTTGAAAAGGGAGCCATAGTGTGACTTCTGTGCCCTGCCCCAGTTGACTTTCAATTTGTAGGCCATATTCATCGCCAAAATAAAGCTGTATTCGATCATTCACGTTCCTTAACCCATAGCCGACAGCTTGCTCCGGAGATTCCGGCTTCTTCACAAGAGCCTCAAGCCGTTCCGGCTGCATGCCAACCCCGTCATCGCTGACGATAATCTTGATTTTACCCTCCACAATTTCACCGGTTACTTTCAGAATACCCAGGCTGCCCTTCGTTTTGAGACCATGGTAGATGGCATTTTCAACGAGCGGTTGAATGGTTAATTTCGGTATAAGACCGCCGAGTACCTCTCCACGGATATCAAATTCAAAGGTAAACACATCGGAATAACGGATTCGCTGGATGGATAAATAATCCTTCACATTGCGGACTTCTTCCTCAATCGTTATCGTCTCTCTTCCTTTACTCAGAGCTGCGCGATAGAAATCGGCCAACGCTTTGGTTGTTCGCTGTACATCCCGTGCTCGTCCCATTTCTGACAAGGTGTAAATAACATCTAAGGTGTTATACAGAAAATGCGGTTTAATTTGCGCCTGAATTAGCGCTAGCTCGTATTCACGCTTCTTCTTTTGCTCGAAATTAATATTCGTCAGAAGCTCTTGAACTCGCCTTATCATGGCATTGAAGCCAGAGGCTAATAAACCAATCTCATCCTCTGAATTCACCTGGAATTCAATGTCCAGATTGCCTTCTTTGATCCTCTTCATATGTTTCGTTAGCCCCATAATGGGTTTAGCAATGAGTTGAGAAAGCATTCCCGCTCCAAGCAAAGCAAAAAATAAACAGATCAACCCAATAAGAACAATAAGAACAGTGATTTTACGCGTATCCGCGGTTAAGGATACCAGTGGAGCCATCGAGATGAGCTTCCACCCAAAGCTAGGAACGTCGGAGCTTACAACAAGCGTTTTCTCATGTTGAAAAGAGGTTAGATCCGACGTATCCCTACTAGAAGTAATCCAGTTTTTCAGCGTTGGATCGGCTACTTCTTGAAGTAAATTCTCAGGATGCTGCGATGAAATAACGACGCCTCCCTCATTTACGATAAAATAGCTGCCATCCTGGATCGAGCCGATTTTCTGATAAATCGCAGATAAGGAGCTTTCTTTGATATTCAGTACGAGCATGCCGAGCTTTTGCCCCGTATAAATATTTACAATCCGCTTACCTAGCGTCATGACAATTTCTTGCGAATCAGGGGTCAAGTAATTACGCTGCTGCATGGGAAACCAAATATTATTGCCACTGGAGGCATCAACCTGTTCAAGCATTTCACTGCCCGCGATCAACTCCCGATTCCGTTCCATAAGGAGATTAGATCCAAATACTCGACCATTCGCATCTATAAATGCAGCCGATTGGACATCGGGAAATACAAGCAGGGCAAAGCTCAACTGATTCGTAATCTGTGTGTACATCTGTAAGCTCGTTTCCGCTGCCCCCTGGGATTGCGGGTCTTCCACGATCAATTTGTTGAGATTGATCGTCAGCATATTGGCGCAGCTTTCTACATTCGTTAACATGCCTGTGATGCGCGTAATAATAAGGGACGAGTTATCCGAAACATTTTTAATCGTCTTTTTGACAATCGCATTCGTGTACACCTGATTCGAGACAAAACCTAGTACAAATAAAGGCACGAAGATAAGTGGAAAATATATCATGATGATTTTATAGCGAATGCGTTGATTACGAAACCAAGGCATGGTTATATATTTTTGTAGAAACTGCATGATTTGCCCCCTACTTATCAAAACTGAAAAAATCCTATACAATCTACCGTCAGCCAATACCTGTCGGTTATATTGTATAGGATTCGTCTAATCATTGAAACTAGCCAATTCTTTATCCATTTTTACACATTAATTCGTTGAATAGATAAGCGCATTTCATCCGTTAATCCGCTCAATGCAGTTGCAGAGTCGGCTATATGTTGAGCAATCTTAAGTTGATCCTGTGTCAACTTGTGAATGTTCAGCGTCCCGTCAGATGAAGATTTTGCAATATTCGCTATGTCTATAACAGATGCTGTCACCTCTTCTGCCCCAGCCGACATCTGCTCTGTTGCTGATGAGATATCATGAATTTGCTCAGACACATAACGGAACTGTTCTACAATATGGCCAAAGAACGCTTCCGCTTTCATCGTGAGACCAGCCCCGGTCCGGATCTCCTTCATGCCTTCTTCCATGGCCTCGCCCATAAGCTGAGTTTCCCTCTGAATATTTTGCAGCAGTCCAGCAATTAAATGAGCTGAGCCTGCCGCATTGTCCGCAAGCTTGCGCACTTCACCCGCGACCACAGCGAAGCCTGCACCGTGTTCACCCGCCCTCGCTGCTTCAATTGAGGCATTGAGTGCAAGCAGCTTCGTTTGTTCGGCGATATCCGAAATAGCCGATAAGGCTACCCCAATTTCCTGTGAATGGCCGCGTAGTAAGGCAGCTCGATTAAGCGCCTCTTCCGTTGCAGAAGTAATGGTAACGAATTGACCGTTCATATTCTTTACGATAGTTTGTCCGGATTCCGCGCTCTCCAGCGCATTCATGGATGCGTCAGAGGCCGTTAAAGAAGCCTCTGAAATACGTTGGATGGCCGTGGCCATCTCCTCCATCGAATGTGCACTCTCATTGGTGCTTGACTGCTGGGTATTGGCTCCTTCAGCGAGCATTTGTATCGAGACATTTACTTTTGTGTTCATCTCCAACAGATGATGAGCTTCCGTGTTGAAACGTTCTGTCGTCGCTACAAATTGATCCGAGGTGTGCGATACATTAGATACAATCGTTTTTAAAATGTCATTGATGTTGCCTGACATCTTATTCATCGCCTGATAAACGGCACCAATTTCATCAATAGAATGAACAGGATTTTCAGCTAATTGCTGCTTTGCAAGGAGCAGGTCTCCCTTCGCTATGCTTTCCGCACCTGCAACAATCCGTTGTAATGGACGCAGCGAACGGGATATTAGCAGCATAACCACCCCAAGTCCAAGTAAGGTGAAGAAGAGCATAAGCAGATAAACTGATATATTCCCCATGATCAAGCTGTTAGAAATACGTTCGATGACCCCCGCCTCCGTATCGATGCCTAGGACACCGATAGTTTTACCATCAGCGTTTTTCAAAGGTGCATAAGTGGAGACATATTTACCGTATTGCGGGTTTACGATCAAGGGTGAACTCGCCGAATTTCCCTTGAGTAAAGCCTGAACAGCTTCTTCTGGAATATCTGTCACTTCATTGATTGGTGAAGCCGGACTATCTCCTTTTGGTTGTCCGTCAATCATAAGGAGAGGCTGATTCTTTTCATCAATTCGAACAAGATACACATATAGCGCTCCTATTTGCGTACGGTATTGGTCTAGTTCCTGCCTGATATTCCAATACAGCTCGTTCTCCTTTGGATCTTTTAAAAATTGTTCCCATCTATTTGCATCGATTCCTTGGACATAGCTCTCTGCCAATCGAATGCCATAGCTGGATATGGCTTCCATACTCGCTTTCTTGGCATTTCTGATTTCAATGAAAATATTGCCTGCAGACAATGCCAAAATGACTATCATCACGGCCGCAATGATGCGTACGACCAATCGTTTTCTAATCCACATAACGAAACGAAACATAATAATTCCCCTCTTCTATCAACATTATTCGATTATTTTCGACATTAAATTGGTAAATCCTTCTTCATTCATTGAACTTATTTCTTTTTAAGGTATTCTTCAGATTACTATGATAATTTACTAGATAAGTTTGCACAATTCGAAGAAAAGACAGGTGACATGATTGACAACGACCGGTTTATTCGACTCCTTTCCCCTACTTACTACAAACCGTTTATGTTTGCGTCAAATGAACACTGAGGATGCTGAAGATCTATACCTCTTCTATTCCGACTCCAAGGTCACCCAATATCTAGACTGGCATGGCCCTGCATCTGTCCAAGATTCCAGAGATTTAATTCACTCATGGAATCAATATTTTCAAGATAAACGGCTATTCCCTTGGGGGATATCCATGAAGACCGATCCTACCTTAATTGGCACCGTCATGTTCATGCCGATTCGAGATACGTTTGAAAAAAAGCCCCTTCTTCCTCTCAACGTAGGTTTCGAATTAAACCGCCATTATTGGAATAAGGGCATCATGTCAGAAGCTCTGGAAGCTGTTCTTGCCTTTAGTCGGGAACATATTGGGGCACATCGTATTCAAGCGGAAGTATTCCCTGAAAATAAAGCCTCTTTGAAGGTTTTGGAGAAGCTGGGCTTTAAGCAAGAAGGACTGATGCATCAATATTTGATGCATGAAGTCACGCGGACATTTCTGGATGTGATCATGCTTGCTTTTATTAATAATACATAAAGTCCGAGGAGTCTTAACCCTCGGACTTCGCATTACTTCTATCCTACTGTTTAACCAACTGCCACTGCTTGCTGAGTCAGCGCGCTTCTTCCTCATTATGTACTCTGCCTTACAATGAGCTTAGGCTCCAGAACCGTCAGCTTCTTCACCTTTTCCTTCTGAATCAATCTCGATAATAATGCCATCGCTTGGCTCCCAAGCTCTTCACTATGCTGCGAAACGGTTGTCAGTTCGGGGTTCATCGCAGCAGCTAATTGGGTGTCATCAAACCCTGCAATGGCGATATCCTCCGGAATACGCAGTCCATGAGAAATAGCCGCTTTCATAGCACCAATGGCCACGTAATCGTTAATACAAAGAAAGGCCGTTGGGCAATTTGGCATGGAAAGGAGCTGGTCCATCAGCTTGCGGCCACATTCCATAGAGAAGTCTCCCAAGCGTACGATTTGTTTGCGAAAAGGGAGATCATTCGCTCCTAGCGTACTTTTGTAGGCTTGCAGCTTTTCCATCGTTGTTGTCGTTTCAGCGCTTCCCCCCAAGAAGCCGATGCTTCGATGCCCGCGATCAATAAGGTGCTGCATAATGAGCTGGGTACCCGCATATTCGTCCGTTTTTACCCGATGACAGGGATGACCCGGAAGACTGCCGTTAATCAAGACAATTGGAATTCTCTTCTGGATATCCACGACTTCCTGTACGAGCAGCTCGGGGCAATGACGTGAATTAATTCGTCCACCCATGAAAATGAGTCCTTCCACCTGCCTTTCGCAAAGCAGATTTAAATATTCAGATTCTCTGCTGAAGTTGCTGAATGTATTACATAGAAAGAGTGTGAATCCGAGCTTCATCGCAGCTCTCTCTGCGCCTCCGAACACCTCAGGGAAAAACATATTACTGCTATCTGGGAATAACACGCCAATCATGCCCGTTTTCTTATTCACCAGACTGCGTGCCAACGCATTGGGCTGAAACTTATGTTTTTCAATAATCGCCATAATCTTCTGCCTAGTCGATGTTCGAACGGGTGCGGTATCATTGAGAACTCGGGAAACCGTCGCGACGGAAACGTTCGCTTCTCGGGCAATATCATAGACGGTTATAGATTCCAAGATACACTCTCCGTTACGTCAAAATGTAAAGATCGAAGGCCTGTTCAGAAACAGACCTTCGATATCTTAATCCTTATTTGCTGCTTTCTACTGCGACTTTGAAGGCATCCAATTGTTTTTGGACTTCAGCCATCAGCTTATCAAAACCTGCTGTTTTCAACTTCGCGCGGAAATCATCAACCGCTTTGACAGGGTCACCCGCTTTGCCATAAAGAATCGCAGGTCCCATTTGTCCAACAACTTGGGTAACGGCTGTCAACTCATTTGATACAGGTCCCTTATCGAAAACGAATCGGCCATATGGGAATGGCTTTTTGATTTTGTCATAGGACGCATAAAGCGCGCCTTTTCCAGACCAATCATTACCATCTGGAATTTCATTCTTATCGATGCGTCCACCCCAGAAGTTGGAATAGAATTCGTCTCTTTGCACATCATAGCCATCTGGACGGAAACGTTTGCCATCTTTGATGACGTACTGCACGCCTTCCAAGCCGTAATTCATCAAACGATACACTTCCGGGTCTTGACGAATCAGCTCGTAGACCATCAGAGCGCGCTCTGGATGCTTGCTTTTCGCACCAAGAGAAGTCCCGCCGTGCGTGATCGACATGGATACGAGATTGTTGCGTGTGGCCGAGAATGGGAAGAACTGGAGCTCTGAACCTGGCTGCAGCTTATCCATTTTGATACGTTCGCCAAGGAATGTTTGCGTGTGATGCTGATCAACGCTTGTCTTACCAGCCTCAAGCTCTGAACGGTTATCTCCCTTATAGTTCAGCACGTCCTCACGCCAGAAGCCTTTGTCGCCCCAACTCTTCATCAATTTAGCAAAATCAACAAAAGTATTATCAAGAAAAGGGCTGTAAGCTTTATACTTCTCATCATACGATTTGCCATAGATTAGACTGAATAAACCTGTGCTGATCGGAAGTTCAATCGCATCTGTGTAGGAATTGATGTAACCGGCAATATTACCACCGGCGGTACCATTCGTATCCCAAGGAACAACGCCTGGCTTCTTATCCTTGACACCTTGGAAATAGGTCTCCAGCGTCTTCCAATCTGTAATCGGCGCCGTGATCCCGAACTCCTTCGCCCAATCGCCACGATACAAGAAGCCGTGATTGACCCACTGTGTGTAATGATCTTCAGGAATCAGCATGATCTGATTCTTGTACTTCGTCTCAGCCCAGTTCTCTGGCGGTACTTCCTTCCAAGTTAACGGCGCATACACAGGAAGCAGCTTATCCAGCGGCTGGAAAGCACCTTTTTGTGCATTCTGCCACGTATCCAACCAATCGGTCGCAACCGTGATCAAATCAACAGGTTCTCCCGATGCTAGTAATAGATTATATTTGGTTTGCCAATCAGCCCATTCAACCCATTTAATTTCCAGTTTCGCATTTACTTTTTGTTTTAAAAGAGCGTTGACCTTCTCCATCACCTTTTCAAATTGACCATTCTTTGGCTTATCCCCCAACATCACGTAGGAAATCGTTTGGAACTCGGAGGTGTCAATTTTGCCGGATGGTGCTGATGTCCCTGTTGCCGCAGTAGTCGCTGTCGCTTTATCCGTGGAGCTAGTTCCTGTACTGCTAGGTGTGGTGCACGCCGTCAAGCTTACAGCAAGCGTTGCTGCCAGAGCTACACTAAGCGCTTTCTTTTTTCTCTTGAACATACGGATTTGCCTCCCCATAATCATTTTGGTATATGCTTTGCGTTAGCCTTTTACAGCACCAACGGTAATACCTTGGATAAAATATTTCTGTACCATCGGATAAAATAGAATGACCGGTCCTGTTGCGACAACAGCGGTAGCCATTTTCATGGACTCCAGCGGCATATCCCTAGGCTGTACATTGGAGGAGACCGATGAGTTTTTGATAAAATCGGCACTTGTTACAACGTTGTACAGGAACAATTGAAGCGGTCTATACTTCAAATCGGGTGATAGGAACAGCATCGCATTGTACCATTCGTTCCAATAACCCAAAGCAATAAACAATCCAATGGTAGCAAGCGCCGGTGTTGTCATAGGCAGGATGAGCTTGGTGAAAATCTTGAAATCACCAGCCCCGTCCATTTTGGCCGATTCTGTAATCGCATGCGGGATGGACCTAACGAAGCTTTTCATCATAATAATGAGAAAAGGGCTCATCAATCCGGGCAGCAGGACAGCCAAATAGTTATCCTTCAGATGCAGCCACTGCGTCATAATTAAGTAAAAGGGGACAACCCCGCCTTGAAACAACGTTGTAAAGTAAATGAAGAAGGAGATCCGATTTCGATAAGGGAAATCAGGACGCTGCAAGGAATAACCCGTCATGGCTACGATAAATAGTCCAATGGTTGTTCCAATCAGCGTAATGCCGAGCGTGACCCCATAAGAGCCGATGATGACGCCAGGGTTCTCGAAGACAATTTTATAAGCAAACGTACTGAACTCTTTGGGCCATAAATTGTAGCCGTGTAAAGTGATCGACTTCTCTGCTGTGAACGAAGTCCCAAGGACAAGAAGAAAAGGTACTAAACAGAAGATTGCAAATAGACCAATAAAGCAATAGCCGAATAACCGAATGGCCACCGAGGAGAAATCAGTTCCCCTTTGACGTGCGATGACTTGTTCCACATATGTCCCTCCTAACCGATCTAAAGTGACGAACACTAACATGTTGAATTAGAACAGCGTGTTTTCAGGCGAAACTTTCTTAACCAGCCAATTGGCTGTGATGACAATAAAGAAGCCAAACACGGACTGATAAAGACTGACAGCGCTTCCTAGCGAAAAGTTAAAATTGTTCATCAAAGAGCGGAACACGAACGTTTCAATAATATCTGTCGCATTAAAAAGGGCTGTATTGTTGGCTCCGACTAAGTTATAGAACAATCCAAAGTTCCCTCGGAGAATACCGCCTAGTGAGAACAGCAGCAAAATAATGAAAGTTGGCTTCAGCCAAGGAAGCACGATATAGCGAATTCGCTGCAGGGCATTCGCCCCATCAATTTCTGCGGCTTCTACAATCTCCGAGTCCAATCCCATTATCGCTGCGAAATAGACAATGGAGCCGTACCCTGTCGACTGCCAAAGAAATGTAATGACGATGATAAAAGGCCAGATCGTTGGATTCGAGTACGTCTTAAGCGGCTCCCAATCGAACGATTTGAGAATCCCATTGAGCAGTCCAAAGTCATAACTGAGAATGTTATAGGCAATAAGCCCAACAAGCACGAAGGAGATGAAAAAAGGCAGGAACATCAGTGATTGTGAAAGCTTCTTAAACCACTTTTTACGAAGCTCGTTCAGCAAAATGGCAATTCCAATCTGCAAAATATTCCCAAATATAATAAAAGCTAAATTATAAGCAATCGTATTAAACGTTAATTTCCAAAGTGCCCCTGAGGTCACTAGAAATTTGAAGTTGTCAAACCCAACGAACTGACTGCCGAAGATCCCCGCCGTATAGTTATAATTAATGAATGCGAGATAAAGCCCTGGCATTGGAAGGTACGACATGACTAGGAAAAATAAAATCGCAGGAACACACATGAGGACTAATGTTCGATACGACCAAAATCTGCGCAATGGGGTTACACGCTTTTTGACAACAATAGGCGCCCCTTCTAATGAGCTTGCTGAGATGGCAGTTTTCATGCGTACTCTCCTTCCAAATTAATCTGCGGCTACGGGTACAAAGCGAAGAGGCTCTAACAAGGCATCCTCAGAGTCCGATACCGCTTCCAGTAAGATGGCTATTTCATTGCCCGATTCGCCACCCTGAAACCACGGTCCAGGTAAATAAAAGGATTCATCGCTGCCGCCACGGAATATCGGTCTGTTGGCACCGCCTTGCGTCCACAGGCGGCCAACTAGGTGTCCGTTGAAGAACACGGTCAGCTTCATGTTGCTGCCTTTGACATAAACCCTCCAGCCTAATCCTTGGTTATCATGATGGAGGTCACCATATAGCCATGACAGAGTACCCGGTATCAAGGAGATAGCTCCTTCTACGGGGAGAGCCTTAAGCGCCGACGCTTTGGCATGCTGCAGTAAGCCATTCTCCTGACAAGAGGATAATGTCCACTGTTTAGCGGCGGTTCCTTCGTATAGACGTATATTGCCGCTAAGGGAACCATATGTTTTATCCAGAAATAGCGTTAACGTTGCCGTAACTCCTGCCTTTACATAAGGCGTAATATCGAGATACGGATTGAGCGGATTCAATTGTCCGAGTGCGTGCCCATTCACGTAAGCGTAGGCGTGTGAGAAATTACCAGGCGTGTGGAGAATCCAGGTATCCGCTTCTTTCGACAGCTTTACTTGTTTACGGTAGCATTGATGGGCGGGCTGTTCTGCGGAGAGCCACCCTCCAACACTTACAATCGGCCATTGTTGATCGTCATAGTCTGATGCTGCGTAATCGTCCTTGTCTTCTCCATATTGCATAAGCTTGAATCGCCAGTTTTGGTTTATTTCCCTAACCGACGTTACTCCAACTATGCCCGTTAGCCCTTTCAGTGCGTTTAAGTGCAGACCCGGCAAATTCGTATCATGGAAATTGGTATGTCCCCAAATCTCAACACGAGCAACCAGATTTGGCTCTACGCGCGAACCGGAAGGAATCGGAAGGAAGTGACTTCCTCCTCCCGGTGTTGCTGTACCAAGGTACGTTTCACCGGTATAGACGGAAACGACATCACTTGCCTGTTGAACAATAAGGCCAAGACGGCTTTTCTCAAGCGGCAGTGATAATTGCGAGGTGTACCAGGCGAAACCTCGGTAAACACCATGCTTCTCCAGATAATCGGCAGTATCACCGATCGATATACTTTCATCAGCTAGTGTATCCAAGGGATTCACTAAGCTTTGTGACCAGCTGAGTTCAACTTCGCGGCTTTCCGAGACTCGTTCAACCCATTCGCCAACGTGCAGCTCGCCTGCATCATCCACATTTTCTAACAGCAAAGCACGTGAACGACTCATTCCGATCAATTCGATAACGTGACCGTTTAGTAAGCGAATCCGTGCTGATCTCTCTTGCTCGCCTGATTGAAAGGATACCGTTACCTGATCTCCTGCTTCGGCATCGTGTACTGTCATCGTGCCAGCCTCCGTCTGCACCTCCGTGTTAAAGCAGAGATGAATTTCGCCTTCGCCATCCGTATGAAACACGAACAGTGTGCGCTGCTCAAGCTGCTTCACCAACAGCAGTTCTGCAGTAGCGTAGGCCAGTGTCCCTTCAGCGATCCCCCAAGTCTGCAAGGGCACTTGCACGGGAAGAATTGGACAGCGGCTTGCTTTGGCGACAAGTGTGGTATATCGGGGTATGACATCTTCCGCCACGTGAAAGTAAGCGTCTTCATCTTGTTCGTTTACTTGGCATAAGAAGAGCAGCTCGCCGCCTTGCTTTAACGCTAACCGATAAGGGGTTGAGGCACTACTCGTAAGCTCAGGTTTCGCCTCCGCCAAGGAAGCGCCATACGTTTGAATCACACGATGCAGCATTCTTCCTTCATAAGCTTCCTCTCGAATGTGTCCTTCAGGTGTTATCATCCCATGGAAATCATAGTCCGAGGTAAGAAAAGAAAGAGGATTTCCCCAATTGTTAGCTGCATTGGTAAAGCCAAAATTCGTTCCTGAAGCCTGTAAGTAGGGACCGAGCAGCTTCGCTCCTGCCGATAACAATCTGCGAAGCAGGAAGTGCGAACGATTCGTCTCCGTGACGAGTAAGGGCAGCCCCCGACGAGCCAACTCCTCTCTGTAGAAGAGCACCTTTTCTTCGAAAGCAGGGTCTTGGTCATTTGGATAGAAGTTACATGTTGGCACCACGCCTTCAGCAAAACCAGAAGCCTCATACAAGCCGCCTTGTCCGGCGCAAGCAATGAGCGGCACTGTTATCCCATGCTGCAAAGCTAAATCTCTTAGCGCCGAGATATACCCTTTGGGATCAGAGCAAGGATAGAAATCAAGCTCGTTGTCTAATTGGACAGCAATGATGGTGCCTCCCTGACCCGTTTCATATTTCTTCAGGATGGGAAGAATTTGTTCATACCACCTGGCCACATGCCGCAAGAAGGCAGGATCGTTATCCCTCAAGCGAAGACTTTCTTTCACGAAAAGATAAGCGGGGAGTGCTCCCCCATCCCATTCCGAGCAAATATACGGCCCTGGTCGTGCAATCACCCACAGTCCTGCATCCGCAGCATCCTGTAGAAACTGAGCCGCATCCTTCTCTCCGGTAAAATCCCAAACCCCCTCCACCGTCTCATGATGATTCCACGGAAAGTACACATCAATAGCGTTATATCCAAAGGCTTTAACTTTATTTAGTCTCTCTTTCCATAAACCCCGTGGTAATCGAAAATAAAATAAGGAGGCACAAAGTATAATTTCTGACTTTCCATCTATACGCAGTGCTTCTGACGATAATTGAATCACTGCTTCTTCACTTTTTGATAAATACAATGGCTAACCTCCTTGATCTACCCTCATTCATTTATGAAACCCGTTTCATCCGCGAGGGGTGTCTAGCTGCTGTTCTTTATGAAGTTAGTATAAGTTGTTTTAAAAGCGCTTACATTGAAAGAAACATCAAGTTATATAACAAAACTACGAAGATATAGCCCCACTCAAAACAAAAAAAGCTCCGAATTTTATCCGAATTCGCAGCCCCTTGCATTCTATATAACACTGATTTCTTATATAATTCACAGAATTTATAATCATTCATCTTGAACAATTAACCATTGCGCCTAAATTCCTTAACCGTTTTCCCTTCAAGCTCTTTAAATACTTTGCAAAAGTAGGAAGTTTCTTGAAATCCCGTTTTCTCAGCGACTTCATATACTTTCCATGCAGGGTCTTGAAGCAGCTGTTTCGCCTTCTGTATCCGACATCGATTCATATATTCGACGATCCGCATCCCCGTCTCGCTTTTAAATAGATTGGATAAGTAATTCGCGCTCAAATGGAGAACATCCGCCAGTCTTGCCACCGTGATGTCTTCGGCATAGTGCTCTTCCATATAGGCGATTGCTCCTTGGATTTCCTTCCGCATCATCGTGTGCTCAGCCTTATTCCCAGCAATTTGCTTATTCAAGTTCAGAAATAACGGCTTCACTTGCTGCAGAGGCTGAAGGGCTTCTATCGCCTGGCTAACCAGTTTATAATCATGTTCAAACTGATCTGAGAACCTGTTCCTCTCCATTGCCAATGTTCTCAGCTGCATCATTAACTCTGCTAGCAGGTTGCGCAGCTCGGATATAGGCGGCTTCCTCTGAATGAGGCTTTGAAACAAAAGCTCAGATTGCGTTTCAACATCAGTGAATAGACCACTTTTCATCGCTGCAACCAGAGGCTGAATCGTGATTCCGGCCAGCGTTTCAACCTTGTCATTTATCTGTAAGGACGTATAGGCGTAGAGTTGACCCGTTCCTTCATAAACATATTGATCTAAGGCTGTTTCCGCTTGCTTATATAGCACTGCCCAATCCTTCAATCCGTAGCCGATCGAGCTAATTCCCACTGTAGCAGAGCCGAGCTTCTTCATCCTGGTATATAGCTGCGATGCTTGCCGTAGAGCCTCCTCCATACATTTGTGTTCACTCTTCTCTTGCGGAAAATAGATAATGACCGCAGTTCTCCGCTCTGAAATCGGTATAACCATGTTTGTGTGCGCTGACTGTTCTTCCTTAGAACCATCCGCAAGGACTTTAAAGCTAGCATCAATGACAACGACTGCCGTAGGACCTCCATGAATTGGAAAATGAACGGCGCTCGCTTGATCTTCGATGTCCTCTGCTCGCTTCAACTCGCCAAAGAGAAGCTTACGCCCCAACAGGCAGCGCACCTCTTGAAAGCTGGCATCACGAATACTAGCTTGTTTTCTCCGCCTATGATCTTCCATAATCTTGCTGCTCATTTGTTCTAATAGCTGTTGCAGCGCATCAGGTTCAAGGTCATGTTTTAACAAATAATCCTCTGCCCCAAGCTTGAGGGCTTCCTTCACGAATCGGAAATCATCAAAAGAACTGAGTGCCACAATTTTGATGGAAGCATCCTTTTGCTTTACTTGCTGGATAAGATCAATGCCGTTCATTTCGGGCATCGAAATGTCCGTCACAATAAGATCAACCTGCTGATGCTGCAGAAGATCCAGTGCATGCACGCCATTGAGTGCTTCGCACACTATTTGGAAACCGTAATCTTCCCAACGAATGATCGTTTTAATCGCATACCGATAAATCGCATTATCTTCAACGATCATGGCGTTCAACATGCTCATTCCTCCTTTGACGATGCGTTCTATGCGGAATTCGAACAATAGCTTTCGTACCTAATCCGGGTGCACTTTCGTAGCTAAGGCCATATTTCTCCCCATAATACAGCTGAATGCGTTCATTCACATTGTGAATGCCGATACTCGTCACTCCTGGAACCGATTCTTTACATGTTGCTTCGTTCAATAGATTAAGCGCTTGTTCAGCTTCCATCCCTATTCCATTATCTTCGACAATGAGCAGGAGCTGCTTCTCTTCTATGCGTGCATAAAGTACAATACGTCCACTCCCCTTGGACATTTCGATGCCGTGAAGAATCGCATTTTCGACAAGCGGCTGAAGAATGAAATAAGGCACCTCGCTTTCCATCAACTGTTCATTCACTTCATAGTCCATGTGAAAGGCATCGCCATAACCAATTTTCTGAATATAAATATAGTTTTTTAATTGGTTAATCTCCTGCTCCAAGCTGTGAAATTCGCCAACACGTCGTACCGAGGATTTCAATAATTCAATAACGGATGTGACCATTCGCTCAATCTCGGCTTGATGGTTCATGCGAGCGTACCATTTCACAGTGCCTAACGTGTTATAAAGGAAATGAGGATTAATCTGACTCATGAGGACGGTAAATTCAGCCTGTTGTTTGGCAATTTGCTCTTTATACACCGTGTTTATTAAATCGTTAATCCGAGACAGCATAAAATTGAACCGTATAGACAAACTCCCAATCTCATCTCGCCCCAGCGGAATAATTCGAACATCGAAATTGCCATCTTCGACTCGGCGCATCGTTTGCTCCAAGATTTTGATATTTCGCGTCGTAGAATTGGAAAGTAATACGGCAATTCCGGTAGATATCAGAACGGCAAGCAGTGAAACAAGAGCGATCACAAAAACTAACACGCGTGTACTGGACAGAAGCTCAGACATCGGAATAAAACAAAGCACCCGCCAGCCCAGCGTAGATGTTCGTTCTTGAACGAATAAATGACTCCCTCCCGCAGCATTATCGACAATTGCCATAGAGTCATCATTCTCCTTAAGCGTATAACTAAAGCTCCTTGAGATGAGATTGTCCATTTGAGGGGTTCCGCCACCAGCTAGCAGTTCGTTCAAAGGATTAAGAATCGCAACATTATTTTGCTTAATGATAGAGCTATTGCTCCCCAGGGACAAGAAATAATCCGAATCGATACTAATTACAATCGTGCCTAGACTACGATCTATTTGACTCAGATCAATGAAATCTCTGATAAGGAACACTTCTTTTTGTTTTCTCAGAGAAGGCGACCAGCTGATGCTTTGCGCATGATTTTTCAAATAATCGGAAGCATCGTTCGTCATCACGGTTACATCTTCATGATTTAGTGTACGATCCACACCTTTTTTATTTTCCCACCAGTACACCTGTCCCTTATGAGTTTGAATCATAATGGCATTCATATAGGGATTCCCATTCCCGTACTGAGCTAGCAAGAACTCCATACGGCTGCGGAACGCCGGATAGTTGTCAACTGTAACTTGTTCACCTTGTTCAGCAGCAATTTGCCGAATATTACTGTCACTCAGAACGTAAACGGAGGAAGTGAATGCTTCCTTCGCTCTAATTTCAATATTGTCGGAAACTTGATGAATGACCTGCATCGAGAGGTCTCTTGTATTTGATTCAATGAATTTCGTAGAGGCATAGATGGCAACTCCGCCAATCGCCGATGAAATGAACAAAATAATAATCATGTTAGATAGAAATATTTTCGTTCGGATGCGAAAGTCCTTGACCCGATTTATGTTCCACGGGGCGGCTGTCATACGCAGATCTCCTTGCTGTCATTTGGATGGTTTGCGAATCCGATCGAATGCTTGATCCAACTCTTGAATACAGATCTCCACATTATGGCTTCGATCAATAACGAATTTCGTGAGTGCATTTACAAACACTTTTTGCAGATCCTGATTCACAAAATCTGTTGGCAAACTCGACCAATCATACATTTGGCCTGTTTGGATATAATTTTCATCCAGCTCCACATACGTGGGATCAAAGTCATTCGGCAAGCCCTTAATCACAGACAAAGCCTTCTTTTTCGTCTGAAAAATGGTCCCCATTTCCTTCGAAGCAAACAGTTCTAGTGTTTGAAGCGCCGCTTCCTTATGAGGTGATTTGGGATTGATCACAATCCCTCCTGTTGATTTTAGTCCAAACTTGGCATCTTGGGGATCATTTGAATAAGGGAAAGCGAACAGTCCTAAATTACTCGCAGGATTCTTGGATTTAACACCGTCAACCGTCCACGTGCCATTAATAATCATGCCGGCTTTCCCCTCAGCAAGGAGCCCTTGGGCTTGATTCCAATCGGTTTCGAACGGCTTGATGTTCACATAACGCAAACGTTCTCCATAGCGTTTCAAAATGTCTTTGAAGTGAATTTGATCCTCAGCGAACGAAGTTCGACCTGCTTCAATATCAGCAATCCAGTTGTGCCCGGCAGCGTACTGATTAGCCAAAAGATCCGCTGCTATGTCCCAAGTCAGGGTCCAACTATCCTTGTAGCCTGCTGCAATAGGAATAATTCCTGCCTTCTGCAGCGCCTCACAAGCAGCTAAGAATTGCGGCCATGTTGTTGGCGGACTTTGAATGCCTGCTTGAGTGAAAGCTTCTTTATTGTAAATGACACCAGCCCCATTCAAGTCTATCGGAAGCGCCCATATTTTCCCGTCGGCTGTCTTCACACCATTCAGGAACCTCTCTTTGATTTGCGACAAAAACGGTTGCCCCGTTAAGTCCATCGCATATCCTTTATGAATAAGATCCTGAGCGGACTCCATATTATCCAACATATAGATATCAGGCATGTTATTCGAAATCACACGCGTGCGAAGCAAGCTCATATAATTGCCACCATCCACGCCCGTCAGCGTAAACACATAAGAAGGATGTTGTTTAGTAAATAGCTGTGTCCCCGCCTCCAGCCATTTCCGTGCACCCTCCTCATCAAAGTGATGTATCCACGAAAGCGTCTGCTCCTGGAGCTGCTGCTTAGGAACGACCGTTACTGTCTGGGTTTGACAAGCGGTAAGCATCAGGGATACAGTCATGCCTAGAGCTAACAAACGAGTCTTCATTCATCCCCCTCATTTCATGATAGCGTTTACAAGTAGTATAACGGACTTGGTCGATTAAAAAAACAGCCTATTTCCTCTTCAGAGAAAATAGACTGTTGTGTGTTATATATACAAGCGAATCATCGCTAATCGAATTCTTGTTATTCCTATCTTTCATTCGTTGAATTCCAACCATCTTTGGCTTCAATGATATCCATCATTTTCTTCATCGAAATCTGCATTTGTTCAGCGGAGGGCAAGGTTAAGTTGCAGTACGTTTGCTTCACAACATCCGTTAACACAGAATCAAACATGCAATCAAATTGCTCGTTTTTCAATATGAATTCCCTCCTTATTTACTTAATTTTGGAAGATTACCTATACTTATCATATATAGAAACGCCATCGATAACAGCGCAATATTTTCTTTCGCAAATCCACATTTTTTTCCATATATGCGCAATTTTTTTTGCGTATCACGAAAAAAAGACGCAAAATCAGATAAATAAAATCTAATTTGCAATCTTTTTGTGAAATTTGGTAAAATTAAGGAAAGATATGAACAGCGACGTTGAATTCACCATTCGGATCCCCTTACCAAATCAGGAAGGAAGTATCATATGATTAAGAAATCGAAGATTCTGATCGTAGATGATCATCCCTTAATGGCGGAAGCGACATCGAATACACTACAGCAAATCGAGGGCATACAGATTATAGGGATAGCTGGTACTGGCAAACGATGCTTGGAACTCGTGGATTTGCATGTACCGAATATTGTTTTTTTGGATTATAATCTTCCGGATCAATACGGCGATGAGATTGCCAAAATCATTAAAGCGAAATACCCCTCCATCCACCTTGTCATTTTTTCGGGCATAGAATTATCCCATCTTTACAATTATTTGATCGGACTTGAGGTTAGTGCTGTTATATCTAAGGAATCTAGTGGTACGCTTATTAAAAGCTTAGTTACCCTTTTGTTAGAGAATTTCACGGTAATACCCGTTCCTGTTTTCCATAAAATGAGAGTGGATAGCGGTAATTTGCATCAGACTGATTCATTGGACGACGATGAAGTACATATGATGACAATGATTGTCCAAGGCCTAACCAATGAGCAAATGGCCGAGGAAGTGCATATGAGTAAGCGCACCGTAGATAATTATATACGCAAAATTTATGACAAATTAGGCGTCAAATCAAGGGCGCAAGCAGTAGATAAATTTAATCAATTCAAGCATATTTATGAAGTTAACCGGCGTCCATAGATAATGTTGAAAAAAAGAAAGACTGGCCTCTTCGTAGTGAAGTGAGACCAGTCTTTTTAAGTTCTCTTATGATTGGGATTCTTCTCGGTGATGTTGATGATGTTCCACAATATTCGCCGCTTCCATTAATTCTCGCATGACATCGGACTGCAGCTGTGGATTGATATATAAGCCTTTTACAAATAACTGTCCCTTTTCACTAGAGGTATATCGCGGAGGGATTTTATTTAAAACCAAAGCAAACACGTCTTCTTTGCAAGTAGTGCAATCGCATTTCATTTCATAGTTTTTTTGAAACTCATCAAACAAATTCATCACTATCGTTTCCATTGCATTGAAGACTGCCATTGTGGGTACCCCTTCTTTATTCAACTATATCTCTATTATAACTCATATCCTCCTAATCAAAAAGTTAACAAATAGAAGAGGCCACACGAATACGTGTGACCCACTTTTATCCTCATTTCTCAACAAATAATCGAGTAAGTCCCCGATCCAAGTTCTAACCGCAGCTCTCCATCACTTTCCTCTGCTGATAGGACCCCTGATGCTGTCTGGGCTGCTTGATCATTAACTGTAGCCATTGCTAATGTCGCCCCTCGCAAGGTTGCAAGGCCTGTCGTATTCGGAGGTAGTTGGAACTCATAGACGACCCTGTCATCTGCTTCTTTCTTCCATTCACTGCGTATCTTACCGTAGCTGGAATGGAGCGATGCTTTCGCGTATTCAAGGCCGGAATCTGGTCGCGGACGGAAATGAATCCGTTTGTATCCAGGCTGCTGATCATCGGAATCGAGACCCGCCACTACGCGGTACAGCCAATCCCCAATGGACCCATATGCATAATGGTTATAGGAGTTCATATTATCACTCCAAAATGATCCATCCGGCTTGATGCCATCCCAGTGCTCCCAGATCGTAGTTGCTCCTTTGTGAATCGAATACAGCCATGATGGATAATCTTCTTGTTGAACCAACTTAACAGCCAGATCATGGTAGCCATTCTCGGAAAGAACATGGCACAAATATGGCGTACCTACGAAACCGGTCGTCAGGTGATTCTTCTGTTCCGCTACATATTCGGCTAACGTCTTTGCTAATCGATCACGCGTACTCCCTTTCACGAGTCCAAACATTAGCGGGAGAACGTGTGCTGTCTGTGTATGCGCGGCCAAACGCCCGCTTGGTGTAAGGAATTCTTGTGTGAAAGTTTCAACAATGCGCTCATAAAGCTCACTGTACTTAGCCACATCCTCGCTGCGTTCCAGCACTTCCGCAGCTTTCACGAAAAGTGAAGTCGAATAGGCATAGAAGCATGTCGCGATTAAGTCTCTAGGAGTCGCTCCTACATAGCTGCCTTCTTTGGCATCAAGCCCAAGCCAATCACCAAAATGAAAGCCTGTATTCCACAGATACTCATTCTCTCCTTGGCTTCGCATGTACGTAATCCACGCTTTCATGCTGTCATACTGCTGCTCCAGAATGCGCTTATCGCTATATACCTGATATAACGTCCACGGGCATATGACTGCTGCATCCCCCCATGCAGAGGAAGAGTGGTCATTCGGCCCAAGTACGTCCGGAATGACGAATGGAACACCGCCATTTTCAAGTTGATCTGCTTTTAAGTCGCGCAGCCATTTGGTGAAAAACAAAGCCACATCATAATTAAATGCTGCCGTGCGAATAAATACTTGCGCATCTCCTGTCCAACCCAGTCGCTCATCTCGCTGCGGACAATCGGTCGGAACATCCAGGAAGTTCCCCCTTTGTCCCCACACAATATTTTGTTGAAGTTTATTCAACAAGGGATGGGAACATTCAAAAGTGCCGCTAGCTGCCATGTCCGTATGAATGACATGTCCCGTGAAGCGCTCTGCATCGAATGCTACATCCTTGGGCCAGCCTTCCACTTTGACATATCGAAAGCCTTGGAACGAGAAATGGGGTTCATATTGTTCTTCCCCACCACCTTTGCATACATAAGTAACCGTCTGCTTCGCAAGACGCAAGTTCCCAATATAGAAGTTCCCATCTTGATCCAGCACCTCTGCATGCAGGAGCTGAAGACGAGTTCCAACTGGCAGCTCCAATCGCATGTGCACTTTTCCGACCATATTTTGCCCAAAATCAAGAACGGTTTCTCCAGAAGGTGTTTCAATAACGGTTATCGGTTTCAAACGCTGTGTAATGCGTGATGGCTCATTCTCTTGCATGATTAGGATATCTTTGGAATGATCAAGAACCGTTACATTTGACCAATTATCGTCCTGATACGTCGACATGCTCCACCCGCTAAGCTCCAAGTTAGCATCGTAGGTTTCTCCATGGTACAGCTCAGACATCCGAACTGGTCCCAATGAAGCACGCCAAGAATCATCACTAACGGTTATTTCCGAAGTTCCGTCTATGTATTCGATATGTAATTGGAGGAAAAGAGCTCTAACATCCCCAAAAATATTTCGCTGATTCTTCCAAGCCAAATTACCTTTATACCAACCGTTTGCCAGCACGGCGCCAAGGGTATGGTTTTCACCTTGCTGCAGCAGGCTCGTTACCTCATACGTCTGAACCTGCAGTCGGTGTCGGTAGCTGGTCCAGCCGGGTGTGAACTCCCAATCTCCAACACGAGATCCGTTGAGTTCAAGCTCATAAATGCCTAGACTCGTTGCGTAAACAGTCGCTTTACGAATTCCCTTACGTGCTGTGAATGTCTTCCTCAAATAAAAAGCTTCTTCTGCGTCAGGATCAATTGAAGCTGCATCAGGTGTAATCCACTTTGCTGTCCAATCAGCTGAGCTTAGCTGCCCCATTTCCCAGAAAGCGATTTCACTCCAAGGCGATTGCAAACCAGACTGATCCCATACTTGGACACGATAAAAATAACGATTTCGCGACAGCAACTCTTGACCCTCATAAACAACAAGCACAGATTGTTCCGATTGTATGTGACCGGAATCCCAAACCAAATGACTCGGTTCGAAAGAATATTCAACCATACTTACCTGGATGTGATAAGCTGATTGGATGGTATGTTTGATGTCCGAATCTAGCTGCCAAGTAAAGCGTGGCTGGGTCGTATCCAATCCAATCGGGTTGACGCGGTATTCGCATGTCAAGTTAGAAATATTGAGTGTCGTCATTCAAAAATCCTCCTACTTTTATCAAAAATGTCGTATACCCTATTCATAAATAAGCATCAATATGTCCTATTGTAGAGCATCTTATGACGCATTATGAAGGTGGATTCAGACAATCTTATAGGTAGAATACGACATGGAATATTTATTTTTTCGGCTTCCCCTCAATTTAGGAATCGCATGCGAATAATATACAGTTATCGTAAATCACGAATGGGTAGGAGCTTAAGATGTTACAAAAAACACACAGTATTGCCGGATTCATTTCCGCGGAAATCGTTCTCACGTATCAAGATATTAGTTTCTTCTCATGGGATGCCGCTGGTGCTCTCCTACTTGGTTGTTTGGCAGGCACGCTAGCGGATGTCGATAAGCCAGGTTCTACAATGGCTAAGGTTCTTTTTCCTTTATCTGCTCTGCTGCGGCTGCTGAAGGTAAAGCATAGAACCGTCACTCATTCCCTGCTTTTTCTACTGCTCTTAGTTGTAATTGCAATGCCCTTATCACCTTTATATTTCTGGGTATTCATCCTCTCTTACGCGTCACACTCGTTTATCGATTTATTCAATGATAGAGGGGTTCAGCTCTTCTGGCCTATTCCTTTCAAGATTCGTCTACTCCCTAAATGGATAGCTATTGACACGGGTTCAGTGAGCGAGACCGTTTTCCGATGGTTACTTCTGGCTTTGAGTCTAATCATCCCTTTTTGGACTTATATACTTCCTCAAATTTTAAGTCATAGCGCTTTGTTTTAATGCGTTGCAACAATGTAATCCCCATTGGCATTGAGTAGAAATTGCGCATGATACGCTCCTTGAGCGTCGGGCTCTGCTAAGCTCTGCACGATCTCACCAACAGCAGGAACACCTAAGAAGTCGTTCAATTCCTTTTTCATCGTGGATTGGAAAAGGATCTCGACTTCTTTCCCCTGCGTTCTCGGAGAAATAACAGGATGGCTCAAATGAATCGGATTATTCTCATCCCATAATTCAGAGTGGTACTGCAGATGACTCGGAACTTCCAAGTTGTCAGGAACTGAGACCAATAAAACTGTTTCTGTATCATTGGTTTTGACTTGCATGACCATTCCTGCCAGATATGCCGGACCTGGTTGAATTTCTTCCATCGACATCATACTTTTCTCAGGAGAAATGAATGCAAACAGCACAAACAGAGGAAATAAATGAATGAAACTTTTCTTAAACTCTTCCTTGTAGCGACACTTTGATATCTTCATCAATGCTCCCCCTTGCGATTAATCTACATATCACGATTCATTTCATTCGTTAGTTATCATTACCCCATTCATAAGTATTTGAAAACTACATGTAACGATTTTATTGAAAAAGAAAATAAACTGTCCCAAAAATCGGTAACCAGCATTTGCTGAGGAACGTCGATGCGCTATTTGGTCGAAATACACCCGAAATCAGGAGGAAGAGGAACGACGATTTCCCAAAATAACGCATCTGCGTTCCGCTAACTAGTGCCGGGTGGCTTTCATCGGTAGAAAAACAAAAAAATGAGAAGGCAAGTAACCTTGCCACCTCATTTTTTTCTCTGCCTCTAAATGAATTTATTTTGTAATCTCAAATATCGTATCAACGACAAGAGGAAGATTATCTCGTAAAGAATTAGCTCCCAGAACCGATCGAGCATGAGCCCCCTTCTCACCGAATACCTCCTGCATAAGGTCAGAGACCCCATTTAACACCAAATGATGTTCGACGTAATTAGGATCTGCATTGACGAAACCTTGAACCTTAACGACTTGTGTAATCCTATCCAAGCTGCCAAGTGCATGTTTGGCTGCAGCAAGCACTTCAAGGCCTGCCAAGCGTGCCAGTTGGTAGCCTTCTTCTGTTCTGTAATCCAACCCAAGCTTCCCTTTTGGCTTCCCTGATGGACCTTTTCCCGAAATAAACAACAATTGACCAGTTACAACATAATTAACATAGTTTGCAGCAGGGCCGCTGCTATCAGGTAGCACAATACCTAGTTGGTTTAACTTCGTCTCAATCGATTCTGTCACTATGCTTCACCTCTGACGATATTGATAATTGCTTATCCTAAAGTCTATACTATTATTGACCCTGCCATTAGGCTCAGTTTCCCATCAAATTCAGGGGTCAGATTTGAGGTCTTCCATGTTCGATATTTTGCTTAAAAGTGATGAACAAGGTCCACTTTATATACAGTTATATCGACATATCCGAGGTCTTATCCAGCGCGGTGATATCCAAGACAGAACGAAATTACCATCCATTCGCACCCTCAGCCAACAGATACATTTTAGTAAAAATACAATTGAAACGGCTTATCAAATGCTTATTGAAGAAGGATATGTGATAAGTAGGCCTCGTTCAGGTCTTTATGTGGTCGCTCCCTCCTTGCATCCACCGATCCCAAACCAACATGCGTTCAATCTACCGAAAGACACACAAATTTCCAACATGAAAGTTCTGCAATCTCCACACGAAGCTCCTATTGATTTTAGTCTATTAGAAATCGACAGCGAGTCTTTCCCGCTTCAAGCGTGGAAGGCTTGCTTAAATGAATCCTTTTCCTACAACAGCGGCCGCATTCACCAATATGGCGACAACAAAGGCGAATATGCACTGCGACTCCAAATTGCCCATTATTTAAAGCAATCCAGAGGTGTGTCCTGCTCCCCAGAGCAAATCATTGTTGGAACGGGCATGTCTAACAGCCTGCATCTCCTCTCGAAGCTAATCGGACAATCCGCACGAGTCGCTTTTGAGAAGAATGCCATAGCACAGGTCGGTGATATATTTACACAGAACGGATATACGGTTGTCCCTTTTCCGCTAAGTGAAAATGAACTTTCTATTGCTGAGATCATTCCCACAAATATAGACGCGGTATACGTTACTCCTTCCCACCGGCCTTCAGGAAGCCCTTTATCCTATGCGATTAGGCAGGAGCTGATTCACTGGGCATATCACAATCAAAGCCATATTATTGAAGATGATTATGATGGGGAATTTCGTCATGCTGGCAAAACCATTCCTTCCCTTCAAGGCCTTGATCAGCATGGTGTGGTCATTTATATCGGAACATTCTCCAAAGCTTTCACGCCTGCATTACGTATGAATTATATGGTGCTGCCTCATCCACTTTTGCCTAAACTTCAAACTATGGAACGCACGCTCTCTAGCCCCTCACATATGGATCAACTCGCCATGGCTCTGTTCATGGAACGTGGACATTGGTACCGTCATATCAGGCGTATGCGTAACACGTATCGGAGAAAACATGAGAAAATGCTCCAGCTAATACACACTCATTTAGGCTCTCTTGTTCAAATAGAAGGCGGGGGAGCAGGACTGCACATTGAATTGACGGTCCAAATTGCATGTTCAGCAGAAATGTTAAAGGAGCTAGCCCTTACAAAAGGGGTTCGTGTATACACCACTCAACAGGCAGAGCTAATACCCAATAACAAAAAGCCCAAGATTTACTTGGGCTTTGGTGGAATAACCATGAAGAATATGGAGCGCGGGATTCAATTATTAAAAGAAGCTTGGATACGATGATTATTGCATCGGAACCGATATTTTGAAACAGATGCAGCCGTCTGCCACAGACACTTCGATGGTTCCTTTGTAAAACTCGATTCGTTCCTTCACAACCGATAGACCAAGCCCCTGGTGCTCACCTCCACCTTTGGTGCTGTAGCCAATCGTGAACATTTTGTTATAATCATCAAGTTGGAATTCGGGATCAACCGGGTTGGTTACAGATATGGTTAAATGGTTCGACTCCGACCATCCGTTAACCATGACCTCACGTTCGTCTGGTGGGAATTTATTGACCTCATCAAACGCATTATCAATCAAGTTCCCAATAATTTTCACGATATCAACGGATTTCACACCTAACGACAAGCCTTCTAGTCCGGTAAAATGGTAATTGAAATCGATTTTGGTTCTCATGGCAAGCGCAATCTTTGCTTGGATAAGAGCTGCAATTGCCGGATGCCCAATTCGAATGATATCGTTCACTTCGTTGATTTCTTCAATTAATTCCTTCATGTATTTCATTTGGTCTTCTTTTTTCCCTTTAGACAGCAGAGCATACATGGTTTGAACATGGTTTAGAAAGTCATGCCGTTGACTACGTATCGTAGCGAACATCAGATCCACGTTTTGAATGTACATTTCTTGTGTAGACTGGACAGCTGTTTCTCGGCTTTTCGTAATAAATCGGAATACCAAATAGATAAGCACACAGCTAAAAATCGTAAATAAAACAATGAGAACTGTAAGCTGAACGAGCTGCTTGTTTAAAGTACGTTGAATCGTTTGATAATCCGAGACGATGGTAATCACATAAGGAACTTCCCTTTGAACTTCGGTCAATTTTTCCTTAACAGGAACATACATGAACGTTTTCAGAATGGGCTTCCCATTCCATCTCTCCACAACGCTAACTGGTTTATTTTCCTGTATGGACTCCTTGTAATTATCCAGATCTTTCGTACTCGTTATGTTATATGTACCAAATAAAACCGGGCGGTCATAGACCGATATGAATGGAACCCCACTACTGTCTTTATACTCAATCGGCTTTGTACCAAAAGTTATCCCGTTCAGTCCCGATATTTCCATAATATCTGGATTCGAAGCGAGCGTTTTCTTCACGATCGTATCCGCGCCTACGATTTGCTTGAATTTCTGAATCTTATCCGCATTGACAAACACACATATTAAATAATTAGTGCTTCCATCATAAAAGTACCCAAACTTACTAACATTGCTCGAACCTGATGCCGGAACTTCATAGATGCCCGACCAGAAATTAAGCAGCTTTTGCCCCTCAGCAATCGTAACTTGATGATTATCTAGAAGCTGGCTAAAAGCCGTAAACCAATATCCGAATGTTTTTGTACTTCTAATCTGAAGCTCCTTGGGCTCTGATGATTTACCTACCATAATATCATCACCATTTCGCTTCATCAGCGAGAAACCATCAACCCCCGCTTGCCTGGCAAGCTCAATTAATTGTTCATTCGTAACTTTTTCAATATCCGGATCTAGCTGACTCTTGGCGAAAAGCGCGACTGAACGAAGATTCTCACCAATCAAATCTTCTACAAAAAATGAACCTTCCTCTGATTGCTCAATGGATGTGCGAATTTGACTCGCAGTCGATTCCATGCGTTCAGATAACGCTTGCGTTAAGAGTGATTTCGTGAACCAATAATAAGAGGTGTTATTGAATACAAGCAATAAAATAACAATAGCAAAGGTGACATAAATGACTTTGGTGTTGATTCTCATGAAGTTTCACACTTTCTTTTTGATGTAAACTCAATATTACAACGTAGACGTGAAATAATTTTCGACACAAACCGAGGAAATATCCCTCTTTCAGTAGTATAGTTGGATACGAAAGCGTTGTCTATCTATTAATATACACGCATCAAAACGTTTGGTAATATAGGGAAGAAATCAATAGATTTTGGATCGTAGGGGACGCGTCCTCTCTAGGAAGACCATTGTCGAATTGTTCGGATCTGCCATTCGGAAATCGATGACAGCCAAGTAATACATGCAGTCCATTCTCCATTTGGAATTGGGCTGCATTTTTTCTTGGTTAGAGCTTGTTTTTCACGAGAACGAATGTTTGCTATAATGAATTCAACCATTAACAATTCTGGAACATATATATTTTCAAAAGGAAGGATCAAGGTAATGAGCTTTCAGCTGACAGATGGGATCATTAGGTTGTTGTGCGGTCGGTTTTCTTATGAAAAAGGAGAAGCCTACTACCATGAAAGACAAGTGACTTTCCTAAATGAAGATCCTGAAACACCACTCTATGAAGCCACGGTCGAAGGATATAACGGCACCTACCTAGTAACCGTTGAAAATGATACAAACGGGGATGTTATTGCTCATTGCACCTGTCCTGCGTATGATCCGGACGATAAATACTGCGAACATATTGCTGCCGTGCTGCTGAATATTCATGCTATTCAGCAAGTATCTCGAGTCGTGGGTACAATACCCCCGCCTATTGGACATTCAGAGGGAGATCGAAGGTTGACGAGCCATATGCTGGATTTGTTCGGGAACAAACCGCAGCGTCCAAGCCGTTCACAACCTCTTTTCGATACAAGAGATGAACTAGAACTGGAGTTTACTTGCAAACCATTCCAATACGGCTATCGGAAGTTCATGTTCGGGATTGAGATGAAGGTCGGTCCTAAACGAATGTATATCGTCCAAAGATTAAGAGAATTTCTTGATCATATTGAGCGGAGAGAAGCCTATGCATTTTCAAAGCATTTCACCTACGACCCTATGCTCCATAGTTTTCAAAAAGAAGATGATGCGGTCATTCGGCAGCTCATCGAAATTTATCGCAATGAGCAGATGTACCTTGAGACTTCAACTACGTACTCCGTTCGTGTGAATCATTTGAGTGGCGATCGGATGCTTCTGGTCCCTCCTTTCTCATGGACAACCTTTCTTCCCGCGCTTATCGAGGCATCGTCCGTAAAACTTGAGCAGGATAACCGCACATTCGATGGAATCCGTGTATCCGATGAACCCATCCCGCTCCACTTTGAGTTCGACCAAACAGAGGCCGAAGACTTCCAATTGGATGTCCAAGGTCTGGACAAGATTACGGTTATGGAATCGTATGGAGTTGTCCTTTCCGAAGGAAAGCTGCTGCACATCCAGGCTGAACCGTGCAAGCGCCTTTCGGAGCTAAAGCAAATGCTCGAAAACTCCAGCAAGCACCAAATTCAGATTCCACCCGCACAAATGGAACCTTTTATGGAAAAAGTGATTCCTGGCCTGATGAAGCTAGGCAGTGTCCATATCGCTGGGGCTATTTCCGACCGCATTATGAGAACGCCATTAAAGGCTAAGTTGTATTTGGACCGAGTGAAAGATCGACTGCTTGCCGGTCTGGAGTTTCAATACGGCGATATTGTCATTAACCCGCTAGAAGGCAATGAACATAAGCGCGGAACCGACCGCATTCTAATGCGAGACGGAGATCAGGAGCGACGAATTCTGGAGCTTATGGAGCAAAGTCCCTTCGCTAAGACGGAGGGGGGATATTTCATGGATAGCGAAGACGAGGAATACGAATTTCTGTACTACGTCGTTCCGCAATTGGAGAAGCTGGTAACTGTTTATGCCACGTCTGCCGTGAAAACAAGACTTCTAACCGGACATGCCCCGAAGGTCAAGGTTGATGTGGATGAACGTACAGATTGGCTGGAATTCAAGTTCGATATGGAAGGTATTCCTGAATCGGAAATCCGCAAGCTGTTGAAATCCCTTGGGGAGAAACGCAAATACCACCGGCTGCCGGATGGAGCGTTATTGCCGCTCGAAAGCGTGGAGTTTCAGGAAATTGTCCGCGTCATGAACGAAATGGGCATTACCAAGGAGGACGTGAAAGCAGCAGAATTCCGCCTCCCCTTAGTCCGCGGGCTCATCTTGATGGACTCTGAGAGGCAAGGAAATACCGTTAAGCTGGGCAGAACATTCCGCCAGTTACTGGAAAACATGCGAAATCCGGATAATCTGGATTTCACTGTGCCGGCCAGTCTGGAGCCTGTACTTCGGGATTACCAGAAGTATGGCTTCCAATGGCTGAAGACGCTGGCCCAGTACAATTTCGGCGGCATCTTGGCAGACGATATGGGCCTGGGTAAAACCATACAAAGTATCGCTTTTATTGTCTCTGTGCTGCCCGAGATCAGAAAACAGGCGCTGCCGGCGATCATTGTTGCTCCCGCTTCTCTCGTCTACAATTGGCTCAATGAGCTGAAGAAATTCTCGCCAGAGATTCGGGCTTCCATTGCCGATGGGAGCAGAGAGGAGCGCAGCAAGATTCTGAAACATGCCTCACAAGTGGATGTCCTCATAACCTCTTACCCGCTTTTGCGTAGGGATATCGACCTGTATACGAAGCAATCGTTCCATACGCTTATTTTGGACGAGGCGCAAGTGTTCAAGAACCACACCACGCAGACGGCCCAGGCGGTGAAGGAGATTCAGGCCCAATACCGTTTTGCGCTTACTGGCACTCCAGTAGAGAACAGGCTTGAGGAACTATGGTCCATCTTTGACGCGGTGTTCCCTCAATTGTTCCCCGGGAGAAGGGCATTCAATGACTTATCCCGTGAAAGTGTAGCCAAGCGGGTTCGGCCGTTTCTGCTGCGCAGGTTGAAGACCGACGTTCTGAAGGAACTTCCGGAGAAGATCGAGTCGCTGCAAGCTTCCGAGCTGCTGCCAGAGCAGAAGAAGCTGTATGTTGCCTATTTGGCCGAACTGCAACAGGAAACACTGAAGCATCTGAACAAAGACAGCTTTAATAAACATCGGATCAAAATTCTGGCCGGCTTGACCCGACTTCGCCAGCTGTGCTGCCACCCGTCTCTGTTCGTCGAAGATTATACCGGAAGCTCGGCCAAATTCGAGCAGCTCATGCAGATTATCGAAGAATGCAGAAGCGCCGGCAAGCGGGTGCTGATATTCTCGCAATTTACAGCGATGCTGGGCATGATCGGGCGAGACCTAGGCTATCAAGGGGTGCCGTATTTCTACTTAGACGGTAAAACCCCAACTGCCGAACGCGTAGAGTTGTGCAACAAATTTAATGAAGGCGAGCGAGACCTGTTCCTCATCTCATTAAAAGCTGGCGGTACTGGACTAAACCTTACCGGTGCCGACACCGTTATCCTTTACGACCTATGGTGGAATCCTGCCGTGGAGCAGCAAGCAGCCGACCGTGCTCATCGAATCGGGCAGAAGAAGGTCGTGCAGGTGATCCGTCTTGTTGCGCAAGGTACCGTAGAAGATAAAATGTATGAGCTCCAACAGAAAAAGAAGAACCTGATTGATGAAGTGATTCAACCGGGTCAGGAGGCCTTGTCCGCCTTGACGGAGCAAGAGATTCGAGAGATTTTGATGATAGGATGATTAAATAGCAAATAGAAGGGCTTCCCCAAGGTCATTGTTAGATGATTGAGGAAGCCCTTCTTTCGTTTATTAAGTGATAGGTTTACTTAGCAACTATTTCAACGCTTTGCTTCCAAATGATCCTTTCACCGATACGTATAACAACATTCACTTGGTGAGTTCCGGCTGCCAGCGGTCGAGAAGCTTTCAAGCTAAACAAAGCAACTGACGAATCACTAGCTTCTGGCTTGTTAACGAACCCTTCCGTTTTGGAAACATGTGCGACTCCACCTTGGTCTCCGTTCTCCTCAATGAACATCTGAAGCGGCATTTGTCCAGACTTATAATCTTCCCGACTGGTCCAATCGTAGACAAATGCTTGCAATTCTAACTGCCCCTTCTCCGCGCGGGTCGGGAATTCTCCTGACTTCACGTTATAATTCTTCTCAAACAAACTGTATTCTTTCCCAGCAAATACCTGAGTTAATCCAAAAAGAGCCTGAACGTCTTTCAAATTAAGATACCAGCTGTCGCGGGAATGACGCGGTATCTCTGCCAATTGAACACTTTTATCCTTAGTACCGTGCCAATTCACCGACGCATTGCCCATATCAGCCTGCAGCACAAAGGAATATTCGCCTTTGCTCAATGAGATTGCGTTCATATTCGGTACTTTTTCAACTTTGTATTGAAAATGTTCGGCAAGCTGGATGACATCCAAATAAGTTTGACTATTTTCCGTATACCCAATCCGCTGACCATTGTAAAGCTGTAATCCATCCTTCGCGGCAGGGGCAATTCCTAAACTATTCGTGTTTATTTTTGAAATATGAGCTACCGTTTGTGTATCTTCATCCCATATCGTATCTTGCAAGCTGTCCCAGTACGGAATCCATCCGGACCGCCCATCAACATGAGCTTTCAGCCAAATGGGCCCACTGTTGGGTGAATTCCAAACCTCGGTAACCTCCACCATCTGATCGCGCAGCAGTAGTGTTGATGAGCTGAACGGAGTTTCCGGGTAGCGCTGCAGCTCCTTTGGATCTTTAACTAAGACTTTCCAATGAACAGGTATTGCAGCTTCAGGCTCGCCAACATTTTTGTTTATCCATCCTGTGCCTTTGGATGAACGTACATGGTACCAAGTACTGTTGTACCAAATCGGATAAGGGCCTCTCCCCGTATATAGTCGCTCTTCGATTTTCTCAAAAGCGGTTACTGTTTCACCTGCTAGAACGGCATCTTCCTTCTTCAGTCCATCCCATACATCATGAATTAGCGGATTTTCTCGCACGATATTTATGGTTTCATTCGTATTAAGGATCGGGACTCCCTTTTCGCGTGTCCACGTGGTCCCTTGATCCGTTTGAACTTCGAATACTCGATCATAGATGGTTGTGAACTCCCTTACGATCGTGTAATCACCAGCCTTGGAGTTTGACCAATCTTGCTTCTGCTCGCCAATCCCCATAGCCATTCCAAGATCACTATTGGACGGTAGATTATAGTAATGTGCTTTTCGCTGTACCTTAACTACAGTACCTATTTGATTGACGGGTATATGCGCCCAGAGATCACCTAACCAGGTGGTGTGCACCTTAATCCATGCTTTACTGGTGGGATCGTTCGTATAGAACCATTGCTTTTCAGCCGCAACTACCTCAACCTCTTGTGCGGATAATGAAGCTGCAGGTCCACCTTTGGTGCTTTGACTGCGATATAGCGGAGTTTCTTCCAGAAGCGTAATTCGATTTGGTGGCTCCATATCGATTTCCCACGGATTTGGCCTGATCCACCGCGGCCCGAACATCGTTTCAATCTTCCAGGTGGATAAACCAGTCGACCAAGAGCTTTCTACCGTGAGGACATTTACCTCCTGAGGTGCAAAAGTACCTTCCGGCTCATCATCAGGCCGATTAGGATCTGCATAATAGGGCGTCTCTGCCAAAAGCTCAATCGTAGAAGGGAACCTAATTCCTTCTGGCGCGTAGGAACCGCCAAAGATGTTTTCAGCTTTCGTCTGAGGTGCCAAACTGCCCAATCCTAATCCTGCAGCTAGGATCGTGATAGCGAAGATCTTCATTTTAATCATCTGGAACAATCACATCCTGACTTGAATAAATTAGGAAAACTTACCATTTATTTGACGCCAGTCATAGCCATAAAGTTGCTTACATCCTGCCCAGCTTATGAAAAAATGATCAAGTTAGACAGTTCTCCTCGTCTTACTTACTTTACTTGCCTCAGTTACTTTAGTAGTATATCTAGTATCGAATGAATGAGGAGCTGCAAAAAATATGTCCAATGATGAAATTATTCTAACTCCAGAAGGATTACGTAGTTTAGAATTAGAGCTTGAAGATCTCAAAACCGTCAAACGCAAAGAACTAGCAAGCCGTATTAAAACAGCGATTAGCTATGGCGATCTCAAGGAAAACAGTGAGTACCATTCCGCTAAAAATGACCAATCTTTTATGGAAACCAGAATATTGACGATTGAAAGAATGCTGAAGAAGGCTAAAGTTGTTAAGAATATCGGAACTTCCAAAGTTCAAGTTGGCTCTACCGTTATTCTCAATGATGTGGAATTTGCTGAGAAAATTGAGTATAAAATCGTCGGTACGCAGGAAGCCGATGTGAATGAAAATAAAATTTCTTACGAAAGTCCACTTGGCGTTTCCCTCATGGGCAAATCGGTTGGCGATGTGATTAGTGTGAATGCACCAATGGGCGTCATTAGCTATGAGCTGCTTGAAATCAGAGCGTAACTTGACGCAATCCTTCTACTAAACATAATAAAGGCATTGTCATGCAGCGACAGCTGCACGGCAATGCCTTTTTGACTTGTTCTCCAACCTTACTCACCAATTGCTTGAATGATTTCCAGGGCTTTTTCCATCTTCTGAATATAAGCTGTCTCATTGCTGGAACACATGAATTTGATGTTGGACTGTCCCTCACCAAGTAATTGGTTTCGGTCACTAAGCAGCTGTATCAACCGATTCACAGTACCCGAGCTTCCATCAACAATTTGGATGTGACTTGGCAGGATCTTTCTTAGAACTCCCCTATAAAAGGGATAATGTGTACATCCTAGAACAACAGTCCCATACTTCTTCAGGTCGAAGGGCTCCAGCTTGGCTTGAAAATAATCAATAATTTGTTGACTCTCCACATTTAACTGTTCACAGAATTCAACCAATTCCGGCAGCGGCACCGAATCCACCATACCCATATCATCCATACGAGAAACTAACTCTCTATATTTCGATTGCTGGAGCGTTAAAGGCGTAGCGAAAACGAGCACTCTTTTACCAGATGAACGATTCATTTCAAGTGCTGGCTTTACCGCGGGTTCCATGCCGATAATCGGCATCTCATAGGTTCTTCTTAATTCTGCAATGGCTATACTAGTTGCTGTGTTGCAAGCAATGACGAGGGCTTTGACCTCTTCTTTGATAATCATGTCAACGGATTTTTTGACAAAAGCAAGAACCTCGTCCTTCGATTTCGTCCCGTAGGGAACATGAAGGGTATCCGCAAAATATAGAAAATCTTCATGAGGCAGTTGCTTCATGGCTTCGTGTAAGACGGTAATACCGCCTATCCCTGAATCAAAAAAAGCTATTCTCATTATCTTCACCCTATATGTATTGTTTCTTTTCTAAAGTAATCCTGCCGTAATAAGTCCGTTTCGAATGCCATCTTCATCCACATGTGTCGTTACATGATCGGCATAAGGAAGTAAGTCTTTGTGGGAATTCCCCATCGCGATACCGAATCCGACATACGAAAGCATCTCTATATCATTTAACCCGTCCCCGAAAGCTACAGCATCTTCCGGTTTCAATCCAACAAGTTCCAAAAGCGCGGCAATCCCTTGGGCTTTCGAACCACCTGCTGGTAATACGTCTATCGCATGCTGGTGCCAGCGAATCAGCTTAAATTCCGATTGCAGCTCCTCGTACAAATGCTCATCCGTGTCTTCAGCATGCAGGAAGATTTGATATATATCATTTGTTTTCCAGAAATCCGGGTCATATGCCGGCAAATCAACCTTCAATGAGGAAACCGATCCAACAACAAAAGGATGGTCCTCTGTATCCGTGAAGAAGTTATGCTCACCTTCAAATACGAGGGAATGCTTATGCTTAGCTGCCAGTTTGACCAGTGTTTCTATGCTGCTCTTGGCGATAATCCGTCTGTAGAGCGGTTCACCACGGTAAACGGCATAGCCGCCGTTCAAGCACACATAGGAATCAATCCCAAACTGCTCAGCCAAGGGCTTGATGAAGTAGGGTGCTCGTCCTGTTGCAATGACCGGTTCAATCCCTTGCTGCTTTAATTGTTGAATAGCTATGATCGTACTAGCTGGAACTTGTTTTTCTTCGTTAACTAATGTGCCGTCAATATCAAAAAATACAATTTTATACACGGTATGGTTCTCCTTTTCATTAGGGGGCAGCACGGCTGCTCCTCTTCTCTCTATCTCTCAATTAAACACCAAAAGCAAAGAAAAAACAAAGAAAAAGAGAATCCCTCAGGCTTCTCTCCGCCATGTCTAAACAATTTCATCAATAATCCCGAATGATAAGGCCTCATCTGGACTTAGATACCAATTGCGTTGATGCTCCTGAACACGATGCAGCTCGTCTGTATGCAGCTTCGTTTTGGATAAGATGTAGTCATCATAAATGTTTTGCAGCCTTTGCGTTTCATCCACACGATTCTTCAAGTGTTCCAAATGACCGTCGATATGTGTAGATACAGAATGATACATGAATGTACTAAGTCGGCCAGCGTACCTCTTATGACCACTAACAGCGATTAGTAAACTCATGCTAGCAGCAAGTCCATACACGTATGTATGCACCGGCGTCTTACTGTTATCAATCACATTGATCAATCCTAAACCATCATAGACACTGCCCCCATTACTATTAATAATTAAGTCGATGGGCAGACGCTTGAAGTCTTTTTCTTTCTTATCTCTGTCATCATCATATTGATTAATTCTGATGATTTGCTCGACTATGGTTTTCACAGAGCTTTTATTAATGCCATCGAATAGATATAAGGTCCTGTCACTCATAGCATGCCTCCTGTCCTTATGGCCTACTGATACGTTAGTCTATTCTCGTTTTATAGACTTTGTAACTCTTTTCCCTTTCTTTTCTGGATTTTTGGGCAAAAACAAAAAGGCCAACCCGTTGGTTGACCTCTCAATACCCTATGCCAAGCTTGTACACATGTTTGAAATATTAACGAGTTTTGAATCTAGCAAGCGATTCTTGCAGCTCTTGCGCCATATTGCTTAAATCTTCTGCTGAAGCAGATATTTCCTCCATAGTCGCGTGCTGCTTCTTCGACCCTTCAGAAATGCCTTGTCCATGGTCATAAGAAGCTTTAGTCATGTGCACAATTTCGCTCATGGAAGCCGTTACTTCCTGAGTTCCAGCCGACATTTCCTGAGATGCTGCCGATACTTCCTGGATTTGGTCGGAAATTTCTTGGAACGTCGAGGTAACACGGTTAAAGACCTGCCCTGCCGCATCAATAAGCTCAGAACCTTTCTCTACGTCCAGTACACCTTTATTCATTGCTTGTACGGCTCTTGACGTCGAAGACTGCACTTCCCGAATCAAACTCGAAATATCTGCTGCAGATGATGACGACTGTTCCGCCAGCTTCTTGACTTCGTTCGCCACCACCGCAAACCCGCGTCCTTGTTCGCCAGCGCGTGCTGCCTCAATGGAAGCATTGAGTGAGAGAAGTTGGGTTTGGCTTGTAATTTCAGTAATAACCGACACAATTTCACCGATTTTTTGTGAGTACGATTCAAGTGCTCTCATATCATCGGCCGATTTCCCAACGGATTCATTAATGAACTTCATTTGTTCGACAGCCTGATTGATCGCAACGCGTCCTTGCTGAACTTCCTGCAGCGTAGCATGTGATGCTTCTGTCACGACCGACGAAGATTCTGCAATCCGTTGTACCCCAATAGCCATTTCCCCCATTGCGGTAGAGGTCTGTTCCGCTCCTTGCAGTTGTCCTTTACTCGCATTGAACACTTCTTGAATCGATTGGGCGATATTAGTGGAAATGTCGACCGATTCCGCAGCGCAAGCCGTAAGCTCCTCCGACGAAGCGCCTAACTGTTCCGCGGTGTATCTAGCCTTTCCGACAATGTCTGAGAAAGAATCGAGCATAAGATTCATGTTATCGGCAAGCTGTCCGAGCTCGTCACTTCGCTTCATAGCAAGACGTGGAGTTAAATCGCCTTCAGCCATCTTCTTCACTGCTTCCGTAATCGCAATAACTGGTTTCGTTGTTTTCGTCGAGACAATCAGTGCGAAAGCTGCTACTACGATAGTCGTAATCACAGTCAGCCATATCGATACTTGATTTGCTGTTTTTACCGAGCTATATACTTCCTCATGCACTAAATTCGTAACCAAGCGCCAGCCAGTTGACGGGATTGTGTCAAAGCTAATTTCTGCAGCGACCCCATCCTCGCGTGTAAATTGAAACGTTCCTTTCTCATCTTTCAAAACAGTATCTTTAAACTTAGCTGCTTCCGAAGGAGTAAGTACATCCTCCATTTTTTTGCCTACTTTAGCTGCATCAGGATGGGTTAAGAGCATTCCGGAAGGAGACATTAAGTAACCGTAGCCTGTCTCCCCTATTTTTATCGTCTTGGTGTAGACTGTAAGATTATCTGTTGTTAATGGACAGAATAATCCACCGATATAGTTCTGCTTATCATCCAACAGCGGGACAAATACAATGATGACATTTTTACCCGAAGCTTTACTGACGATCAAATCACTACTCACAGGCTGCTTCGTCTGCTTGGCTTGCTTAACGTAATCGCGTTCGCCAATTGGAATCTTTTGACCGGCTGAAGTAAGCGCAGTATCGTCTTTATTTGCATAAACATACTGTTCAACTTCTTTGTTGGCTTGTTCAAATTTCTTAAGCGTCTTCATAATTTCCTGTTCATTACCACTCTTGAACTCGTCAAACTTTTGCATTTCTTTCAAAATCGCTATTTGCCGCTGGATGGAATAGTCAATTGCTGTTACATTGGCTTTAACGACACTCTCTTCCTTGGAGTGAACTTCACCTGTCACGACACTCTTCAAATAGTAAGAAGAAAAAATAATACTAAACAGCATCGGTACTAACGCAATAACAAGAAACATGGCTGTCATTCTTGCTTTAAAAGATTTAAATGATAGCTTACTTACCCATCCTTTTACATTTACAGTTTTCTGTGGCTTCATTCCTTATTACTCCTCCATGTGATCATTAATCTTTCATGTGAATTCGATATATTTTGACAAATACCTCTATATTTCGACACAAGGCAGAAGCAGTATTCAATTACTACTAAAATGAAAAAAACATGCCAATCCGCGAGGTTTTCGCGGTTTGAACATGCTCTTTTTTACCCGACTAATCTGCATCTATTTCAACTAACTGCACAATAAAGATTGACCCCTTACCCAACTCCGTATCAACAACCACTTTCCCATGATGTGCTTCAATGATTTCCTTGACAATAGATAAGCCTAGACCTGTTCCTCCGATTTTCCTGCGATCCGAATTATCGACACGGTAAAACCTCGTAAACAGTTTGTCCAAAGCTTCGGCTGGAATGCCAAGACCATAATCTTGTATCTTGATTAACACTTTTCCATTATCGGTTTCAACATAAACATCAATTCTCGTCGCGCCCGGCGAATACTTAATCGCATTAGAGATCAAATTATGGAACACTTGCTTTAAACGGTCTTCATCCCCTTGGACAAATATAGGCTCCGCTGCTGCATGCAGCTCAGCTTCATGATTGTCTTTCCCCTGCCACTGCTCAACGATTTCGCGGAGTAATAGAACTGCATCCAAAGATTGGAAATGGAACTCTTGCCGACCCGAATCCAAGCGCTGCAAATCAAGAAAATCGTTAATCAAATTCGATAACCGTAAAGATTCCTTGTGAATCGTCTCGATATATTTGGCTCGCTTCTCTTCCGTCACTACACGTGTTGCCAGGATTTCAATAAAACCTACAATCGAGGATAATGGCGTCCGAATTTCGTGAGAAATAATGCTGACAAACTCATTTTTTAACTCATCAATTCGCTCTTCTTCGGTACGATCTCTGAATCCGACTAGATGTCCTCTGAGCGTCCCTTCCATTTCACCTGAAATAGGATTGACATAGCATTCATAGTGCCTTGTTTCGCCTTTCAACGTCAATCTTGATATACGCTTACGAAAAGGCGGGATGGATTGTTCGAAATAAGCGTCGATGAACTCATCAAAAGCAGCATCTGCGGTTTTCATTCCTAGACAATAGCTAGACATCCTTTCTCCGCTTTCGAGTGGACGTTCAAAGAAATGTTCCACGCGGCGATTCGCAAAGATGACCCGTCCTTCTATGTCACACATGATAATGGCTTCATGGCTGGATTCAAGCATTCGTTCAATAATGTCGCTCTGTTCCGAAATTTTTCTCTCAGCCAGTTGGCTTTCACCAAGCAGCACCTTATAGTTATATTCACTGTCCTTCACTTGCTGGAAAAGCTCTGTCATTCTCAGATACATTTTGGTAAACTCATAAATCATTCCCGCAAGCACAATATTTGCACATACAAAGGTGTTCCACCTAGCCACATACCATCCCACACTAAAGCGCCCGCCGCCACAAAGAATAATCGCCACATCAAGCATTGAAGCCAGTATGGCTACACATAGCCAGGTCGAAGTAACCGTACTCGCTTTGGTTCTTTTATAGTAAACAATTAATGTAATCAAAGTAATGAGGACAATAGGCAGCCCAAGACCATATATAAACAAAGGCGTTAGCTTACCTTGAGACAACACAATTGGCAGTTGATTTTTGAAATGCGTCGTGATGTAAGTCAATCCTGTAATTAGTAAAACGACACCTATGAAGGTGTACAGACCTAATCTCTTAGCCTTACTAGCACTATAATTAACATTTGCAAATTTCGATTCAATCATCATATAGAGGGTAATCGCTAGAGGAAATCCTGCGTGCAAGATCACGTATAGCCAAGCCGAAGTTTGTGTTCCTGCATGGAACAAGCCATTTTCAGCGAATACACGAGGGAACGTGAGGATATAGACCAAACTCATACCACCGGAGAACAGATACAAGCCAAACAGGACGAGTACGGCCGGTGATCGATTGATTTTGAATTGACTATAAATCACGTAAGCAGTAATGAATTCGAAACAAATAACCGTGGAAAAAATGGCCGGCTGATAGGCCTGCAGTTCAACCAACTGTATCCTTACAAACGGCACAGAAAGCAGTGAAATCAGAACCACTATAGCCCCAATAATAAAAGCAAACCGCCGCTGTGAAGGATTTGACTTCATCGTTATTAAATTATATATCGTTGCCGGTGAAGCTTGATCCTGATTCATAACAACCTCCGCGAATTGATCTTCCTTTTTCACAAGATTCGACAAGGCTATGGCTCACTTCCTTCTTGCAAAAAGCCTCACTTCTTCCAGTTGCAAGAAGTGAGGCTGCCTATGTAACTCATGCTTCTTCTTGCATTTGATACTGGTAAAGCTCAAGGGAAATATACCGCTGATCCGTGATGATGACACCTTCAGCTTGCAGCAAAAAACTTTGCATATGAGATCCTTCATCATCCATGATGGCAATCTCTCCCTTTGCGTTAATGACTCTGTGCCAAGGAAGGCTATGCTTCTTGCTCATTGCATGCAAAATTCGTACGACTTGCCTTGCCGCCCTTGGGCTTCCAGCGAGCCTGGCGATCTGACCATAGGTCATGACTTTGCCCTCGGGGATACTCCGAATGATGTGAATAACTCGCTCCGTGAAAGGTGTCATTCTACACTAGCAAACTTGATGCATACCGGTTTAGACACATTTAGCACACTTCCGGTTGGAACGAGCTTTCCCGATTGAGAATCCCGCGTGAATGAGACAATATTGTCGGAATCTTTGTTCGCCACTAGCAGAAATTGTCCATCCGGCGATATCGCAAAATTACGTGGATGCTTCCCTAACGTAGGCGCGTACTCCACCACCGTTAGCTTACCAGTTACGGAATCGATGGCATACACGACAATACTATCGTGGCCGCGGTTAGATCCATATAGGAACTTTCCATCTGGTGAAACATGAATGTCCGCGCAGGCATTTTCCCCTTCAAAAGACTCGGGAAGTGTGGAAATCGTCTGGATTTCGGTCAGCTCACCTCGTTCTTCCTCATAGCTGAATGCCGTGACTGTGGAGCCAAGTTCATTAATAACATAGCCAAAGGCATAGGACGGGTGGAATGCAAAATGCCGCGGACCTGAACCAGGGGCTACTTGCACTTCATTATGAGGAATAAGCCGTTTGGCAGGGATATCGAGCTTGTACATAATGATCCTATCCAAACCTAGATCACAAACTCCCGCATAACGATTCGCTCGATCCAAGAAAACAGAATGAGCACGCGGTCTATCCTGCACCGAAAGTACGCTTGCGCCATGATGTTGCTGGATATCAGCTGTTGCACCTAAACGACCATCCGCTAACACAGGAGACAAGCCTACCATCCCCCCGTGGTAACTGGACACCATCACCACTTGGTTCGTATGATCGAGTGTAATGTGGCACGTAGTCGCAGGCAGTGTGATCTCGTTGTTCAGAAATGTTAATTCTCCTGTAGCTGAATTTATTTCATAAGAAGTTGCCGCTCCGCAGCGCTGCTGATTCTCGTCAACACCCTCCGTTAACGCATATAATTTCCAATTGCTCGCATCCACAGTCAAGAACGTCGGGTTTTGCAAACCATTTACTTGATGGGTGACTTCCAAGCTTCCATTCTCTTCATCGTATCGGCAGGTGTATACCCCAGGATTATTCGAATCCGCATATGAACCTATAAAAGCTAACGTTTTTTTCTTCTTTTCCAAAAATGCCACTCCCATTCTTCTGTTATCGATATCAGCATTATCTCAAATCCTCTTCTAAGGAGCAACAAAACTTAAACTTATGTATGAACGATCGATTGAGGCGTGCTGCCGATCCCATAGAAAAACAAATGCACCATTTCCTCGATCAACGTGTCCATATTACCATGTATTCCGGCATACTCCAGCATGGTGTCCGCCTGGCTCGTCAACATTTGCATATACATCATAATAGTGGATGTAGAAAGCGCCCCGGTGATTTCCCCATTTTTCTTGCCGTCTTCAATGAGCTGAATGACAAGTGGAACACCCTTGGCCATATATTCCTCTTTGAGAAAGTTTCCCATTTCCGGATCGTCGTGCCATATCTGCTTCATGACCTGAAGGCTGAACGTTCTGGATGATTTCTTCTTCTGGAAAACGATGTACTCAATCTTCTCCTTCAGAGAGTGATCGCCGGAGAGAAACTCCCCAAATTCTTTCAGTGCCGTCCTTGCATAATCTTTGAACACTTCCCGAACCAAGGCTTCCTTGCTGCCAAAGTAATTATAGATGGTTACCTGCGATACGCCAGCCGCTTCGGCGATATCGGCGATCCGCAGTTTTCTGGGATCGGACGTATTCAGCATATTCAAGGTTGCGTGCATGATTTTTTCTTTTTTTTGCTGGGCTCTTTTTTCGTAGCCGTTCATTTGAATCACCCGTTTTTTTTGGAATAATGAAATTATAGCATAAATATATTTCAAAAGTATTGACGAGGTGAACATTCAGGAGTAACATAAGTTTTGAAATTATAAATAATAAATATTTCATAACTTTCATATTTGGAGGTGGCCGCGCATGTTGACTGTTCAGCAGCTGACCAAAACATTCCCGAACGGAAAAGGGATTTTTGACGTATCGTTTTCGGTCAAAAAAGGAGAGGTGTTTGGATTTCTGGGTCCGAACGGGGCCGGAAAATCCACGACGATCCGGCATATCATGGGATTCATGAAACCGGATAAAGGCTCTGTGAAGGTTCGCGGACTGGATACCTGGACTAAACAGGGGACCGTCCAGCGGTATATCGGTTATTTGCCAGGAGAGATCGCGTTTATTGAAGGCATGACCGGGCGAACGTTTCTTGATTTTATGGCGGAAATGCAAGGGTCGAAGCATTCGGCGCGGCAGGAGGAGCTGATCGACCGCTTTCAGTTTGACGTCCGGACTCCTATCCGCAAAATGTCCAAAGGTATGAAGCAAAAAGTCGGCATCGTCGCCGCTTTCATGCATCAGCCGGAGGTAATCATCCTAGATGAACCGACTTCGGGACTAGACCCGCTCATGCAGAAGGTGTTTATCGACCTTGTGCTGGAGGAGAAGGCCCGGGGCACAACATTCCTGATGTCGTCCCACAGCTTTCCCGAGATTGAGCGTACATGCGACCGCGCGGCAATTATTAAGGACGGGGTCATCCTTACCGTCAAAGATATCCACGAGCTGCAGTCGATGCAGCGAAAGTTGTTCGAAGTGACGTTCGAACGTGCGGAGGATACGGAAACATTCGGGCGGACTTCCGGCATAACAGTCGAATCGCGTGAAGGTAATCGAGTGCGGGTGGCTGTGCAGGGAGAGTATGCTCGTTTCCTCTCGGAGACGTCTAAGTACCCTGTCCGAAACTTAGATGTATTCACGCAAAGTCTCGAAGACGTGTTCATGAACTATTACGACCGGAAGGGGACATTACAATGAATTCCGCTCTCTATAAACACATGATGAAGATTCATATAAAAGGGATGATGAACTATGCGTTCGGATCAGCTTTTTATATCCTGCTCATGTTCTGGCTGTTCCCGAGCTTCGCAGGAAATAATGCAGCCCTAGATGAGTTGATCAAGTCCTTGCCGCCCGGCATGACCAATGCGTTCAACTTGGGCAGCGGCTTCGGCACCGTGGAGGGATTCATCTCAGGCGAATATTACGGCCTTCTGCTCGTACTGATCGTTTCGATTTTTTGCATCCTGTTCAGCACACAGCTGATGGCGAAGCTGGTTGACCAGGGCTCGATGGCGTATTTGTTGGCTACTCCAACCACCCGCGGGAAAGTGGCGATGACGCAGGCAGCCGTTTTTGTAACTGGGCTTTTGTCCATCATGGCGGTGACGACATTATGCGGGTTTGCGGGATATGCCCTATTTATAGGGCAATTGAGCGACTTTCACGGAGCGGCTTACCTACGGATGAACCTAGCGGCATTACTTCTGTTCTTCGCAGTAGGTGGAATCGCCTTTCTCGTTTCTTCTTTAGCCAACGACGAGAAGAAGGCGCTCGGGATTTCGGCCGTGCTGACCTTCGGGTTTTTTAGTCTGGATTTTATCGGCAAACTGAGCGAAAAAATCAATTGGCTGCGCAACCTGACGTACTTCTCGTTATATGATCCGAGCGGTATTATCGGTGGACAGACGGAAACCGCGCTTGCCTGGTCGGTATTGATTATGATTGGGCTCGTGACTTTTGCGGCGGGAATCGCGTTGTTCCGCAAGCGTGATTTGCCTTTGTAAAGCATCGATCCTCCAAAAATGAGGTAGCACAACAATATCATTTTCCGCTATACTAGAGTTTTTCAATCAAGCTGGTCGTGAACCATGCGCCGCTTTCATCTATGTTCGTAAGGAGTCAACTCCTCGAAAAATATAGAAGGAAGCGGCGTTTTGTTTTTAACCAATAATCGTTGAGAAAGTAGGAATTACAATGAAATTTGAGCAAGCATCGAAACTTTCATGACTTCGCAGATTGCAGCGGAGACGAACAGGCGCAGACGGGAACGGTTAGAGCAAGGTCTCGGACATGGAGAAATGGAATTTCTGCGCTGCGTGTGGTATCCGGCAGTCGGACATTTCGACCATCTCTACCCAGAATGGGAAGTGCGTGACTTCGCGAACGGCTACCGCTATTTGGACTTCGCTTATAGTCCTGGAGATGCTAGGTGATTGAAATCCAAGGCTACAGCTCACATGCTCGAGATCTTGATCTTTGGAGATTCAAAGACCTCTGTCTCCGGCATTGTCATCTTGCTTTGGATGGCTGGCTGGTTATGCCTATCGCCTACCCAACCATTGTTGAGTCGTCGAAGCAGTGTCAGCAGCTTAGAAAGCGAAACAGTCCGATTCGCGCGAAGACTATTGCGCCCATTCTCCCCTTCTGACCTTTCTGCTCATCTCCAAGTAAGTACAAGACACGCCAGAACTGTCTTGCACCACTTATGCGAAAAGCAGCTAGCGTGGACAAGAGCGAGCTCGCATGTACCAACTTAATCTGTAATGAATACGAAAACTGGATCGTGTGGACGTTATCCGAGGAAATTTTCTTCAGCATTGGGTACGCAATTCGATCGGAAGGTCGAATTCACCCGTGTCGGGACGAGTACGTCATCAATACTACTGAAAGGGAACGTACGAGCGCTATTTATGCTAAATTCGCCTAATTAGCTACCTAGACGGAACTACAAGCTCTTATTTCCCCTTTGAGTGCAGCTTTTCAGCCAAAAATGGCAAAATAGCGAATCGACGTTCCCTCTACTCTCTAAAAAGCAGCTATTTTGATAAATAGCGCCTCGTAGTTCCCTTTCACCTCTCGGCGACTGATCCTTGAGGCGAATTATTGCTTCCATTAACTTCTCGCGTTAAATTCCATAATGCAAATCCAGTCCCCTAGCGTTTCCGCAACTCACCTGCTGATCCTAATAAAAAAAGAAGGCTAGACTCATCGTCCGCCCTCTTTCTACCAACCATTATATTTTGCGTGAAGTCAGCTTCGCTTGTGTGAGAAGCATGAGGTAGTCGTAACCGCCTGCTTTGGAATCTGTTCCCGACATATTGAAGCCGCCGAAAGGATGTACACCCACCAATGCGCCTGTGCATTTGCGATTAATGTACAAGTTGCCGCAGTGAACAGTGTCTAATGCCTCAGAAATCCGCTCCTCATTCGTGGAGAAGTAGGAACCCGTCAAACCAAATTCCGTATCGTTGTACATCGCGATGGCTTCTTTCCAGTCCTTCGCTTTAGCGATGGCCAAGACAGGTCCGAAAATCTCTTCCTGCATAACGCGCGCTTTGCCGCTTACATCGCCGAACACAGTTGGCTGAATGTAATAGCCGTTTCCTTCGGCCTTATCTCCACCTGCAAGCAGTGTTCCTTCGGTTTTCCCAATTTCAATGTAATCCAAAATTTTATCATAGGAACCTTTATCAATGACCGGACCCGCTGCGAAATTGTGCTCAGGCAGGCCGCTTTGCAGTTGGTTTGTCAGAGCAACTACTTTGTCTACAACTATGTCGTAAACAGATTCAACAATAATAGCACGAGAACCAGCCGAGCATTTCTGTCCTTGGAAGCCGAAGGCTGAAGCCACTATTGCAGAAGCAGCCGCGTCGAGATCCGCTGTTTCGTCAACGACAATACCATCTTTGCCGCCCATTTCCGCAATCACACGCTTGATCCAAATTTGACCAGGCGCCACGTCCGCGGCCAACTTGTTGATGCGCAAACCAATCTCCTTGGAGCCGGTAAAGCTAATGAAACGAGTCTTCGGATGTGTCGTTAAGTAGTCTCCAACTTCCGCACCGCTTCCTGGAATGAAATTAATTACTCCAGCAGGAAGTCCAACTTCCTCCATAAGAGCCACAAATTTATGTGCAATAACAGGCGTGGTTGAAGCTGGTTTCAGTAAAACGGTGTTACCAGAAACAACCGCCGCAATGGTCATACCTACACAAATTGCTAGTGGAAAATTCCATGGCGGGATAATAACGCCGACGCCTAATGGGATATAACTAATTTGGTTGTTTTCACCGGGAATTTTGGCTAATGGCTGCGTCTCGTTGATTTGGCTCAAACGAATCATTTCCCGAGCGTAGAACTCGATGAAATCAATCGCTTCTGCGGTATCTACATCCGCTTCAACGTAGTTTTTGCCTGACTCTAGAATCATCAACGCTGAGAACTCATGCTTACGATCACGCATTAGCGCAGCAGCTTTAAATAAATACTCCGCACGCTCTCTAGCGGGAACCTTTTTCCAAGTTTCGAATGTCTCGAGGGCAACGTTCATCGCTTTTTCAGCAAGTTTCTGATCCGCTTTGCTTACGAATCCAATAATTTCATCTACATTCCCCGGGTTAATCGATGTGATTTTAGCCTCTGTTACTACTTTCTCAGTACCGATATATAGGGGGTATTCGCGCCCCAGCTCACTTTTCACTTTGGCAATAGCAGCTTGCATCGCCTTCACATTTTCCTCTAGACCAAAATTAGTAAATGGCTCATTTGCATACGGACTAACCTTCGTAAATGTATTCATATTATTGCTCCTCTCCGAATGGAAAATTTGGGTGTTATTTAAACATATTTTTCAGAACAAACCAAACATTCGCTGGGCGCTCTGCTAACCTTCTCATGAAATATCCGAACCAATCTACACCGTACGGGACATAGACCCTAACCCGATATCCTTCTTTCACTAATTGCTTTTGCAAATCTTCACAAATCCCATAGAGCATCTGGAATTCAAACTGATCTATTGAGATAAGATTTGATCTTACGAATTCTTTCGTAAAATGAATGATCGCCTCATCGTGGCTTGCAATAGCTGTATAATGACCGTTCAAAAGATGTTTTTGAATAATTTTTTTGTAATTTTCATCAACTGCGCTTTTTTCTGGAAAAGCAACTTGCGGAGATTCCTTATAAGCACCTTTCACCAAGCGCAAATTGGCTCCGAGTGCATGTAAATCATCGATATTCTGCATGGTCCGGAACAAATATGCTTGAATGACGATTCCTACGTTGTCATATTCTTGTCGAAGCTCTCTGTAGATATCGAGTGAGATTTGACAATGCGCATAATCCTCCATATCAATTCGCACGAAATTTCCATGCTGACGAGCACAATCAAGAATACGTTTCATATTGTTTACACAGAGATCTCTGCTGATATCTAGCCCAAGTGAAGTCATTTTTAGTGAAAGATTGGATTTGACACCTGAACTAGCAATCGCATCTAGCGTTTGAATACACATAGCTGCTGATTCCAACGCTTCTTCTTCACTAAAGACGAACTCACCCAAATGGTCCAGGGTCGCTACACGGCCATCTTGATTAAGTCCGCGCACAGCTTCGATGGATTGCTGGATGGTCTCTCCTGCTACAAAACGCGCTGCACCAAAGCGTAAACCATACTTTTTGGCTAATCGATTAGCCGTTCGGCTTTTGCCTAAAGATTGAAACATGTTTTTCAAGATAAGTTCCATTTGTTATTCCTCCAAAGGAATTATACAATTGTGTAAAATTAATAATTTTATTATACACTTCATTTTATATTTTGAACACTATTTGTTTATGTGCATATTTTCCTTGTAATTGAACAGTTTTTATTTCTTTACCTCTATCATACTCACCTTCTCGGCTTCTTGTGTTGAATCTCCCTTGCTTTCATGGTAAATTTAAACCAAATAAATGGTACAAATGAGGTCAATTATGTTCATTAATGAACACTTTCCATTGAACAACCCTATGATCACACTCCCTGTTGAAACAACACTTGAAGAACTTTCTTCCTATTTAAACAATGGAACGGCTGTTATCTCCCATTGGCATGATGAAATATGCTTATTTACACCGGAAGATGCAGGCCTTATGACGGCCTTTTCCGCTAGAAACATTCAAGAATTAGTAGAGAGCAGCAAACACTTTGTATCTGCGATTATCACTGTGGACGAAAACATCCCTTTGCCGCTTGTGCCTCAACGAACAAATCGACCGGTACTTTTCAAAGATAAGGATGGAACTTTCGGGGGATACTCCGTTTTATCCACGTATCTCAATTTCGCCCTTTCCGAGCTGCAAAAGTGGTCTGCCTATTTCAATGCACTCGCGGATACCGTCACCGATGCTGTCACGGTCGTTGATCGAGCCGGCGCTGTGATTTGCTGGAATTCCGTTGCTGAAGAACTCTATCATCTTCCGGCAGCAGATATTTTAGGCAAACGCATTGGCGAACATTTTGATATCGAAACACTGATGGTCCTGAAAATTTTGGACGAAGGCCGGATGATTCGCAATACATACCACCGCCCTCGGCCTGACACCCATGTCCTTATTAATGCGTCACCGATCAGAGATGCTCAGGGTCATATCATTGGAGGCATTGCGACCGAGCAGGATATTACACAATTGGTACGATTGAACGAACAATTAACAACCGTCGATTCCTTCGGACTACCACAAAAAGATCAGGCTGAAGACCTCTTTACCTTAATTAAAGGAAAAGGACCTGCAATCGGCAAAGTCATTCAATGGGCGAAGAAGGTGGCAGCAACAGAAACACCCGTCCTCCTGATTGGAGAATCGGGTGTTGGCAAAGAGCAGCTTGCTCATATTATTCATCAGTCGAGTTCAAGATCCGAGCAGCCTTTCTTGACAATCAATTGCGGCATCGTTCCCGCAGGTTTATTGGAAGCCGAATTATTTGGCTATCAAGGTGGCGCCTTCACTGGCAGTGATAGTGGACAAGCTGGTAAGTTGGAGCAAGCCAAAGACGGTACCTTGTTTATTAATGAAATCGAGAAGCTTCCATTGGAGCTTCAAGCTAAGCTTTATCATTACATTACACAGCAAACGATCGTTCGCTCTGGAGGAAGTCAACCTATTAGCGTGCGTACCCGAATCATAATCGCAACTACACAGGATTTAGCAAGCAAGCTAGTCAATCAAGAATTCCGCTCGGATTTGTACTATGCGCTCAATGTGATTTCCATTCGGATTCCGCCTTTACGAGATAGAACTGAAGATATCCCCGCGATGGTCCAAATGTATCTCAAGCAGTTTTCACTACAATACCAGAAGCCTGTTCCCACACTTTCGCCAGAGGTCATCTTGGCTTTGACCAACTATTCATGGCCAGGAAACATCCAAGAATTGAAAAATATCATCGAGCGATGCATCATTCTTAATGATGAAGACCTGATAACTTTGGAACATTTGCCAGTCACTTTACAGGAACAGCAACCAAGTCTGACTTCTTCAGAAGCAGAAACTGCGGCGAATTCATTAAAAGCGAAGGTGTCTGATGTAGAAGAAATCCATCTGATTGAAGAAGCTCTGGCCAAAACGGCAGGCAATAAAAGCGCGGCAGCCAAACTTCTCGGCATCTCCCGCGGTACCCTTTACAACAAAATGAAGGAATATCAGCTGGAGTAATATGATTTGAAGAACTCACGTATTTCGTGTTACGAAAAGGATCATGATTTCTACTTAAGTAGAGTTCATGATCCTTTTATATGTGTAGAGAGTATTCCGGATGGTCCTCATTGCTATATTATTTGTGTTAAACGGTAGAATCGAGTTGCAATTTCCGATACACTTAAATGACTTAGATGTTAATCAAACGTAATTGAGGAGGAAATAGGTTGGACACCGCTGCAAAACCACAGCAAAGTAAACGAAAAGCATTGCTTGAAGTATTTCTCGTCTCAACAAAATTAGGATTGACGTCCTTCGGTGGTCCCATAGCCCATCTGGGCTATTTTCACAACGAGTATATCCAGAAACGTAAATGGATGGATGAGAAAAGCTACGCCGATCTCGTTGCTCTATGCCAATTTCTACCAGGCCCAGCCAGCAGTCAAGTAGGTGTTGGTATCGGTACAATCCGAGCTGGATTGTTGGGAGGCGCGGCTGCTTGGCTAGGATTTACGTTACCTTCCATCATCCTCTTACTACTCTTTTCCCTACTGATGAAAGCCATGGATGTGAGCAGCACCGGTTGGATCCACGGTCTCAAAATCGTCGCCGTTGCCATCGTTGCACAAGCTGTTCTCAGTATGGGAAAAAAGCTAGCGTCCGATAAAAGCACGGCCTCCATAGCCATTGCAGCCGCATCGGTAACCTTGCTATGGCAGGCTGTTTATAGCCAAGTTGTTATTATTGTACTCGCCGGAATCATCGGGCTGTTTGCCTACAAAACCGTTTCCAACCAAGAAAACAGTACCATTCAAGTGCGCGTTCATCGCTCTGTTGCGATTTTTTGCTTGGTCCTGTATGCACTGCTGCTCTTGCTACTTCCAATTCTCAGCGGTCTATGGCAATCGCAGCTCTTATCCCTTTTCGATTCGTTTTATCGGGTGGGTTCCTTGGTTTTCGGCGGCGGCCATGTCATTCTCCCCCTTTTGGAACGCGAAGTTGTCCCGCAAGGTTGGGTAAGTAAAGAAGTATTCCTGGCTGGATATGGGGCTACGCAGGCAGTTCCGGGTCCGCTTTTTACATTTGGCACGTACTTGGGCGCTATGTTTGACGGATTCAGAGGGGCTATCGTGGGAACCTTGGCCATTTTCCTACCTGCTTATCTCCTGATAATAGGGGCTTTGCCTTTTTGGAATTCATTACGAGCAAATGTCAAAATTCAAAGTGCTTTCGTAGGCATTAATGCGGCCGTTGTCGGTATCCTGCTCGCAGCACTTTATAACCCGCTGTGGACAACCGCCATTATTCGTCCTTATGATTTTGCATTAGTAATCGTGCTATTTGGCCTGCTGGTGTTCTGGAAATTACCGCCTTGGTGCATCGTTCTCTTAGGGGCAGTTGCGGGTGAAGCTTTGTATTATTTATAAAAAGGGATGTAGTCCTTTTTGCAGATTACGTGTTTAAAACATAGTAACTGGACCCGCAGCCTTTGAAATATCTGCTGAGACGATGAATTTCATCGCTAAAGTGTGGGGAGCGCCGAAAAGTGACTCCGTAGCGATGTAAATCACGTTTATGATAGCTTCCATAACTTTCTCTTCGAAAGAAGACCTTCACTACTTCACATATATCAGTGTCTCACCCGGTTGGAAAATATGAAACTTCTGTCCTGGATGCTTCTGATACAAACGGTCCACGAAGGGAGCGATCCCTTCACTATTGTTTGCATACATATCGAAGTGCACAGGCACAACGGTGTCGAACTTCAGGTGAGCCGCTAGGTCTGGCGCTTCCAGAGCGTTCATGTTGCCGACGATACCGAGGCGATTGCGGAAAATGTCCCTTCCGTTAATCGGCAAAAAACCTACATCGATGATGAAGCCGGACAACGCCTCGACTAACTCCTCCGTCAGAAGCGTATCCCCTGCATGATAAATGCACAATCCATCCCACTGTAAGATGTAGCCCAAGTAGTGATCCCAGCCTTCACCATCTCGCACTCGCTCCTCGTGCCAAGCTGGAATGGGGTGAATGATCAGTTCAGCGCCGTATTGAAATGCCTCCTGAGTCCCAAGCGCATGCAGCCGCTCTGCTGAAATGCCGATCGCCTCCAACATAGGCAAACACGACTTCGGAGCACCAAACTGGCATTTGGGCGATGCCAAGGCAATAGCCCTCAGCGTGTCTGGATCCATGTGGTCCATATGCTCATGCGTACAAAGCACGAGATCCAAATCCGTTAATGTCTCCGGCTTCACAGGAGGCGCATACCTCCGCTGCCAAAAGCCCTCGGGAAACCCAGGAAGCTGATCAACAGAATCCGTCAAATAAGGATCGATGACTATAGCGGTATCGTTTTTACGCAGAATAACGCCGACCTGACCGATATACTGAATCTTTAAATGTCTGTTCTCATTTGACATAGAACCTACCCTTTCCGTTCCTCATGCTGTACTCCGAATGAATGCGTCTTCGTGCCTCTTACACCTGGCTTTACCGCAAAAATCCCTCCAGCATGTGGCTGATCCCCCACTTGATCCTCCAGAAGACCCTTGCGGGCGGTCGTAACGTACAAGGTGTCAAGTTCGTCTCCACCGAAAACACAGGAAGTTGCTTTAGCTGCGGGTATGGCAATGCTGTCTATCTTTTGACCTGTACGGGGATTCCAACGGGACACCTGCCAACCATCCCAATGGGCGATCCACAGCATCCCTTCTTCATCAATCGTCATCCCATCTGGGAACCCTTTTTCATTCCTAAAATCGATCAGTATTCTCGGGTTGCTAATTTCTCCTTTATCCGCCTCATACTCAAAAGCGATCACAAGCTTTTTCATAGAATCGATATAGTACATCTCTTTCTCATCTAAGCTCCAAGAGATCCCGTTGGAAACGCCCACTCCCTCGTAAACCTTGCGATAACTGTGATCCGTTTCTAGCACATAGAGTGCACCTGTTGCCTCTTTTTCTATAATCTCCATGGTGCCCGCCCAGAATCGTCCGTTAGCATCACATTTCCCATCGTTAAACCGATTTTCAGGTAAATGAGATTCTGGATCAACAAGGGGCGTAAGCTTGCCATGCTCCATCTGGTACGTTTGGAATCCAGATTGTGTCGCTAACACAACCTCATTTTCGCCCGCACAGACAACAGCACCGACAAATTCCCCAATGGGAAAATCTTCGTTAAGCCCTGTTTCAGGATCAAACCTACCAAATTTTTTTCCTATAATATCAACCCAATACAACAAACGCTGTTCCGCATTCCAGCACGGACCTTCAGCCAATGTGGCTTTGGCATCAAGTACCAGTTGCACGATTGGTGATCCCATTATGCATCAACTCCTCTCTCTAATTGTAAACCGTCATCATAGAGATTGGAAGATGCAGGAAGTTGCTAACGAGTTCTAATCTTCTTGTATGTCAGAACATGTACTCATCTTAATCCTCTTTGAATGTCAGAACACGTACTGACCACATGCTAATATCAATTAACACTCGGCTCCGCTCATTTCATTGGTGAAGAAACGTTTATACTCTTTTGGCGTTAGTTTAGAAACGGACGAACCAACATAATGAAACTGCAGGGCGCGCCGTTTCTTCGGAGAAAGATTATAAGGTGTCCCATGTTTAAGTAAACCGTGGAACATTAGGATTCCGCCTGGCAATAATGGCACTGCTACATCCTTCTCAACAGCAACATGTGAATCGCAAATTTGCCAATCCCGAACTGCATAATGCGGCGTTGCGCCATCCGCGTGCGAACCAGGAATAACATGCATGCAGCCATTATCCAGCGCTGCTTCATCCAAAGCAATCCATACGCCTACCACTGCTTTCTCATAAGCAAGGTTTCCATAAGCCATGTCCTGATGCCATGGTTTTTCACCCCCTCCATGTGGAGGCTTGAGCAAGGCCATATCCTGGACAAGACGCGGCTCCTCGCCAAGTATATCTCGCACCGCCGCGAGTATAGCAGGATGGTAGGCAATCTGTTTGAGCCGTTCATCCCTATCGACAAACTCGCTGACTTTACGAATTGCTAGTTCACGTTCTTCTTCCGTTTTCAATTCACTGCTTGGTTTCGTGAACTGAATTTGTGCCCCTTTGTCATCTACAAAAATAATCTCATACAGCGCTATCTTCGCATCCTCGATTTCTTTCTCATTGAGTACATGCTCTATTGCCGCATAGCCATCTTTCCGGTATTGCTCGAGCTGATCTTTACCCCAGTTTTCAAAGCCATTCCATATATCCGCAATGCGATCATACCGATAAAGCTGCGCCGAGATTTCTTCAGGAGAACTTATTTCTGACATTTGGGATAACCCCTTCCGCTTTAAATTATTTGTTTACTCCTATCTTTATTATAGGAACGGAAGGTAGTAAACTAAATGCATTAATGCACATCACTGTTTGCACTATTTTACATAAATCGGAGGAAATCTTTCATGTCTGTTTTCACATCACAGGAGCTCGTCCTAGACAGTTATTTCGGCAAAGTCATCTGTGAACCTAACTGGAAATGGAGCCGTGAACATGAGCCATTCCATGATTACGACTTCTGGTATGTATGGGACGGCGAAGGTGAGGTTAGCCTGAATGGTAAACACTACCATGTCCGTAAAGGGGATTGTTTTCTCTTTCGTCCTGGAGATTTAACGAGCGCCAAACATAACCAACAGCACCCCCTTACGGTTACCTATATCCACTTCAACACGATAGATACAGCATTCCCGCTAGTGTCTCTTCCCTCTTTCGTCCATTTTGACCCCTCTGAATTTCATGAGCCCTACTTGGACCGTTTCATACATGTTCGGTTGACTGGCGCTTATGGACATAACGAAGAAGCCGTGATGCTGCTTCGATTGTTATTGCTCATGTTTGAACGCCAAACCCCAGGTAACCAAGCGAAAGGTGATCCTGCTCGCCGTTCTATGAATCGGGTGATGATGGATATTGCGGCCCATATCATACAAGATCCGGGGCACCAACATAGTATCCACGACTTAGCCAAACAAGCGCACCTTTCACCTCGCTACTTCTCACTTAAATTCAAAGAAATCATAGGGCAAACGATTGAGTCCTATATCATTCAGAAAAGAATCGAACGTGCTGCTTATCTTCTCAGACTTGGCATGAATGTTGGGGAAGTTTCGGAAGCCCTTGGCTATCGGAGCATTTATTTCTTTAGTCGACAGTTCAAAAAAGTAACGGGGATGAATCCATCCGAGGTACGTCTCTGAAGAATCGCTTTAATTTACTTTGGATTCTTTACCATGACATGTTAGAATGTAGTTTTACAACAGCATTGTGCTAATTTATCTAGGAAGGTTAAGGTCATCATGAATTCTTCAAATTTATTGCGTTCGTTTAACTTTTTGTATTTTGCACTTCTGGCTATGTTTGTTTCATTTCTTCCCGTCTATTTAGATGCGCAAGGGCTTCCAGCAACAAAGATTGGTCTCATTATAGGAACGGGAGGCTTCATTGCCATCTTCTCGCAACCTTTATGGGGAATGATCAGTGATCGAACGAAGACAATTAAGAAGGTTATGTTACTCCTCTTAGGTTGTTCAACCATTGTGGGGTACTTGTTATACGCCTCATCCAGCTTTGTTGTGCTTCTTCTTTTTACGATGCTTATGTATTTTTTCTTAATGCCTCTCGATCCCCTGACAGAAAGTCTAAATTTCCAAACAGCTGAGGCTAACGGGGTAAGCTACGGTTCCATTCGAACCTTCGGAGCTGTTGGTTATGCGGTCATGTCTTTGGCCGTTGGTTATACCACTCAATATTTTGGAATCAATAGTTTGGCGTTCTTGTTCGCTGGAATAGGTATCATTAGCATTCTAATCTGCTTGCCATTGCCTGATGCGCCTGTAACTGGGAAACCGATCTCTCTAAAAAGTCTACGCAATTTCTTAAGCAATAAAGAAACCATTTGGTTTATGTTACTTATCTTTATTGTTGCCGTGCCTCAACGGATCAACGATACTTTTCTTGGCGTCTATATTCGAAAATTAGGCGGCACCCCCGACATGGTCGGTTTGGCCTGGTTTCTAGCAGCAGGAAGCGAAATTCTCGTATTCGCTCTAAGCTTTTGGTGGCTTCGCAAAGGAAAAGAGTTAGCGATCATTTCTTTCGCCGCTGTGTTTTATTTCATTCGTTTTTTTCTATCTGCATGGGTGACTGATCCTCATATTCTCGTGTATCTTCAGCTGCTGCAAACCTTCACGTTCCCGATTTTTTATTCAGCGGCTATCCAATATTTATACCGTATTGTTCCTGAAGAATGGCGTGCAACGGGACAGACTGTGCTTGCGATCCTTTTCTTTGGCGTATCGGGTATCGTCGCTTCCTATCTGGGTGGTTGGTTCTACGAAAGCTTTGGCGGGAAACAATTATATCTATGGATTTCAGGGATGTCCTTTGCAGGCCTACTCTTTAGTTTCGTTCTAAATACGGTCTATGGAAAACGGAAGCTGGTATCCTAGGCATTTTCTGATAGAATGGAAGCACAGAGACAGAACGGGGGCCACAACATGGACTACATTATTTTGGACATTGAATTCAACGGTCGCAAGTTTGCGAGCGATTTACCTATGGAGGTTATTGAAATTGGAGCAGTCCGATTAGATTCCTCCCTACAGGCTATTGATGAGTTTTCATCGCTAGTCAAACCTGTTTATTTCTCCAAATTGAATGGGTTTATCAAGAAAAAAACGGGCATCCCCCAAGAAGATATCGATCAAGCCGACGGCTTTCGTAAAGTCATTACGGATTTCATAGACTGGCTAAATAAAAGTGAAGATTTCCTTCTAGTCACCTGGGGTGGCGAAGATTTGAAACGCATCGTGTTTGATACGCGGATGCATAAGTTAGATGATGCTTACTGGATGGCGGCCAGCTATTTTGATCTACTGAAAGGGTTTATCCGCTATAAAAATGTGACGAATGATGTCAGTGTCGAGGCTGCTTTGCTCGATCTTAATATTGCTGCTGAAGGCTCCGCTCACAGGGCATTAGACGACGCGCGTATGACAGCTGAAGTATTTCGGGCTATTTTTACGGAGTTAGATTTCGAACGCAAACAGCAGTACATTGACGTGTACGCTAACGCCAAGGAACGAAGACTGGTTAAGACCGCTATTCGAGCCATGACAGCTCAAAAGGTAACTCCTACGTGGGAACTGCTCGTTGAACATTATTTCGCTGACAAAGTGACACTTACCGATCCCAGAAAAGTCACAGAACTACAGACTCTTTTTGCCGCGGAAATCACGAAAGAAAAACAAGTCTCAAACAAGGCACCTATTCAATAAGCGGGAAAATATAATTAAACAGCCAATCCATTAGGACAACATGTCTCTTGGATTGGCTATTTCTTTGATTCGCCCCATTAAAACTGATCAACACCCAAACGGTTATGATAATAGGATGGAAATACATCAAGCTCGCCGCGTTTCGAGCTATTTTGTTGAATAGCGAATAATTTCGCTGATAATTCATTGAACCATCGCTCGTCTCTCGTTGTTAACGCCACATCAATCAAGCTCTTTACTTGATCTTCTATATCAAACTGGCTTACCGGCAATTTTTTTATGTCTTGACTGCTTACTTCCATTGTTTTTCCGATGGCAGTTTCACGATCCGATGCAATAACGTGCACCCGAGCAACGCCTAACAGCACATCAATAGACTCAATATAACCATGCAGCAATTCATCTTCATTTGTAGTTGCCACAACCCAATCACTGATTACAAAGTTCATGATCATCACCGCCATTAGCTTATTTTTTGTAAGGACTTTATACTGTAATTATAAATATTACAGTATAGTTTGTCAAGACCTACAAATTCCTCTTTCAATGGCCAATGGCAGTGATGGCTAAAGCGAATACGGACCCGGCAAATTTATATATGCCAACGAATAAATTGCTTATGAACGAAGCATATTAGCATATACAATTGAAAGGGTGAGAAGCATAGATAACTTAACATTTAACAGAGACACAAATATTGAATCTGCAGTTAATGCTGAAGGTAAATCGGAGGATTCCAATGAAGACGGGCCAGATGATACCATTATCAGAAGCTCCGAGCACACTAGTCCTGAAATATGCCGAGCAGGTTTTGATGATTAACTGATAATGACGATTCATAGATAGCAGAAATGAAATAAGCGTATGTTGTACGGGTGAGTCCCCCGAATCAACATACGCTTTTCTCTTTTTTATAAGTGACTATTCATCATTTTTCTTGTTATCTTTCTCAACATCTTCAATTGTATATTTCAACCCTCCAGTACGGGCATGATCAAAGACGATATTGACCTCCTTGGATTGTCCGCTTTTGGGATCGTATGAAGTGACTGTTTCTTTTTGTTCATCCATGGTTTCGTTCACCTCCGATTATAGACTGCTCATTTCCTTGGATAATCATTCGTTCCTCTCGACCACTAGTAAGTCGGTTTGCAGCTATCGTTAAAGCAGCGATTCAGCGCCGTCAATGAACAACTCCGTGCCGGTAATATGGCTCGAGGCTTCCGAGGCAAGGAAAGCTACTAGATTAGCAACCTGCTCCGGCTGACCTGGCGCGTGTTCCAATGGCTGGCTGCCTTGTGGATATTTAACGGGGATTTTGATTTTCTCGAGCTCCGGCGTCGGCTGAGTATTTTCCCCAATGTTAGTCTTGATTGACCCTGGACAGATAGCGTTGACGCGTATTTTGTAACGGGCCAATTCCAATGCGGCCATCTTGGCGAATGCCACTTGTCCTGCCTTTGAAGTGCTATAGGCTGTCATCCCAAATCCAGAGAATGCGCGGCTGCCGTTGATGGAGCTTGTGATGACTATGCTGCCGCCATTCTCTTTCATATGAGGAATCGCTTGTTTGACGCACAGGAATGTCCCCTTCAGATTCACGGACAGCGTTCGATCCCAATCCTCAGGCTTCATATCCTCGATCGGTGTCAAAACCCCGTTTATCCCTGCATTAGCAAAGACGACATCTAGTCGTCCCCAGGTTTTTACCGTCTGCTCGAACGCCTGAGCAACACGGTCCGGATCAGAAACATCGACATCAACTGTGATCGCCTGACCGCCTGCCGCCACAATATCCTGTCTCGTCTGCTCTAGACGGTCGTCCTTCATATCCACAAGGCACACTTTCATCCCTTGTTGTGCAAGCATCTCGGCGGCAGCCTGACCAATTCCTGATCCCGCTCCGGTGATCAATGCGACCTTATCCTTCAAATCCGGCAGTCCCATGCGCGGTTTTTGCATCGTTTGCACGCTAATGAGCTATCACCCCTAACCCAAATAATTAGTGGATTGAAAAGAATCCTTGCTTGGTTTGCCCGATAGGGGTGAAAAATATGTAGTTTGTTGGATTACAAATCTGGAATGAACCTTCACCCATATGAACAAGCTCTAGCTTGTATGAAAGTGTCCACCGTGTAAAAAATATGATGTACAACATGTTACTTTAAAAACCAGTCGGGGTGGTCATCGTTCGTTAGGACGCCATCCAATGGAAAAATCATTTCGATAAACTCACCTGTATATGCATTGATATCAATACCAACACCATCGATAAATACAGACCATTTTCTGTTACCTGAAGCGATATTCCAAAAAGTATCTTTATTGACCCAACTGCTCTCAATGTTATTTGTTTTGTAAGATAGATTCATTTTATTATTTACTGTATCCATATGTTTTGTAGCTATTGATATTGCTTCGTCCGATGTAAGGATAGGTCTGGCGTATTGATAACCTACAATAATGATAATAACTGCGAGTAATAGTGTAAGTCTGACAATTAATTTTTTCATTTAAGTACGACTCCCTCTTTATAGCTGCACAATGTCCTATCCGTTAATCTTTATCTATTTCTGATTGTTTGAGAGTTCCGAAGGAAATCCTTCAGATAACTTTCCGAATTTCGCCAAAACCTCTTTTGCTTTATCGCTCTCCACACATCACCAACTCCTTACTACGATTGTAAGTAGGCCTTTAAAATTTCTTCTACCGGTTTTCCAGTTAAGCTCTTACTAATTGTAATCTTTACCGTATCCGTTCTTCCGTTAATCATTATTTCAAATTGATCCACACGACCCTCAACCATATAGACGTGCATGATGCGTTCCTTAGCAAAGAATTCATCATTTAATTTTATTCCGTGCTCTCCCACGTAAACTTGTTCAATAAGAACTCCAAGGACAACTATGACTATCAAAATCATATATTTTATATTCCACTCTAATAATATAATTAATGGCAAAGCAAGAATTGAAAATATCATTGTTTGAATGCTTTTATAATTACTTGACCCCTTAAAAATCACAGCTCCCACTTGTTTTTTAGCTTTAATTGCTTTGATCCCCTTATAAAACATATAAACGATGAAAACAAGCAAAATAATGTCGAATAGCTTCAATTTAATCACTTCCTTTAACAAAAAAAGAGCAAAACCGAAGGCCTGCTCTCTTTACTATAATGTTGCGCTAATTACCAAGTCCCCTTACCCACCCTCACCGTAATCAACAAATCAGCACGTGGTAATTACAATACGCAGTAACCTTAAGTAGACGCAAGCATCTTGTTACATTACTGGGCTAATTAGTTATTGTATCAGGCATGGCCCTGCTCTGATAGTCATCCAACTTTCCCAGTTGGCGGGTTGTGCTCGCTTTTGTTGACTATGGCTACCAACTTGATTACTGCTCTATGACTTCGACTGTCCAGTTCTTCTCTTGAATCTTAAAATCTAATTCTCGATAACTTTTCGACAAATCATCCAACTGCTTCTGAACTTCATTAACTTCAATCGACCTATAGAACTTTACTTCTGAACGGCTAAACCTATCTTGTTTGATTGTAGCTGCTTCTAATATATCATTTAAAATATTTCGCTTTTGCATAAGTTTATCACGCTCTGCAAGTGCATCAGCAATACTCATGTTAGTATCAAAAGAGGTTAAAGAGTTCGTTTTATTGATTTTTTTCACCCAACTTGTTAACTCTTCTATCGTTCTATTTAATTCTTCAAAAAGGAAATTAGGCTGTTCCACGGGCTCTTCACCCTCTTGAACTTTTACGACTCTCTCTAGTCTTTTCTTTAATTGAGCTACTTTCCTTTGAGCATCTGCTCGCAGTACTAGGGCTTCAGCTAGTTTCATATTGTACCTCCAAATTCAAAAATTCCACGTTTTAACTATACCATATTTTACTAGTTTAGTTAAAATGAATCATTGCCACACGCCAATTGCTTAACTAGAATATTCCAGCTTAATGATTCTAATATTTTCTTCGTGGCATTCTTCTGTAAAAGAAGATTTATAAGCATGCTCATCACCAAGCGCCGCGATAGCATTCTCATCTTTTACAATGACCGCCTTTATAAGCCGTTCCAAATGATCAGAAGACATGTCCAAACGCCTTTTCATCTCCACTGTATCGCTGGTAACTTGTCCATGCCCCGGAACTAACAGCTCGATATTGTGTTTATCTAATATCTGACTTGCCGTAATCATCGTTTCCTTATATGCTTTGGCACTATGATAAATAAACGGTAATTCGAAATCTGATAAATAATCGCCCGTAATCCAAATACCCAACGGCTCAATGACAGTAAACAATCCATCCGACGTGTGTCCTGGGGATTTATAAAAAGTCAATAACGTATCCCCTATCCTAAGTTCCTCGGCATCTTCCGAAATGATGATATCAAGGGTTGGAAATTCGACGGGATAATTTCGATTAATATAATGTTTCCTATCAAATTCTTGAATCAAAGCAATCTTAAAGTCTTTCTTCGGGTGACAGCTTAGTGCGTAACTTCCAATTGTTTTAGCGCCGGGAAACGCTTTATAACCAATAACGTGATCAAAATCCCCATGCGTAAATAACAGGTATAGGTCCCGATCACCTTTTACCGTATTAACATAATTTCTAATTTCATCAACTTCATTTGGAAGCCAGTTCGGATCAACGATTAGTACCATTTCCTTCGTCAGCAGAACGGTTGATGTCGTTTGATATAATGCGCTTTGAAAAACGGTTGTATGTTCATTTTGATATATAATCATAAGATTTTGGCTCCTTATATCAAACTTTTGCTAATTACCTAACAATGTTCTCTTCTTATACTACCACGAGTATTTGGGTTACGGGTATCTTCCACTTCGCATTGCGGGGTACCGAGAATTATGGTTCATCGCATAGGTATCCAAATTCGGATCCAACAGTCCGATGAAGCGCCCCGGACAGCCTGAGGAACTTGGACCGTCCTACGTGTTCCTTGCCTCGGACGATTCTTCGTATACGTCGGGGCAAGTGCTGCACGTGTTGGTGGACAAGTGGTAAATGGCTAATCAAATAGGATAAGTTGAAAAGGTCGGTGCCTTCCGTTGAAGGCACTGACCTTTTTCGCGCTTATTTTATCCATCCAATTCAAAATTTGAGAATCAGTGCGGTTTATCGCTTCCTGCCACAAAATGGTATAATAATTTTTGCAAACCACAGGCTAAACGCATGTTCATCCTAATCATTGAGGGGGAAAGGTTTATGAGAACGATCCTAGTGATTCTAATAGCTTTATCGCTTGGAATAACCTCTGGCTGTACGCGGAATAAAGAAGTTATTGAACCCTCTCCAGGTCAGACTTCAACTACACAATTGGATATTCCCTATACAATGGAAACAGTTGCCGAAGGACTTAACGTCCCTTGGGAGATGGATATTGCGAAGGATGGCCGGATTTTTTTCACGGAAAGACCCGGTACTCTGCGTGTTATTGAGAAGGGTTTTCTGAACCCTGAGCCGCTTATTTCTTTCGAAGCCCCCTTCATCAGCGAAGGAGAGGGAGGATTGCTAGGACTTGCGCTTGATCCCTCTTTTATGGAAAACCACTATATCTATGTATATCACACCTATCGAGTAAAGGATCAAGTTAACAATCGTGTGTTGAGGCTTATCGAAAAAAATAATAAAGCGCAGCTGGATAAAGTATTAATTTCCGGATTACCAGGAGCGGAAAACCATAACGGCGGAAGGATTAAAATTGGTGCCGATAAGCTGCTTTATATTACTTCTGGTGATCGGTACGATCCTCCATTAGCACAGGATCCAACTAGCATGGGAGGCAAAATATTACGAATTGCCCTAGATGGGTCTATTCCTGCCTCTAATCCGATTAAGAATTCAGCTATCTATAGCATGGGCCACCGTAACCCTCAAGGGCTCGCTTGGCATCCAGAAACAGGGCAATTGTACAGCTCCGAACATGGACAAACCGCACATGATGAGATTAACCTTATTGAGCCTGGGGGCAATTATGGTTGGCCATTAATTGAAGGTGAAATAGCATCAAGTCCAGAGAAAGCTAATCTAAAAACGCCAATCCTACAAAGCGGAAAAGAAACGTGGGCACCATCAGGCGCAGCATTCGTTAGCAAAGGGCCTTGGAAAGGCAGCCTACTGGTGGCAGGATTACGGGGAGAACGGCTTTTAAAAATAAATCTAAAAGGTCCAAAGTACGATACAGTCTCCAACGTAGAACATTTGTTTCAAGGGAAATTCGGCAGGCTTCGCAATGTCTATGAAGGACCTGACGGATCTTTATATCTCATGACGAATAACAGAGACGGTCGCGGCAAGCCTAAAACAGGCGATGATAAGATCATTCGACTGAAGCCTACCTTTTGACTGCATGACTTTAGCTGAATATCGTTGAATTAATTTCTGCCCTTGCGCTTCCAAAAGAAGTGTTTAGGGCATTATTTGTATATTTAAAGAGCTATCCTTCATTCATCTATCCATTCATCCATTCATCCATTCATCCCGAAACCTCCAGTGAGCATATATGACGATGAATTCCGATTTAAGACACTTGTGCGGTTAATTTGTTGCTCGAGACACAACAAAAGAACTTCAGTACGCATACCTCATGAAAGTTCAGGAAATGATGTATGATATAACAACATCCTAGAACTTGGAGAAACTACCACATGTTCGCTCACTGGCTGCGCTCCAAAAAGAATCCAATTACTCCTTCGCAGAACACAATCGTAGAACCAACGGCATCCATGCCTTTATTCTCAACCATTCAAGAAAATATTGATTACGTTCGACAAAGTCTCGGAAACAGCACGGATATTGTTATTCGAGAGTTTACCTATAATGTTATTACAGAAGGGTTAGCCCTCTTGTATACAGATGGACTAGTTGATGCGAAAGTCGTCAATGATTTCATGATGAGATCTTTGATGGCGGATACCACGGAAATTGATCCCGAGCAAGACCCATTTGATGTATTAACCATACATACTCTGACGATTGGTGAAATTCAGAAGGTATCGGATATGAAAGGAATGCTCCACCATATCCTATCGGGCGATTCCGTCATACTGATGAACGGGTATACAACCGGGCTGGCAGCTGCTACCAAAGGGTGGAAAGACCGAGGTGTTACAGAGACGAATGTAGAAACCGTCGTTCGCGGGCCGCGGGAAGCTTTCTCCGAATCCATTCGAACGAATACCGCCTTGATTCGAAGAAAGATCAAAGATCCGAATTTATGGATGGAAACCTTCCAGGTAGGCCAGGTTACCCAAACTGACGTTGTTCTTATGTATGTGAAAGGTATTGCTTTAGATTCACTAATTCTGGAGGCCCGCAATCGATTGACTCAGATTAACATCGACGGGATTTTCGAGAGCAGTAATATTGAGGAACTCATTCAGGATGAAGTGATCACTCCTTTCCCAACCGTTTATAACTCAGAACGTCCAGACGTCATCGCACTTGAATTGATTCATGGCAAAGTTGCCATTCTTGTAGATGGGACCCCTTTCGTGCTGATTGCTCCTGCTTTATTTGAAACTTTCCTCAAAGCTTCCGAGGACTATTATCATCGGGTAGATATTAGCACATTAGTAAGGATGCTTCGTTATGCTGGATTTCTCATTGCCTTACTAGCCCCATCTTTTTATGTGGCAATAACAACGTTCCATCAAGAAATGCTGCCGACTCAATTGCTCATTAGCCTCGCTGCACAAAGAGAAGGTATTCCATTTCCGGCGTTTATCGAAGCATTATTGATGGAAATTACATTTGAGGTTTTACGGGAAGCAGCCTTACGCATGCCACGAAGTATAGGTTCTGCCTTATCGTTTGTTGGAACGCTTGTCATTGGGCAAGCAGCAGTCGAAGCCGGAATTGTTTCGGCAGCCATGGTTATCGTTGTTTCCATTACTGCGATTTCCAGCTTTGTTTCCCCTTCTTACGACTTATCAAATGCCATTCGCATCCTGCGATTTCCTCTGATGGCTCTGGCTGCTTCATTCGGATTTTTCGGCATACTCGCAGGGTTACTTGGACTTATTCTGCATTTGAATAGTTTGCAGTCGTTCGGTGTGCCTTATTTAAGCCCTTTTGCTCCGCTTGAATTGAACAAACAAAAGGATGCCTTATTTCGATTTCCTTTTCAATCGTTATTTTCACGAGTTCGCATCGTTAATGCCAATAATGTAGTCAAAAAAGCGAATAGGAAGCCCTTCAAACCTTAGAAGGAGGAAAGAGGCAGATGTGAAATCATTTATTCGACTAACAGCTTGCTTACTTACCATAGTCTTACTGTTAAGTGGCTGTTGGAGCCGCAAGGAGCTTAATGATATTGCCATTGCTGAGGGAGTAGGCATTGATATTGCGGGTGATCAGTTTGAGTTAACCGTTCAAATTGTTAATCCTGGCAGTGTGACGAAGGCGAAAAGTGAGCATGAAAGTCCCGTTATTGTGTATTCATCTAAAGGCGACACACTAAACGAAGCTGTGAAACGATTGACTTCGTCGATTTCGAGAAAGATCTATTTCGCTCATATCCGTATTCTGGTGTTTTCCGAGGAATTAGCCAAGAGAGGGATTGTCAATTCGATGGATTATTTAATGAGAGGGAGCGAATTTCGATCTGATTTCAACGTGGTCATTGCCAGAGAAGGCACCGCTAAGAAATTATTAAGTGTGATGACACCTTTGGAGAAAGTTCCAGCCAATTACATCTTTAACTCCCTCGAAGCAGCTAAGAAAGAATGGACAGCTGCAGTAACGATTCAGCTAGATCAATTATCGAATTCTATAGTAACCCCAGGGAAGAGTACGGTCATATCAGGAATTCAGGTTATTGGAGATCAGAAGGTTGGCACTAGTAACAAAAACATTGATTACACAGGGCCTCCTGCACGATTAAAATACTCAGGTAACGCGATCATCAAGAAAGATAAACTGGTTGGTTGGCTAAACGAAAATGAGTCTCGTGCTTATTCCGTTATTACCAATCAATCAAAGCGGTCTGCTATACATCTGGTCTGTCCTAATGGAGGGAACATTGGCATTGATGTGGCCCGCATCAAAAGCAAGGTATATGCCGTTGTAAAAAACGATAAACCTGAGATTTACATTGAATCTCGAGCAGAGGGAAATGTTTCCGATGTGGAATGTAAAATCGATCTATTCAAAGTCGAAACCATCGATTACTTAGATAAAAAATATGTTGAATTTGCTAAGTCTAATATGGAGAGTACCATTAAGAAGGCACAAAAACTAGGTGCAGATATATTGGGTTTCGGTGAGGCTGTTCATCGCGCTGATCCTAAGTATTGGAATAAAGTGAAGAACAACTGGGAAGAACTTTTCAAGGAATTGGAACCCCATCTGAATATAGTTGCCAAAGTTAGAGGTACCGGGACACTGGGTGATTCCGTTGTTAACGATATGAAGGAGTAATAGTTATGTTAATCGGGCTATGTGTACTTGCGTTATCAATTCTCATTGCGTGCTATGAGATTCCGCGCTTATGGAAACAAGGATGTAGGAAGGAGGTTTGGATCTACTGCACACTCATGTTGCTTGGTAATGTGATGGCGACTCTGAAAGGAATGGCCAAACAAATACCTAATCCGGCCGACTGGATTACGTTTCTAATGGTGCCATTAACCAAAGTTTTACTGCAAATCGGTTTGATAAAATTGTAAGCATTTATCCTGCTTAGGGAGGCATGTCATGAATAACGAGAACATATTATCGGCTCGTCAACTCATGATCCTGATTATTTTATTTTCGGTGGGAACGACCATTCTTGTAGTCCCCTCGATGTTAGCCGCAGAAACTAAGCAGGATGCCTGGATCTCAGGTGTAATGGGCGTAGGCATTGGTTTGCTTTTCTTATGGATGTATGTGAAGTTAGCGAAGATGTATCCCGATTATACGTTATTCGAAATGAATGAACTTGTATTAGGGAAATGGTTAGGCAAAGCTGTAACACTCTTTTTAGTCTTTATCGCATTTGTGCTTAGCGCACAGGTACTATACTATATTGGCGCCTTCATGACTACTCAAATCATGCCAACGACACCTATACAAGCCATAAATATTCTTATGATTACTTTTGTAATTCTAGGTGCAAAGCTAGGCGTAGTTGTATTGGGGAGAACCGCGGAAATCTTTTTCCCGTGGATTCTTCTGTTATTTTTTCTATTGGTGATCTTTGTAACGCCGCAGGCCCAAATGAAGAACCTTTTGCCCATAGGTGAAGCAAGTATAATGTCTCTTACTCGGGCATCCATATTTATGATCGTTTATTCCTATTTTCCTATCATTTTTACGTTTTGCTTGATCTCAAGCGATGTTAAATTCCCTAAAGGGTTCACTAAATCATTTCTCTATGGGGGTATAGCGAGCGGAATTTTGATGATTATTATTGCTTTTCTTAGCATCTTGGTGATGGGACCCGACCAGTCGTCAAGACAAGTGTATGCCACCTATGCATTGGCAAAGAAAATAAGTGTAGGGAATTTTTTGCAGCGTATCGAGGTCACTGTTGCATTCTTATGGTTTATTTCCATTTATTTTAAATTGACACTTTATTTTCATGTAGCGATTAAAGGAATTGCATCATTATTTCAGATCCAGAATCACAAATCTCTTTCGACTCCAATTGGATTTATCGTCACAGTGCTTTCATTAGTGGTATATCCGAATGCGGCTTATACACACCAATGGGATGTATTGACATGGGTTCCGCTCACGTTTTGTTTTGGATTCGTGTATCCACTCTTATTGATCAGTCTTAGCTACTTGCGAAGAAAAAGGGATAAATGAGGCAAATAAGGGACGTGTATATATGGGTACAGATCAAATTTCACCGCGACAATTAATGATTATCGTCATCCTATATGCCATTGGAACGGCTATCTTGGTTATTCCGGCATCAGTTGCGGCAGATGCGAAGCAGGATGCTTGGATGCCACAAATCGTAAGTATTGCAATGGGTGTTGTTCTCGTTTGGCTTTATGTATTTATTTCCAAGAAGTTCCCACAGTGTTCTATTTTTGAAATTAATGATAAAGTTTTTGGCAAGTGGTTGGGGAAGTTTATAACGTTAAGTCTTGCACTAATAACACTCATTCTGAGTTCAGAAGTTGTTTTTTATGTGGGTCATTTTATGGTCACTCAAATCATGCCGGAAACGCCAATCCAATCTATTCACATCATATTCATGCTAATTGTCATAATGGGAGCAAAGCTAGGGATAGTTGTCATGTTGAGAACTGCTGAGATCTTCTTCCCTTGGATCGTGCTTTTATTTATCTTATTCATGGTCATTAATATTCCTAATATGGAACTTAACAATCTTTTACCGATTGGGGAAACAACCACCCTTCCGGTCGTTAGATCTGCAGTAAGAATCACTAGTTATACTTATATATCATTGTTTATTACGATTGGCCCCATCATTCATCAAGTTACTAGTATGCAAAGGGCTAAGAAAGCTTATTTAATAGGCGTAATCGTTAGTGGCATAATGATGCTTCTACTCATCGTTTCAAGTGTTCTGGTATTAGGGGCAGATAATACGGCTATGCAAGTTTATCCCAGTTACGCCCTTGCACAAAGAATTAATGTAGCAAATTTTTTACAACGAATTGAAGTGATTGCGGCATTTTTGTGGCTTGTTTCGATTTATTTCAAACTATCTATGTTTTTTCACACAACGATAAGAGGCATTGCGCATGTGTTCCATTTTCGTGATTACAAAATGCTTTGTTTTCCATTAGGATTGATTGTTACAGTTCTATCTCTTGTTGTATATCCAAATACATCGTATGAAGAGAAATGGGATAGCTTAACGTTTATTTCCCTCGCACTCCTAATAGGCATCGTCTATCCTCTCTTGATCGTACTGATAGGTTGGATGCGAAAATCGTCCCTACGTGGGTAAATGGCATGATTAAATGCGCTTATCGCGCTGCAGCCATAGCTTGTCTATCCAAAAAGCAATTGTAATACCTATGACATATCGAAACAAATCAACCGTTAAATATCCTCTTCCAAGTATGAGGGATCCAATGACCGTATTTCTTATTTCGATGATCCATTCTGCTTGATATAACTGACTACATTCAATAGCAAAGCTAAATAAGACACTGATTATTAATGCCCATTTTAAACTTCTCTGTATAAAAAGAAATCGAAATCCAAAATAGACCATACTTGCCCAAAGCACGTCCCCAGCATGTTTAGCAATAAAGTGAGGGATTAGGCCGGAGAACGTTCTTGAACTTAAGCCTAAAACGACGGAAGTTATTATGGCTACAAAATACTTTATCCGAGTTTTCAAAGAGTATCATCCTTCCTATTAAATAGACTCACTAACTGGTGTATCATTCTCATTTGTTATATGATTTGAACATATTTCTTTAAATTTACATTATCAGCTTCACTATTTATACTAAAAGATGATTTTGATTATTGAGAGTGGAAAAAAGGAGCTATTCTATGAGTTCTCCCGTTTTAAATGATGAACAATGGTTGAAGCTGCTGGAGTACGTAGCCGAAACTTATAATGACGTTACCCTTAGTCGAGGGTTTACTTACTTTAAACAACAGCGTGTAGCTTCTGTGATCATTTCTGAGACTCGAGTCGTTCAGGCCCGGGTGGAAGAGGAAGAATCAGGAGACTACCGAGTCACTCTGAACTTAGACAAGCCCCGCTCCAGTGAATGTAGTTGTCCAGTACCAGCCTCTTGCAAGCATATGGCAGCCGTTTGGATGGAGCTTGGGGATCGTCTAGGTTACCCTGCTTCCCAAATTATGAATGCCAAACTGCATCTTAAACGGGCCACTTCAATTACCTCTTTGGAGTCTACGCTCACACAATTACCCAAAATGGATGTATCCAGCTGGCAGAAGTTCCTGAATCATTACACGTCCCCCATTAAGGCGACATATGATTTGGGAAATTATGTTGACCTGCTGCGTCAGCAATTGCAAAACATCAAGAAGAGCACTATTCCTTTTTCTGATATGGATCGGATTTTTTTTGACATGCATCAGGAATTATTTATCCTTAGAAAAATAAAAGAGCAGAATGCACAAGGTGGTGTAAGTTACTACACTTCTTCCACCCTTTACCGGGTTTACGATGAAATTCATACTTGGCTGAAGCAAAAATCACCTCTTCTCAACTTCACGATCTCCGGAGAGCGCCTTGAACAGACGTTAAGTTATATCAGACAGCAGATGGCTGAAGAAGTTGGTCATAACTATCAAGATTATGGCGTCTATACGGTGCTTTGGAAATATTGGGTTACTCCAGATCCCGAGGCGAGTCACTATGTAACTAAGGAAATAGACGCTCTTGAGTCGATAGCAATGGACAGTCCCTCACCTTCTCTCTCGGCCGCAAAGGCCTTCTTGTACTTGCAGCAATCCAGGAGTAAAGAAGCTTGGGAGTCTTTAGAAGCGAATGGTATTTTCAAAGAGGCCCCTGCCAAACTATTTATTCCTTTCCTAGACTATCTATATGACACCCAGAACTGGGTAGAGTTAGTGAATTGGTTGAGAAGATCAGTCTCTTTTTTCAATCGGAAACGGACCAAAGAACTTGAGGTTTATGCCGATTTTTGGACAAAAGTCATCGTGCATCTCCCTCAAGCGGAAGAACACATGTGGAGCGTTCTAGAAGAGCTATTGCCTTATTCTTTCCGGATTATTGAGGAAATGCTATACGAACAAAGAAAATGGAAGCCATGGTTGGAAATGCAGATCCTTCAGGGGCATGACCCTCTTTACCATCGCGTCAATGTTCTGCAGCCGATTGAGAAGGATACACCAAAACTCCTTCTACCCTATTACCATCAAGCGGTAGATCACTATGTCAGTTTGAAAAATCGGCATGATTACAAATTAGCGGTGAGGCTCCTCAAGAGGCTCGATAAAGTGTACAAGAAAATGAAACAAACCGAGCGATGGGAACATTTCTTTTCTGGTTTCGTGGAACGACACAGCAGGCTGAGGGCGCTGCAAGAGGAACTTAGGAAAGGAAAGCTACTGGGATGAGCACAAAATTGCATGATATGACATTGAACGTGACCTTAACGGATAGTGGAGATGCCTTACTCTGGGGACTGCAGGACGGACGCGATGTGCCCGGAGATAAATTTCGAAAGCTGCTGTTCGCGTGGCACGAGTCATCTTACTATGGGACCATTCTGGACCAACTGGTAGCTGGAGAGTTAACACTTACGGTCCTGCCCGTGGAGATGGTGCTCCCCTTCTTCGCAGAACCCTATTTCATGGATGTCCTCCGATGGGAAGGTGGAAACGAAACCACTAAGGGGCTGCTAGAATTGGCGCCGGTTCTATACCGAGAAGCTAAAGCAGGTCACTATGTACCCAGTTACAGCGCATTCCGGAATGGGAATCTGGCTTGGACTTGGGATGCCGAGACGGAGTCACTGAAAGAACTTGACTGGCATGCATTAAAAAGTTTAGATGGCTTTGGTGACGGAATGTCTGGCTTGCGTGCCGCCTTCTCTGCCGTGGTTTCGGCTGAGCACTATCCCAATGAAGCTGCCCTATCCGATCTTCGGCGGGATTATCCAACCCTGTTCCGAGCACAGAAAGCTGCCCCTACCTCGGCTGATTCTTTCACGGACGAAGAATGGCTTGCCTCTCTGGGCTGGAGACCGGACACCGCTCCCTTCCGCCCTGCTCTGCAGCTGCTGGAACCGGACGAGAACGATGATACGTGGCGCCTTCGCTTGGTACTGCAAGATAAAAGTGAAGGATCTGTGTTAACGCCAATTCGCCTTTATGCTGATGGACGTGCTTCAGGCACTTGGGCTAGTGATTGGAGCCCGTATATTCAGGAGCGTTCTCTTGGCTGGACTACAAGATTAACAGAAGCATTGCCTGGGCGAAATAACGGCGGCGAGCTTTTTGCAGAGCCTTTAAGCGACGAAGCAGCTTGGTCGTTTCTGACAACGGACAGCCGCCTTTTGTTGGAAGATGGCTGGAATGTCATGCTCCCCGGTTGGTGGGAGGCTGCCTCGAAACGGAAGCCTCGGCTGCGCGCAAAGGTTTCCTCAGAAGCTGGCGGCAGAGGCGAGTCGCTGTTCGGGCTGAACTCACTGGTAAACTTCGATTGGCGGATTGCCATTGGCGATACCGACCTGAGCGAAGCAGATTTCGCTGGTCTGCTTAGCCGCAATGAACGGCTTATCCGATTCCGTGGACAATGGGTGTACTTAGACCCTGCTTTATTGGAGCAAATCAAGAGACTCATGGAAAGCGTGAATCCGGAAGAAGGTCTGTCCCTACAGGATATCTTTCAGCTACACCTGTTAAGTGAATCCGAAAAGGAAAGAACCCAAAAGGAAAGTCTTACGGCGGAAGAAGAAGCAGATAATGAAGAACGGCTGAAGCTGGAAGTCGAGCTGAATGCGCATCTCTTGGCGCTGCTGCGTCAGCTTGGTCAGCCTTCGGAATTGAAAGAAATTGCTGTGCCGGAGGGGTTGCGAGCTGAGCTTCGCGGATATCAACGCGAGGGCTTCACGTGGCTGAGCTTCCTTAGGAAATTCGGGCTTGGCGCCTGTTTAGCCGATGACATGGGGCTCGGTAAGACCGTTCAATTCATCACGTATTTACTCCACCATAGAGCGGAGTCCGAGCAGCCTGCCCTACTGATCTGCCCTACCTCCGTGCTTGGCAACTGGCAGAAGGAGCTTGTCCGCTTTGCTCCAGATTTAAAGGTTTATCTTCATTACGGGAAGGGACGACTAAGCGGTGAGGCACTTTCTACGGTTTTGAAAGACACCGATATTGTGCTTACCTCTTATACGACAGCTTTGATGGATCAAGAGACTTTGCAGGAAACCATGTGGAGTTCCCTTTGCTTGGATGAAGCCCAGAATATCAAGAATGCCCAGAATAAACAATCCGCAGCGATCCGCACGCTCAAAGCTCGGCACCGCATTGCGCTGACAGGAACACCTATTGAGAATCGATTATCCGAGCTGTGGTCGATCTACGACTTTCTTAATCCAGGATACCTCGGGAACCAACGCGGGTTTCAACATCGTTTTGCGAATCCGATTGAGAAGCACCACGACGAGGAACGAACGGCACAGCTGCAGAAGCTCGTCAAACCTTTCATGCTGCGCCGCAAAAAGAAAGATCCTGCGATCCAGCTTGATTTGCCTGATAAACTTGAAATGAAAGTCTATATCAATCTAACAGCCGAGCAAGGAGCACTCTATGAACGATCCGTCAAGGATCTCATGGAACGTATGCAAAAGCTGGAAGGCATGGAGCGCAAAGGAGCGATCCTAGCAGCTTTGACACAGCTAAAGCAGCTATGCGACCACCCTATGCTGCTTACGAAGGAAGTTGATCTATCGGAGGAAACTCTGCTTTCCGAGGAGAGCCGCGAAGCCTTCGTGATGCGATCCGCGAAGCTTGAGCGGCTGGTTGCCATGGTCGGTGAACTCCGGGACGAGGGCGACTCCTGCCTGATTTTCACCCAGTATGTAGGCATGGGGCGAATATTGGCAGACGTGCTGCGGGCACATCGGAATGAACCGGTATTGTATCTGAACGGAAGCACGCCCAAGTTGGAGCGCGATAAGATGATTGATACGTTCCAAGCCGCAGATGAAGCGGGGCCGGGTATCTTTGTTTTATCGCTGAAAGCTGGCGGAGTCGGACTCAATTTGACCGCAGCGAACCATGTGTTCCACTTCGACCGTTGGTGGAACCCAGCCGTAGAGAACCAAGCCACGGATCGAGCCTATCGGATGGGACAGACGCGCAATGTACAAGTACACAAGTTCATCTCTCTCGGCACATTAGAGGAACGAATCGACGAGATGCTCGAGAGCAAGATGAGTCTAAGCGAGAACGTGATCTCCACCTCCGAAGGTTGGATTACGGAACTCTCAAACGACGAATTGAGAGATTTGTTTGCACTTCGTAAGGAGTGGTGATTGAAGAAAGATGGCCTCCTCAAGCATGAGGAGGCCATCGCTCTTCCTGTCTCCCTTTTAGTTTTTCTATAATCACTCTTACAATGATTCCGATAACGATGTAATACACGGCAGAGTAAACATACTTCCTCTTGATATAGACAACAACCATGATCCAATTACAAAATGGTTCCCCAATAAAAGCGTAAACCAAGCTCATACAAATTAAGCCCATGCAATATGATTTCCACGTCTGAAATACTGATGTAACAGCATATAAGCAACAGGAATCATCAACAAATCAAAGCAAATGTTTCAGGTACAAGTGGTATCATTTGAATGGGGTAATCCCAAAAGTTTAAATTATAACCAACCAATCTACTAGTTGAAAATCGGCTAGCGGCTATGTCCTTCCTATTCAAGTAGATACTCACTTGTCCGCTTGGCTTGATTGATGTAGAGTACAATTTACTGGCTTATCCTGCAGTAGAGCTGCCTGACGTGGGTCGAACTTATTTAGCCAAATGTTTTGTGTTTGGTTCTTCACTAGGAAGAGGGTGTCTGCATCTAACATGTAAATAAGATTTGATTAACTAATACTTCATAGCCTTTGGAAGATACGAGAAATAAATAAAGGGCTGTCCCAAAAGTAGA
>NZ_WHOA01000219.1 GCF_013141715.1 Paenibacillus phytorum | reverse complement strand
CTCCATCATATTATACTACCAAGGCTGCCGGTGAATCTCTCGGCGGCCTATTCCGCTATCGGACAGGATAGTGAAACAAAAGATAAAAATGATGGAAAATGGTAAATATTATATTGACAGTATGCTGTCGAATTGTTATGATGCAATCATGAATACAATAGACAAACCAGAGGATCACCTAAGCAGATTTTCACTGAGTATATTCCACATTAATGGGTTACTAATGCGTTCCGGGGACATTATCACGCGTTCAATTGATCAAAGTAGCGCCAGGTGGCAGGTTCTTGGTCGAGTTGGATATAAACCCCAAACGGTGGCAATGATCGCTCGTGATATGGGACATGCACGTCAGAGCGTGCAGCGTGTTGCAGACGTATTAGTAAATGAAGGTCTGGCTATCTATAAGGACCATCAGACCGATAGACGCACAAAGCTGGTTGAACTTACTCCAAAAGGTGCAGAAGTACTGGGTGCTATCTACGAACAATATGCAGAGTGGAACCGGCATCTAATTACCAAACTCGCCCCAGAGCAATTGGATAAGATAGCAGATGCTCTTGAGAATGTCGGGCGAATTCTGGAGAAGGAGGTAAACTTCTTTAGTAATGGGAATTGGCAAAGCATTAATACTGGAGAATTAAATGAAGATGAGAATAAGTGATTGTTGATGGTTAAAAGAAGTCGTAAATATAAATCAATTAGATCAATTAGGAGGTATAGCATCATGCAGCGTTTATTTATTTGGGTCGAAATTCCCGTAGGTAACATGGAACGAGCCAAAACGTTTTACGAGCAGCTTTTTCAGATTGAAATGCCAACAATGGCGATGGGGGATTGTGATTATGCGTTTTTCCCTGTTCAGGAGCGGTTTAATGGGGGGGCTCTGGTTCAAGGTCCGAATCACAAGCCAGCAGCAGATGGCGTCACTGTGTACTTGGACGGAAGTCCCGATCTAGCAACAATTCTGTCAAGGGTTAACGAGGCTGGTGGAAAGGTTATCATGGAGAAAACGTATACTGGCGAGACTGCCGGCTATTTGGGGATGTTTCTAGATTCTGAAGGAAATCGCATCGGACTACAGCATTTGTGAACTTCCGCAAACGAGATATTTTTCTCTGTTTCAAGTCAAATTCACGAGTACAAAAGGTAATTTTAATGGAGTGTGCCAATGGAAAATATATACAATAAATTGCATACAACTGAAATACTGAACCGTATCGAGAATTTAAGTCCAAATTTAAAACCACAATGGGGAACAATGAATGTTGCTCAAATGTTGGCTCACTGCTCAGCGTTTCAAGATATTGCAATGGGAAATTCCTTTCCCCCGAGAGATTGGTTAGGAAGGTTAATAGGAAGGTTTTTGAAACCTATGTTATATAATGACAAGCCAACACCACACAATATGTCAACAATTTCGACCATACGTATTTTAGATGACAAAGATTTTGAGACAGAAAAAGAAAAACTGAAACAAAAGATTTTAACTTACCAAAGTAACGGTCCGGATAAATGTTCACCCCATCCACATCCTTTTTTTGGCGAATTCACTAATGAGCAATGGGGTAAAGGAATTTATAAACATCTAGACCATCATTTAAGACAATTTGGTGTTTAGTATTTTTTCGCAATGATTAATAATTGTTCAACGGATACAAGTACTCAATAAACGCCAAAGAAGGCTGCCGATAATGTGGCCATTTCGAACGGGTGTTAGCGCAGTAGCACCACTTCGCTGTGCTAACGGATGACGATAGCAACATTACGCTGGCTGACGGATTCATCGTCAGCCTGTTTGAAGTAACAGTTGTCCATAAGCAATTACCTACTGTCAAAGCAGGCAGTGAAGTATATATTGTTTGACTTGTTCGGAAGTGGAAAGCATCCGCTTAATGTTGTCTAAGATTTTGACCGAATGGATCAAGGGGATCCGACTGTACCGCCGCATTTCACGTGTGAAAGCTGTGGAGGGGCTATATCCTGAGTATTACAAAGGGATACATGGTTACGAATACCGGATCTCAGACGGATTAAAGAACAAAGAAGTGGAAGGTAGTTCAAAGTAGAACAGAAGAGGGATGGGTGTGAGGGTGGAAAGTTTACGGGCCGCCTTTGAAGTCTTGTTTATACCGCAAAATAAATTAAAAAAACATGACTTCAACAGCGGTTGGAACCCCACATTCATCCCTCCCCATAGACAAAAGTATGGGTTTACACGTAAAAAGACCGTCAGGATGTTTTTCCTGATGGTTTTTCTGGCTCGAACCATGGTTTTTAATGTGACTAATGATAGCGGGAAATCAAAAAAGAACCTGGATAGTTTTATCAGGTTCTTTTATATTGCATATAAACAGACACGATGATATAATCAGATTACGACTTTTATAAGTTACATAGACATAATTATTGTATTCTACACTTTAAGTGTACCATGCCGGTAAACTCTTGTCAAATTTTTTCTCAATTTAATGGTTAGGAGAGATATTGAATGAGTTCTTTGGTTCTCGGTTTTCAGGAAATGGAAAAAACGCAGCTTTTGCTCGTTGGCGGCAAAGGGGTAAATTTAGGGGAATTATCAAAAATTGAAGGAATACAAGTACCAGAAGGATTTTGTGTTACAACAGTGGGATATCAAAAAGCCATCGAACAAAACGAAACGTATCATGCTTTGTTGGATCGACTAACAATGCTAAAAGTAGAAGATCGAGATCAAATTGGTGAAATCAGCAGGAAGATTCGACAAATCATTTTGGAAGTAGAAATTCCTTCCGATGTTGTGAAAGCAGTTACTCACTATCTCTCCCAGTTTGGTATTGAACATGCTTATGCAGTGCGTTCTAGTGCGACTGCTGAAGATTTACCACATGCCTCTTTTGCTGGTCAACAAGACACCTATTTAAATATCATCGGCGTCGATGCCATCTTACAGCATATCAGCAAATGTTGGGCTTCCCTATTTACGGATCGCGCGGTCATCTACCGTATGCAAAATGGATTTAACCATAGTCAAGTTTATTTATCAGTTATCATTCAAAGGATGGTTTTCCCACAGGCTTCTGGGATTTTATTTACGGCGGATCCAATGACCTCCAACCGAAAGTTGCTATCCATCGATGCCAGTTACGGACTTGGAGAAGCATTGGTCTCTGGCTTGGTTTCTGCCGATAATTACACCGTACACGAAGGAAAAATCGTCAATAAGCGTATAGCAACCAAAGAATTGGCTATCTATGGACGCAAAGAAGGTGGAACTGAGACCAAGCAGCTTGATCCTGATCAGCAAAATAGTCAAACACTTACTGAACAACAAATTTTACAATTGGCACGCATCGGAAGACAGATTGAAGCTTATTTTAACAGTCCGCAAGATATCGAATGGTGTTTGGTCCAAGATACCTTTTATATTGTCCAGAGTCGTCCAATTACGACGTTATTCCCCATTCCTGAAGCTAATGATCAAGAAAATCACGTCTATGTATCCGTGGGCCATCAACAAATGATGACCGATCCTATGAAACCATTGGGATTATCTTTCTACCTGTTAATAACTCCTGCACCCATGCGTAAAGCTGGCGGAAGATTGTTTGTTGATGTTACACAGATGCTAGCTTCGCCTACCAGGAGACATATGATCATTGATGCTTTAGGGAAATCCGAACCGCTCACTAAAGACGCACTCACAACCATCGTAGAGCGGGAAGATTTTATCAAATTTCCACCAGATGATGGTAAAATAGTACCTAGTCCCAGTACAAGTAATGAAGGTATATCATCTTGGGATTTTCAAGCACAAATCGAGAATGATCCGACAATCGTTGCTGATTTGATTAAGAAGAGTCAAACATCGATCGAAGAGTTAAAAGTAAACATCCAAACGAAATCAGGATCAGAGTTATTTGATTTTATTCTAGAAGATATCCAGGAATTAAAGAAGATTTTACTTGACCCCCAGAGTTCGGCTGTGTTTATGACTGCTATGAATGCTTCGTCATGGATCAATGAAAAAATGTACGAGTGGCTAGGTGAAAAAAACGCAGCAGACACACTCTCTCAATCTGTGCCAAACAATATTACTTCGGAAATGGGTCTGGCGCTATTGGATGTCGCGGATGTAATTCGTCCTTACCCGGAAGTGATTGATTATTTACAACAGGTAAAAGATGATCATTTCTTGGATGAACTCGTTAAATTGGATGGCGGTCAGGAAACGCAAGACGCGATCTACGCTTATCTGAATAAATACGGAATGCGATGTGCGGGAGAAATTGATGTATCTAGAACTCGTTGGAGTGAAAAACCAAGTTCACTTGTTCCAATCATTCTTGGTAATATCAAAAATATGGAGCCGAATGCCGGCAAGCGAAAATTTGAGCAAGGGCGCCAGGAAGCTTTAGAAAAAGAACAAGTGTTATTAGAGCGATTGAAGCAATTACCGGATGGTGAAGAAAAAGCCAATGAGACCAAACGAGTGATCAGTCTGATCCGGAATTACATCGGTTATCGGGAATATCCCAAATACGGCATGATTAGTCGCTATTTCGTATATAAGCAGGCTATATTGAAAGAAGCCGAACAACTCGTACAAGCTGGCGTTATTCATGAAAAAGAAGATGTATTCCTTCTTTCTTTTGAAGAGCTTCACGAAGTCGTACGCACAAACAATCTTGATGATCAGGTGATCAACAAACGGAAAGAAGATTACAAATTTTTCGAAAAACTAACTCCCCCGCGAGTAATCACGTCGGATGGTGAAATTATTACAGGCGCGTACAAACGAGAAAATCTGCCAGCTGAAGCGATTATAGGTCTACCTGTTTCTTCCGGAGTGATAGAAGGACGAGCACGTGTTATCCTAAACATGGAAGAGGCTAATCTGGAAGATGGAGATATTTTAGTCACCTCCTTTACGGACCCTGGCTGGACCCCTTTGTTTGTATCCATTAAAGGACTTGTCACCGAAGTAGGTGGACTGATGACCCATGGAGCCGTTATTGCACGTGAATATGGCTTGCCAGCAGTCGTCGGAGTGGAAAATGCGACCAAACTGATAAAAGACGGACAACGAATTCGCGTGCATGGAACAGAAGGGTATATCGAAATATTGTAATGGCTTAGTCATAATGGATGGTAGTAACGGAGACGTTAGTTCAATGACGCAGACCACCACGTCGAAAGCAAATATGACACAAAGCACCCCCCAAAATCAAATGTTTTGATTGGGGGGTTATTAATCTGAGACGCCGAACTCTGACTTAAGTGGAAAGGTGGAAATACGAATGGTAACTATTCATAAGGTCGAATATGATCAAAAATCAACCTTAAGAAATCTCCTAGAACTTTATAAATACGATTTTAGCGAGTTTGACCCTGAAGATGTTAATGAAAATGGCTTATATGATTATATGTATCTTGATCATTATTGGACAGAGGAAGGCAGGCATCCATTTTTTATACGTGTAGATGGAAAATTGGCTGGATTTGCGCTTGTAAGAATTATGGGGATAAATGATCATGGGAAAAGAATTTATTCGGTGGCTGAGTTCTTTGTGATGAAAAAGTATAGAAAACTTGGAGTAGGTCTAATCGCTTCTAATGAAATATTCAATCGATTCAGTGGCATTTGGAAAGTTGCTCAAATAGAGACTAATAAACCAGCTCAAATATTTTGGAGGAAGGTAATTGAAAGCTATACAAATAACAACTTTCAAGAGGTTAGAGAAGACGAATGGGATGGTCCTATACAAACATTTTCAAATGAAAATAATAAAGTCAGAGATTGAACTAACGAAGAACGAAAGCACCATGAAACAGGTTGCTGACATTAGCTAGGCAGCCTGATGAGCGATTGGGCAGAAGAGTTTTTAATGCCTGGGGGTGTGATAAAATCATGAATCAAAAACCAAGAGTGATTTCAATTGCGTTATATCGATTCTGCAATGAATAATTTATTTGTCAGTGGAGGTTAGTTAAATGAATGTTGTAGTTACGGAATACAACGATAATTGGAAACAAAGGTTTAGCGAGGAATCTCAAAAAATAAAAGATGTTTTTGGTAATGAGCTAATTGAGATTCATCATATAGGTAGCACATCTGTTCCAGGGTTAAAAGCAAAACCAATTATTGATATCATGCCAGTAGTAAAGGATATTAAAAAAATTGATTCGTTTAATGAACAAATGACAGGTCTTGGTTACGAATGTATGGGTGAGCTCGGTATGAAAGGAAGAAGATACTTCAGAAAAGGCGGAGATAATAGAACACATCAAGTGCATGTATTCCAGGTGGATAACAGAGAAGATATTAATCGCCATTTGGCTGTAAGAGACTATCTCCGGATACATTCAGAGGAAGTTAATCACTATGGAAATTTAAAAGAACACCTTGCAAAACAATTCCCGAAGGACATTGACGCTTATATGGACGGTAAAGATACATTTGTTAAAGAGCTAGAAAGAAAAGCACTACATTGGTATAAAATGATCAAGGAACGTTAAGCTAGTGGATAACGTTAGCTTCATAGATCAAACAGGCTACCAGAGATAAACTCGGTGGCTTGTTGTGCTAACAGGCAGTTATCCAATCTTAGTTTTACAAATGACTACATATAGATACGCCCTTATTAAACCACTATAATATGCGAAGAACATAATGACCTTAAAATAAATAATTTCAATGATTTTTAAGGGGGCTCAACCCCTATGCTGTCTAAAAAAGAATAAAGGAGCTGTTACGTTAAATGAAACAGATTACTCTTCGCCAATCCCAAAATTCCGATGTTGAGACAATTGCTAATTTACGGGCAATTGTACTACGAAATGATTTGACTAGGTTAGGAAGGTTTGATGAAGAGAAGGTTCGTCAACGCTTCCGTAATTCATTTGACTCAGATCACACTTGGATCATTGAGTCAGATTCTTCTTTTATTGGCTGCGTAGCTCTTAAACCAACGTTAGATGGTTATTTATTGGAACATTTTTATATTTATCCCTATTACCAAGGTAAAGGGGTCGGTAGTCATGTATTAAAAAAATTGCTTGAACAAAATGATGTAAAAGGAAAACGTGTAACATTAAATGTCTTACAAGGAAGCTCTGCAAAACGTCTTTATGAACGGTTTGGTTTTAAAGTTGAAAGTGAGGATCTCATAGACGTTTACATGTCTGTGAATGTAGAGGGAAATATCAGAACCGTCGAAGGAATGTAATAATGCTCTCCCTAAAGTGGTATATTCGATTAACTTGAATATCAAGTAAATGTATCGGTTGTTTAACGAGGAACGATAGCTTCATAACAAGATATAGCAGGCTGCCGTTGATAAATCCGATGGCCTATTCCGCTAACGTGCAGGATGCTTAATGACCAAATATGGTAAAATAAAGGATATTATTGATGTCAGCCTAAATAAATACCAAAAAAACCGGAGTGGGAGGGAAATTAATGACTTCAAAGGTGAGGCCATTCGGAGTGTGGTCTACCGTTTTAAGTATTTTAGGGGCTTTGATGCTTATCTTCAGTTACTTAGTTTCAAAAAATCCAACCGCAAGTGAAATAATTGTTATTAAATCCCTGTTTTTTTCAGGACTAACTTTTTTAATCATTTGCATTGTTTTGGGCTTTATTGGTATTCTAACAGGCGAGAAAGGATTGTTAAAATTCACAGGAATCTTAATTGTTTTTCTTATGGTTGTAGGATTGGTAATGGTATTTTTAAGTATGACATTTTTAGGGTTTAGAGAACCATAGAGTACCTAACGGGATATGATAGTTCAACAATTGAATACCGAAAGGGATTATTTATATTAAAACACTGGCAGGCAAAAATCGTTTGGATTAATTGTCATAGTTGTACACTATCTTTTAACATTTATTTATTAGGACACGATTCTGTTGCCGAACATCGGATACATTTCTCAGAAAACGAATTAAAACAATTTGATATTAAATGGGATGGAATAATTGCTCTTAGCTATGCTGGTCAATATGAATTTCAACATTCATTTGAAGCGAATTTATTAAATGTAAGTTTTCAAGGGTTTGATATCCCTGAAGAATGATAATCAATCACAGGCAATGGCCAACAGAGTATTTGGAAAGATCTATAAGCATTATCTTGAACACCATGAATACCTTGCAATGGGCGGATATTACGCCTAGGATTCAACTAACGGATAACGTTATAAAACACGAAGGCAGCCGACACCTACTCGACAATAGATGCTAGAGCTTCTGCTGCAATGGTCTTGGCTGCTTCGTTACCTTGCTCTGAGTTCCCCGCAATAGTTTGCAGTGCTTTCTTGGCGATCTCCAACTGTGCGGTCAAACGGTCAACCATTTTGGCGAGATCGATGGTAAAGTCGTCTGTTAACTCGCCATTGCCTATTAAGACGACTGCAGTAAATTCGAATCTATTCTTCAACCTTTATTCATCTCCTTCAGCTTGATTTCATTGCCGGCGTAATCGGCCACAGTAGACGCTGTCCGGAATCCGGTGCAATTCCCCCAATAGGCGAATATTAAAATCATAGTCTACCAAACGCCATTTTGTAAATGCCTTACCCATCCTCACGGATGCGGCATCTGCATGTTGATTAGCTTACTTCCTCTTGACCATAACACTGAGGTCAGGGTTTATAATGAGATTATCATGAGCAGAAATCTACTGGAAAGGAAATATGATACGTTATGGATATTACTCCACAAGAAGAAAACATGATTAAGGCTCTACGTGAGGCTGCATTACCCCCTTTATTTGTGCTCATACGAATTAGAAATGATATTTCAAATGACACTGCAAATGTCGAAGAGAGCCGAAGAGATGACGTCGTTAAAACATTAGAAAAATACATCGGTCCACTCTGGGAAGACTATCATGAGGGGAAGAATTCACAAGCCAAAGAAAGATCTTAACGAATTAATCTTAACTATGCAATGGCTGCAACCCCCAAACTCGCACCACTTAGATTGATATTATTACGAAGAATTATAGTTCAATAACGAAAGGGCTGCCGAATGGCAGTCCTTTTTTACGCTAATGAGCAGTAGAGTTTCAATTTCTGAATTATGGAAAAAATATATGAACGGAATATTACAACTAACTCGGAGGTGGAGGTTTGACCTTACGGCTGATTGGTGCCATTATTTGCTGGTTTATCGCTTTCGTTTTTCTTACATTAGGCATAATAGTTGTTAAAAGTGAAAAACGCAAACAAGATACTATTGCCAAAGAATTAAAATTACGTGATATTGAAGGTGTTGCTGATTCATTTTTTGTATGGATAATCTTTTTTGTCGTTAATTCAATTGGTGCGTTATTAAGAGCATTACCTTGGTGGTTAGTTAAAGTTATTTATATCCTACTCGGTATCGGGTTTGTGTTTTTAGGTATTAAGTGTATGGGCTGGTCGGATTAGGGGACGTAGTAAAACCAATCAGATTAAACTGATGGTGAACTATAATTGAGGGGCTTGCTTCGCGGCAGCTCCTCTTTTGTGTATTAAAGTACGGGCAGGATAGTGCAACAATATATCATTCAAATCAAGCCAATTTGTAGTAAAATAAGATAATTAATTCAGTAATAGGTTCATAAGTTTATGGTTAAAAAGTGGAACTGTCATAAATGAAGTAGACGTATTAACAATTTTAAAGAACTATAGTCTGACCTTTATGACTCGTATTTTGAACAAAACCTATAATATCCCCGTGGAAGTATTCATGCATTATGAAAGAAGAGGACTCGAAATATGCCTGATGTAACCTTTTACCGCAATGAAGCGCTGCCTTTCTTGGAAGCAAAGAGATGTCTGAAGAGCGATTTTGCCTATCAAAAACATTTCCATGAGGAATATTCGATTGGGTTAATTGATGAAGGTGAAACGAATGCTTGGTGTGACGGAACAATGCATTATGTTGAAAGGGGACGGCTGATCAGCTTTCCGCCGATGATGCTGCATGCATGTTATCCCGATACGGGCGTAGAATGGAAATACAAGATGCTGTTCATTCATCCAAATTGGTTCCAGGGGCTCAAGCAACGGGAGCTTGATCAGCTTCATATCCCGTTCTTATTGGGAGAGGGTAAAAATAAAGCCTGCCGTGTACACATCAACCGTACGATGGAGGCACTTACCAGAACATCCTCTCCGATTGAGATCGAAACTGCTTTAATCGACCTGGTACAAGCACTCGTTAGTCAGAACACCTCCGATCTTGAACATGAAACACACCAAGGAAAGCAAGACCAGAAATACGTTAAACTTATAAAGGAATACATACATGCACATTTTTCCGAACAGATAACGTTGGAGAATTTGGAGACCGAAGCTGGAATCAGCAGATTTCATCTCATTCGTATTTATAAGAGGTGGAGTCATCTGCCCCCGCATGCTTATCAAAACTTACTGCGAATTAATCATGCGAAGTCGGAATTGATGAAGAAGCGATCGATAGCCGAGATTGCAGTAGAAGTGGGCTTCTATGACCAGAGTCACTTCGCGAAAACATTTGACAAGATAGTTGGGACTACACCGCATAAATACGCCTTATCATTTTAAAAAAAGAGCAATTATTTACAATACCAGCCTCCTTCATCCTAGTATACTGGGTGTAACTTGAAAGAGGGAGAGTTGACATCATGTACCAAGTATCAGATTTGGAAAAAAAATTCACAGCTGCACTAAAATCTATCGCTCGCCGTTCAGACCTAAAATCTTATGTGGAGCAGACACCACAACTGAATCGGCTGTTGCGTCTTACGGCTGATAGATATGTAACGGGTGAACATCGCAAAGACGGACTCAAAGTGGGACGCAAGTTAGTGGCTAAAGGTTACGCAGTATCCATCGAGTATATTGGTGAAAATACAACTGTTGCCACTGAATGTGAAGCAGCCGCATTGGAGATGATGGCCCTGATCCATGACTTAAGCCAAGGCGGGGTCCCAGCTCGTGTATCATTCGATTTATCACATATCGGGCTTTCCTTGGATAAGGAGCTTGCTTTTTCGCATTTGATGAATCTAGCTGAGCAAGCCCAGGAAGCTGGGGTTGAATTATTCATTAGTATGGAAGAGTCCAGCAAGACAGATGACATACTATCTGTTTATGAGCGAGCAGTCTCTTTTTATCCGAACATTGGCATTACATTGCAGGCGCACTTGACACGAACGCCACAGGATTTGGCTGCTATAGTTGCCTCACCTAGTCGTATACGCATCGTCAAAGGCGCCTATCAAGAACCGGCTGACTGCTCGATCCCTCGATCTTCAACGCTTAGTGATCGTTATTTGGAACTAGTTGAAAGCACGATTCGCCAAGGACACCGTGTGTCTATCGCTACTCATGATGAACATATCATCGAAGAAGTGCTTGAGCGTGGGTGGTTATCTAACTCAGATGTAGAATTCGAAATGTTGTATGGAATTCGTCCAGATTTGAGCAGCAGACTAAAAGCAGCTGGGCATCCAGTAAGGATCTATCTTACATATGGGCATCAATGGTTTTTGTACTTGTGTCATCGGATTGCCGAATACCCGCCGAATCTTTTTCAAGCTGTAATCGATATGGTAAGTAATGAGGAAGTTGAGGTTGAGGTTATTAAAGCGTATGACTAAAAGGATAGGTCATGAGTGGGAACCTAAGTCGAACTATTACGTTCTTTCTGCGCAAAACATGGGATTGCCTAACGAGGGAGACCCCCATGGTAACTATCAAATTTTTCCAGAAAAATGTAGACCAATATAATGCATAGGACATATAATCAGTGATAGGAAATTAATACTATGTATTAGGAGATGGACGGTTTGAAAGCACTGAGGATTTTGGGTTGGATTGTTGTACCTTATGTAATGATCTTTGTTTCGTGGAAAGGCTTAAAAGGCGCAGGAAAGACTTTTGGAATCATTTGGGCAGTAATAGGCGCTCTAATTGTAATAGGAAATCTGAACAAGGATGATTCTATCTCTACTAAGACAGCGAGCGCACCGGTAGTAGCAGATCAAAAGAATGAAGTAAAGGCTGAAACGAAAAAGGAAGAGCCAAAAGCATCTCCGAAAGCTACACCTGCACCTACACCTGTGGAACTTTCTAAGGAGGGAGTTTCTTCAGATGTTAAAATAACAGTTATAAGCACAGAAACAAAGGCTGAGATTGGGGATAACCAAATTTTAAAAGCCAAAGCTCAGGGAGTATTTAAGGTAATTGAATTAACAGTTGCTAATAATCAAAAGGACGCTATCATTCTTGATTCGAATAGTTTTAAACTTATTGATGATCAAAACAGAGAGTTCTCAAGTTCAACCGAAGCTGAGCACGTGGCATTTGGACCAGATAAAACTATTTTATTGAAAAAACTTAACCCAGGATTAAGTATAACCGGACTATTAGCTTTTGACGTACCAAAAGATGCTAAGGGATTTTATTTACAAGCTCAAGGTGGAATGCTTGGAAAGAAGATTAAACTTAAAGTTGAATAAAAGAAGCAACGAAAAGCCCTTAGGGATACATTACACTAAGAGGCTTTTTTATTTCGTTCTGTTCTCATATAGCTAGCAGGCATAAAGCAGCGCGGAAGCATCCTCCGGTGTATGGGGAACAGCATGTAGAAACAGTTGTGTCTGGAACTAGGGAGACATTACCTCTTCAGCTCGAGTGGCCGCATTGAACCGGAGCGGGTAATCGTCCTGGCAACGTTGTCGAAGGCTGCCAGCCAGTCGGTCGTTATGATGCTGCCGATGTAACCGTCTGGCCTGATCAGCACCAACGTGTCGCCGGTAATGCCATAGATACTGGTCAGCTTGCCGGATGTATCGTTGAGGCAATTGTAATCGACTCCACGCGCGTTACCGATGGCGTAGCGGCGCAATTCGGCGCTGCCGGTCGACCAGATCAGCTCGGGGAGTGACTTGGCGGCGTTGGCGCCGAACGCCAGCAGGGTGAAGTGTGGCCCCCGGTAGATGTCGAACAGACGTCGTGCCCCGCCGGGTCCGGTGCAGGGCGCGTCTGGTGCCCGGTCACCCACATGCAGGGTCTTGGTGGCCGGTGCGTTGGTGGAGGCGAGTGGCCCACCGTGGTATGAGATTCCGAGCTGTCGCTCCTCGTCTCCGCGCTTGAGGCCGGAGAGACGGCGCTGGTCGAGACTAGCGTATAGCTCGCTGGACTTGCCGAGGACGCGTGCGGCAATCGGCTGCCGTTCGGCCTCGTAGCTATCGAGGAGGCTGTCGGGTGCTCCAGCGATGACTTGGCCGAGGTTGTAGGCGTCCTGCACGCCGGTGTTGAGGCCCTGTCCGCCGGCCGGGGTGTGGACGTGGGCGGCGTCGCCCGCCAGGAAGACTCTGCCCGCACGGTAGTGCTCGACGAGCCGGACGTTAGGCCGGAACACCGACGTCCAGGTGATGTCGTGGAGCCGGAAACCGGTGAGCGTGTGGAACTGGGCGGCCAGCGCGGCTTCGTCGAGGTCAAGCGTCTCGTCCGGTGTCAGCCGGATCATGACCTGGAACTGGTTGGAGTGGGGCAGCGGGCATGCTCCGACAGATTTGCCGTGCGTGCGTGGCCAAATGTGCCACCGGTTGCGCGACAGTCCGTCGATCGTGCCGTCGATGATGAGCGTACGGTCGGAGTCATTGGTCTCTCCAACGAACCGAATACCAGCGGACTTGCGGACAGTGCTCGAGCCGCCGTCGGCCCCGACCAGATACCTGCTACGGACCTTTTCCCCCGAAGAGAGCGTCGTCGTCACCCCATCGGCATCCTGTTCAAAACCCTCCACTGCGGCGCCAAACTCGATGCGTAGCCCGAGGCGGTCGAGCAGGCGGTGCAAGATGGCGTCAGTGCGGTGCTGCGGCAGCAGCAGGATGTTCGGATACGGCACGTTGGGCGTCGGCCTGTTCCGCTGCTGCATCCGCCACGGAACGGTGATCGGTCCGAGATGGAGGCCCGCGAGCGGGTACGGGCTGCCCTCCGCGCGAGCCTCGCCCAGTACGCCGAGGTCTTCGAAGACCTCCTGGGTGCGCGGTTGGACTCCTTTGGCACGGGAGCCCTTGAAGGCGTGTGGTGCCTTATCAACCAGTCGCACACGAAGGCCACGCCGCAGCAGGTCCGCCGCCAGCGTGGAGCCGGTCGGGCCGGCTCCGGCGACGAGTACATCGATGTCGTGGTGTTCGGTCAAAGTGGATCGACCTCCTACTGCCTTGTTACGCAATTGATGGGATACCATGCTTGTCATTGCTAGCCTTCCTCTCTGTTTTTTTTGAATGCGTAAAACTTCTTGCTGGCTACGATTAAGATTAATACGGATGGTTGAAGATAATGACAAAACTTTTGTTTCAATTGAAACTATATGTTTCCTTTGAAACAATAATAATTTATGCCCCTTTCTTTGTCAATATTATTGTTTCAAAGGAAACTTTAATTATCGCTTTTCCCTTGATATACTGGTATCAAGTTAACTATTGGAGGAGAAATTAATGATCAATCATTCAATGGAAAAGCAAAATAAAGATCGCTTAATCAAGGAATTGTTGGAAACCGTGAATGAAATACAGCTTAAATTCCAATCGGAAGATGACGAAGAGAAACAGTGGCTGATCCAGAATAGCCCTAATCCTGTTGTTGCAGAGTTGATGAAAGAAATGACTGTTATGATGCTGCATGTGCTGGATGCGATTGGCAAGCTTGAGCCTGTAAACGGTATAACTATTTCAAAGCAATTCGGCATTTCCAAAGGGAGTGTCTCCAAAATCACGAGAAGGCTGCTTGATAAACAAATCATCTTTATTGAATACCTTCCGGATAACAAAAAAGAAATTCTGTTCCGTACCACATCACTGGGCAAACAGATTTATCGTTTGCATGAAGCTTTGCATCATCAAATTGATATCGGGGTCAATCGTTTCTTGCAACGGTATAACGAAGATGAATTGGGATTTCTCGTCAATGTCTTTCGCGAAACTTTGCATACATCATGGATTCAATCGGATACATACGAGAAATCAATCGATCCTAGTCAGAGAGATGCGAACACAAACGAAGAGTCAGACACTGACAAGGCCCTTCGTTCTTTAACGGTTAACGAGGAAATGAACGAAATCATGGCGATGCTCAACAAGCTGGATTCCCGCAACTTAAAGAAAGCGAAAGCGATTCTTAACGATGTTTTTTTTTCAGTCTATGAGGATTAGAGTCAGCAACAGGAATCTCGTGGACTATGAAGTTAAACATCAAAATGAATTAAGTTAAAGAAGAACTATAGCTTAATAAACAACTAAGACGCAGCTGCCGGCATGGATCGGCAGCTGCGTTATGCTAACAGGCAGGTTAATTTAGTTACAAATAAAGGAAAAAGCTAATCTGCAGAGAAATGGTAAATGAATATTCCATTTTTTATGAAGGTGATTAATATGCAAACTATTCAAGGAGATGTGAGTTTATTGGACAGCACATCGATATTGATTGACTTTCTCTTGAAGAAATATAAATCCGAAAAGAATGGGACACTGCAAGTAATTGAACAATTATCCGACGAAGATATTGTATGGGCACCCACACCTGAGAGCAACAGCATTGCCAATTTAGTGGCGCACATTTGGGGAACTGTTCATCAACGAATTGAAACAGCATTCTTTCTACTGGGTAACTCTGTGAAACATTTATTTTATGTATTATCTAAAAATGGATTTTAAATACTATTTGCATCATTGCTATGTTGAGGTTTATGTCGGCAAATTGAAGCGAGATGTCATGGTCACAGGGGCTGAAAATGAATTATATTGGTCTGATTTGAATAAAGATTTTTTCGATATGACCCTATTTGCAGGTGAAGGAAATATTGGGTATATGATTGAACAAGTGAAGATGAGCAAAAGTATATTTCTAACTGAGTAAATAGTTTCCGCTCAACTATCGGAAAACGATAGTTCAATCAATAAAGCAAGAAGGCAGCCGGCCAGATGATAGGGCACTGAAGCAGTAGTGTTTTTGAAAAAACCATGAATTTAGGGGGTTCAAATATGTCTCCCTACATGCAAAACGAGCCTTAGAAGTGATTCTAGAGGCTCGTTTTAATTTTATTATTTTGGAATCTAGAAATATCGGACTTTTCAGTTCCCTCTTGATTCGGCAAAGGCTTTTAAGAATGATAAAAAATAGGTGATACGATCAGTTTAGAATTATTCAAAGAAATCTGGGTTAGATTTCAGCACCAACCTCTCTCAGGCCAATCATCCGCATAAATCGTTGGTCCTGGCCATTCACTAGAACTGGCTGCTCCGGAAAATGTTAGTAACATACAGACTACTAAAAACCCAGTAATAAAACCTAATCTTAATTTTCTCATCAATATTCGTCTCCTTTTTTGTGTGTTTATTAAGCGAAAATCTTTGAAAAACATATCTTAACAGATATTGGTAATATTTTACTAGAGTTTAATAGACCAATACTTTAGGCCTTCAAATAAATGAGATATCTTTTATATGTGGTAGAAATTACCTATACCCGATAAATTTATTATGATAAAGCTTGTAGAAAAAAATAATTTATGTGGAGGAAGTTAGTGGAGGAAATTAAAGGTAGATAGAAGCCGAAAATCCCCCACTGATTAGACCAGATGATCGGTTAATTTTTGCACCACAACTACATTAGTTGATAACAAAGGACTCATCGGTCAGGTGATTCGTATGCACAATAAGAATTTAGTAATTCCACATCGATGTCGGAGCTGGGTTATCTATGTTACAAAATTGGCGCAGGAGACTCGCGCTGTTAATAGGCGCTGGACTTGTCCTGACGGTATTGAGTCTGTTGGCTGTACCAGTGAATTCCGCGGTGCTAACAATTTCGCTCCTAATGGCGAAACAACTAGAGCTGAGGCGTCACTGATCTGTTGAAAATGCTGGCGCAACACAGCAAGTAAAGGAATATGCAATATAGAGTAAGCCAACAACCGGAGCCGAAAGGCAATCAGGTTGTTGGCTTATTTTGCGCCGGCATAGCCATCCCGTATAGAATGGCCATCTTGTGTGCGCATCAACCGTACCGAGAATTACGTATGGATGGAGCTGATTCCAATAATTAACAATGCGCGGAGGAACGTGTTGACAAAAATTGGAGATTATCGCATAATTACATTGACTGAATCGTTCAATCTATATTGTTGGATTTAGAATGAACCCCCTATATGAACTTTTTTACAAAATTATAGACTGAATGAGTCAATCTAAATCAAGGAGGAATAATAACATGACAACCAATCCTAACAAAAGCAATGCCATCGTCATCGGTGGAGGTATGGCCGGATTAATGACCGCACGCGTACTCTCGGATCATTACGAAGAGGTGCTGATCGTCGAGAAAGACGACTTCCCCTCAGGGCCAGACCTCCGTCCCGGAACTCCGCAGGCTTTCCATCCGCATCGCTTCACGACGCGCGGGAAATCGATCACGGAACGGCTTTTTCCGGGATATGAGCTTGATTTGGTGGCGCAAGGTTCCCCTTCGTCTCTGAACAAAGCCGTTTATTTCATGAACCAGCACGGGTGTCTGGAAATGAAGTATGACCGGAATGATATCAAATTTAGTCGAGCTGTACTTGAGTGGGTCATCCGTCAACGCGTAAAAGCCATTCCTAACGTACGCTTCCTGCCCAGACACGATGTGATCGGGTTGTTAACGACCTCTGATCGGTCAGCCGTTACCGGCGTTCAAGCTAAAGATAGAGATCAATCCAAGCAGGAGAAAGCTCTGACAGCCGATTTGGTTATTGATACGAGTGGACGTTCCTCGAAACTTTCGGGATGGCTTACGGATTTGGGATACGAGGTGCCGAAGCCGGATCTTCTGAAAGTTTCGCTCGGATACAGCACCCGCCGATATAAAGTGCCTTCTCATCTGACTCACTTAATCGATAAATGGGACGTCATCAACCTCCAGGGTCAGCCTGCAGGCGGCACTTACACGGGCGTGTTCTCCTTTATCGAGAACCAGATTGCCGAAGTGCTGCTCTACCGCCCGGGCGGGAATTACCCTCCAACGGATGCCGCCGAATTTGAACTGGCCGTGGAGCAGCTTCCGAGCCCGATCATTTCGGAAATCGTACGCGATCTTGAACCCATCACCTCTCCTCGAGGCTTCCGTGTTCCAGAATTGTACTGTCATCGCTATGAACAGATGTCCCGCTGGCCTGCAGGATTGCTGGTCTTGGGAGATGCTTACTGCATCTACGATCCGATCTTCGGCCAAGGCATGACTGCGGCCGCGATCGCTGCCGATATACTGGAAACCTGTCTGCTAGAGCAACACGGCGATATCCGACATGATTGGGAGCACGGTGTACTTCGCCGAATCAAAGAAGTCATCGAGCCGGCCTTCTGGTTAAACTGCACGGCTAATCTTCGGTGGGAAGGTGTTGAATACGAAGGTTCGGATTCGCGCAAGGGGAATGCGTTCAGCCGGGAATATATGGAGCTGTGTCTCAAGTACGCTACATGCAAGCCAGATTGGCAGCTATACGGGCTCTATTGGGCCGTGAATTCGTTGTCCGTATCACCCAGTCACATTTTCAACTCGCAGACGGCCGTCCAAGTTCTATCCGCTTCAGATGAAGGTAAGCGACTGCTCGCCGGGCTTAAGGCGAAAGACGGACGGCCCGTCGAGGCAGTTCTGGAAGATCTGCTGCCCCGATTCTCGGAAACGCCGTTCGAGTCAGCAAGGTAATAGCGATTTTAATGGTCGGATTTGTTATACTGATAGATATCTATATCGCCCGGCAAAGGAGCACTCGACAATGGCACCATTAAACGATAAACAATTGCATCAAATCCGCGATGAACGAAGAGAACAAATTAAGGCGGCGGCCATCCAGGTGTTTGCCCATAAAGGTATCGTTAGCGCGAAGATGAGCATGATCGCAGAAAAGGCAGGTATTAGCAACGGGCTGCTCTACCATTATTACAAATCGAAAGATGAGTTGTTTATGTCGCTTGTTCAAGAGGCGATGGTCGAAACGGAATCGGCCATGCGAAGCATCTATGAAATGCCGGGAACGCCAATCGAGAAAATCAGGGCTTTGACGGCGGAAATTCTCGATGAAAGCGGAGCACCGTACTTCATGCTCATCCACCAGGCGCGTACGTCCGACGGTGTGCCCGTAAAGGTTAAGCACCTTCTGGAGCAGTATTCGATGGATACTTTTATTGATATGCTGCTTCCGTTATACCAAGAGGGACAGCAGGTCGGAGAATTGGCGGCAGGAGACCCTAGAGAGCTTATCGCTTGTTTTTTATCTGTCCTTACCGGTATCATGGTCATCAATGCGAACGGGATTGAAGACTATCGAATTCCGAAGGTCGATATGTTGATGCGGTTGATTGCTCACCCTGTATCGAGCTTGAGCAACAAATAATTAATTTATTATTCATGCGAAAACTAATCTTGAATATAGAAAAATGGATTATTACCCAAAAATTCTTTAAGCAAACGAGGAATTATATCTCAATTAACGTCAAGACAAAAGCTGCCGCCAAATCGGCAGCCTTTTTTCAACTAACGGTCAGTAATATTGAATAAGGTAGTGTTTCTGTAGGAATAATACTGGGAAAACATGGGTGGTCGGAAGGATTATGCGATTACAATTTATTTTGTTTGTTGTACTTCTTGTTTCGCCAATACAAGGTAATATCGCAAATGCAACAACATCGATTAACATAATGATACAGCGAGTTCCTAGTGAAGAGGTTCTTAAGAATTCATTATTTGCAATGTTATATCCTTATGTTATTGAAGCAGTTGATAGCTTCTATGGAGAACGAAAACAATTTTGGAAAGAAAAAATTATAGATATATGGGAACAAGGAAGGTATCGCTTCTTGGTTAAGGTACAGTTGGAAACATTTGAGCATTCCCATGGTCCCCCTTTTGGTCAAGACCTAATTACATTCAGGGTTGAACTAGGGAAGACAACCGTTACAGATTACAATCACAAGGGAGACGAGTGGGAAACTAAAATCAGTACATTTAAGAATTCAGTAATTCAAGACGTCCAAAACACATTTGGCATTTATTTTGCTCCGTACAAGAAATATGAGTACGAACAGTTGCTCTTCACTTCGGAGAAACAAAAAGAACTCCAACCACTCGTAGATATCAATACCAAAATTGTTGAACAAGTTCTCCAACAACCAGGAACAATAACTGCGGGATATAAAAATGTGGTGAACCCCTTTACTTTTATCAAAGATGATTCTGGATATATCGTGTACAAAAAAAGAGAGGGAACTAACGTTGTACTGACGGTAAAGAAAGTAGATGGAACTTGGACATTTATCAACCAAGTCAGTAAGCAAGGTAAGCCTATGAAGTCAGAACTCCTATGGTACATGTAAAAAAGAGCCCCAATCACAAGTGTGCACTGATTTTTCATTTTGAAAATGTGAATGTTATTATATCTAAAAGCGAAATGCAGCCTATATAAGGGGGAAACTGATTATGGAAGACAGCGAATTTGATCAAATCTTCGCTATTATGAAAGCCTCATTTCCTGAAAATGAACGGAGAACTTATGCTGGAGCAAAGGAGTTGCTATCCGATCCTAACTATCGTCTTATTACTGAAATCGAGGGCAGCAACAATATAATTGCTTTTGTAGCCGTATGGGAATTTCCTTTGTTTCGTTTTGTGGAGCACATTGCTGTTGATCCTGTCGTACGGGGAAGCGGTCTAGGAGGAAAATTAATGACAGCGTATATCGGAGAATCGTTAAAGCCCATTCTATTGGAAGTGGAACCCCCAGCTACGGACTTAGCGCAACGGAGAGTAAACTTTTATAAACGATTGGGTTTTCATTTCAATCATTTCGAATATGTGCAGCCTCCTCTTCAGAATGGGCAGCTTGATTTACCGCTCAAGATTATGAGCTACCCTCAATCTCTCACGGAAGCGATGTTTTCTCTTTTTAAAGATATCTTGTATACAAAAGTGTATAAGGTTAATAAATTCTCTGAATTAAAATGAAGCAAGATTAAGCGATATCAAATCGTTGGGGATGTTAAGGATAGTATAGTACCCTTGACATCCCTCTTAATTTTATATTGGGGAACACTATTTCATCTTGAATGCTTATAGTTCGAAGCCACGACACAAACATATGCGCATATTTGCGAATGGGTTCGTTGCTGAGAAGGTTCGCCGACCGAAAACAAATAATTATGTTAGTTAAAAAAAACCGCGAAGGCTTGATACTACGCGGTTTTTTTCTAGTTATGGCCGATTCTTTCATTTTTCTTTTATTTGACTGTAGTACATTTACAGTATGAAAGTTATCATTCTGTCCGCTGTTCATATTTTTGAGGGAGTGGACATTTATGATCAAGTTGATTTCGTCTAGGTAGGACATGGCAAGGGAATGAATAAGGACTTTCAGAACCGCTTTACGGGATTCGAGGTTTTCGTAGTCCTTTGATGAATGGAAAATTGAATGTATGAGGGGAATCAGCCATGAAAAGAACAATCATTGGAACAACAACTTTAGGATTATTGGTGGGAGTCGTAGCGGGGGCGGGCATCATGCTCAATGATACGGCGCACGATTCCGTTAAGCAGGCAATCGGGCAAGGTGCTACGAACAATGCGGCTGTAGCTGGCGTAGGTGGTACTACGGCAGTCAATGTGTCTAACATGGATCTGGACGCAGCGATGCAGGTTGTGCAATCTCAACGCGCCGCTTTGCTGGAAACACAGCTGAAAGACCAAATGGATTCAATAAAAAAGCGAAATGTGGACATCGCCGGATTGAACGATACACTGGCGAAGGTGATCGCACTGCAATCAGGAAATGTTCCCTATACGTTGGCAGCGGACTTAAAAACGAAATTGCAGCAAGCAGGCGCTAAGCACGCTTCCAAAGCGACCTTAACTACTGACGAATTGAAAGCAACGATAGATGAGATAAAAGGTAAAATCGACTCGTTAAATAACGCTCAGCAGATGGATATGCTCAGAATGCAAAGTTTAACCAACAAGCGCAACGAAGGTTTTGAGACTATGACCAATTTTATCAAGAAAATGCAAGAATCCAGAAGCTCAAACATCGGAAATATGAGATAATAGAATATTAAGTAACGTAAATAACAGGAATCCGCCGAGGCGGGTTCCTGTTTTCTACAAGGAGAGATCGTAACTGATGGAGAATATTCCTGATGAATTAAGAAATCATACGCTGCTGCACGGGGTCCCGGAGCACGAATTAGCAGCAGCCACCTCAACTATGCAGATGGTGTCCTACGCGGATAGGACAACGATCCTTAAAGAAGGCGCTGTCGGGGATGACTGCTTTTTCATCCTATCTGGCGAGGTCAGCGTGACGGCCCGCAGTTTGATAGGCAGCAGCGTCCGTTTGGCTACGCTCGGTCTTGGCGCGCTCATCGGAGAGATGGCGTTGCTCTCCTCCGAGCGGCGTACGGCGACGATACGCGCCGTAGGCGAGGTCCGAGCACTGCGCCTTGACCGTGAAGCTTTTCGGACGCTTGCAGCGCTAAGTCCGCTTTTTCACGAGAGCCTAACCTATTCGGCTCGCATTAGAGACATTCACGGCCTGCTCAGCAAGGCGTCGATCTGGTCGAGCATCCCCGACTCGGAACTTCGGGGGTTGGCGGAGGTCACGGTGCTGCGGAGCGTGAAGCAGGGCCAAGTCATCGTTTACGAGGGTGATGCCTCGAATATGTTTTGTACGATCAGCTCCGGCAGCTTCGAAGTCCGTTCGTCAGGGAAGCGTGTAGCCGTGCTTCACCAGGGCGACTATTTCGGTGAGATTGCACTGCTGACGGGTGTATCAACAACGGCAACGATTACAGCACTTGAGGACGGCAAGCTGTTAGCACTTGGAGAAGAGGAATTCCGATTTACGTTGATGCGACACGAACCGGTGAAGCGGCAGTTTCTGGCGGCCCTGCGTATTCGCAGGCCGGATATTGCAGATACCGCCATCCGGCAATGGATGCCGGATTCGGAACAACCCGGACAAGTCGCTTCTACCGGGCAGAAATGGCTTCGGCCGTCGGCACAGCAGCGCTGGATCGATGTGCTAATGTCGATGGGCGGCTTGTTTCTGGTCGCAACGCTGCTGTCCGTTTGGCTGAAGGGCGCGATATGGACCTATGCCGCTTTAGTGACGGGCTGTCTGGCAGGACCGGTCACCTTCGTCGCCTATGCCAGAAGCTCGCAACTGCTGGGCTATCGCATAAGCCGGCTGCTTGGCGTTTTTGTAACTTCAGCAGCCATCGCCTTACCGCTGGCTATGCTGCTGGAGAAAAGCTGGTTGTTCGCAAAAGGGCCGGACGCGTATACATTTACACAGCTTCATCTACCGATTGCCGTCGCTTTAATCGAAGAGGCATCGAAACTGCTGATTTGCTATTTCTTCCTGCGCAGCAAGCGGCAGCGTTTCCGAATGGATGCGGTCGTCTTTGGCGCTGCAGCGGGAATGGGCTTCGCTGCTGTTGAAAACATGATCTACGGCTGGGCTTTTCTCGGAACGGGAGCGAGCGGCAGCATGCTTGCTGTCTTGTGGTTGAGAGCCTTGTTATCACCATTTGGGCACGGAACTTGGACGGCTATTGCGGCAGCAGGCATTGGGATCGGATTGTCGAAGGCCTCGACATCGTCTGGCAGGTTAAGCGTATGGCTAAAGGTGGCGGGGCTGGTTAGCGCGAGCATTCTGCTGCACACGCTCTGGGACTTCCAGTTCGCAAGCGGAGCGCTGAGGGTGGTTGGCATGGCTGCAGTCGGTGCAGCTGGACTCCTGTTGCTATTCCTGCTTATCCGTTCCGGCACAGTGGAAGAAATACAAGCGCTGACGCTGCTGAATCCTGCGCTGAGCGCGGACCGGTTGATAGACGATGCGGAGGAAGAGGATGCGGACGTCGAGCGGACGCTAAACTGCCAAGTGTGCGACACGCAGTGCCCGCCAAAGACACGGTATTGTCCGCGCTGCGGGCAATCACTCAGGGTGGAGGCCGCGCGGAATTGACGCCTCTTGGAGCGTCGTTTCCCAATCATGTTCATTATATGGATTACTTTCAATAAAATGATTCTAGTTAAATTCGCTTTAACGTTGGCCATGATTTCGTTTGTTCGGACATATTCACCACACTCGCTTGTTTATGTAATTATGGCATGGAGCAAATAAATGATGACCCGGCCTTCTAAAGTGTCTTGAGAAAAATTTATTAAAATAAAGTGATTTACATATTACGCATAACTAATATATAGATCCTTTTAGTTACCGGACTGAAGAAAAAAAAGCAATAATCGAGGATCGATCGTTACGGGCAGTATAGTTGAAAAAGGAACTTAAATTTAAATCTCGAATATCTAATGTAATCGGATAGCTAAAAATTTGTTGACAGACAGGAGTTAGATACGATGATAAAAGGTTTCGGAGGAATATTTTGGAGAAACTAAGAATCTTGAAGTTATAAAAAAAATGGTACAGTGAAGTGTTGAAGATTGAAATAGAAAATTGGAATGGGGCTGTGATAAAACTATTCAACATTGAACTGAAGTGACACGGTTTGATAGTCCGAGAAGCTGAGTCGATTGGAAACTGCCTCCGACCATTTGATCATCATAATGAGTCAAATAAAACGAGAGCGAAATATGATTGGGAAGAACAAGCTGGACCCATTGACCCTTGCAAGCCTCTGCCTGTTGTGAATTTTGAATGGCAGTCCCGTTGCAAACTAAGGAGTTATAAGATTGGCGGGTCAAAAATCCTGTTGCATAGTTGAAATCGGCAGAGGTCACATTGACTTGCAAATTAGTCCCATCTTCTAATTGGATGGTCACCCATTTATTCATACATTGTAAAATGTTTGAAATCCCTTGTCTGTTATCGGGATATGCTGGGAAGCTATTCCACATATGTTTATCTCCTTTGAAATTAAAGTTGGGACTATACTCCTCCGAATGAACTGATCATACATTGCTTCCACCATATGCAATGAGAGTGGGCATTTGTGCACAAATTGAAAAGAGCCACAGATGGCCGTGGGCTCTCTCCCTATTTATTTTCGTATAAAAAATCTTATTACCTTAATGTTTTCGATCCATGTTTCAGCGTTTGTACGTACAAGACGGATGTGGGTTTAACTTCAAAGATTGTGGTTTTAAAACTTCAGGAAAAACACTGTTGAGTCGAAAAGTGGTTATAGAGTATGTATGTGGTTTGTTGTTCTCTGATTCCCCTGAATACCACAAGAAGAAAGAGCTGTTTGTATCATTTTTAGGAACCATCTATTAACATTTGCATTATTTATTAATCTAACGGCGAACGATAGCTCAACAATTTCACGAAGGTAAAAGATTACCAGCTGCAGCGGACACATCTGCTGCCAATATTATGGCTCTGATCGCGATCCATACACCATGGTCCAGATCGGAACCTGATCTCCGGGGTTCTTCTCATTGTACATATTGCCCACCCAAGGTGTACCGCAGATGTGCAGATAGGCGTAAGGTGTGCCATCGAACATCACCCAGGCACCCGCATCCCTGATTGTATTGGGCAGTCCGCACTTCTTGGCGTCAAAAGGCCAAATTATCATCCAGTGCGGTCCAACCGGGATTGCCGGGCTTGATCTATCGAACGGGTCGGTGTTACTATGCTGCGTAGCTCCGCACAGCATATAGATGATGCCTGGAGCAGTATTCGTGGGTCTCGGTTTCTTGGACATGATGTCCATCATCCATTGCAGGCCCATGTGATCTGCGCACATAGGAGGATTACCGATCTGATTTTCGTCTCCGGGAAAGCAGATCCAATCGTTGGTGCCTTGACGCAGGATGATTAGGTTACCGGCTGCATCCAATTCTACAACTGTTGCATCCTTGGTGATGTGTCGCGGGCCAGAAAGCATAGCCCTCGCGATCTTAATGCCGAGGGTTTGTTCTTGCTTCGATGTGGGGACCGACTGTCCAGACGGCATCATTGCAATTGCACTGTTGCTGTAAGCCCCAGTGGCCCTTGTATGGTTTGGCGAACCGGTTGTAGAACTAATCTTTATTTACTTCGTTTCTTCAGTTCCGGGCACCACTACGGATGAATTTTTCCTTCCTTTAGGTGTAGTTGATTTTCGCTTAGTCATGGACTTCTTCTACCTCATTTTAAATAATCGTATTAAGTCCTCTAGGAATCATTAAAGTTACTCTGCGAAAAGGCCTCTCAATATGGTATGCTGTAGGCTATTTCTAAAGACAATGTAATGCATGTTGTATTCAATGACCGCGCGGGTAAATCTGCCGAGTCTTTTTCTTCCAATTGAAAGGCTTTTCGAAGCTATAGGATAGATCGTATTGCAAGATGAATTTGTTTAACCGAGGGACGGACAGTTTAGTGGAGTAAGAGACAGTGTTAAAATGGAGTGAGTTATAACTGACATAAGGGGCTGGAATTGCTTATGAATTTAGATTTATTTAGAGAAGCAGTAGAAAGTAATAAGATGGATATAGTTGAAAGCATGTTAGAGTAGATAGGGAAAAGTAATCTTAAAGATGCCATTCCCCTACTCATAGAATATTTAAAAAGCACCGAGAGTAATAATTTATGAAATTCTATTGCAATTACTTTAAGTGATATTGGAACCGAAGAGGCCATTGAGCCACTGATTGATATGATAAATCACCCAAAAACATTAGGTGCAAGAGGTACGCTGTTATTTGCATTAAAACCATTTGATTGTTCAGGACACTTAGAAACACTGGTTTACCATTTGATTACAGGAAATTTTGAAGTCCAGGCTGAAGCATATCAACTCATTGAAGCTATTAACTCAGAAGTAACGGACGAAGTGTTATTAAAATGTATCTTAAAAGTAAAGGATGGACTAAACGAAATAGAACGCTAACACGAATTACTTTCAGATACGTTAGAAATGCTATTTACCTTAAAGAAGATATAACGTAAATATATATCAATTGTGCTAACGCTGATCGATAGTTGAATAACCAGGGAGCAGATCGCCGCGGCCGGCAGCTGTTCCCTTTTTCTTTGAAGTAACGGTCAGCATTCATATTATGAAGAAATACGAGGTTTGAGAAGTAAAAAGACTCCTTGGTATGGTGTTGTAAATCCGCTGCATGTGAAGAAAAGCAAAGAGCTCGATGACAATTCCCCCAATGAAGAATGACCTCAAAATGACGTGCCATTCGAGAACACCGAAATTACTGTAAGTTTTAATTGGGCATTATTATGTAACATTTTCTAGTATCTTCTGTCTAGTATTAAATGGTTGCTCAAAAGATGAAACTGAAAAAAATAGCAATCCTCCACCTACAGTAACACCGACACAAATTGCCGGGCAAGCCAACCTAAAGGAACAACTAAGGCAGCGGATGATTCACTCCTACAAGAACTATACAACAATTAAGGGAATCATTCGAAGCCACTTTGATAAGGATACAACAACGGTACACTTTCAAATCAGGCAGGGCGAGAAACCGGGCGCTTATTGGTTAATCGAAAACAAAAACTCGAATATGACTAAGGTGTATGACGGTACCTACATGTTTCAAACTAATATCCCCCTCTTTGACGCATCAGTCAAAAAGCCGGACTACAATTTCGAAAAAGATGAGATCCAAAAAAGTGGAGTACCGTATACCATTGCAGGATTGCCGCATCCATATTTATTGGCAGAGACAGTGTTGGCTGATTCAGAAAAATGGAGCATGGAGGGTAAAGAACCACTTCTCGGCCGGACAGCAGTTGTGATTCGTGCAGGAACTGACCCATATTCGGTGTTTCCAGTAACGGGGACTAAACTGTGGGTGGATGAGGTAACAGGCATCTTGTTGAAAAAGGCTTACTATACTGAAAGCTCGGAGCTTCCGATAATCCAGGCGGAAATGCTGGAGCTAGAGGTAAACGCCCCTTTGGACCAAGAGAAACTAAGTGTACCACACGGGGAGGTTGCACAATACAAATGACTCCGGAAGAAGCGGCACAGGAGCTTCAAAAGGTGGAGCTGGTCTTGAAGGAATTCTATGTGGAACGCGCCAAGCAGATGATGCCTGATCCGATCAAGAGCTTTAAAATTACCGGGATTTTACGCCGGGAATCTGCTGTGATGCATGTCAGAGTGGAAGAAACGATGGAGGACGGTACTACGCGCAGCAACTCACGGTATTTGCACAAGAAGAATGGAGCTTGGATCGAGGGATAACCAAGTGGAATCGTGAACATTTAACCTAAAGTTGCCGGACGGCCGTATACTACTCTAACGGAAACTATAGCTTTATAACAAGATCTAGCAGGCTTCCGGTGATAAATTCGGTGGCCTATTCCGAGGGACGGGCAGATTAAGCTAATCGTTAGCTAAATGAATGAAAGCTTTTTGCGAATCAAAAACTCAAAAAGGGAGATCCATTTGGATCTCCCTAATTTAATTATATCATAACGACTGGATAACTATATGTCTTGTATTTGCAGTAAATAATTGTAAAATTATCTCATAAACTGCAAGGAGGTTGAATCATTGCGAAATATAGCATTTCAAGAGTATTTATCTACTTTGCAGAGTAGAAATGAATTTAGTGGAACTGTATTGCTCTCAAACCGGGAGCACCAGGTAATGAATACTGCTGATACAAAATTTAGAATTGGATCAATAACGAAACAGTTTACTGCAATGGCTATAATGATGGTTGGAGGAACAAGGGGTACTCAATGTTGATGAAAATTTAAAGAGGTTTACGCCATCATTCAATTACGCAGATGACATAACAATTGATCATCTATTAACCCACACATCAGGTATTCCAAATATAACCCAAATCCCAAATTTTCGTGAATTAATGAAGCATTCCACTACACTTGAGAATACGATTAATCTATTTCTGAGTTTAGAACCCGAATTCAAATCCGGAACTCGGTTTAAGTACACAAATTCGGGATACATTTTATTAGCATACATTATCGAACAAACGACGGGTTTATCCTATGGGGACTTTTGTGGGATCTGGTGTTATATACTGACTTTTTAGTCAGTGAAAATACTTTAGAAAAAATATTTTCTACTCATGATTCTGACTATGGATACGGTTGGTTTCTAAATAACGCCGAAAACCACAAGCAAATGTATCACGGTGGTGAAATAGTTGGCTTTAAGAACAAAATAATCCGGATAGTTGACGAACGTGTGACACTAATCTTATTAAATAACATATCATCTGCAGATGTAGATCAAATAAGCCATTATATTATCCGGATCATCATGTAGAAGCAAAGATTGCACATATTCAGCTAACGAGAACGATAATGGAGCTGTTACCTTTGAGCTCTTCTTTTATATTCAGTGAAGTAACGGGCAAGAAAGTACAATAAGTTTGCCTACTATGGTATAGATATCAATGTCAAAAGCATGGCACTCTTTTGATACCAATAATTGAATTAGAACGAATCCATCTAAAATAAATTATTTTTTAAAAAGGTTTCAAGCGTTATTATAATATCATCCAGAATAATCCAAAGGGTGATAAATATGAGCGGTAGTTGGCATGATTCGTATTTAGGTAAACTTCGCAAAGTGGTTGGTACTCAAAAGATAATGGTGAACTCAGTACGAGCTATCTTACTTGATAATGAGGGTCGTGCCTTGTTTATAAAACGTCATGGTGATAAAAAATGGGGTATGCCTGCAGGAGCTATGGAACTAGATGAATCCGTGTTTGATGCGATGAAACGTGAGGTCAAAGAAGAAACTGGGCTTGACGTTTTTCAGGCAACATTAATTGCAATTTATTCTTCTCCAACAACACAAACATTCACGGACCGTTGGGGGAATGAACATCATGTAATTGAATATTTATTTCGTGTGGATAAATGGTCGGGTACTCTTGAAAAAGAGACAGACGAAAGTGTAGATGCTGAATTTTACCCATTGGATAAGTTACCAGAAGCCTCCGGTGAACTTTTTGCAAGACATCATCAAAGAGTATTTAAAGATAATAAAAAGTTCGATGGAAAATTAATATTGGAATAGTTGCGACATTAAACTAACAAGGAACGATAGTTCAATGAAAATCATGAGAAGGCTGTCGATGCTATAGATCGGCAGCCTTCTCAGCTAACGGTCGGTGCGCGCCTAGCAAGCTAGTCACAACTTACTGATGCAAGTTCAGTTGGGGTAAGGACCAAGCCGCCCCGTAACTTGCAGCAGACGTCGGCGAAATCCGGCGCCTGAAGCCCTGTGGAAAGTCGCGCGCTTCGCGTTGAAGCAAATCTGCAGGCTGTCGTAATGAAAATGAATCTTCCCGCATCGTGAAAGTGAGCTGATTTCGATCGTCGAGCGGTAACTTTTTAACAATTCGACGGTATCCGCCTCGGGGAAAACTTGTTTGATATAGATAATCGACGACGAGGAGTAGGGATTAAGTCGTTGATTAACGGGTAACGTTAGCTCAATAAAGGAAATGCGCACAAAACACCCAATTTTTTACATATGTCTTGTGAGGTTAAATTACATCTGTCCTAAGATAACCATGAAGTATTGTGAATCAAATAAAAATGCATATTAAGCATATGGACGCCAGGAAGAACTAAAGAAAGACTCGACGTTCGTACGCTATTTCAGTCCGTGTATAAAAGGAGAGAACAACTTGAATTTAGCTGGTATGATTGATCATACGCTGTTGCGGGCGGATGCCTTGAAGAAGAAATAATTCTTTGGGATTATTCTTCTTATAGTGGTGTTGCAAACGCTTAAGATAGGCAAACTAAAAATACAAAACAGTGGAGGAACAACAACATGAGGTATTTGGTTGCCATTTTGGGCGTGCTAGTCGTTTTTGTCCTAACATACGCATTAAGCAACAATCGGCGGAACATCCGCTACCGGCCGCTTGTTGTCATGATCGTATTACAAGCGCTGCTTGCCTTTGCTTTGCTTCATACCAGTGTCGGAGAGCTCCTCATTGGAGCCTTTGGGACACTTTTTGAGAGATTGCTATCTTATGCGGGGGAAGGCGTCAATTTTGTGTTCGGTGGTATTGCCAATCAAGGACAAGCTCCATTCTTCTTGTCAGTTTTGCTGCCGATCGTATTCATCTCCACTCTCATCGGTATTCTGCAGTATACCAAAATTTTGCCGTCCATTATTAAGTATACTGGTCTTGTATTGAGTAAAGTAAACGGAATGGGTAAACTGGAGTCCTACAACGCGGTGGCTTCCGCCATTCTGGGGCAATCCGAAGTATTTATCTCCGTTAAAAAGCAAATCGGAATGCTGCCGAAGCAGAGGCTATATACGCTTTGTGCTTCCGCAATGTCGACCGTTTCAATGTCGATTGTCGGCGCGTACATGCAAATGATTAACCCAAAGTATGTCGTTACCGCACTCGTTTTGAACCTGTTCGGCGGATTTATTATCGCTTCGATCCTAAACCCCTATATGGTTTCGAAGGAAGAGGATATTCTGGAAGTACTAGATGAAGAGAAACAATCTTTCTTCGAGATGCTTGGCGAATATATTATGGACGGGTTCAAAGTGGCCATTACCGTCGCGGCGATGTTGGTCGGCTTCGTCGCGCTGATCGCTTTGATCAACGGCATCTTTAGCGGCATACTAGGTGTCTCTTTCCAGCAGTTATTGGGCTATATTTTCGCTCCATTCGCCTTCATCATGGGCGTTCCATGGAAGGAATCGGTGGAAGCGGGAAGCATAATGGCGACAAAGATGGTAGCCAACGAATTCGTGGCGATGCTCGATCTCGGCAAGCATACAGGGTTAACAGGACGGACGATAGGCATCGTATCCGTGTTCCTTGTGTCTTTCGCGAACTTCTCATCTATCGGCATTATCGCCGGCGCGGTAAAGGGGCTACATGAGAAGCAAGGCAATGTAGTAGCTCGATTTGGTCTAAAATTGTTGTACGGTGCAACAATGGTTAGCGTATTGTCAGCTATAGTAGCCGGATTGTTTTTGTAAGTAAGAAGCAGCGCGACGGCAAGGAATTGACAACTGAAGTGATCAACTTCATTATCAAGGGCTATCACGAAAGACGAAATTCCTAATTACCAGGTCAGCGCTTTGGTCATGGCGATTTTCTTCAAGGACGGAGCGGGAACGGGCGGGCGATACGACGACGCTGGTCTTGGCGCCGCTCGTGGCTGCGCTGGACAATCGGTAGCGAAGATGGCCGGCCGCGGGCTCGAGCATACGGCGGAACGACTCCGACGCCATCGTGCTGGATGTGAAGATGAAGCTGAGTGCTATAGTATCTGTCTGTTTTTACTTACTTCAATGTGAAAAATTAACTATTTAGGCTGCTACAAGGGTTATGTACGAATTGTAATTACATGAGACGTTTTATTTGCAGGATCCTGAGGAGAAAAAAATTACGTTAAAAAAAACGGCAATCAAACAGGCTCTTAAATTATATAAATGCTATCTAAATCGAAGATTGGTCCAGACACTGAAACATTTGGGATGAGTTTTGAATTGACTGAAAGCCGTGAATTCCCCTTACTTAGCGTACGGAAATTTCGGCTTTTTCATATCACGATTGCTTTTGGGTTTGGTTGGCAGCACCCCTTTAAAGTCAATTGCTAAGCTCCCTCGATATAATTTAATTTTCTCACGCAAACTCGTGTATTTGCAGGATTTCACCCTTATTGGTTTCATTGGAGAACGAAGGGAGTCAGGATTTGTTACCCTTTAGAAGGCGTGAGAGAATAGAGGTGGGAATTGCCACTGAATTGTCCAGAATTTCTCATTACGTGGAGGGTATGTATTGGGATCGCCGAAATCAACAGATTGCACAGTAGCCTCTTTTAAAGCAGGAAACAGTTTTCTTGTCCGTTCAACAGCCTGGTCTTTCGATATTTTTGCATCAGCAGGATTTTAGTTTGTGTTTGAACTATTCGTTGAAGGCGCCACTTCTGTTGTGGTATCTGAAACCACTTTTATTAGAATCGTAGTGCCCATATCCGCGGCCAGTGCACTTGAAGCAATCATACTTACTCCAACAATTGTTATAAACATTGACTTGCCAAGCGTGTTCAGCGTTCGTTTCATTGTTTTCAATCCATTCACTCCTTAAATCTGTGTATTGGAACATAAATGCGTCCGTTACCTATAACGTACAAAAATGAGAAAATTTTCTAATTACTAAGGTACGTTATAGGTAATTTATAATTTGTGGTTAAGAAGTACCTATCGTTTCTCGCCTTGTTCCGATCCTGAGATGGGCTGATTTCTCATGTGCTTACTGTATTATTATTTCCATTGGAAACACGCGGCGGCGCTGAACTAACGGGTAGAATGATGGAATGAAATGGAAGGGTTTCATTACCGACTTGCCGAAAAATAAAGCAGATGGGTTAGAATATTTATATTTGGGGAGGGCTCTGGTATGGATAAAAAATCTGCTTATAGAACAAACATTATAGGCGCTGGCGAGGTTGGCGTCGCCAGCTCGGTCGACATGGATAAGAATGTTGTTCGTAAAACAAACAGCTTCTTTTGGGATACAAAAGGAAATGATATCTTAGGAACAACCGCGCTTCCTCTCTATGGCGCATTTGTCTCGGAAGAAAAATGCCAACTTTTTGGCGATGTTTCAGGAAAAAAGATGCTGGAGATAGGCTGTGGAAGCGGTCAATCTTTGCAATATCAGGGGGAACGCAAAGCATCTGAACTATGGGCTGTGGATATATCAGAAAAACAAATCGAAAAGACAAGGCAACATTTGACGGCATGCGGTCTTTCAGCAACATTGATCTGTTCTCCCATGGAAGAAGAATGTGGCATACCAGAGGATTATTTTGACTTTGTTTATTCGATTTATGCCATAGGCTGGACCACCGACCTTGAGGGTACTTTTTGCCGGATTGCTTCTTACCTAAAAAAAGACGGCGTATTTATTTTCAGTTGGTCTCACCCTATACACAAATGTGTTGTTGCAGAAAATAATATGCTTGTTTTTAAAAAATGTTATTTCGATGAATCTTGGTATTCGGTATCTCTTGACGAAAGTACACTAACATTATCGGACCGTAAACTATCAACCTATGTGAATGCGTTGGCAAAAGCGGGATTTGTCATTGAGCAAATGATTGAGCAATCTGATGATGAAATTATGAATAACAGCGATTTTGCAAAAAAAGCAAAGATGCTTCCTGTAACTTTTGTAATCAAAGCAAGAAAACTATAAGAGTACAGTATAAGCATTCGACCGCCATCCATTAAAAAACAAACATCAATCTGAGTATAGAGATTAGCCGCCAAAGAATGTGGCGGCGAACATCATGAGAGACGATTGTTGAAGTAACAGAGAACGATAGCTCAAAAAAGACACGAATGCAGCCGGTACCTACTCGACAATCGCTATTAGAGATTCTGCGGCAATCGTCTTGGCTACCTCAGTGCCTAGCGCTGAGCTCTCCGCAATAGTTTGGAGCGCTTTCTTGGCGATCTCCAGCTGTGTGGTTAAACGGTCAATCATTTTGGCGATATCGATGGTAAAGTCGTCTGTTAACTCGCCATTGCCTATTAAGACGACCGCAGTAAATTCGAATCTATTCTTCACCTTTATTCATCTCCTTCAGCTTGATTTCATTGCCGGCGTAGTCGGTCCCAATAGACGCACAATTACCCCAATGGGCGAATATTTAAATCATAGGCTACCAAATGCTTCTTTGTAAATATTTTCTCCATTACCCATCCTCACGGACGCGGCATCTGCATGTTACCTAACGCGGAACGATAGTAAAACAAACAGGGGGCAGTTTGCCGCGGCAGCTGCTCCCTGTTTTCATAGTGCTAAAGGACAGCTACCGCTAGTGTATTTCAATGTTTTAAAACGAATGGAACAATAAACTTCAGCATGGTGTTAATATACTGATTAGGAATACTTATTTTTAACATTAACGATTTTAAATTGGTAATAAAGGAGTGCAGCATGTGGATCCTCTTTTTGAAGCTATTAAAAATAATGATATTAGTACATTTAAGTTTCTTTTAGTTTCGAGAAGAGGTGATCTTACGGCTCTAGACGAAAGTGGCAAAACTCCATTAATTTCTGCAGTCATCATGGGTAATAAGCAGTTTACTCAGTTACTATTGACCTTTGGTAGCGACATAAATAAATGTGATTTCGATGGCTGTAGCGTACTTCACTTTGCTTGTCAGAATAATGATACTGAATTAGTTGAAACGTTAATTACTAGTGGAGCAAAGAGTGAAATAGCCGACAAGAATGGTAATACACCTCTTGAATATGCATTATCTCGGTTTGGAGAGGATTCTCATATAGCTCAGATATTAATGAAAAATAGTAGTGAACGAATAGAACGGCAGGCATCATATATATGGTGCCTTGTTGGAAAAATTGTTGAAAATAGATACTTTGGAGAAAAACGAGAAGTTCGAAGAGGTACGAAAAAATTCACACCAAATACCAAGGTTTATTGTTTTCTCCATTATGGGGTGATGGATATGAAGAAATTAAGGTAATCGGAAGGCTAAAAAACAGAAAAAACCTTGGAGTAATAATTACCTCATCAAAATACATCAGAAACTGGAGATTACAAAAAGTGTTCCAGCCTTTTATCGTTAAGACAATGCAAGAACGTGGTGGTTGGGATGCTACCGAAGAATCAAAAAGAAGGATTGAAAATATGTTAGTTTGGTTACCAAATAGAACAGTTGTTGTGGGTAAAGATCCCTTGGAGGGAACACTGTGTAATAAATAGCGTCTAAAAAGGAAGGTTACTTTAATTGAAAGGAGAATGATTAATCATGAGCAAATTTAAACATGTAGGATTCATTATTACTTGCGTTGTTGGAAGTGTCATTCTTATTAGTGTAGCAACACAACTAATTCCTACAGATAAAACAAAAAAATCATCTGATGGTTCAGTTTCAGCACCAAGGAAATTATCAGAAGATGAGTTTAAAAGGTTGAAGCAGGAAACAGGGGCAATTTACAATAAATACGGAGAATTTAGGCGTGTTTCGTCAGCACTGTCATTTAAGCCTTATGAAATAGCATATAATGACGATTCTGTTAACGAACAAACAAAGCAATTAATTTTTGAGGGCTACAACGGCGTATTCGAAAAGGTTGGCGACAAGTAAATAGACACTATAACAGTCATCATCATTCGATGGTGCTTTTTTTATGCTCATCTTACTCGCCACAGATTCATTACAGGGCTTGGTCGTAGACTAGGAAAAATAAGTATTAGACTGGTCGGTTTATTAAGCGAGCAGTCTAACGCAACAATTTTTTGCCAAATCTGTCTAATAAAGTGGGTTGGATTAAGACTTTTTGTTTGCAGGAGGAGTAATAATATTGAAAAACTTAGTTTTAGTCGTAGCTTTAGCAATTACCGTATGTGTACATAGTGGTTGTAGTGCTTCGTCTGAAGATGAAAAGGGGAATTACATAATTGCAAAAGAAGAGCAAAGAATCTTAGTGGCGAAACAAATTTCTAAGAAGGATGCATAAAGTAAGACCTTTGCTACCTTCAAAAAAAGTAATGTCGAATTAGTCTATTATATTGTGGAAGATTCCCAACTCTACAACGAGCTTAGGGTTGGCGAAAAAGTTAATGTAAATCCCAAAACAAATGATAAAGGCGAATATATTGTAATGCAATCCAATCCTCCTCAAATTGTAGCTGGTGAGATAGAAAGACAAAAGGATTAATTAGGTTATTATGAACGAAAACCATAATCGTCGTTGAACTATCGGAGAACGTTAATTCAAATGAATTCAGGGAGCAGTTTTCCGTGCGGCAGCTACCCCCTGGTTTTTATTAAACACTAAATGGATGGTTCCAATATTATATGGGTGAATTAAACTAATCATCTTTCTTCAATTCAAGAGGCGGAAAGTTTTGAGCGCTACAAAAGATGATCTAAACGAATGGTTGGATTTGTTCATTGAAGATACTTTTAGCTAATTTAGACGCCTGCAAGTTTCTTCCGGTCAGGTGTAAGCGGAGGCTCTTCTAGCCATTCCCTTTCAATCAGCAAATCAGTTACATCTTTACCGAAACTCATTACTTCAACCAAAAGCTTGGAATACTCACCAGCCAAATCAAGTCGCGTCGTCACGGATAGCGCATTTCCAAGATAGGTGAGAGCTGATGAATTAAGTATGTTAAGTAGATTTAGGATCAATTTATCTGAAAAAGGGGATACCGTTGATGTGGTGACTTCTGTATTGACCATGATTGTCCCGAGCAAATCATCTTGAACCAACTTATCGTTGATGAATTTGATTTGATCCATAGACAGTTGTTTTCCCCGTGCCAGTAAACGCTTAATATGTTCGTCCTTAACAACTTGCATAAAAGCTGTAAGAAGGATTAGTCCGAAATAATTCCGTTCTATGTTGAAGAACATTTCGGATATTTCCATTACATTCAGCGTTCTTTGCGGCCAAAACCATTTAGACAGAAAGTTTTCTTTCTTTTTAATAAAGGTAGCATGCTCCGGATAAGGGATCATTGGAGGTCGATCGTAGATTCCCTTGGTTAACATAAGTGTGATGGTTTTGTTGTACAAATCAGTTGTGGAGCGTAGACACTGAGTAAAATAGTTTCTTACATCCTCTCGAGCTGTGTTAGATAAAAACAAGGCATATTTCGTCAGGCCAATTCGGCTCACAGAATACACATAACTCAGAGGGAATGTATCGAAAAATAGTGGGGGGGCTGTAACATTGACATCTGCATCAGTAAATCCAATAGGGATAGGGAATTTTTCCTTTTCAAAAAGATCCTGAATGGTTTCTATGTGTGATTGCGCTAAGGTCAACGACAATTCAACAAGTGGCTTTACTTCGTCGTCTTCAGTTATTTTTAGTAAATACTTGGAGATACATATCGCTAAACTGTCACTAATGTAAGATGACCACAATGCGGATATTTCCGTTGAAGACAGTCCAACAACATGAGAACCTACCATTGATAACAACCCCTTAATTGTCAAAATCAAATATTTATTCCACTCGGTAGCTAATGAGGGAAGTATTGTTAGTATATCCCACCCATGTCAAGTTATTTATTCCTTCTGGACAATAGGCTAAAAGATTTTGGTAAGTATTTATATTAAAGTGGTTTAGAAAACTTGTTACGCAACGAAGAACGAGAGCTCAATAAAAAATTATCTGGAGCTGCGCGCAATGGAACGCCGGCTTCTTTAAGTTATCGGGCCGAATAACGTAACACGTATGATATTCGTTTATCAAATATAAATGGATTATATGCTGAGCATTGACCACTAAAAATTCAATGCCTTCAGCTTCAAGTAAATTGACAATTGGCTTCCAAAATACCCCTGTACTTTCCATCGCAACGTGAGTACATTCATGTTGTTTAATCCAATCGATGATTAAACTAACGGGAAACGTTAGTTCAAAAAAGGGAGCTATCATAGTGATATGCTCCTTTTGTTCCATTAAGCTATTGGGCATGCGAGCGGGTAATATGTTCAATGAAAAATAGTCTTTGACCTTTAAGGATTAATAATACCTACAGCATAAAAAAACCTTCCGAAAGGAAGGTTTAAATTAATGTTTCAATAATTATGACTAACCTGCATGTCCGATTCATTTTATCCTAATCTTATTTAGAAATTTCACTATATTTTTTAAAATTGTCTAGAAACGCCTGCCAGCCTGCTTTTTGCATCTCAATGGAATTAGTGGATTCTGCTTCAAAAGTTTCAATTACCTTAGTATCGGTTTCTTGACTAATAAAAGTGATCGCAACTTTTCTTCCATCTCCCAATGTGTAAGAAATAAATTCATTTGTTCTCACTTCATCATAAACTCCACCAAGATCAAATCCAAAGCTTCCATCCTTTGCTTCCAATCTTGTAAGAAATTTTCCGCCAACCCTTAAATCATTTTCGGCATTTGGTGCATGCCAGTCATCAGAAGCAAAAGACCATTTCGTTATATGCTGTGGTTCCGTCCAATATTCCCACACTTGTCCAACTGGTGCATGAACTGTGGTTTCTACCGTTATTGTTTGATTACCTGTTTCCATTATAATTACCGCCTCACTATATGTAGTTTAGAACATCTATGGTTAATTATAGCATTAAACTAACGGGAAAATATAGTTCAGGAGCTGCATTAATGCAGCTCCTTTTTATGATTTCATTAAGCGATTGGGCAGTATAGCTTGGGCAGTCGTATTGATTACGGGCAGACGCTGTTTAATGGCGTTTTCTTTCACTAGTTCATTTTGCTTGTCCCTCTCCCGCATCACACTGAGCCAGTTCCCCATGATTGAGAGTGCATTTTCTGTTTTTACAATCGAGTCGTGATTTTGATCAGCGATGATGCGGATCTCAGCCTTGCAAAATTTTTCATAAAGTGGTTTATATGCACCAGCGTCGAATACCTCATCATCAGCCCCAACCATGACGAAAGTCGGTTGGATCAACTGCGACAAATATTTTTCGTAATTATTCCCCACCATGCGCGACAAGGCGAGCCGATAGCTAAGATTGCAGGATTCAGTCCCATGCAGTTTTTCAACCGGTGTGAGTCTGCGGTATACAATAAAGTGGTTATAACGGTGAATGCCAATTGCATTAAGCAGCATTAACAACAGATATCGTGGGATGCTCACCTTGGATTCGTTACCGGATCCGCCTTTACGATCAAGTGGCGCATTGGGGCTAAGTGCTGGTGAAACGAGTAAATAGGCAAAAATGTCCTTATGAATCGGTCGTATTGTTTGTCTGAGTGCGGTTGCACCTCCCGCAGAATAACCTCCTACAATGATCCTTCCACCAGGATGACGCTTTTGAACAAAACAGAACAGGTCTTCCATATCATCATCAAGTTGCCCGATGTAGTCAATGTCGCCGCGTCGAATGGGATGATTTCCATACCCACGTAGATCCGGAAGGTACACGGTGGCGAGCCCAAGTTGGGAAACATTTTGACCGAACTCCCTCAAATACAGGCTAGGTTCCGTAATGCCGTGTAGAAAAATAAGCACAACATCGGATGGACCCTCAAAAAAACGGTATGGAAGTTGAGCACCATGGCGACTAAACTAAAGGGCAACATTTACGGCTAATGGCAAGTGGTATGTGCTCAGGACAATGCTCCATTATTTTTCATATTCTTTGTGCTACTACTTATTATTCGTAACCTTGGTAATCAGGGAGCATCAGATGACGATAATAATGGGGTTGGCATACTGATCCTTCGTGTTTTATAGAAACGGATGCGGATGCGGGTTGAGTTGCCCGGCCGTCAGCGGCTCTTTCGCATATCCAAGCTCCGCCGGCACCCGAAGCACTCTCTTCAGCCCCGTTAAGCGTTGCAAATGATGTCCGAACGTCATCGGCAGCATTCCCGGAATCAGAACTTTTACGCAATGTAGCCCGTTTCGCAGCGTTTCGAGCGACGACTGATCCACCGCGATCACATCGAGGTTTAAGCGGCGAAACAACTCGATCGTGTCCTTCAGATCATCGGTCAGATCCGCTTGACTTGCCTTACGCTTGAACTCCTCGTCAAACGTTCTGAGTGGACGCTGTCCGTCCAGCAAAAATTGCAGCCGTTCCTCTGCTTGCGGCAAACCGTACAGCATGACATGATCATCCATTTGCCATACGAGAAACGGATCGTCGAGCATTTGCATAAAATGTTCCCTGCCCGCCTCAAATTTCTCTTGCAGGAAGATCAGCCTGCCGGCCAATTCGTGAATGGCGCTTTTCGCGGCCCGTACCGGATCCAAATGAGCTCCCGCCGCACAGATAAGATTCATCTTCCCAGGGCTGACGCTTTTCGCGAGCGCCCAAATGCTCGGAATCCCATTCTCCATCGTCATGTTAAACAAATGTACATCGTATCCGGCAACTGCGCGCAGCCTTTCGACCATGAGCCGCAGTTCCTGATCGTTAGCGGAATAGGGGTCCAGGCGCGGGATAGGCAACTGCGCGTACCAAGTCATCAGGAACGAGTCGCGCTCCGCCACTTCCAAAATTCCGTACAAGACGGCTTCCTCCAAGCTTCCGCCTAACGCACACCCGTTGGAGCCTTCCTGGACAAAGCCGGCACCGAATCCCGAGCTGTAATAAGCGAGACTTTCCGGAACAAGGATCGGACACTTCCGCACTAACGAATAGCCCCATATCCAATCGATCGGGAGGTCGGGATCAAACGGTTCGAACGTGAAATCAGGCTGCGCGTACTGTTCCTTCGAATATAACCCAACCTTGGAGGGGTCGAGTGCATGATCCGCAACACGGTTGAAGCTGTCGTAGATTACGGTCCGTTTGCCGCGGGGGGTTATACCGCAGTGTCGCTCCAATCCTTCCAAGATCGCGGTCAATTCACTTTCCGTATAAGAAAAGCTGCGGCCTCCTGTTACCTCATCTCCCATCAGAAACGACGGCAGATTGACCCCCACCCCGGCAAACGGCGACACGAGGTCAAGCATCTTGGCATTAAAAACGCCGGTCCGGGAATCCATATAGTCTTTGGCCAAATGTTGTTTCAGGTCGTCTATCGGACGGCTGCGGTAACTGTCGGCGCTTATCTTCGGTCTCGGCTTGAGCGAAATGTTGGCTGCCGCCGATGAATCGTCGGGCAAGCGGCCGCACACCGGACAAAGCGGGTCAGGCAGAATGAAATGGAGCGAACTATTCAGAGTTTTCAGGTTAACGATATACATATGCTCTTCCGTATGGGCTCGGCTGCCCCGCAGCACACGCTGCGTCTCGGCAATCAGCAAGTGAGCTGCATGCCAAAGTCCTGCTGGCGAAGATCTTACGGCACGTTGTATGTCCCCAGTCGACGCCGTGAAACGCCGGTTATCTGCACACTGGGAGCATCCCGGCACACCCGGACGAACCAAAGGCCCGACTATGCCCTCATCCATTGAAATAAAGCCCCGCAGCCACGGGATGCCGGCCTGCTGCAGCGCCTCTTCAGCCTCGAAGTATCCGGATGAAGGCCAGTCATCGTGCAGCACCACAACCAATTTCGCCGCTTTCGGTATGTCTGAAGTGAAATCTGTCTGTCGAACGACCTGATAACAGTCCAATAGCTTTCCGCATACGAAGTCGGCCAATAAACCTTCTCCGACAACTGATATGATAGCATTCACGCAGATCACCTCATCTCGCAGTAATGTGCCCCGCTCGTTTTGGCGGGTTTCTCCTCTATTCTCCCCGAGGCTGAAGAGAAGGAACTGCCGGTCGGCAGCCCCTTTGATTGTTATCATGGTTTGCTTCCCGATCTTTTCGAATTCCAAAAAATGAGTCTCATCGCTTTCAATGATTCCGCTAAGTTGATTATTGCCGAGGGAGTGCAAGGCGTAAATAATCTTATGTCTCCAATAGAAAGCCGTTGAAACATGTATTTTAAGCTTCTCTGCAATTATAGGAAGCGTATATCCATCTACCATTAACTTGAAATATTTAAAGTAACGCTGGCTACAACGATATTTTCCTTTCCGCTTCACACTTAAACTCCCACAATAAAGGCATGTCAAACCTCCATAGAACTTGGCTTCTCGGATTTCGCCAGTAATCCATGAATTCTGGGATCAGGAAATAAGGTATCTTTAATCGCTTCAAACAGACGTAGTTGCTCTTGTTTTGTTAGGTCGGTGAAATCCTCATATACGCTAATTTTCTCCTAATTTCAACCTTTCTTTAAGATGATTTCATTATATATTAATGATGAATAATATATGCACGTATTGGACAAGGTGCATACAATGTTTCAATAATAACCACAAAGCAGATCTAACATATGTCATCCGATTGTATTTCCTTCTTGCTGAAGGGAAAGAATTTGGGATTCCAGTTCTGCCAGAGTGGCGTTTAGCTCCGGAACAATTTAAGGTTACCAGCAAAGTATTCCTCATCGCCAATAGTGTCGCCTACACCTTACCGACGATGTTTCTGAACTTATCGTTTAGAAGGGTAGAGGGCCGAACCACGTATACCCCGGCGAAGGCCCGTGGAACGCGCGATGATCTTGGAATGCAGCGCCTTATGGAGTGGAAAAGTGGCGTTTCTTGTAGTTAAACGACTGTTTTTATGCATGGGTGGACAGGTATCCAATCGATGTTACCTACTCAGGAGTATATTGTATAGCATTGTATTTCTTGTGGCAGAAGGAGGTGGACGTTCGTGAAATCCCAAATTCGGAAAGAGGACGTTCGAAAAATGGTCGGTAAACAAATTGTGGCACTGAAAAAAGACGGAACAAGCGTATCGGGCAAATTGGTCAGAATTAGCGGAAACACGTTGATTGTAGCACCACAAAAAGGTAAAAAAGTACAGGTTAAAGCGATCATCCCATTGGTATTGTTTGATCTCTTAGCCATCGGCACTGAACCTTTTGGATTCGGTGGTTTTGGCTTTGGCGGCTTCGATGGCTTCGGTGGCTTCGGTGGCTTCGGTGGTCCAGGATTCTGGTAGTAAGATGAAATAAGGGGGCTGCACCGAAAGATTTATTTCGGCGCAGCCCTTTTTTTTAACAAATAAGAATTTATATGTTTGGGTTTGGGGTAAGCGAAGCTTACTTTCGTGCGTATGCGCGTATCTATATCCCCAAGGTTTGCGATAAGTTAGATACAGAAAGTAAGGCAGCATAAGGTGAACCTAGCCGCAGGCTAGGTTTATCTTATTGAAGTTTTTATATATGGTTGGGCTCCTCGAGTATGCTTCGTTTGCTTCAATTGTATCAACTGTCACAACTCTTTCCATGCCAATTTTGAGGGGGATACTTCACTACATTGGCTGCAAGGGCTTTCCTTAAAGTATAAGACATCAGGGACAAATAGCTGTACATAAGATTACTAGTGAAGAGTTGGGGCAGATCGGGGATTACGGAGGAGGAATAAAATGACAAATTTGAACCATTCGATGCGACAGAAGATGAAAAGGGATACATTTTTTCTCCATAATCCAAACGGTAGTGTGTATTTTCGAAACAACGAAAGCTCGTTCCGCATGGAAGGCGAATTGATCGATCAGTTTGTTCAGGATGTGAGCCAAGACACTCCACATCAATTGCCGGAAGGGGTTCTCAAAGAGTATGCTTCTCAAATTGAATTTTTGGACAATTTCGGTAATTCGGGTGCTTACCGGTTTCAGTCCTATCGTCAGGCCAAAGTATTGGCGGTCGGCTCTGGTCCATTTTTGATCTCGGTCATTTCTAAGCTGCTTGTATCCGGAATGCCCAAGTTTCACGTGCTAGTCTCTGGCACAGTGCCGACTGATCGGCAACGGATGCAAGAACTGGCGGCACATGCCCGTAAAACAGACCCCGAGGTGAGAATAGAGGAAGTTACCCTGCAGAAGAAAGGGGTTAGTAGTTTGCGGGAGGCTGTGAGGCCGTTTGATTCAATTTTGTTTGTGTCACAGGAGGGTGATATCGAGGAACTGCGGGTTCTTCACGCGGTTTGTAGGGAAGAGAGGAAGTTGTTTCTTCCCGCAGTATGTCTGCAGCAGGTGGGTCTGGCGGGTCCGCTAGTGCATCCGGACTTTGAGGGATGCTGGGAGTCAGCGTTTCGCAGCATTCACGAATCTGCGATTTATAAAGACCCTCGGCTGCACACCTTTTCTTCCACAGCGGGAGCGATGTTAGCGAATGTGATCGTGTTTGAATTATTAAAAAAGATTACGGGAGCGAACGATGCGGAACAAAGGAATCAATTCTTCCTGCTTAATCTGGAGACATTGGAAGGAAAATGGCATTCGTTCATGCCCCATCCACTTGTGACCGGACGTACTGCAGCTGAATGGATTCACGATATCGATCTGCTGCTCGAACGGAGATCAAGCAAAAGTGAGAACGGATTGCTTCCTTACTTCAGCCGGTTGACGTCGACTGAATCAGGGATTTTCCATATTTGGGAGGAGGGAGACTTAAAGCAGCTACCGCTCTCTCAGTGTCGCGTTCAGGCAGTCGATCCGCTATCGGAAGGGCCGGCTGGTCTTCTGCCAGACATTGTTTGTACTAATTTGACGCATGAGGGAGCGAGGCGGGAAGCGGGGCTGGTCGGGATTGAAGCGTATGTGTCGCGGATGGCCTGCCTGCTCGTTTCGACGCTTCCATCCTATCAGGAATCAGAGGACAACAGGATAGAACCGCAGGAATTTATCGGCGTTGGAGCGGGAGAAACGATTGCGGAAGGCATTGGCCGAGGGTTGCAAAGGAGTTTGGCCGAGGTACTGGGCAAGCGAATGGCATGTCAGTTGCCTTCTGTCTTTCGAGTACAGTTGTCTACAATAGAAGATAAACACTGCCAGTTTTATTTGCAGGCTCTGACGACGATGAAGGGAGCACCAATGATTGGTTTAGGAGAGGAAATATTCGGATTCCCTGTGATGTGGGTCGGGACAAGTGATCATTGGTATGGCGGTGTAGGCTTGAATGTGACCCTGGCGTTGCGGGATGCTTTGCAACAGGCTTTGTTTGAGGCACAAAACCAACCGGCTTGCCTCACATCGAAAGTGTTGGAGGTATCGTCCGTGAGTCTAGCTGAAGAGTTGCCGCTAATCTTTGAGATCCCTTCATGTGAAGTGACATTAAAATCGGATGTTCTTCAGTCCGCCCTGCAGGTCTTGGAACGGAACGGTAAGCGGCTATTGGTCTTGGATCTGGCAGTAGCACCGTTTTTGAAAGAGGAAATGGCAGGAGTGTTTGGCGTGTTGCTGCGAGAGGGGGAATCCCGGTGAGCGCTATCGCTATGATTGTGGGTGATGGGGTGTTAGCGGACTATCCTAAAATTCGCCTCAAAGATGCTACTGTGAACCGGATCATAAATAGTGTTTAAGCTATTTCACCCTTCATTTACCATAAAAAAGTCACCCTGAGATTAAGATTAAGGGTGACTTTTTTATGATAAGAACAACGAGAAAAAACAGCCCGAACGCAGCCGTTTTTCTCGTTGTTTTTTGTGTTGGATTAAGGAATTACCATGCAAAAGTCATTGTGATGATAACCAAAAGAATAAAAAGAACCAAAACAGCTGCTGCGCTTGAACCGTAACCTGCACAACTTGCACCATAACCTACTGCTCCCATGTTTACTCATTCCCCTCTGGTGATTTGTCACTACGGTATAAAGTATGTTCGTTAAACAGTGATTGCTTGGACGTATGAACCAAATTGAGTGTTGGAATAGCCGGCATTCGTAAACAAGAATTCGGATGGTCCCTGCAGGTGAGTGACGGCAGCTATGTTGGTATTTGTGAATTTGTACCACCGGAAGCCCGATCTGCATTTTTCAAAATAGCCGAGTAACACCCGGAAAAAATAACCGCAAATTCCCCCTATGTGTCCACGCATTATTTTTAAATTTGAATTTTATATATTAAACCCCCACAGCCACCCATCTCATATTTCACCCTGCATTTACCATAAAAAAGTCACCCTGAGATTAAGATTAAGGGTGACTTTTTTATGATAAGAACAATGAGAAAAAACGGCCCGAATTTTAATTCGCGGCCGTTTTTCTCGTTGTTCTTTGTGTTGGATTAAGGAATTACCATGCAAAAGTCATTGTGATGATAACCAAAAGAATAAAAAGAACCAAGACAATTGCTGTGCTTGAACCGTAACCTGCACAACTTGCACCATAACCTACTGCTCCCATGTTTACTCATTCCCCTCAGGTGATTTGTCACTACGGTATAAAATATGTTCGTTAAATAGTGATTGCTTGGACGTATGAACCAAATTGAGTGTTGGAATGGCCGGCATTCGTAAACAAGAATTCGGAAGGTCCCTGCAGGTGAGTGATGGCAGCTATGTTGGTGTTTGTGAATTTGTACCACTGGAAGCCCGATCTGCTTTTTTCAAAATAGTCGAGCAACACCCGGGAAAAATAACCGCAAATTCCCCCTATGTGTCCACGCATTATTTTTAAATTTGAATCTTATATATTAAACCCCCACAGCCACCCATCTCATATTTCACCCTTCATTTACCATAAAAAAGTCACCCTGAGATTAAGATTAAGGGTGACTTTTTTATGATAAGAACAACGA
>NZ_WHOA01000025.1 GCF_013141715.1 Paenibacillus phytorum | reverse complement strand
TCGATATTTTTGCTTTCTTTGTTGACAACGCGGACGATACCTCCCGAAGAAGTTGCGAATCCTTGATTATCACCAAGCGGAATAGGAAACATCTTCCATTTATCCGCGCCCGAGTTAGGGAACTTTGTTATTACCTCTTGTTGATACGTCGTATAAACAAGATTCATCGCGTATTTACCAGTTCCTATTGCTTCATAACCATGATCCCAATCGTTAGATAGCACATTTTTTCCGAAATAACCTTTTTTGTTCATTTCATTTAATTGCGTCATCGCCGTTTCCAAAACTGCCTGATCAGCAAATTTCGCTTCGTTTTTGTTCAATTTAGCAGTTAAGTCAGCCCCAGTCCCTGCTACCGTCGACACGCCTGACAGCCAGAGCGGCAAATGCCATTCATCTTTTCCATTTTCGTAGATTGGCGTAATGCCGTTCGCTAACAACTTATCGCAAAGTGCGGCGAATTCCGCATACGTTTTTGGAGGTGTTAAACTATATTTTGCAAACAAGTCCGTGTTGTATAGCACTCCCCAACCATCGACAGACCATGTGTTAAAACCGTACAGCTTGCCATTGATGGAGGCTCCGCTCTTAGCCCAACCTTTCAAATTGGCTGCCCAAGGCTCATTAGATAAATCAAGGAAATTTTTATCCGGCTGGAAATTGTCCATTCCGATACCTGACGACATATAGATAACATCCGGCGCTTCATGCGTCGATAGCTTCGTTTTCACAATATTCATATACTGATCGTCTGGATTGACTTGAAAATCGATTTTAATACCCGTTTCTTTCGTAAATGCTTCCGCCAGCTTGCGATCGATATCCTTTATCCAGTTTTGCGAAGCACCTACTGTAAGTGTCACATCTTTTTTCGCTGCTGTTGTGCTTGCAGGTGCCTTCTCACTTGCTGCCGGTGTTGGTGAGCCTTCTGTTTTAGTTCCGCAACCTGTTGCGATTACAGTCAATGTAGTGGCGAGAGCAAAAACGGATATTAATTTACGTTTCATTTGCAATTCCCCCTAATTATATTGTGAGACCCTCGAGTGTCTAACGCCATTATAAAACGCTTTCATTTGGTTTGCGATGCACAAAATCCACCTTCCAACTGGACGAAATTCGCCTCTTTATTTTGATTGAGTTCTATGAAGTACATGTTATAATGGGAACCAAAATAGAACCTCAGGAGACGGGTCTTCATGCCAAAATTTGCTATAAAGACGATTCAATCCAAATTGTTTTTCACTTTTTCGATTCTTATTGTCAGCATTGTCATGCTGCTTGCCACGCCGTTCTATTATTACATAGCTCATATTCTGAAAGAAAGTGCATCCGAATCCGCGTACCAATCAGCATCCTATATCTCGACTCAACTGGATTCTCAGATTGAAAGCATGGATAATACAGCAGTTAAAGTCATCTCTTCCGAAAAAGTGAGGGATCTATTTTTTCAAAATCACGATTTCATTGATACGAATGTTTCGTTAAGTATTCAGCGGCAAATCAATGAGATCATTTATTCCATCATGGGGCCTCTTCAGCTGGATTGGCAAATTAACTTATTCGATACCAATGGACGGTTTGTAGGAATCGGCAACAATTCTTTCATTACCTCTTTCGGCAGCAAGCCGGAAAAGTTAGATTGGGTGAATGAATCGCTGGATCGAGACGGCAGAAAGTTTGTAACCGCCCCGCATCTCGATGATTGGAGCTCGAACGGCAAAGAAGTCATCTCCTTAACTAGGATGTTTCCATCGGAGATCGGATCCAACCAGCGAGGAATTGTGGAAGTCCAGTTGAACTACGAAACAGTGAAAAAGCTTATTGCCAAACTCATGGCTGGACCATCCGAATCCTCCTTCTCCAAGAAGTCCGTTTACATTTATAATGAACAGGGAATCGTCATTTACCCTGTTGATTCCGTATCGGAGGATAATGCCAAGCTTTATTGGGATACGCTTCAATCACAGACAAATGAATCTGATGTGTATACTTTCAAAAACTCCGTTACCAATGAAAGTGAACTACTTGCCTATTTCCGGTCAAGGTACTCTAAATGGACGGTAGTCACCGTGCAATCTGAAACCTTGTTGCTCCAGCCTGTTAAGGTTTTCCGAAATACGATTTTCGCAGCAGTAGTAGGATTGCTGCTGATCACACTGATCGTTTCTTATTTTGCCGCCCGCGGGCTCACATCTCCGATCAAGCAGATGCATAAATCGATCCGTGCGCTAAGCATTGATACGCTCGAGCCGGCATCCCAAATAGAATCCAGTGTCGGTGTGAATGAACTGGAGAGTTTGAATAACGCATTCAAGAAGATGTGTGCTCGTCTGCAAAGTTCGATTGAAGAAACTTTCGTATCCCGTTCTAAAGAGATGCAGGCACGGATGCTAGCCCTACAATCTCAAATGAATCCTCATTTCCTTTATAACACCATTACCATTATCAGCATTATGGCGGAAGAAAAAGACCAGCATGATATTGTTCAAATGTGCCGTCACTTGTCTCGTATGCTGCGCTACATTTTATCGGATAAAGACAATCAAGTTAGTTTGGCTGACGAAGTTGGCTACGCGGAAAGCTATATGACGTTGATGCAAAGCCGCTATGAAGACATGATCCAATTTCAAGTTCAGATTGACCCTGCTATACTAAATGAAAACGTTCCCAAATTAGTGGTGCAACCGATTATAGAGAATTGTATAAAATACGCCATTAACGTGGACCCCCCATGGAGGATTCAATTAATTGGAGAGGTAGACGGTGATCGATGGCGTATACGAGTTCTAGATAATGGCGGCGGATTCACTTCAGAAGCTCTTGAGGCACTACAAGAACCCAAAGATCCTAATCGAACGGATGGAATGGGTCTAAAAAATATAAGTGAAAGACTTCGCTTGTTGTATGGCAGTCAGGTTGAATTTTCGGCATTCAACCTTGCTGAGGGTGGAGCTTGCGTTACAATCGGTGGTCCAATGGACATAAGGAATCTTAAACTCATACAAAGGGACGGTGTTTCAGCGTGACAGAGGTCAACAGAGCGTCTACATACCGCGTCGTTGTGGCCGAAGATGAACCGAGGATTTTAAAAAATGTCGTCTCGAAAATTCAAAGCAATTCGGATCGTTTTCATGTTGTCGCATCCGTTTACAACGGCATAGAAGCGCTGGAAGCGATTCGAGATCTGCGCCCGGATGTTCTCTTTACCGATATCCGAATGCCTAAAATGGACGGCTTGCAGCTCATTCAGCATGTTACCCAGGAATTTCCTCATATCGCGATTGTCATTGTCAGTGGATATAACGATTTTGAGTATGCAAAAGGAGCTATGCAGTACGGTGTTAAAGATTATTTGTTAAAACCGCTTGACGCAATTGATGTAGAAGAAACGCTGCAGCGGATTTGCATCCAGTTAGATGTAAGGCTCTTGCAGACCATGAGAGATCAGCTTCGAGCGGCACTCCTTAAACCGATTTCTCACTCAGACATCGCCTTTCCACTTCAAAATCAGCTTTTCCATTTGTATTACATTCATGCCGGACATCTTCCAGGGAATCAGTTCTCGCAAGAAGCTGCCGAACATTTCGAGCAATTATGGGCAAGAATTGAACATAGTGGTGTTCTCGCAGAGCAATTAAAAGAATTTAGTTCCTGGTGGGTAATTGAGCCGAAGCATGGATTTGGAAAGTTTATTGTGTTGCGGACACAACCGGATTCCGAATTTCAAGCACATAGACTGGCAGCAAATTTGCTGAATGCCATGCAAATTCAAATTGCTCCGTTTCCCGTTACTATAATCTTTTGCGGTAGAGCCATACAGGCTGATCAGTTATGGGAGCAGAGCCAGCAGCTAATCTCCGAAGTAGATAAGCAGCTCGCTTTAGGCCATTCTGCGGTCATCACTACCTCCAAGGGTAACCAAGGATTACCCCCTCGTATCGATGCGCTCACGCAACAAAGGCTGTCTCAATTGATACTTACTAGCAAAAAATCGCAAGTTCACAAGGGAATCAGAGAACTATTCCAGCAATGGCAGGCAGAACAACGTCCCCAGCGATGGGTAGAAAGAACCCTTCAGCATTTAATTCAATTGTTTCAACAACACGTTCTCGTTTCTGAAGATGAACTATCTCATTTGGAATACGAAATGTTGGGCAAAATCCCGCTCAGCTCTAATCTGATGTCCATATTGGAAAGTATTTGGATTATTTTAGACGCGATGCTTTTTGTGAACGGAGAAAAAGAAAGCGAGGGAGGGCTTGAACTCACAAACCGGATAGAAGCTTATTTAAAAGCAAACTTCTCCTCCTCTATCACCCTGGAGGAGATTTCAGATAAGTTTCATTTTAACGCCACCTATCTGATCAAAGTTTATAAAAAATACAAGAACACCACTCCCTTGAAATATCTGATCTCCCTTCGCATCGAAGAAGCAAAAAGACTGATTGCTACGTCCCCGGAGCTGAGTTTTAAGGAAATTGGTGTTATTGTTGGCTACACAGACCCCAATTATTTTAGCCGGATATTCAAAAACTCCACTGGAACCAATTTATCCGAATATAAACAAGGATAACTGTGCAAGAAAGAAAGCCAGATATGGACATTGCTCCCAGTTGGCTTTCTTTATTTCATTCCTACCCCATCTCCTTCACTGCATCCAAAACAGACTGCACATGATTTTTAATCCTCACTTTACTCCATTCCTTCACGATATACCCTTTCTCATCAATGAGAAAAGTTGACCGAACAATCCCCATATACTCGCGGCCGTATAGCTTTTTCAATCCCCATACACCATACTTCTCCGCCACTTTGTGGTTCGTGTCCGAAAGCAATAGGAACGGCAGCTCATACTTTTCTATGAATTTATCATGTGCCTTTAGCTCATCCGGGCTAATTCCGATCACTTCCACTCCAAGCTGTGCAAACTTGCCATTATAGTCGCGAAAATCACACGACTGCTGGGTACAGGTTGGTGTGTTGTCTTGAGGATAAAAGTAAATGACCAGTTTCTTCCCTTTGAAATCCTGTAGGGATACGCTGCTCCCGTTAGATGCCGGAAGTGTAAATGCTGGTGCTAAACGCCTGCCTGTCTCGATCTTTATCTTATCTTTCGCCAACGATGTTCTCTCCTCAAGTGATCCAGTTGTTATCTGTACCCATTATGCGATATTGAAAGAGGAACATCAAATCGGACAGATCCGCTTTCAGCTGTTGAGTGTTTTCTCAAATCTGCTGTAGCTTCTCCACACGGAGTAGCCTAAAACATAGCCAACAATCTTGTTATTTTACATGTCTTTCTCTTTTTTTTACATTGTACGTGCTGTGCATGAAGTAAGAATACCGATAGTGTCACAACTAGCTTTTATAAAGAAGAATATGGTAGTTTATCAATGAGGTTTAGAAATTTGGCTTAAGCGGGGTGCTTCCTATTGTTTAAGATCTTGCTCATTGAAGATGACGCAACCCTATTTACGGAGATCAAGATGAGGTTGGCCACATGGTCGTACGATGTTCACGGCGTAGCGGATTTTAGCAAAGTGGTTGAGGAGTTTATTGCTCTAAAGCCTGATTTAGTTATCATTGATATTCAACTGCCCAAATTTGACGGGTTTCATTGGTGCCGGATGATTCGGACCCATTCCAACATTCCGATTGTATTTCTGTCTTCTCGCGATCACCCCACTGACATGGTCATGTCTATGCAGCTGGGAGCGGATGATTTTATTCAGAAACCGTTTCATTTTGATGTGCTCATTGCGAAGATCCAAGCCATTCTCAGGCGTGTATATAACTACAACACAGAATCCATCAAGCTCAAAACATGGTGTGGCGCAACTATTGATTACGAGAAAAATGCGGTTACCAATCAAGCAGGCTCGATTGAGTTGACGAAGAATGAAATCTATATTCTCAAGCTGTTAATTGAACATAAGAACACGATCGTGAGTCGGGAAGAAATGATTAACAGCTTATGGGATGACCAGCGTTTTGTAAGCGACAATACTTTGACCGTGAATGTCAATCGGCTGCGGAAACGGCTGGACGAGATTGGCTTAGGACGCTTTATCGAAACGAAGGTCGGTCAGGGTTACATCGCAGCAGAGGAGTCTCCTTACCATGATTAAGAAATATGTTATGGAAAGGAAAAGCTGGATCCTGCTTTTTCTGTTCGGGCAAGGACTACTCCTTTTTATCGCTTATCTCGATTATGAGATTCCCTTCTCCCCTATTCTCTATATTGTTTTTTTATTTACGACCTTGTTTGCCATCTTTCTGACGATCCGTTATAACAGAGAAACGAAATTCTTCAAGCAATTGGAAGAACGAGAAAACAATCTCGATCTCTCAAGTATCGCCGATGCTGAAAGCCCGTTTGAACAAATTGTCGAAACCAGCATGACGAGCCTGACCGAGCGGCTGAGTCAAATCGCCTCACGGCACCAGGTGGCTTTAGAACAAGAGAAAGACGAGCTGCTTTCCTGGATTCATGAAGTGAAGACACCTCTCACGGCCATGCGTTTAATGATTGACCGCTTGGATGATGAAGCCATGAAAGCTGCTCTGACCTATGAATGGCTGCGGATTCATCTGCTGCTTGACCAGCAGCTCCATCAAAAACGTTTGCCGTCTATGGAGAACGACCTGTATATCGAGCACGTAGATCTTGAAGCTCTTATTTATATGGAGATCAAGACATTGAAGTCCTGGTGCATACAAAAAGGAATTGGCTTTGACGTACAATTCGAAGTCACGAAAGTGCTCAGCGATGCGAAATGGTTAGCCTTTATCCTACGGCAGCTCTTAACGAACGCCGTGAAATACAGCGACAGCGACTCGTCGGATATCATAGTAAAGAGCTACCAGAAGCATGAGCGTACGGTGCTCGAGGTCAAAGACCACGGCCGTGGCATCAACCCAAAAGATCTGCCTCGTATCTTTGATAAAGGCTTTACTTCTACGACTTGGCATCAGGACAGCGCTGCAACAGGTATGGGCTTATATTTGGCCCAAAAAGCGGCGCAGGCCTTACTCATCCATATTGCTGTACATTCAGAAGCAGGCGGGGGAACAACCTTTACACTCACCTTTCCACAACCAAATGAAACCGTCCGGATTACGGGCATGTGACAACATTGTCACATGCCTTTCTTCTTTGTTCGTTCAATCGAAGGAAAAAGGATGCGAAGCTTTTTATAATAAAGCTATCGTAGAAGAGGAGTGAATGATATGAATATTTTGGAAGCAACCAAAATCCATAAAAGCTATGGCAATAAGCTTAATAAGCAAGAGGTGCTCAAGGGCCTGGATATCAGTATTGAAAAAGGGGATTTCGTGAGCATCATGGGGGCATCAGGCTCAGGGAAAACAACCCTTCTCAATGTACTTTCTTCGATTGACAGGCTAAGTCAAGGCTCCATTAAAATCGAAGGCCAAGAAATTACTGCCATGAAAGAGAAGCAGTTGGCTGAATTCCGCAAGCATCATCTGGGGTTTATCTTTCAGGACTATAACCTGCTGGATACTTTGACGGTTAAGGAGAATATCCTTTTGCCGCTATCCATTACCAAAGCCTCGAAGCAAGAAGCCGATCACAAGTTTCAAGCGGTAGCAACAGAGCTCGGCATTTTTGAAATTAAGGATAAGTATCCTAACGAAATCTCAGGCGGACAGAAACAGCGGACCTCTGCCGCAAGAGCATTTGTTCATGAACCAAGTATTATTTTCGCCGACGAGCCCACCGGTGCACTCGATTCCAAATCCGCATCCGATTTACTTAATAAGCTTAATGAACTGAATCAACGACGGAAAGCAACCATCGTAATGGTTACCCATGATTCAGTCGCCGCCAGCTACAGCAGCAGAGTCATCTTTATTAAGGACGGACAAATCTATACCCAATTATATAAAGGTCAAGAATCCAGACAGGCCTTCTTTCAAGACATCATGAAGACACAGGGTGTTCTGGGCGGGGTGCACAATGAGCATTAACCAGCTGATTGTTCAAAACCTGAAGTCCAACATCAAGCATTACTACCTTTACGTGTTTGCCTTAATGTTCAGCGTCGCGCTTTATTTCGCATTTGTCACTCTGCAGTATGACCCTGCTTTAGACCAAACCAAGGGCACAATTAAAGGCGCTGCATCCATTCGTGCTGCTTCCATTTTACTTGTTGCGATTGTCGCCATCTTTAATCTGTATGCCAACAACATGTTTGTGAAAAGGCGCAGTAAAGAAATCGGTTTATTGCAATTAATCGGAATGACGAAAAGCGCAATTTTCCGCATCCTTAGCACCGAGAACTTCATCCTTTATTTCGGTTCATTAATCGTCGGGACGTTTATTGGATTTTCCGTTTCTAAGCTCATCCTAATGATTTTGTTTCAAATTACTGGTGTTAAAGCTGCCGCAACGCTGCAATTTTCATTACAAGCACTGGTCCAGACCCTCGTTATTTTTAGTGCTGTCTACTTGTTAATCATGCTTGTCAATTATATGTTCATTAAAAGACAGAGTATTTTATCGTTGTTTCGCGTCTCTACCTCAACTGAAGTGAAGGTGAAAAGATTGTCCACTTCGGAAGCCATCATGGGGATTGTGGGATTGATCCTTATTTTGTTAGGCTACTACGTTTCCTCGAAGCTGTTTAGCGGAGATTTCATGACGATGGTTGCACTCTTTTCGGCCATGATCTTTATTCTGGCATCCGTCATCATCGGAACCTATCTATTCTACAAAGGGTCTGTCCGGTTAATCCTTAACGTCATTCGAAGCAAGAAAAATGGCTATTTAAATGTTCGCGAGGTTTTATCGCTTTCATCCATCATGTTTCGCATGAAATCGAATGCCTTGTTATTGACTGTCATTACAACCATATCCGCACTTTCCATCGCCTTGTTATCTTTAAGCTACATATCCTATTACTCTGCGGAAAAAACGGCCCAAAACAGCGTACCAGCTCACTTTGCCATTACGAATGTAGAAGATGCCAACAAATTTAAAGCCGCGTTAGATGCCAATCAAATCAAGCATAAGGATACTTCGATTGAGGTCGTTCAGGTCAAGGCCAATCTAAAGGATATCTTGGCTTCCAATATGGACGGCCTTCTCCTTGATCCGAGTAACATGACGATTCCTGTTGTCAGTGATAAGGTAGTACCATTCGCCGATCTGACTGCCGAACAAACGCTATTTACAGGCACCAATGACATGCTGCAAAAATTTATGAGCCTCAAAAATTCCGGCCAAATCCAACTTAGCGGGCAGCATATCGTTATTCCACAAACTTATGTAGGCTCTGAGAAGCAATACATCGTTTCTTGGTACTTTTCGAATGGCGGCCTGCCTGTTGCTATCGTTGACGATTCGGTTTTCAAGCGTTTACAGCAAGATATCAACCCCGCGATTCAAAAAGAGTCATCTATTTATCTGGGAATTGATATTGAGAATGAGGCAAAGCTTATCGAAGCAAATCAGCTTTTTCACAAGCTGGGCTTTGATCAAAATCGCGCTTATGATTCACGCCAAAATATGGCCAATGACCAGAAAAATAGAATGGGACTCATCATGTTCATCGTTGGCTTCCTAGGACTAACCTTCCTGATTACATCCGGCTGCATCCTTTATTTCAAACAAATGGATGAAAGCGAAGATGAAAAGCCGTCGTATACGATTTTAAGGAAGCTTGGTTTTACGCAGGACGATTTGTTAAAAGGCATTCAGATCAAACAAATCTTTAATTTTGGAATCCCCTTGGTCGTCGGACTGGTCCACAGCTATTTCGCTGTCCAGTCGGGATGGTTTCTTTTCGGTGCAGAGCTATGGACACCAATGATCATTGTGATAGTGCTGTATACCGTCTTATATTCGATATTCGGCATCCTCTCCGTTCTGCACTATAAAAAAGTGATCCGAAAAGCGCTTTGATTAACAAGAAAAAGCTGCTACGAGTCGCAAAGACTTCGTGAGCAGCTCTTTTTATCTTTGTATGCCAGGTAATAAATTCGGAATGCTGGCTCTTCCAAGCGCTACGATGTAGTCATTTAGTTCGGTTGTGACTGAATTTTGTTTATATTTAATGTTATCAAACCTTAGACTGGTACCATACCGAAACTTGGTATCCCCAATAGTTAATTCCATCCCGTACAAAGACCCAACAATTGTTCTTTTATCATTGGCTCGGACAAGCTCAATTCTTTTCAATATTGATGATATCTCCTCAAGAGACTTTGTATCTGTAATAGCCAGCTTTTTACCGTCGCCGAATCTGACATCGATTTGTTTAATGCCATTAAAATCTGTCTTCACTAATGCTGAAAGAGCAACTGGTGTCTCCTCTTCAGGCTCCACCACCTCAATATCAAGTGCTGTATATTGCGGAGGAGAGCTTAGTAACACTGCTTGTGTAGTCCATATATGGAGCAAATCTCCTAGTTTTAAATCCTCAAACTTATTTGAACCGTCACTGTTATTCGTTACGATTACGGTATCGTCTTCGAGACTCACCCAAAACTTCTCTATTTCCTTGCATTCCTTATCTAAACAGGCCTCAGGATTAACAAGGAGCATCTTTTGCTCCTCCTTATCCAGTTCGGATATATACCCAACCAGCTCCTCCTCTTTCGGCATAACCAAAGTTGTAATATCAAGTGAGAAACGTGCTCCTGTGGCCTTATAGATGGCTTCTTTAATCTGGCTTTTCTCCTGCAAGCTCAATTCCTCGCGATGATTACCTAGCTTAATAAGCTGAAGATGAAATGCACCATTGGGGTATTCTCGTTCAGACTTAGAAATACTCATTGGCTTAACAGAAAATTGTCTATACACATTTTCTAAATGGAACATTCGATCCTGCAAGTTTTCAGGCAGCGGATCTGCAGGATTCGGGGATGGTAGCTCATAAACTCTTTTCACCTCTGTCGGAGGAACAGTGACGTCACCTTGGTCCCCGATACTAGACAAACCAAATGCAAACACAAGCAATAAGAGTATGGACTTCATTGGTTTACTGCACCTCAAATCTTTAGATTCTTTTACTACTTAGACGCAAGTAATTTCCAATTGTTGCATAATAAACCTTTTTACTCAAGATCCGCGAGAGTACACTTTCTGGACTTAATGTATTTAGTACAGTTAATTATCTCCGAAATGGCCCATTGGAGAGATTTAGCTGCATTTTGTGCAGGTAATGTTATTAAGTGCACAAAAAACCTTCCTACGCACAATCCCGAAGAGAGATTATACAAAAGAAGGTTGAGCAGGAGCTATTTTATAAATGCCTCAACTTGTCAGGATTAATTACGAGATAGATAGCAGCTATCTGGCCATCAACAACATGAAAGGAAATTACATTGTATGGTAGGCCATCATTGTAAGCCACAATACCCATTTGACCATTCACAGTTGCTAATGAATAACTGAAGCCAGGCGGCACTTTGGAGAGCACCCCTGACATGAACATGGCGATACGTTCCGCCCCCATAATAGGCTTAACAGCCGCTTTAACCTTACCTCCACCGTCAGAGTAAAGGACGGCATCCGTTTTGACGATGCTCAACAACTGACCGATGTTGCCAGATACTAACGCCTGCACGAACTGTTCCACGGCGGCTGAAGTTTGTTCCATTACAGGCTGCTTCTGCAGCACCTTTGGATCATCACCACGATCCGGAAAGCTGCTGATGGCACTCTTGGCTCTGCGGAAAATTTGCCGGCAATTGGTGCTGCTTTTCCCAACAATCTCGGCAATTTCGTCATACTCGTATTGGAGTACCTCTCTCAATAAGAATACCGCCCTCTCTACCCAAGACAGCTGCTGCAGCAGCAATAGGTACGCGGTCGAAAGGGACTCTTTTTGCGAATAATAGCGATCAGGTTCTGTCTGGTTGTCAGCACTCATGATAAGTGGTTCCGGCAGCCACGGACCTACATAGACCTCGCGCTTTTTGCTGGCGGAGCGCAGCTTATCGATACACCGATTGGTAACGATTTTGCATAAATACGCTTTAGGATTGTGGACATGCGCCGGATTCGTCTCATTCACATATAGAAATGCCTCCTGCACGACATCCTCAGCATCCATGACACTCCCCATCATTCGATAAGCAAGTGAGAACAAAAGCGGTTTATATGATGTATACACCTGCTCGGAAGATCCGGCTAACTCCATATCGCACAGCTCCTCACTCTATTTAGATGATATGGCAATTTTACGCTATGTGGCTATCTTTTAAAATAGCCTCTGCCGCTCGTTTGGCGCTTGCGGCCGACGTGTCAGCGAGCATTTCACCATGACTGACCCAGTCCCCGGCTACATAAAGGCCACGTATACCCTCAACAGCCGGACCTGTAAACCTATCTGATTTACCTATATGCATATAGTCATGGACAACCGTAATATTGGGTAGGAACTGTCTTGCGACAACTTCTTGTTCCCAGCCTGGATGAAGTGTATTCATGGTAGCGGTTAGCATCTGCTCGTCTGCCTTAGGATCGCTTTCCCCAGGTCCGTTATACTTCACCAAATGCACAACCAATGTACCGTCATCACTTAATTTGGCACGGAAGGTATGATGGGAGAAAAAGATGGGTTGATCCAGAGCGATGGCAACATCTCGTCCGCCGACGGGCAGCTTCTTCAATCCTAAATCAAGGCATGCCGCTTTCGATGGACGCGCCTCATCCTTCCACCGTTTCAATACCGTGTGATCCGCATCACGAACGAGCCTGTAGGTCTCAGAAGCGGAAGCGGTACTGATCACGTTTGAGATTTCTATATATTCTTCATCAGTAAGTTTAAGCTTTTGAACCTTGCCATCTTGATGCACGATCTCTTTCACATCTTTGCCGCTAACGATATGCACTCCCGCTTGAACCGCTTTGTCGTGAAGCTGATCCACAATCGTTTGCCAGCCGCCATGGAGGTATAGGACTCCCTTAAGTGAACGCTGTACTTGTGCGAGTACGGGACCGGCCAGCTGATAGTCTGGATCGTGCGTGTATGTGGCAGTTCTGCACAGCGCATAGAAAATATGACGCACCATCGGATCAGGAATCTCACCTTCAGCCCAATCCCTCAGTGTTGAATTTCTTAATGTGGTTGAGTCGATTTTGTTTAACTTCATCACCAGTCGCAGGAGAGTCATTTTGCCAGACCATGATAGAAGCTTAGAAGATAACATACTGATCGGGCTCGCTGGCATAGGAAGAATTTGTTTGTTCCAGATGGCGTTCACTTTGGATGAAGGCGCCCCCCCATCTATGGAAACTCCAAGCTCTTGTAAAATCGAGTACGCTTTCCCAGCGCGGTATAACGCATGCCCGCCTAAATTAAAGAAAACACCATTTTTCTTATTCGTAATGGCCCTGCCGCCCAAGCGCCCCGACTTCTCCAAAATAACCACTTTATTTCCAGCCTTAGCTAGTTCAATTGCCGCAATTAATCCAGCTAAGCCTCCACCAATAATCGCTGTGTCGTATTTCCTCATGTTCATCACCCTCCGTTTTCGCTTTTCATTTATAAGGCGAAATAGGGATGTGTTTTGTGACAGATACGATTTCATAACCAAACTTTCTTTGTGGATATCTTTATCTGTGGATATGTTGACACTGTACATGAAAGTTATGCACAACGGGACTTTTTACCCTGTGGAATTGTGGGCAATTATGTGGATAACCCAGTCCGCCGATTCATTCATCGAATATTGTTCTACATAGAGATGTCTTAAATCGGAATTCATCGTATTATAGGCTCATTAGAGGTTGCCGGATGAATGAAACCATCTTCACGGTCGAAATGATGTTGTAAAAAGTGCAACAATTCCAGCCTATATCCCACCTCTTCCCCCTCGATGTTGCATCTTGTACAACAATTTGTCCCTAATCAAGCCATTTCGTACGAAATGGTCTCGAAATGTTGTACAAACTGCAACTTCAAGCTGCAAAACAGCCTTTGGGCTTGTGAATTGTTGTAGAAAATGCAACATTAGCTGCCGAGCGACTCAAAAATCGAATTTTGGTGTTATGCCTGCCAGTTGTGAGAATGAATCTACGGTCTCCAACATACAGCATTCTGGGCTCGCCCAGAAGAAATCAAGAAAATTGCTCCACGCTGTACAACTCGCCTTCCCAATTCCCTGTTTCCCATTTCCTATTTCCCCCCTATCAAATGTCAAAAAAAGCACTGTGCCACCAAGGCCAGTGCTGCTACTTTTCACATCAAACAGATCGACTACTCTCTAATCTTATGCCTTTGTCCATCTGCAACGCTTCCTTCCAATAGTGCCCCGCTAAAGCAATATCAAAGACGCCTAAACCCATCGGATTGAAGTAAATGGGCTCCTCCGCGGTAATAGCTGCTAATCCATTACGCAGCACAATATCAGCTAACGTTAGAACACCTGATTCCTGTAAATCATACAACAGATGCAGCTGCTCGATATCCGTATTTTCACGACACACCTCTCGCCAATCATCCACAATGATCCCATTCACCTTGGCCACACTTTGCGGCTTATAATCCCTTAGCGATATATTGAGCAGCAGCGCCCCTTTTGGCGGAGCCTCGTCGATATACCTTTGTGCAGATACTGTACATGTGGCAATTACATTAGCGCTTCGATAACCGGACCGCCAATCGCTTGTGATGTCAGTAATCCCTTGAACGGCAGCCGGAATCGTGCTTGGATCTATACCCTTCAGATCGTACACTGTCACCCGTTTAATCTTTTCTCCGAATAACGCGATACACATATCGAGGTGCAACCGACCAATAGGTCCCCACCCTATCACACAGATGCGCAAATCAACAGGCTGCCTGGCAGCGATGTAATGGCTAAGCATAACACCGCTCACCGCAGCTGTTCGCAAGCCATTCAGCAAGCCGCTGTGGATAAATGCCAGAGGCTCACCGGTAGTAGGCCTATTTAGAATAATGGTATTATGCGCTCTAGGAAGGCCGAGGCGGCTATTATTCGGAAAGCTTGCAATCCACTTAATTCCCGACATCTCGATAGTTCCGCCTACAAACGCAGGCATCGCTATAATCCGGTTTGCCTGATCACGGAATCGTAAGTACGGCTTTAAGAGGTGTACACTGTCACCCTTGTCTTTAAGTGCAACGACATCTTTGATGATGTCAGTTAACTTCGTCCAATCGATTCCGATTTCTCGGATATGGTCATCATGTAAATAAATCATACTCCAGTCTCCCATGCCAGGTACTCGGATTAGAGCCTATCTCTTGCAGCACCCATTCGTCGTTGTACACGGTGTTCAAATAACGTTCGCCTCGATCCGGCAAAATGGCGGCACAAACCGCTCCTTCAGGGATGCTTCCGCTCATTTTGCGGATTGCAGAAATAACGCCTCCAGAAGAGGCACCAGCCAAAATCGCTTCACTCCGCACCAAAGCACGGCAGCCTTCCACGCAGTCCAAGTCTGAAACGTACATGACAAGGTCCGCTACATCATGCCTGTACAGACCTGGTGTTATTCCGGCGCCGAGCCCTGGGAACCTTCTCGAACCTTTTTCCCCGCCGAAAATGACACTGCCTTCCGCATCTACAGCAACAATCTGTGTGGACCATCCACGACTTCGGATATATTCCATACACCCTCGAATCGTTCCGCACGAGCTTACACCGCAAAATAAGTAATCGATCGGTCCCAATTGTTCTCCGATTTCCGACATGGTCGTCTCCATATGTGCCTTGGCATTGTCTGGACTCCCATACTGATTGGTCCAATAAGCATTCGGTATTTGTCCAACCAGCTCACCTACTCTCCGAATCCGTGCGGGCAAGAATTCACCAGTCTCCGCGTCCGGTTCCGTAACAAGATCGATTTCTCCATGGAAGCTGCGGATAATCTGCTTATGCTGCTCCGTTGTGCGGGGATCCACCACACAAATGAATCGCAGTCCCAGATAACAGCACAGCTGCGCAAGACTAATAGCCAAATTACCTGAACTCGATTCCACAATGACGCTGTCGCTGGTAACTTCACCTCGCCGTATCGCTTCTCGAAGCATATAAAGTGCTGGCCGATCCTTCGCGCTGCCCCCTGGATTCATCCATTCCATCTTCCCGTAAACTTCGAAAGGTTGATCTTTGAACAACCGCCCAAGTCGAATGAGCGGCGTGCCTCCGATCGCTTCAACAATACCCCCTTCAAGCTGCATACGCATTCCCTCCTTCACGTATAAAAGATTTTTTTGTTCTTCACGGAGGCGCGGCTTAGCGAATCTTCAAAGGTACCTCCGATAACCTGAATTCCTGCTAATATCCGGGCTCGAATCATCATGCCGATCTCTGGAATGCGATTTTCCACATCAAAGCGAATACTTTCCAGAACTTCTGTTGTTGCAAAATTCGTACTGTACACATATACACGTAATGAATTTCCCGACACATTCACACGAACACTGGCATTTCCTAAATGACGATAAACGACATCTTCAATATCGTAGATACTTATCTTCTCTCCGTGCTTCAGATCAGGCCCTATTCGCTTCACTATACTTTGAAAGCTTTGTCTAGGAATACCTTCCACCATAATAGGACGCAAATCACGAACAACATCGTAAGTAACGTAACGCAATGCAGGAAACGAGTCTCTCACCGTTGACGTCAGTATAAGCACCTGCTCTTGCTCATCCGCCAGAGGCTCCAAACCTTCTCCGAGCGACTCCGCACTGACCCCCTCGGCCAGTAGTCCTTCCGCCAACAGATATCTCCCCTGCTCGTGGGAAAAGTAAGCAATAGTTCCAATCTCAATAGAGCCATACGTATCTGTTATTTGTTCCTCAGCGATGCTGAGACTTTCAGCTACCCGCTTGACCCAGCCTGGCGCAGCAATTTCCCCGACCAAAATTACATGCCGAATCCCATACGCAGCAGGGTCAACAGAGGCCAACAGAATGCGATCTAAAATGGACGGCATTGTATACAGCACTTCTGGCCTAAAGCTCGCCAGTCTTTCAATATGCTGCTCGATAGGAAGCTGGAAAGATAAAGATTCCACCTCCATGCCCAGTTCGCGGAACACCTCTACAGCCGTCGCCTCCGCGTGTCCGGTACCCATATCCGCCATCGCGGTCCGATACTTATGTCCATCAAGAATCGTTCGGAAAATATCCAGCTTAATGCGCAGGTAAGCCTCTTCATCCGATTGTGAGTAAAAAATCGTTTTTCGCCGTTTGGAACTCGTACCCGATGTCTGATACCGATTCAAATCAGCGCGCAGCAGAAAAGGGTTATTTTCCGTATAGTAAAACGTCTCTAAAGTAGCTGCAGACATAAGAGGCAAAGTAGTCAACGCTCCACTTTCCTCATCCGACCGCTCTAGATCATGCCCTTGTGGATACCAAGAAAATTGCCGTTTCATCCCATGTATCGTTTCCATAATGTGCATGGAAGGATGGTTCCTCCTCTCCGCTTTTCCCTCATAAACAACCGATAATCCATGACACTGCTAACTACATATCCTATGCGTTTTTCCCGCCCTTAGTTCTTTATCCTGATTTAGTTGTCACAAAACCTGGTCTGGTATTTACACCTATATGCCATCCAATTCATATGTTAAAGAAATTCTATTTTCTCTAAAGAGAAGAGGATATCGTATCCATGAACAAAACCCGCAAAATCATTGCAAGCAAGCTGATAAAAACTCGAATTGTACTTAGAAATAAGGAACTACAAAAACATGTGCCACCCACTCACCCCTTTACTCAAAAAAGGTTATCAGCTATGCTCGCGAGATACGGAATGATATATGTCAAACCCGATGCCGGTTCTCTAGGTATAGGCGTGATGCGAGTTGATAAAAAGGGCGGGGTTTACCGCTATCAAAGCGTGGTACGAATATTCACCTTTCCAACGTTTGAGAAGCTGTTCCAATCCATACAGAGTCGCTGCGGCAGCAAACGTTATCTCATTCAGAAAGGCATTCACGTCTTAAAGCACGAAGGAAACCCTTTCGATTTTCGCGTCATGATTCAAAAAAAACCATCCGGTGGATGGGAATGTACAGGAACAGCCGGGCGTGTTGCTCATCCACGCAAAGCCGTTACCAACGGCAGCCAAGGCGGTACCATTTACAATGCCGCTGATCTCATTGAACCCAAGCACGGAAGCGAAGCTACGACCTTGCTTTTGCAAAAGATGGAGCAAATAGCAAAACTAACAGCTGCGCAATTCGGCCGCTCCTATCCTGCCATGAATGAACTCGGACTCGATATCGCCGTCGACCACAAACTGAATCCCTGGATCTTGGAAGTGAACACTCGACCTGACCCTTGTCCTTTCACCAAGCTGGAAGATAAAGCGATCATCCGTAAAATCGTCACTTATGCCAAAGCCTATGGCAGGCAGTACTGCTTGACCTGTTCCAAGGCGAAGAAAGCACCAAGGTGAAACCAATAGTCATACAAAAAAAGCCCAGTTCCTGCTTTTTAGCAAGAACTGGGCTTTCACTATTAAGATCCCGCGCCGCGGTACCGTTTCACGCCAATATTCCAAACCGTAATTCCCAAGATGCTGAAACCAATCCCAACAACCGGTGTCAGCAAGGCGAACCACTTCCAATTCTCTGGATCGATGAAATAAGCAGCCGGATAGAAGCCGACAAATGCAAAAGGTAGAATCCACGTCAAGATCGTCCGGAGCAATTTATTGTAAATCGTTGCCGGATATCGTCCATAGTTTTGAATGTTCCAAATCAGCGGCAGAATACCTGTCGGCGCATCAGAGTAAAAAGCCAGCGACGTCAGCGAGATGTATACACCTGCATAAATGAGAATCGATCCAATCACCAGTACGATAAAGACAAGCGGATCATGCCAATGAAACGGAATGTCGAGCTGAACCCACGAGTAGATCATGACAATCAGACCTGCAAATGCACTAAATAGTGAAGATGGACTCATGTTTTCGAGCATCAATTGCCATAGATTGTAGGCGGGACGCGTCAGGATGCGGTCCATCTCCCCTTTAACAATATAACGTTCGCTGAAGCCCCATAAGTTAAAAAAAGTGATGAATATGCCGTATGGAATCATAAAATAACCGTAAATGAACAAAATTTGTTCTTGATTCCAGCCACCAAGCGATTGTGTTTGCAAAAATACGACGAGAATGAAGAATAGGTTCAAACCATTGAACATCAAGTCAGAAAAAACTTCAATCCAGAAATCGGATCGGTAGGTGAGACGCGTTTTCATGTAATTCTTCAAATATTCCACAACTAGGGAGATATAGAACTTCATGTGCTAACCCCCCTGTACGAAAAGACGCGTTTTGGATTTAACCCACAGGACATAGATCGGAATAATTAAAAGCAGGAACCATAGCACTTGGACGCCAAGGCTTTGGAATATCGCAGTGCCTGAGATTTTGCCTGTGAAAACAGCGCTCGGCAAGTAAGTAATGGCTTGAAATGGCAGCCACTCTAAGAACGATTTGGACCATCCTGGGAAAAAGGAGATCGGAATAATTAAACCGGAGAACAGGTCGACGGCAACGCGCTTCATGCGCATAAGACCTTCGTTATTTTCCAAGAAAAAAGCGAATAATCCCGTAATAATATTAAGCTGCGTATTAATCAGAAAGCTGAAAAACAGCATCACAAAGTAGATAACCCACAGGCTAGGATCGGTTGGGAACTCAATCGGCAAGAGGAGCCATATGAAGATCATTCCCGGTGTTGTGAAGAGAAATAAACGGAATACGCCTTCTCCCAATCCTTGCATCATTTTCACAAAAACGTAGTTATAAGGACGAATGAATTGGATGGCTACACTGCCGTCACGAATTTCGCTGGCAATTTCACGATCTAAGTTATTGAAGTAAAAAGCGCGCCCCATCCAAGAAATGGCCACATAAGTCGTCATCTGACCTAGCGTCAGGCCGCCAATGATAGCTTGCTCACCATAAATTGCTTTATATACAAAATAATAAGAACCAATATTGAGTGCATAGATCAAAATGCCGCTGTAGTAATTAACACGGTAAGCGAGCATCATGAGAAATCGCATGCGGATAACTTCTAAATAAGCACTAAGCATGGGACGCGACTCCCTCTGGCTGCGGTACTTCTTCTTGACGTTTCACATCGGCTGATCCGGCTTTATATATTTCACGGACGATATCATCCGTATTCGTTTCATTGATTTTGATATCTTGGATTTGCAAAACGCCGACTACGCGGCTAAGCACCTCAGAAACATTGGCGCGTTCGTGTGGTATGAACACTTTGGCGGACAGCTCATTTTCAAGCTGCCAAGCAACATCTAGGCCTCGCGTAAGCTCTTGAAGACGAGCCAATGTTGTTGGATGCTCAAATTGCAGCACGACTTCTTTTCCTTTGCCCCATTTCACCTTCAGCTCTTCGAGTCCGCCATCATAAATAATACGGCCATCATCGAGCATGATAACACGGGAACACAATGCTTCAATATCCTGCAGATCATGCGTTGTAAGCAAGATCGTCGTTTCGTAACGCTGATTAAGCGACTTGAGAAATTCGCGAATTTCTGTTTTCACTACGATATCTAGACCAATGGTCGGTTCATCGAGGAACAGAATCGCTGGATTATGAATAAGGGAAGCGGCTAACTCGCAGCGCATCCGCTGACCTAGACTTAGCTTTCGAACGGGACGTGATAACAAATCGGATAATTGGAGACGATCGACGAGCTCGTCTAGACGCTTTTTGTAATCGGCTTCTGATACGCGATACACCTTTTTCAATAGTTGAAACGATTCGACGACACCAATATCCCACCAGAGCTGACTGCGTTGACCGAAAACGACACCGATCCCGGCTACGAATTTCTCACGCTCTTTAAATGGAACGAAACCATTGACCTTGATATGTCCTGATGTAGGTACTAGAATACCTGTCAGCATTTTGATGGTAGTAGACTTGCCAGCTCCATTTTCACCTATATATCCACAAATTTCGCCCTTTGGAATTTGAAAGCTAATGTCCTTCACAGCTGTAATTTGCTTATATTCTCTCTGAAATAAATCTTGAAATGCGCCTTTTAAACCCCCGCGGCTCTGCTGAACTTGAAATTCCTTGCGTAGATCTTGAACATCAATCGCTAACATGAACTTACCCCCCTGTCCGTGTAGACTCGGCTACATATAATGGCAAAAATCGCCGTAACTTGCTATCGAAGTTTCATAACCTCTATAATATGGATCATAAAGATGAATTGTACAACATACTCATGATACATGAATTCTGTAAGAAAAAAAAGTACAGATTACTTCTACCTACGAAAGGAGCGCAGAACCTGTGAGAATCATAAAACGAACCTTGCTCCTGATCGGTTTGCTGCTTATGGTAGTAGCTGGTTATTATTCTTATTCCTTCTATAATTTTGCCAACAATATCTCCCATAAATCGGACAATCCACAAGGCAGTGGTACCATGATTTCCCAGAATATCAAAGATAAAGGGGATAAATTTACCCCACCTAAATGGGAAGGCAAACAGCGAGTCAATATTTTGCTTCTAGGCGGAGACTCTCGTGGGATGACGAAGAATGAGCTGCCCCGCTCAGACAGTATAATGCTAGCTTCGATTGATCCCGTAACCAAGAAGGCTCACCTATTCTCTATCCTTCGAGATACCTATGTGAAGATCCCAGGCGAAGGCGAAGATCGTATCAACACAGCCATTACATCAGGCGGTCCGAATTTAGCGATGAAAACGGTCAGCGATTTGCTCGGCATCCCTATTCAGTACTATGTTTATACCGACTTTAAAGGATTCATTGCACTTATTGATGCCGTTGGCGGGATTGATATTGACGTCGAGAAAGATATGAAATATTCGGACTCGGAAGATGATCATGTGTATGATATTAATTTAAAAAAAGGGCTTCAGCATCTCGATGGCAAAACGGCTTTGCAGTATGTACGCTTCCGACACGATGCTTTGTCTGACTTCTCGCGTACAGAACGTCAGAGGAAGTTCCTAACTGCGGTCGCGCAAAAAATGCAAACAACCTCTTCCTTAATTAAGCTGCCAAGAATTCTAAATGCCATCGATCCTTATATCGATACGAACCTTAGTGTGACGGATATGCTGAAGCTTGGTGGTCTTGGTTTTGAGGCCAAAGCTGACGGAATCGTTAGCTCCCAATTGCCGCCAACCGAACTGTTGATTGAGAAAAACGTCCGCGGCGCAGCTGTCATTACGGCGAACAAAGAGAAACTGCAGCTTTATGTGAAGGACCTTTTTGCAGGGAAGGCTGAGGCGGACTCTGGTCCTACGAAGCCATCACCTTCTCCTACACCGAAATCTGCGGTGAAGACGTCGACTAAGTAAATTAAACAAAAATGATACTTGCCTCTACTTGGCTAGAGGGCTTAGCGCCCTTCAAGTAGGGGCTTTTTGTAAGAGGCTAAACGATTACATAAATAAGAGACAAACAACGACTACATTAATAAGAGACAAAACGACTACATTACGTAAAGGAATGATTTTTCTAATGGAACGCAAACAATCCGAGCAGTTATATCAAGAAGCACTGAAACATATCGTTGGCGGGGTCAACAGCCCTTCCCGCTCATTCAAAGCCGTCGGCGGCGGCGCGCCCGTCTTCATGAAGCGTGGGCAAGGCGCACACTTCTGGGATGTAGACGGGAATCGCTTCATTGACTACCTCGCCGCCTATGGCCCTATCATTACCGGTCACGCGCATCCGCATGTGACCGAGGCGATTTGCCGCGCCGCACAGAACGGCACGCTGTACGGCACCCCGACCGAACTCGAGATCGAGTTCGCCAAGATGCTGAAGTCGGCGATTCCCTCGCTCGACAAAGTACGCTTCGTCAACTCCGGCACAGAGGCCGTGATGACGACGATTCGCGTGGCGCGCGCCTTCACGAAGCGCACCAAGATCATTAAGTTTGCCGGGTGCTACCACGGCCACTCGGATCTCGTGCTTGTGGCGGCCGGCTCTGGGCCGTCCACATTAGGCACGCCGGACAGCGCGGGTGTGCCTGCGAGCATCGCGCAAGAGGTTATTACGGTGCCGTTCAACGACATTCCGGCACTCGAGGCCGCGCTTGCGCGTTGGGGTGAAGAAATTGCCGCGGTGATGGTGGAGCCCATCGTCGGCAACTTCGGCATGGTCATGCCCCATGCCGGCTACCTCGAGCAGCTCTGCGCAGCTGCTCATAGATATGGTGCCCTCGTCATTTACGACGAGGTCATCACAGCTTTCCGCTTCCATTATGGAGCGGCACAGACCTACCCCAGCCTCCCACTCGTGGAGGGCGGCACTTCCGAGGCGGCGGCGCGCTTCGCCGCCGTGGAGCCGGACCTTACGGCCCTCGGCAAAGTGATCGGCGGCGGGCTGCCGATCGGTGCCTACGGGGGCCGCAAGGCCGTGATGGAGCAGGTCGCTCCGCTCGGACCTGCTTATCAAGCCGGCACGATGGCGGGGAACCCCGCCTCCATCTCGGCCGGCATCGCCTGCTTGGAGGTGCTCCAGCAGGCTGGTGTCTACGCCAAGCTCGAGCAGCTTGGCGCAACACTTGCGGGCGGCATCGCCGAATCCGCCGCAAGGCATGGCATCGCCTTGACGCTCAATCGCATCGGCGGCGCCTTCTCCACCCACTTCTGTGACCATCCCGTCACGAACTTTGACGAAGCACAGGATACCGACGGCGAACGCTTTGCAGATTTCTTCCGACTTATGCTGGAGCAAGGCATTAACCTCGCTCCGTCCAAATACGAGGCGTGGTTCATGACCATCGCCCATACTGATGACGACATCGCGCAAACGCTCGATGCCGTTGACCAAGCTTTCAAAACCATGAAAATGCGCTAAGATGGCTCCCCCTGGATTACTGGTTATGGTTAGGGGTTTGATATTAGAGGCTAGAGGTTAGAGGTTACGGTCTGGTAGAGGTTAAATGTTACTAGTTAAGTGCTATGAGTTATTACGGGTTAGATGCTACTAGTTAAGTGCTATGAGTTATTACAGGTTAGATGCTACTAGTTAGGTGCTATGAGTTATTACAGGTTAGATATTACTAGTTTAGTGCTCTGAGTTATTACGGGTTAGATGTTACTAGTTAGGTGCTATGAGTGATTACAGGTTAGATGTTACTAGTTAGGTGCTATGAGTGATTACAGGTTAGATGTTACTAGTTAGGTGCTATGAGTGATTACAGGTTAGATATTACTAGTTAGGTGCTATGAGTGATTACAGGTTAGATATTACTAGCTAGGTGCTATGAGTTATTACAGGTTAGATACAGGTTTGGTCTTTGGTCTTTGCTGTTGGGTCTTTGCCTTTGATCTTTGGTCACGGTAACGGGTTACGCAAACTAGGCCGAACTACCGAACAACATGAACCCACCCTAATCTCCATTGGAGAAAATCCAATGAAATCGACTTAAACACCCTAAAATCACAGATTTCATTGGAAAAAATCCATTGAAATCTGTGATTTTCTACTTTTTAAGGCACTTCCATTGGATTTTCTCCAATAGAACCATTGATCCTCTGATAGATGCTCCAGCTCCGGCCCTTGCTCTTGCTTTGCTCTTGTCCCTGCCCTGCCTTGCCTTGCCTTGCCTTGCCTTGCTCTGGCTCTTGCTCTTGCTCTTGCTCTTGCCCCTTGCCCTGGCTCTTGCTCTTGCTCTTGCTCTTGCTCTTGCCCTAGCTCTAGCCCTGACCCTGGCCCTAGCCTCCATCCTTCACACAATCTCAACAACTTTCATAAGCATAAACAACTCCATCTTCTACCACTACATGTCCCAGAAACGAACTATGATCCTATATGGATTGTAGTTCGTTCGTATTTTAAGAGTACCCCAAGCCATGAGAAATATGGTTTTATTCACCAGTATGCAAAAAAGGTAACGCTTACATTTGTGATTTCGATCTGCAACTATTGTCGGATGAACTTTTTCATGCTATTCTAAGATTACTTTTACCCTTTTCGCTAAATGTCTTGTTTTCACCGTATTTTCCTAGAAATTTAGGGCATGATTTACAATTTCTTTGCCGATTTTTGTGTGTGATGCCTTACTTTAATACAGGTCGATTAGAGCCTCATTTCGAGGGGATTATTTCCTTGAAATTGGTATGCTATTCAATAATATTGCATTTTTATTCACATTCTTGCATATTTCGGTTTTGGCCCCTTTGTGGGTAATTCCTTGAAAATGCTAGGGTTGCGGGCTCATCAATGCCAGAATGCAAGAAGCGTAGTGCAAGAGGAGTTTAAATATGTATGGGAGGTGACGGTCAGGCGACTGACCTGAGCAATGAATGAATTGATGCGTAATGAAGGCCGTTTTCAAGATCTACTAGGAACCGAACACGACAGCTGCGGTATTATTTGTATTATTGAAAAGAATGGTCACCCTTCCCGTGATAACATCCAAAAAACGATTGAAGCGCTTGTAAAAATGGAGCATCGTTCGGGTTTTATCAACGGTGAAGGCGATGGTTGCGGTATTTTAACAGATATTCCACGTGCTCTTTGGGAAAAGAAACTAACAGATGCGGGTCTTGATGGCAAGATTGCCTACGACAACCGTTTTTCTGTTGGACATATCTTTGTTCCACGCAAGCTTGACCTGACCGTTACCGAAATCCAGAATGGCATTCGCGAGCTCTTTGCTTCCCATGATGTATCCATCATTCTTGAGCAAGAGAATCAAGTCGATAGCAGCGTTTTAGGCCCTAACGGCATGAACGATGAGCCTACCTTCTGGCAAATTGCTGCGATTGCGAACAAAACGGAAGGCCAAGTAGCCGATCACCTTTTTGAACTGCACATCGCAATTGAAGATCGTTACAACGTTCACGTTGCTTCACTAAGCAATGTTACATCTGCTTACAAAGTATTAGGCGCTGCTAGCATCCTTCCTAAATACTTTAACGATACGCGTGATTCCTTGTTCGCTTCCCAAGTTACCATTGGTCACAACCGTTATTCGACGAACACATTGTCCAGCTTCTTCCGCGTTCAACCGTTCTCCCTACTCGGGCACAATGGTGAAATTAACACGGTTAAGAAACTTCGTATTGAGGCTGACATGGTTGGCGTACCGCTGGTTAGCGGTGGTTCTGACTCCCAAGACATGAACAGAACGATTGAAACGTTCATTCACCGTTTTGGATTGTCCCTTTTCGAAGCGATGGAAATGGTATTCCCTCCTATTATTAATGAAATGAAACAGTTCCGTCCGGAACTTCAAGATTTATATGTGTACTACCGTCAAGTATGGGGCCATTTTGCACAAGGTCCTGCTGGTATCGTTTCTCGTTATGGCAACGAATGTATTTTCAGCGTGGATGCGCTTGGTCTTCGTCCGGTATGGATGGTTGAGAGCGATACTTCCTTGTACTTCTCCTCGGAGCAGGGTGTTATTACGGTTGGTGACATGGTCGCTGATCCGAAACCAATTGCACCAGGTGAAAAAGTGGGCGTTGTGCTTACACCAGGTGAACACGTTCAAGTTATTCCTTACCATGAAGTGCAAACTTTAGTGTACGAGCGCGCTAGCAAACGTCTGAATATTGGCGGACTTCGCAAATTTCTGAATCCTGTCAAAACAGATACTCAAGCTGAGCTTAATGAGAACATTGTAGCGACAGACCAATTGTACAGTGCATTCGGTTGGGATCGTGACGGTATTCAACACATCGAAACGATGTCTGAAACAGGTGCAGAACCTATCCGCTCCCTGGGTCACGATTCACCTCACGCCGCCCTTGCTTGGGAACGCCAGAACGTGCCTGACTTCATTAAAGAAAGCGTAGCTGTTGTTACGAATCCTGCGATTGACCGTGACCGTGAGATGGAGCATTTCTCCACACGTATCATTGCCGGTACTCGTACTCCTGTTTATGCACAAGTAGATAACAACCTGCGCCTTGAGCTTCTTGCTCCGCTTGTACTCGAAGGTACGAATGGTGTAGATAGCGAAGAGCACCTGTCACAACCTTCTTATGAGCAATTGTTGGCCCTGTTCCGTGCACAAGGTGATAATGCTGTAGCCGTGCTTTCCAGTACTTTCGCTCGTGGAACTTCTCTGAGTGATGGCTTGGACGCTCTAGCTGCTGCTGCTATCGCTGCTGCCCGCAACGGCGCTGCACTGATCGTTCTTGACGATGCAGAAGCTCATCAAAATGACCGTTTGTGGCTTGAACCGCATCTTGCCGTTTCCAAAATCGATATTGCACTTCGTTCGGAAAAACTCGGTTTCGGCGACAACTTGCGCCGCCATGTTACTTTGATCCTGCGTTCCGCCGCGATTCGCAGCTTGCATGATATCGCTGTAGCTTGCGGTCTTGGCGCAGACGTAATCTCACCATACCTGTTGTTCTCAACGGCTTCTGATAAAGAAGGCCATGCTGCAGCAGCACGTAAAGTGTATGCAGCACTGACTAAAGGTCTGGAGAAAGTTATTTCCACGATCGGTACTCATGAGCTTCGCGGTTACACACGTTTCTTCTCCTCCATCGGCTTCCATCCGGAAGTTGCTGAAGTATTAGATATCGTGAACTACCTCGGCAGCGAAAAAGCGGGAACTGGCTTTGCCCAACTCGAAGCTGATGCCGAGTTACGTTACACAGACTATACAAATCCAAAAGCAAAAGCAGCGAAAAACTTCCGTTTCTTCCAACGTATGTGGAAAGCATTAGGCGACGCCGCTTCAGGCGCTGCTCCTTATAGCGACTACCGCGACAAACTTCGTGAAGAAGAGAAGAAGAACCCGATTTCCATTCGTCACATTGCTGGATTCAATATTGACAAAGCACTGAGCGAAGGCCGTAAGGCGCTTGATCCGTCGCAAGTTGATATCTCCATTGGCGGTCATTCCTTGCCGATGCTGATTTCTTCCATGTCATTTGGTTCACAAAATGAAACAGCTTTCCGTGCCTACGCTGAAGCCGGCGAACGCCTGAACATGGTTACCATGAACGGCGAAGGCGGAGAAATTAAAGATATGCTCGGCCGTTACAAAAAAACGCGCGGTGCGCAAGTCGCTTCCGGACGTTTCGGTGTTAACGTTGAATTGGCTAACGCCGTTGCTTTCCTTGAGATCAAAATCGGTCAAGGGGCAAAACCGGGTGAAGGCGGTCACTTGCCAGGTTCCAAAGTAACTGCTAAAATCGCTGCTGCTCGTAACGCAACCATTGGTTCTGACCTGATCTCTCCTTCTAACAACCATGATATCTATTCGATCGAGGATTTGGCGCAAATCATTTCCGAGCTTAAAGAAGGTAGCGGTCGTAAAGCAAAAATTATCGTTAAAATCCCGGTTGTACCAGGTATCGGTACGATTGCGGTTGGTGTAGCGAAAGCAGGCGCTGACGTTATTACACTTTCCGGTTTTGACGGTGGAACAGGTGCGGCTCGTATTCACTCCTTGACCCATGTTGGTCTTCCAACGGAGATCGGTACGAAGCTTGCTCACGTAGCTTTGATTGAAGCTGGTCTTCGTCACCGCGTTGAGCTGTGGTCCGATGGCGGTCTGAAATCAGGCAGTGACGTTGTTAAAATGGTTATGCTCGGTGCGAACCGTGCAGGTTTCGGAAGTATCGCTATGCAATCGATCGGTTGTACCACTTGTCGTGGCTGTCACTTAGACACTTGTCACGTTGGTATCGCAACACAAATCGATTCCATGGAAGAAGCCGAAGAAAAAGGTCTTCGCCGTTTCGTACCTCGTCAATTCGATGTAGCTGTAGACAGCTTGGTTCGTTTGTTTGGTGGTATTGGTGAAGAAGTACGTGAAGTTGTTGCATCCCTTGGTTTCAACAGCTTACAAGAACTCGTTGGCCGTTCTGATCTATTGGAACAAATCAGCCACGTAGATCGTATTGACTTGTCCGACATCCTCCGTCCGGCTCCACTTCAGTTCATCTCTGATGCTGAAAGAGCAATGGAAGAAGCGGCCGTATCATCCGATATCCGTATCGCTGCAGGTGCAGAAGGTCTAGAATTCTTCCCAGAATCCCTGGCTATGGATGCTCCAATCGTGCGCAACTGGTCCAAAGTGGATGCTGAGTCCCGTATTCTCGGAGCTCGTTATTCCAGCCATCGCGTAAGAGATCGTTTCGACGGCAGCTACGATGAATTACCGACTGTCGCTCTGAACTTGATCGATGGTTCCGTACCAGGTAACGGTCTGGCTGCATTCAATGCTCGCGGCGTAGACATTACTGTTCACGGCGGTGCTGAGGATGGTCTTGGTAAAATGGCCTTCGGTGGTAAGGTTGCGATTGTTAAATCACTTGGCAAAAACAACACCTTCATCAACGGCAGCGTTGGTAAATCCTTCGGTTACGGCGCGCAAAAAGGTTTGTTCTTGATTCAAGGCAGTGCAGACACACGCGCTTGTATCCGTTTCTCCGGTGCAGACGTTGTATTCGGCGGAGAGATTACAACTCCACTTCGTGATGAGCTCGGCGGACTTGCCGCTCGTGCGAACCTCAAAGGCTTCGCGTTCGAGTACATGACAAACGGCCGTGCCGTTGTTATGGGCGATCCAGGTCCATGGATTTGCGCAGGTATGACAGGTGGCGTGATCTACCAACGTCTCGTGCCAGAAATGGGTCTAGATCAAGCAGCAATCGAACGTCGTATTGCCAAGGGCGCGAAAGTTAAACTTGAGACCATTGGCGTACAAAGCAAAAAAGATCTTACTGAATTGCTCACAGCTTACCACGCTGAGCTTGCTAAATCCGGTCAATCCGATGCAGCAGCAAAAATCGAAGGTTTGCTAAGCAATCTTGAAGCTAACTTCATCCGTATCTCCCCGGTCAACATGCAAGCTGACCAATCCGTTGCTACGGAATAGATCGTTCAAAAAGCTCCACAAGACCTTCGCTGGTCTTGTGGAGCTTTTTTTCATGGAAAGAGTTTGCATCGGGTGCATAAAATACGCCCAACCATCGCATTTTATTAGTGCAGCACCCATCCGCATACCATAGGAGGTTTTTAGCTATGAGCCACTCGAAACGCCGCGATGAAGCAGCATGGAAAAGCCGCAAACAAGCTCAGCATCCACATGGTAAGGTGAAGTCTCTGGAGGAATTCGCCATTGAGTACGAAGCGGAACATAAGAAATAAGTAACTCCCCCTCCCACGTTGAAAGAGGGACCAACACAAAGAACCCGGTAATCTCGTTTCTAATGAAACGCGGTTATCGGGCTCTTTGGTATTAATACACTAGGAAGGCCTAAGTTGGCATTTAATGTAATAAGCGGATTAGTACGGTTTTAATCTCGAACGGTGTAAAAGAAAGCAGGTAGTGGCCGTCATCGCCGCTCAGTGGCTCCAATGGGTTCTCCATCAAATCTGCTAGCACTGCCTCTCGGTGAGGAAGATGAACCGAAAGCTTGATATCGCCATTCGCTCCCGAAGTTTCGTAAAGGCGAACCACGAGAGCTTCTTCGTCCTCCGCTTTTTTCACCGCTTCAATCATGACCTTGGCGCCTTCAATCTCAAATCCGGAATACTTCTTCGGCATTCCGCCTTCTTCTGCACTCGCCATGACCGCGGAAATCGGAGCATTTAATTCATAGCCTTGCTTGAAGACTTCTGCCTGGATGAAATCCCCTTCATGCGGCAATATAGCGTATACGAACTGATGGCGTGCCCTGTCGCAAGTTGGATCCGGATACGATGGACTACGAAGCAAGTTAATATCCATAACGTTGCCGTTAACACTATAGCCATACTTGCAATCGTTCAAGAGAGCGACACCGAATTCCGGTTGGGAAAGGTCGATCCATTGATGGGCGCATATTTCGTCCTTAGCGTAATCCCACAACGTATTTCGGTGAGTCTGTCTTTTGAGATGACCGAACTGAATTTCACAATTAACCTGATCGGCATACACGTTGACAGGGAAAGACGAACGCAGCATTTTGCTATCTTCCTGCCAGTCGACATCCGTTTCAAAATCGATTCGTTTGCTGCCCGCCGTCAGAATTACTTTTTGTGTGAGCACCGACTTGCCGTAGTGATACTCCTGCTCAACCACCGCTTTAGGTCCGCTGACGTAAGCCTTCGATTGCATAAGCTTCATCTGCGCAGGCTTCGTTCCCGCATAATCCTCAGGGAAATCCCAAGCGTCGCCGTCATCGTGATAAATGGATAACACGTTCCCTGCTTCGCCGGCAGCGATTACTTCTCTACCCAATTCTTTATCGAAGATCGATAGAATGCTTCCATCTGATCCGAACGCTATTTTAATCAACTCGTTCTCGAGTGTATCGCTCACGGCTGTTACTTCGAATAAGGAGACTTGAGCTAACGCTGCCGTGTCTATAACCTGATAGCCCATTGCAGGAGTCGTGACCTGTATCCATTGATTATCTAGCTGCATCCACTCGTTGCGCTCCCATGGAAGGGAGTTGAAGATGACCGTCGGACGTACTGCTCCCTGCGTCCCTATGGAGGATGCAAAGCCGCGGTACATTTGATCGGTTAGCTCCGTTACTCTAGCTAGTAAAATTTCGTATCGTGCAAGGGATTCGTCGAATACACGCTTAATAGAAGAACCTGGCAAAATATCATGGAATTGGTACAACAGTACTTCCTTCCAGATCGTTTCAAGCTCCTCAGATGGATATTCGTTGCCGTACGCGAAATGGAGCGAAGCAGCGAATTCCAGCTCCCTCAACGTCTTCTCAATCTTCCGGTTATATCGCTTATTGCGAGCTTGGCTGGTGAACGTCCCTTGGTGCTTCTCTAGGTAGAGTTCACCTTTCCATGTCTTATATTTCTCTTTATTCATAGCCAGCTTCTCGAAAAAGTTCAGGGCAGGCTCCTGTTTCACCGGGATAAGCCCTTGGAGATTCTGCTCACGCTGAAGGCGCTCCAGGTGCTCTTCTCCTGGCCCGCCACCGCCGTCTCCGATTCCGAACACGACAAGGCAATGGTCGGATACGTTTTTATCCAAATAATCCCTTTCGGCCTTAAGAATCGATCTTGGCAACGCCGGGCCATTGTAGGTGTCTTCTGGCGGCAAATGCGTCAACACGCGGCTTCCGTCCAGCCCTTCCCAGAAAAACGTATGATGTGGATGATCATTATGGACGTTCCACGACAGCTTCTGCGTCATCACATATTCGACTCCTGACTTCTGCAGAAGCTGCGGCAAGCTAGCCGAATAACCAAAGATGTCAGGAACCCACAGCATCTTCATATCTTGACCGAATTCCTCTTGGAAAAAACGTTTCCCGTAGAGGATTTGCCTTACAAGTGCTTCTCCTCCCGCAAGATTAGAATCCGGCTCCACCCACATGGCTCCTTGTACTTCCCAGCGCCCTTCCGCAATGCGCTGCTTGACCTTTGCATATAATTTCGGATGCTGCTGCTTGATCCACTCGTATAATTGAGGCTGACTGGCTCCAAATACATAATCGGGATACTGCTCCATCATCCGCAGTGCGGTGGCAAAAGTCCTAGCCCCTTTGCGGTAAGTCTCACGAATAGGCCACAGCCACGCCAGATCGATATGCGCGTGTCCAATTGCGGTAGCCGTCAGCGTTGGATCCCCGCCCTGCTTGCTTAATGAAGGAGCCAGAATACGTCTAGCCTGCGCGACGTTCTCATCCGACATATCCCTGAGCAATAGATGAACGTCATAAAGGGCCTGAAGGATACGCGCTCTTCTTGCAGATTGATCCTCTAGATGCTTGGCCAGATCGAGCAGCACCTCATAATCATAAAATAGCTGTCTCGTTTCTTCATTACAGATAGCTATTTGAGCTTCCTTCAGCGATCCACTCCGGTAGCGCCCAAACAAATCGTTGTTGCCAGCGTCAGCCCAGAGATCGATAACTTCTTCCCCCGATGCGTTAGAAGCAATCTGCACCACGCGTTTGCCAGGCAAGCCCAGCGTTAAGTCAAACTCCGAGTTCACGTTTGTGAGCCCTTGCGTCGGAGTTCCTTCCTCATCAACAAGGCATAGCTCTCCGTTAACATCAATCAGCAATACGATCTTGCTTCCCGCAGCCGATTGCGGCACCTGACCCTGGAAATGAAACCAGGCGCAATCCCACAGCTCTCCCCACTTCTCTCCCGGGCGAACTTCAAGACACTGTCCTGACATTCTTTGCTCGAAGGATACGGGCTCCTGCGTTACGTATGCGACAGCTAACAGAGGCGCTACCTGCACGTAGATATGATTTTCAATTCGATTTAGTGTCTGCTTAAGGGTTTCCAACTTTATTGGGGGGTATGGCATGTATGCTGCACCGTCCTTTGATCATTATGTATGAAGATAATGTTTAATGTAATACGCCTTGGTTAACTTATAACTATATAACACTAACAAATATATCATATATATCAATTATTTCAATGTTTTAATAAGAAAATTACAAACAAAAAAACTGACCTCGGCTGCAATGCCAGAGATCAGTTTCTTTCGTTCTCTTATTCTTGCGGAAGTACTGGACCCGACGTCTGTTTGACAACCAATCTCGGCTCCAAGACCACTCTGCTATTTTTAAGTTGGGTTCGCTTCCCTTTTATAGTATCCATAATCAACTCCCCAGCCCTAGCCCCTATTTCGCCCTCGTTTTGGTCGATATAGGTGAACAGACTTAGCTCATCCATCATCGGACTCGGATTATCAAAGGTCACGATGGACAAATCTTCCGGCACGCGGAGCCCTTCACGCTTGGCAATGGACAAAATGTGTACACCTAGGTTTCCATTCAACGCAATGTATGCGGTTGCCATCCGGTTTTTGATAAAACGGTACAGAGGGTGCTCAGGATTAACTGATGAGAGTGGGGATGCAAAGTCCGTCAAGAATAACGCTGGGTTGATCATCTCGCCTTTATTCCTGAGTGCGCTAATATAGCCATTCACCCGATCTTCCACGGATACAGTAGGTTGAGGCGAATCGGAACAAATTGCGATGTTGCGGTGACCGAGGCCCCACAAATGATCCACAGCCAATTTGGCTGCCAAAGCGCTGTCGGAATAAACTGTGTTCGTTTCTACGCCAGGCAAATATCGGTCAATGAGGACGAAAGGATAGTCCGTCATTTTAAGTGTAATGATTTCCTCATTATAGACTTCAGCATCCACTGGAAAAATGATCAAGCCAGCTACTTTATCTTTCAAATCCCGAATGATTTCCTTTTCCCGCTCCTTTGAATTGAAAGAGAACATCATTAGCAGCGCGTAGCCGCTATTCTCAAGAACGGAAGTAATGCCCCGGATCAGCCGGATAGCAAAAAAATCGTCAACGAATGGAAAGATAAGCCCGATCTTCGGACGTTCCGAGTGATTAACGGGCGGCGTTTGAACGGCAACTGTCTTCGCAGTAGGAATATAAGTTTCTGGGATACCCTTAACAAAGGTCCCCCGACCCGGAATGCGGTAAATCCAACCTTCACGAGCAAGCTCATTCAACGCATTGGCCACCGTGATCCGGCTAACATTAAACTGTTCGAGAATTTCCTTCTCGGTCGGAATCTTGTCGTCTTCTTGCAATTTTCTAGAGCTGATCAGTTCTTTAAAATGGTTTTGAATCTGAATATATAGCGGTTCCCTGTCTGTGCTCATCCTACTACAAGCCTCCAAGATTACTCTCATATATGGTTATAAAGATCTCATATCAAATATAGCATATAGCCCTAAGCATTTCCAAACCATTTCTATTCAAACCTTGTATGATAAAAAGAAATTTTGATACTCTATTCAGTTCCAACAATTTGTTATATAGTATATGTTATATATATTGTTTGAACCAAGTCTAAGATGCTTTGAGAATTGGACAAAAATAACCCTTTTGCAAACCTTGCAGAAGGGTTATTCATTATGTAAAGCTCCTTTTCCAAGGTGAAAAGTTGCTTTGTGGTGGAATTGTTGTATTTTCCGCAACAATTCACACGCCCAAAGGCTATTTTGCAACTTGTTGTTGCAATCTGTACAACATTCCGAGCCCATTTGTTACGAAATGGCCTGTATAGGACCAAATTGTTGTACATGATACAACAACAGAGGGAGTGAGGCGAGATTTAGGCAGCAATTGTTGCACTTTCTACAACATCATTCGGACCGCGAATATGGACTCATTCATCCAGTAACCTCAATTGAGCATCTATGACGATTGATCCCAATTTAAGACACCTCATAACTAACATAACCTCACCCCTTTCATAATTTCAAAGAGGTAAGGCAGCAAAGTCACATTAAACCCAGTCATACGCATCCGTTAGATGTTCCCCTACAAACCCAGTTAACTCGCCTAGCGAGAATATACATAACTCATGCATAGCCCGGGTGCAAGCGGTGTAGAACAGCTTGCGTTCGTTTTCATGTCCGTACTGATGACGGGAACCGTCATAGATGAGTACGGCATCGAACTCTACCCCCTTCGCCAGATACGAAGGGATGACGAGCACGCCCGATTCGAAGGTCGGGCTATGTTTGGTGATGAGCCCCAGAGGCACTTGCAGCTGGGGCTCTAGGGCTTGGTGCGCGAGCTTACTCTCGCTCGCGGTTTTGGCGATGATCGCGATGGAGGCATAGCCTTCGCCTAGCAGCCGATCGATCTCGGCTGCCAGCAGGCTATGCAGCGATCCGCGATCGCTGACCTTGATCACCCGCGGCTTTGCGCCGCCGCGGGTGAAGGGCTCTATGGCATCGCCGCCTGGCACGATGCCGCGAGTGAACTCCACGAGCTCACGCGTGGAGCGGTAGCTGCGGTGCAAACGGATAACCTCCGTTTGCTCCGGCCCATACAGAGCGGCGATCGGATCGATTACGCTGTACGCGGAAGCGTGCGAATAGATCGCCTGGTTGAGATCTCCAAGCGCTGTCATCCGGCAGCGCGGGAAGAGTCGTTTCAGGTAGGCCAGCTGAAACGGGGAATAATCCTGCGCCTCGTCGATGATGACGTGGCGCACGGCGCCGTTCGTTTGGAAGCCGCAGACCGCTTCCATCATGTATAAGAACGGCGTCGCGTCCTCATACGCCAGCCTGGCCTGCGCCAGCTCCTTCAGCGTCCGCTCACAGATTGCCGACCAATATGGCGGCTTATTCTCTATAGGACTCCACTGATTCTCCATCGGTCTCACCTGATTCTCAATCGGATTCCCCTGACCTACTTTTATTTCATGCATGGTTTCCTCTTCACGGATCTCTTCACGAAACAATTGCCCATACAACCCTCTCAGATCTACAAACATAAGCCGCTTCACAGCGCTCCGCACTGGCTTCAAATGCTCCTTGATAACGTCGCGTGCAAGCAGCACCCTTTCCTGATCAAAATCATCAAATGTGTCTCCCTGCCCCCACTCCAATTTACGCAGCCGCAAATAGGCAAGGTGGTACTCTTCACTACTGAGAAGTTCAATCTCTTCCTCAACCCAAGCTTCTTCCAGCTCGAGTTCTGCAAAGAGCTCTAGCTGTTCCAGAATCCAGCCGCGCATCAATTCCAATCGGTTCGGCAGCCGAATGGCCGGATCATAGCTGTAGAACCGCTCCACCAATCGAGCAGCGCTCAGGACTTCTTTTTCACGAAACTTAATAGGGTTAAATAGCATATCTGCATACATCAATCGTTCCTGATAAGCATGTATAACAGCAAGGAACTCCAGCGATGACTTGTAATGAATTCCACTTAAACGAGCACTGTAAGCATATTCCTCATCGCCATGTGGGATAAACTCCTCAATCCTCTCCCCATTTTCTGATGAACGTCCCTGTGCTAACACATACTCCAATTGCGTAAATGAGTCCTCCACATCAAACTCTTCACCCAATCTATGCTCCAAATAGGCCTGATAGGTCGTTTGCTGCATGTTTTCTTCGCCTAATTCTGGCAATACCGTGGATACATAGTTATTGAAAAGCGGATTTGGTGAAAATAGCACCATCTGATCTGAACTCAGCTGATCTCGGTGCTTATATAGTAAGTAGGCGACTCTTTGCAGAGCAGCCGATGTTTTCCCACTGCCAGCTACCCCCTGCACAATGAGCATTCGTGCTTTGTCGTTTCGAATAATGCGATTTTGTTCTTTTTGAATCGTCGCCACGATCGTCTTCATTTGCGCATCAGAGCTTCGACTGAGCACTTGCTTCAGCAATTCGTCTCCGATCGTTACTCCTGTATCAAACATCAGCTGAATATGGCTGTCGCGAATCACAAACTGGCGTTTCAACAGCATTTGTCCTTCTACCATGCCGTTCGGTGTTGTAAAGGCTACTTCCCCAGGCGCATAATCGTAGTAAAGGCTAGATATAGGCGCTCGCCAATCATAAACCAGATAGTGATCCTCCTGCTCATTCAAAAAGGCAGAAATACCAAGATAAATGGCTTCTCCTTGCCTCTCTTCTCGTTCCATGAAATCGATGCGCCCAAAATAAGGGGATTTCATAAGTCTTTTTAACTTACCTAAAGCTGCTGTTGCTTGTCGATGAGTACGTTCTCGTTCAGATAGCACCTCCGCTTGCTGCCGCATACTTGCAATCGATTCTGCCGCGTCTTCTGTCGTACTTAGATCCATCGTGACTTCATCCCAATAATGCTTGCGAATCTCAACAACATCCGATTGAACCTTGCCGACCTGATCTTCTAACCCTGTCATTCTTATGCACATCTTGGCTGTTACTTCTTGAACTCTCTGTTCCTCATCTGCCCAATCCTGCTCAGTTAGATTCATTCCAACACCTCTTTTCAGACCATGTAAAATGCAAATTTGACACGAAGGTTGTCTTGATGCTATAATTATATTAGGATAATAATGTTATTTATTACATTTTTTCCTAATCACTCTTTATCATATCAATTCACTTGCCTAAAATCAACAAATAAACCCAAGAGCTTGTGCGCTTGGGTTTTTCTGCTCGGTTTTTAAGATAGAATACCGTAAATTAACAGCCATGAAGTTCACGAATTCGCTCCACAGCCCGTACATGGTGACTAGCATGTCCTGCCATCATTTTGAGCAATCTAGCAACCGACTCTTCGCGATTATTTGTAGTTATAACTGTCCGTTCAAGTGCACCGGGCAGATGTTCACATAGTCCAAGGATATGCTGTCTCAAACTACGAAACATCTGCACTTCGTACGTAATTGGTCTCGCCGTATAATGAAGACTAACACTCCAATCATCCTGTGAAAAACGATTTCCTTGGTAGGTACGCCCCGACTCTGCTAAGGCAAATTTCACTTTGTGAATCGTGACTAATTCCAAATCAATTAGATGCAGCACTTGTTCTCGAATCGACCATTTACCCGGGGCTTCCGTTAAATTGAGCTGCTCCTCAGACAAGCCATCTACGGCACATTCCAACTCATCTATTCCTTCAGCGTACATCTTCATAATTTCATCATCCGAAGCAAATAGTTCCTCCCAGAAAACGAAGGTGTACCCATCAACGGCGGGAACAAAAACCTTACGAATATGCCCCGCTTCTTCTTCTTTTCTCAACTCTTTCCATCCGTTTTCTTGCAAGCTTTTTTCCACTTCGTTAACGGAGCTAACCCCTATATAAACGAGATCCCCCGCTTTCGGGTTGGTGGAATTAGGCTGCAACCAACGAGTTAGATAAGTCTCTTGTAATTCATGCTCCTGCTTGGTTAACTGACCTCTCTGTATCAATACAACTTCATCGTTCAACCAAATGCGAAGCAATGCTGCACGGCCCGCAGGCTCTGCCTCCAACAACTCCCAACCAAGCTGTCTTGTATAAAAAGACACCGACTTCTGAAGATTATCGACCTGCAGCAGCAGCCTCGCTTTGCCATGACTCATAGTTCTTTTCCTTTCATCAAAAAAAATACGCTCCGTCTTCATTTCGACGGAGCGTGCGCATTTCCTACTTCTTGGCCGCTTTGTAGGCCTCGATATATTGAGCTGCCTTGTCAGCAACAAGGCTGTAGTTACGGGTTTTGACCGCTTCGCTAGTCAAATCGGAACCGATGCCGACGGCAACGGCGCCGGCCTGGATCCACTCGCCGAGGTTGCTCAGCGAGACGCCGCCAGTCGGCATGATGTTCGCCTGCGGCAGCGGACCTTTAATGGCCTTAATCATCGCGGGCGAGTAGAGATTGCCCGGGAAGAGCTTGACGATATCGACGCCGAGCTCAAGCGCCGTCTGAATCTCTTGAATCGTCATGCACCCTGGCATGACGGGAACTCTGTAACGGTTGCAGAGCTCAACCGTTTTCGGGTTAAGCGATGGGCCGACGACGAACTCGGCCCCACTAAGGATCGCGGCACGCGCCGTCTCGGGGTCAAGGGCTGTGCCCACCCCGATGATCGCGTACTTGGCCGCGTCCTGCGCTGTGCTCGAGTAGCGCTTCGCGAGCTCCTCGATAGCGCGCAGCGCGAAAGGCACGGTCATTGTGACTTCGATGACCTTAATACCGCCGGCAATGGCTTGATCAGCCATTTCCACGACTTCTTCTGGCGTATCGCCACGTAGAACGGCAACGACACCTTCACTTGATATTTGTTGGATAAGTTTAATCTTTTTCATTAGAATCTACACCCTTCTATTTCAAGCTTTTAACGTTCTATATGTTTAACATCGTTAAGTACGGCATCCACTTGTTCCCAAGTCGGAGCGCCTTCCCAGTCACCTTCGGTCTGAACGATCAAGGAGCCCACGAGATTACCGATGCGCACAGCTTCTGCATATTCATACTCTTTTAACAAGCCAACCAAAAAGCCCGCACAGAAACCATCACCCGCTCCAACGGTATCAACCACATGCTCCGCTTTGAAATAAGGAACTGCTGTAACGCTATCTGAGGTTACGACGTACGTCTCATTTTCTCCACCTTTGACGATGGATATCGCTGACAATTCACGCAGCTTGCTTACGATGACATCCCAGTCTTCTGTCTGATAGAGCAGCTTCAGTTCATCTAGACCAGGTAAGAAAATATCAGACAGCTTAGCCAGTTCTAGCAGCACAGGACGCGCATCTTCCATACTCCAAAGCTTCAAACGCAAATTGGGATCAAAACTGACCTTGACGCCATGCTTACGAGCCATCCGAATAGCTTCGAAAGCCGCCTCTTTACAAGATTCGCTTAAGGCAGGAGTGATGCCTGTGATATGCAGGATTTTGGCCCCAGCGATATAAGCCTCATCCAAATGCTTCGCACTCATCAGACTCGCTGCTGAATTTTTACGATAGTAGTAAACAGACGTTTTGCCCATAAGTACTTCACGCATCATCAGCCCTGTAGGAGCTTCTGCTGTCAACTCAGCGCGTGAAACATCGACGCCTTCACCACGGATTTTTTTGAAAATCATGCGACCTAATGGATCTTTGCCTAATCGCCCGAACCAGCCAACCTTGCCACCGAGGCGCGATATACCAATAGCTACATTACTTTCGGCACCACCAAACAAGCTGTGAAGCTCAGATGAATATTCCAACCCCTTGCCACCGGAGGGCATGAGCAGTGCCATCGTTTCCCCAAAAGTGATGATATCCGGGCCAGAACCTGAATGCGATTGTGTATTTGCTGTCATAGAAGCTCTCCATCCATTTCCCGATCACGCCTGTGCGTGTCCAGTTAATTGAAACGTTTAAATAAAGGATATATCTCATATTATAGTGCATGTTGAGCGTTTACACCAGACTTGACTTACCGTGCACAGAGCCCGAGAGCTTCGATCATGCGATGGGTAATCTCAACAATCTCCCCTTCTCTCTTATCCTGATCAAAGCGCAAAAAAAAGAGAGCCACATTGTGACTCTCATCTCCATGCACTGCATCTATTCGATTAGGCCAATTGCTCTTTCTTTTGTTTATAGCCCATTGTTGCTTGAACCGCTGCTTTCCAGCCTTCATATAACCCATCGCGCTCAGCAGATTCCATGGATGATTCGAACGTACGCTCGATCACTTTGTTCTGGATAATATCTTGCTTGCCTGCCCAGTAGCCAACAGCTAGACCAGCCAGATAAGCTGCTCCCAGTGCTGTCGTTTCCAATACACGAGGGCGATCTACGGCTGCGCCTAAAAGGTTTGCCTGGAACTGCATCAGGAAGTTGTTCGCCACTGCGCCTCCGTCAACTGCCAGCTTTTGTAATTGGATGCCCGAATCTGCTTCCATTGCTTCCAGCACATCTTTCGTTTGGTAGGCTAAGGATTCTACTGCTGCACGTATAAAGTGGTCCTGCGTCGTACCACGAGTCAACCCAAAGATCGCGCCACGAGCTTCCATATCCCAGTAAGGTGCGCCTAGTCCTACAAAAGCAGGCACGAGATACACGCCATCTGTGCTAGCTACAGCTGCTGCGTGCTTTTCAGAATCAGAAGCCTTCTCAATAAGTTTAAGACCGTCACGTAACCACTGGATCGTAGCGCCCGCAACGAAAATGCTTCCTTCCAGCGCATACTCCACTTTTCCATCCAAGCCCCATGCAATTGTAGTCAACAGTCCGTTCTGGGAAGCAACAGCTTTGGTGCCCGTGTTCATAAGCATGAAACAGCCAGTACCGTAAGTATTTTTGGCCATCCCTTCTTCGAAGCAAGCCTGTCCGAACAATGCCGCTTGCTGGTCACCAGCGATTCCGGCAATCGGAATTTGAACTTCGAACAAACTTTTGGACGTCTCACCGTACACTTCACTGGAAGGACGCACGTCCGGCAGCATGGATGAAGGGACATTCAGCATGTTTAGCAACTCTTGATCCCATTGCAACTCGTGAATGTTGTACATCATTGTTCTCGATGCGTTGGAATAGTCCGTCACATGGACCTTACCATCGGTCAATTTCCAGATAAGCCAAGTATCGATGGTGCCAAATAACAATTGGCCGTTATCGGCTTTTTCTCTAGCGCCTTGTACGTTGTCTAATATCCATTTTACTTTCGTACCGGAGAAATACGCATCGATAAGCAATCCAGTTTTCTGGCGCACTGTAGGATCAAAGCCCTGTTCCTTCAGTTCATTACAAATGTCCATGGTTTGTCGGCTTTGCCACACGATGGCGTTGTACACGGGTTTGCCCGTATGTTTATCCCAAACAACCGCTGTCTCGCGTTGGTTCGTGATCCCGATAGCTGCAATTTGGTGCGGATGCACATGATTTTTGATCAAAACTTCTTTGAGCACCTCAAGCTGCGTCTCCCAAATTTCCTCGGCATTATGCTCAACCCAACCTGGTTTCGGGTAAATTTGTGTAAACTCTTTTTGAGCAACACCCATAATGGCACCGGATTTATCAAATAAAATAGCACGAGAGCTTGTCGTTCCTTGATCTAATGAAAGCACATATTTCTTTTCCATGGTTATCAGCCTCCAAAAGTATAATTAGAATTTTTATTTCATCTATGATACACTTACATTGGAATATATTTTCTTTTGTCGGTTACTTGTTAACCGGCTTTTTTCTGTCTAAGTACCTGACTGCTCACTTCAGTAGAGGAAGTCATTTTACCAACGATAATGGCAACTAAGAAAAATACAGCCAATACTATAATTGTAAGCGTTTGATTTCCTGAAGTAGCAATCTTATAAAATTGCGCTCCAGCAACGCCACCTATAATCGGAGCGACAACCGGAATCCAAGCATACCCCCAATTGGAACCGCCTTTACCATGAATAGGCAGGATTGCGTGAGCTATTCTCGGTCCCAAATCACGTGCCGGGTTGATCGCATAACCTGTCGTTCCGCCCAATGCTAAGCCGATAGCTAAGATGAAAAACCCAACGATCAATGGATTGAGCCCATCTGCGAATTTATTCGCGCCAATCGCCATGATGCCAAATACAAGAAAGAACGTACCCATTGCTTCGCTAATAAAATTAGCTCCTGTGTTCTTATTGCAGGACCCGTCGAGAATACGCCAAGCTTTGTAGCTGGATCTTCCGTCTCTTTCCAATGCGGGAAGTAGAACACCCACACGAAAGTCGCTCCTACAATGGCTCCCAACAACTGCGAAAACGGCCATTGCAACCGCCATCCCCCAACCCATTGTTATAACAATCCAGCCAGGACTATTTCGAATACGACTTCTTCAAGCTTGCTCCTGCACAAACGCCGCCACCAAGAATAATTAAAATCATTGTACCAATCAGCTCACCAAAAAATGGACTCATGTTGTTCCTCCTAATATAGGGATCTTTGAGCGTAGATCAAAGTCTCTCCGCTTTGGGGCTTTGATCGGAGATCAAAGTCTCTCCTTATTTAAACCACCCTTTTAAAACGCTTTCATTTTCACCGCCTTTTTTTCTGGGAACAAAAAGAAAACAGCAAGTTATTCCAAATGCACGCATGGTAACGTACAATTTGAAATAAACTTGCTGTTCTCCTAAGCTCCGCAGCTAAATTAAATTATAGTCTTATAATACTTTAAATAGCTGGATTGTCAACAAGAAAATCTTGTAAGCTGCTCAAGCTTACAAACCTGTCGCTCCCGCTCCAGCCAGCTCCTGCTGAAGTTCGTCATGAATGTGACCATTGGTAGCAAGCACATTTCTTACGGCAAGCCGGTATGGATTCCCAGCCGTATCGCTCACTTTACCGCCGGATTCTTGAATCAGCAACGAGCCTGCAGCAACATCCCATGCGCTGAGACCAATCTCCCAGAACCCGCTTAATCGTCCTGCTGCAACGTAAGCCATATGCAGCGCTGCTGATCCACCCGAGCGAAGATTCCTTACCTTAGGCGCCAAAGCCAGCGTCCCTTTAAGATTGATCGGGAGCGCGCCGTCACGGTCCGCAGGGAAGCCGGTTGCAACCAAGCTCTCGGATAGCTTGCTATCGAGCGAAACCTTAGTCTTATTGCCGTGCATATAGGCGCCTTTCCCTTTTTCAGCGACGAAAAGCTCATCACGTGACGGGTCATAAACGACACCTACAATAATTTCACCCTGATGTGCAAGCGCAATCGAAACAGAGTAGAACGGAAAGCCGTGAACAAAGTTCGTCGTTCCGTCAATCGGATCCACGATCCAGAGATACTCCTCATCGCTCATCGCTTGAAGCGCTTTGGCCGATGCCTCTGGTCCTGGCTCCACGCCTTCCTCACCAAGAATGGAGTGATCTGGAAAATGAGTCATAATCAAATTACGAATTAGCTTCTCCGAACCTTTATCCACCTCAGTGACCAAATCTTGAGAGGAGTACTTCGTATCCACGCGATTGATGTCCCCCAGCTTGCTCTTAATCCATTGCCCAGCCTTAGCTGCCGTATTAATGGCCACCGCTGTAAAGCTCTTACTGCCCACCACGAAAGGCTCCACCTTACTCTCAACCATTTATCTCAACTCTTTCTTTTCATTAATTTAATTGGTAACTCCAGTATAGTAAATTATACGTTTTAAATACTAGTGCGTTTCATCCCAAAATATTCGTATAATTTTACATTTTAACTAGAATCAGCCTGTTTTTTGCGTAAAAAAACCGTATCACCCATAAGGCAATACGGAATTTCTTAGTATGCAGGATTAAATGCCAACGATATGATATCCACCGTCTACATAGATAACTTCACCCGTGATGCCGCGGGAAAGGTTACTCATCAAGAACATCGCTGTGTCGCCTACTTCGGCTGTATCCGTTGTTTTGCGCAGCGGTGCTTTCTCTTCCACTTGGCGCAGGATGGAGTTAAAGTCTTTGATGCCTTTGGCAGCCAAGGTGCGAATCGGGCCAGCGGAGATACCGTTGACGCGAATGCCGAATTGACCGAGGTCATTCGCTAGGTAGCGCACGCTAGCTTCCAGCGCAGCTTTGGCAACGCCCATGACGTTGTAGTTCTTCATCGCGCGCTCAGCGCCGAGGTAGGTCATTGTCATGATGCTGCCGCCCTCTGTCATCAGCGGGTAAATCCGTTTCGATACCGCTACAAGGGAGTAAGCGCTGATGTCATGCGCTAATGCGAAGCCATCACGCGATGTGTCAACGAATAGCCCGTCCAGCTCTTCGGTTTTAGCAAAAGCAATACTATGTACGAGACCGTGAAGCACACCGAACTTCTCTTTGAGTGTGGATGCAAGTGTTTCGATCTCAGCATCTACAGTTACATTGCAAGGCATCAAGGTTGAGCCTGGAATCGTGTCTGCAAGCTTGCGAACGCGTTCTTCAACACGCTCATTTTCAAACGTAAAAACAAGATTGGCTCCTTGTGCTGCTAAGGATTGAGCAATAGCCCAAGCGATGCTGCGGTCGTTGGCAACACCCATTACAAGTATATTTTTTCCTGTTAACAATTGACTCATGGTATTAAGAAGCCCCTCTCACAATGGATTGTGCGTCGTTCATTCCCACTCTCCAAAGTACCCCATTTTGTCCAACAATTCAAGAATTAAATCTGAACGGTTATAGCTGGAACGAGGCTTGATCGAGAACCTTGACTCCCTCTTGCATCTTGAGGTCTTCCATGAGGCGAAATAACGCTTCATCCTTCTTCTTCGCTTCAATCATGATATCGAGATTAGGCGTGGTTGGAGCTATCGCACGTAGGAATGCGAAAAGAGGACCTACTTCCACGTAATCAGCATGACTTCTTAGATCCGTTTCACTTTTTGGACTTGAAACATGGATTTTCGGTGGGAGTACGTTTGCAGCCTGTTCCGACTGCTCACTCTCCTGTCTCGACCACGTTTGTCGGATCCGCGGCCAGAGATCTGCCGCATCCTCTCCGTTGTTATTGACCGCATGATGATGAATATCCAGCACCATAGGCGCTCCCACTTTTTCTGCAATATCAAGTGTCTCTTGCAATGTAAAGGTTTTATCATCATTCTCAAGTGTAATCCGCCTCTGAATTTCAGGGCGCAGCGCGGAAAAATTCTGAATAAATCGCTTAGCAGCTTTCTCTTTATCGCCGTAGGAACCTCCTACATGAATATTGCACATGGATTCCATTCCCAGCCCCATCGCGTTAAACATAGCCGTATGCCGCTCAAGATCCTCCACTGATTTCTGCAGCACATCTTCCTTTGGCGTACTCAGGACGGTGAAATGATCCGGATGAAAGCTTACGCGCATGCCAGACTGTTTAGCGTAGCTGCCAAGCTCTTTGAATTCCGCAGAAAGCGTAGTAATGGGGTCCCAGTCACCTAACATTTCATGTCCTATGAGAGGGATCAGCCTCGAGGAAAAGCGAAACACCATGATGTCATGCGCACGGTTGTGCCGAAGCAATCTAAGCGTATTATGCAAATTTTCGGCGCCAAGTCGCTCTAGCTTCCGAATGGCTGCATCTCGATCCAAAAGCTTGCTGAAGTTCGTCACTGTCATCGTTTTGGAAGGGGACGCATTCTTGACTATCGTCGACATAGCCACATACCCAAGGCGAATAATCATGCAAGGTAACCTCCAAGAAGAGTTGCAAGGATAAATGGCTTACATCGTCCTGTTGGACGATTGCATTTGTTATTTGTGATGAAAAAATTCCTTTCATAGGGTACCCTCTGGAGGAGCCGCACATACACAACTCACCTAATTAGGATGAGATGGATGCTATGATTTTGAAGCTGATAAAAGACGAAATCGCCAGTGGCAGCAAGCTTAACGCTAACATACCGTACTTGGTGCCTCGATCTTCTTTTCGCAAACATATATAGTTTCCGATAAACCAAACCAACAAGTAGACGCAAAGCACCCCCGCAGCCATATACCGATCTTGCATCGATGGAGGCGACATAAAGCCATAAAACCCAAAAATCATATAAATAAGTACATATGGAGTTGGTATACCTAACCCAATATTGAAAACCCAATAGGCAATAAACTTTCTGTCCGTCAATAATTTTTGTCTCATCCTTTTCACGCTCCAATCTGAATATCTACAAGGTATATTGTAGTTCTTCGAGCTAGATTGAATAAGTACTAAGTTCTTGTAGTACCTACGGTGAGAGCGACTTTTTGCAATGTGGTACTTTACCGCCTCGCGCATACTTTAGTGATGAAAATCATCCTTACGAGCGGAAAACCAACTATGTCGACAACTCAGCCGATCCTCGCACTCACAAACATGAGATAAGCCTCTTGAGGTATTCAAAAAAGACACCGTCCATATCGGACGATGTCTTCTAATTTACGCTATGCGGCTATGCTTGCTCACCAAAAAACATCTCAAAAGCAAGTGAGGTCTGAATCCGTGACTCTTCTTCCGTCAGACGGCGAATGAGCTCCATCTCCACTTGCGTTACTTCATCACCTTGGAAATTGATTTCCGCAATGGAAGCAACGATTCGGACAATGGCAATCGCCTGATTCTCAGGCGTGTATGCAATGACCTTTTGACCTGTTGGGAAGACGCGGAAGCCGCTTTTCACCATTTTGCCGCGGCCGTACTCTAGAAGCTCGTAGAGCTCCTGCGCGGACTTAAACTTGCAGACCGAATTGAACTCCGTTTGAAATCCCATATGCATCTACTCCACATCAAAAGAATATTGGATATTCTGCTTCGCTGTATGCCGTTCGATAGCCAGACGAATAAGATCGTCGAGCAGCTCTGTGTATGGTTTACCGGTTTCTTTCCATAGCAGCGGGTACATGCTGAATGGTGTAAAGCCGGGCATCGTATTGATTTCATTGATGTAGATCTTCTGATCGATTTTGCCTAAGAAAAAGTCAACGCGCGATAAGCCGCTACCATCCACTGCAAGGAATGCTTGAAGTGCCAGCTGTCTGATCTGTTCGGACGTTTCTTCGGGGATGTCTGCAGGTATAACCATCGCTGATTTGCCGTCCATATATTTCGCTTTGTAATCGTAAAATTCGTTCGAGGACACGATTTCACCAGCAACAGAAGCGATAGGTTCATCATTGCCCAAAACGGCTACTTCGATCTCGCGGGCATCGATATTCTCTTCAATAATGACTTTGCGATCATATTGGAAAGCGAAATTGACCGCTTCAATTAATTCTTCTTGATTTCTTGCTTTGGAAATACCGACACTGGAGCCTAGATTAGCCGGCTTCACGAAGCACGGATAACCAATAGCTGTTTCGAGCTCAATTAGGTGATATGCACGGTTCTTCTCCCACTCGGTACGAGTGAAATGGCGGAAAATACACTGCGGAAGCCCTTCTTGTGCGAAAACCTTCTTCATCATGACTTTATCCATCCCAACGGCTGATGCAAGCACGCCTGCACCTACGTATGGAATGTTCGCCATTTCAAGTAATCCTTGAATGGTCCCATCTTCGCCGAAAGTGCCGTGTAAAAGAGGGAAAATTACGTCTAAGCCAGTGTCCTTCATGCCAGCTGTATTCGTTGCAGCAATAGCCACATCGCCTTTTGTCTGAATGGCCCCGAATATGGGTGCCAATGCATTGGAAGCAGGTGCGGCTGCAGCGGTTTCTCCACTGCTAAAAGTCAATACTTCCTTGGATTCAGCCGGAGCTAATAGGGGTGCACCGCTTCTCCATTCGCCTTTTTTGGATATATAAAACGGTGTGATCTCATATTTATTGAAGTCCACAGCTTTCATAACCGCCAATGCTGTTTGCAGGGACACGTCATGCTCTCCGGATTTCCCCCCATAAATTAGTCCAATTCGTATTTTGCGGCTCATTACGTACCTCCGTTTAGTATTTGCATTTTCTTTTCCTATTACATATAATCAGCAACCCGAACGAAAACGTACTTCGTCCTCTCTGTCCAAGCAGGTGAATCCTTATAAGCCCAATAGCGATTACGGCTATTATATGTATGCGCATTGACCAGCGGCATCCCGTTGGCATCTTTGCCTATCACAATCGTATTGTGCTGATAGCGGCCATCGCCATCCCAGTCGTAGCTAATTGTATCTCCCATTTGAAGCTCGCTAGGATCATATACCGCATGACCTTGCAGACCTCTGCGGCTATGTGAGAGAAATGTTTGTAGGCTATTGGCAACAGCCCAACTAAAGCTCCAAAGCTCTTGATTGCCTCTTTTGCCAGCATACCACCAGCCCAAATCCCTTTTCCCAGTATAGTCCATTGGAGCCCCGCCTGCAAAGAGGCATTGCGATACAAAATTCGTACAGTCGACTTCAAATTCCTCGTATTTCGGATTCGGGGTTTGCCACCAGGTTTCTGCATAATGGGCCGCTTTGGCGCGATTATAAATGATTTTGCGAGGAGCTGATTCCTGAGCACCGCTGTTGAGTATACTATGATTGATATAAGGAAGTGAGGGCGCTCTGCGAAACCCATCCACAAAACCTTCATGGTCAGGCAAAAAGACGCCTCGCTGCTTGCTCGGAAGCGACTTTTCTCCATGGAGAGATTCTGTGTACCGGACCTGCCAGCGGTTCGCCGCGCTATCTATGAACACACGTTCAGGTTCAATACGTTCCTCAAGATGTTCGATGGACCCAATCCGATAATTTAGAAATCGATGTAATTGGATATCCGCGATAATCACTTGGGGTGATTCTTTGACACCAGTAAGACGCAGCTTTGTTTCTCCGCGCAGCAATTTAGCATCACGGTCGCGGTAACTGTTCAGGAGCCTACGTACCTTGACATCCTGTTTCCGTACATAAGCGCTGTCTGAGACATAAGCTTCCAAAGGTGCAGCAGAGCCTTCGATCTCTGCCTGGTTCTTAGCGTGAACGTAATTATAGAGCGCTGTTTTCCAGGACATCTTGGTATCCTCCTTAGGACAAGCCCGAATTGCTTTGAATTGATTCAATATATGACATTTTGACGGTAAAAATGATTGAAATTAATCTTTACTCATACACACCGAAACGCTATACTTGATGTAGAGGGATTAATGAAATTGAGTTTCACTAGATGAAACCAATGGATGAACATATTTTGAGGAGGAATTACCCATGTCCAATAAGGACTCTTTTTCTGTGCGTAAGCAGTTAACTGTGGGAACGAAATCGTTCCAGTATTACAGTCTTCCTGACTTTGAAAATCAAGGTCACGGAACCGTTAGCAATCTGCCTGTCTCCATTCGTGTTTTGCTCGAAGCCGCTATTCGTCAATTCGACGGTCGTGCTATTACAAGTGAACATGTTAAACAAATCGCTGGTTGGGCTGAAGGCCGCGATGAAAACAAAGAAATTCCTTTCATTCCTGCTCGTATCGTTCTTCAGGATTTCACAGGCGTACCCGTCGTTGTTGACCTTGCGGCAATGCGTGCGACGATGGCTCGTGAAGGCGGAGATCCAAAACGGATCAACCCACTCGTTCCTGTTGACCTTGTTATTGACCATTCTGTTATGGTCGATGCTTTCGGATCCCCGGATGCACTTGACTACAACATTAACCTAGAGTTCGAAAGAAACGAAGAGCGTTACCGTTTCCTACGTTGGGCACAAACAGCGTTCGATAACTTCCGTGCTGTTCCACCTTCAACAGGTATCGTTCACCAAGTTAACTTGGAGTACCTGGCTTCCGTAGCAGCTACGAAAACAATCGATGGTGAAACTGTTGTTTACCCAGATTCCCTCGTAGGTACAGATTCCCACACTACAATGATTAACGGACTTGGTGTTGTAGGTTGGGGCGTAGGCGGTATTGAAGCTGAGGCTGGTATGCTTGGACAACCGCTTTACTTCGTAGCTCCGGACGTTGTTGGTTTCAAATTGACAGGCCACCTGGCAGAAGGCGCTACAGCAACTGACTTGGCTCTGACTGTTACACAAATTTTACGTAAAAAAGGCGTCGTTGGTAAATTCGTTGAGTTCTTCGGTCCTGGTCTGAGCAACATTTCCTTGGCTGACCGTGCAACGGTAGCGAACATGGCTCCTGAGTACGGCGCAACAATCGGTTTCTTCCCAGTCGACAACGAAACGTTGAACTACCTGAGAAGTACAGGTCGTGACGCAGATCAAATCGCACTCGTAGAAGCTTACTACAAAGCTCAAGGTATGTTCCGTACAGACAGCACACCAGATCCTCAGTTCACAGATGTAATTGAACTTGATCTTGGCTCTGTAGTACCAAGCTTAGCTGGTCCTAAACGTCCACAAGACCGTGTCGAGCTTACGAACATGAAGGAGTCTTTCAACTCCATCATCCGTACACCTATCGACAAAGGCGGCTATGGCCTTACTGATGAGAAAATCGAAGAAGTCGTTGATGTTGTTTATCCAAACGGCGAAACTGTCAAAATGGGTACAGGCGCAGTTGTCATCGCGGCAATCACTTCTTGTACCAACACATCCAACCCAAGCGTTATGCTAGGTGCCGGACTTGTAGCGAAAAAAGCGGTAGCTCGCGGTTTGAGAAAACCAGCATTCGTTAAGAGCTCATTGACACCAGGTTCCCTGGTTGTTACCGAGTACTTGATTAAAGCAGGCTTGCTTGAGCCTCTAGAAGCACTTGGCTTCCACGTTGCAGGTTACGGCTGCGCAACTTGTATCGGTAACTCCGGTCCGCTTCCAGAAGAAGTAAGCAAAGCCATCATCGACAACGATATGACTGTGGCTGCCGTTATTTCCGGTAACCGTAACTTCGAAGGCCGCGTACATGCTCAAGTAAAAGCAAACTACCTGGGATCACCTCCGCTTGTTGTTGCCTATGCACTTGCAGGAACAGTGAACATTGATTTGGCTAACGATCCAATCGGCTACGACCAAAGCAATCAACCTGTCTACCTCAAAGACATTTGGCCTACAAACCAAGAGATTCAAGAAGCTCTTGGTATTGCAATGAGTGCTGATATGTTCCGTGATAAATACAGCAACGTATTCCGTGCGAATGAGCGTTTCAACCAAATCGCAATTCCGGAAGGCGATCTATACGAGTTCGACAATAATTCCACTTACATTCAAGAGCCTCCGTTCTTCACAGATCTGGGCACGGTTCTGGATGATATCGCAGATATTCGCAATGCAAAAACGTTGGCACTCTTGGAAGATTCCGTTACAACAGACCATATCTCCCCTGCCGGTAACATCAAAGTTGACAGCCCTGGAGGCCAATACCTGATTAACCATGGTGTGAAAAAAGAAGACTTCAACTCCTACGGTTCCCGTCGTGGTAACCACGAAGTGATGATGCGCGGAACGTTCGCGAACATCCGTATTCGTAACCAAGTGGCACCAGGAACAGAAGGCGGCGTAACAACTTACCTGCCAACTGGCGAAGTTGAATCCATCTACGATGCTTCCATGAAGTATCAAGCTGAAGGCCAAAACCTTGTAGTTATCGCAGGTAAAGAGTACGGAACTGGTAGCTCCCGTGACTGGGCGGCAAAAGGTACATTCCTACTTGGCGTCAAAGCCGTTATCGCGGAAAGCTTCGAGCGTATTCACCGCAGTAACCTTGTTGGTATGGGCGTTCTTCCACTTCAATTCCTTGAAGGAAATGGTTGGAAAACACTAGGTATCACAGGTCGTGAAACATTCGATATCACTGGTTTGAGCAACGATGTACAACCAGGTTCTACTGTAAAAGTAACAGCTACTCGTGAAGATGGCACAAGCTTCGAATTCACCGCACTTGTGCGTTTGGATAGCTTGGTGGACGTAGACTATTACCGCAATGGTGGTATTCTGCAAACCGTTCTTCGTTCAATCCTTGCTGAGAAAAACTAATACAGCAAAACACACAAAAAAACGCATTACACACAGCAAAAGTCCGGGATTGCCTTATTGGCGATCTCGGGCTTTTATTTTTTATAAAAAGACCAAATCAACAATTTTTGAGCCATATTTACAAACTAAATTCCCTTAGAGCGCCAAGCGTTTGGGGTACATTTCCAATAACTGCGGGTTGAGCCTCCCCTTCTCGGCACCTATACTGATAGAACGAAAGGGGAGATGAAGATGAAGTTGATAAAAAAACTCGTCCTTGTCGTGCTGTTAGCTTCAATGGGTCTAGGTTTTACTGTAAGTGAATGGAGCCTGCCGGCTTCTGCAGCAACGACATTGAAGCAAGGCAGTCAAAACGGTGATGTCTGGGACGCTCAGTTCCGACTCGAGACTTTAGGCTACTACCAGCAATCTGTGGATGGCAAATATGGTCCGATTACGGCCGCTGCTGTTCGCAATTTTCAATATAATTATGGTCTAACCGTTGACGGCATGATTGGAGCGAAAACATGGGAGGCTTTACGTAACTATTCGGTGAATCAAGCTGAATTGGATATGTTGGCGAAGGTGATTTACAGCGAGGCTCGCGGTGAGTCCTATGAGGGACAAGTGGCCGTTGGGGCCGTTGTCATGAATCGTCTACAATCGAGTAAGTTCCCGAGTTCCATCCAAGGCATTATCTTTGAACCTGGGGCTTTTACAGCCGTTAGTGACGGCCAATATTGGCTGAAGCCGGATTCGACGGCCTACATGGCAGCACAGGATGCTGTCCGGGGCTTAGACCCTACCAAGGGTGCCTTGTATTATTTTAATCCTAAAACTGCGACGAGCAAATGGATCTGGTCACGTCCGCAGACTGTGCGGATTGGGAATCATATTTTTGCTAGGTAATCAAAGATAAAGATGTAAGAAAAGCAAACACCTCTACCGAAAGCCGCTCTATAATGAGCGACCTCGCGTAGAGGTGTTTTTACATAGATATGGGAATTGGTGGCTCAAGAGATTAGATCAAGAGTTAAGATCAGTTACCGCCTGATTTAGTTGACTCCTCATACCAAGGATTCAAATGAACCAGCACCTCATCCACATCACTATGCGCTTCCTTGATCTTTTGCTTAATAAGGCGGCTAATGTCATGGCCTTCTTGGATGGTTAATTTCCCCGAAACAGCAAGTCTGGCGTCAACTAATATGTAATGACCGTGCTCGCGTGCGCGTAGGCGGTCGATTCGTTTGACCTCTGGTACAGATCGGATCAATGCCGCGTATTGTTCAATGTATACAGTACTTACACTGCGCTCCATGAGAATGTCGAATGACTCGCTACCCATTTCGTACGCCAATTTCAACACTAAAAAAGAAACGATGATACCAGCCACGGGGTCGCCGTAAGCCAATATGCCATAGTTGTAGTGATCCCCGATTAAAGCTAAACCTATGCCAATCGAAGCCGCAATCGAAGCATATACATCAGCCAAATGGTCATACGCAGTGGCTATTAATCCTTTGCTATTGACCCTATTGCCGATGCGTTTCGTGTAGACATAAAGAATCTGCTTCCAAACTAGCGAGATGATCGCCGCGATAAATGCAATAATATGCGCCTCTCCAGCTGGCTCAAATAGCGCATGAATAGAGTGGTAGCCCATGTAAATGGCTGCTCCACCTAAGATGATAGCGACAATGAAGGCTCCGAGCACCTCGGCTTTGCCATGCCCGTAAGGATGATCAACATCCGCTGGTTTGGAGGAGACGCGCATCGAGCTATAAGCCGTTGCGGTCGCTATGACATCACCCGCGTTATGGATGCCGTCGGCGATAAGCACTTGGCTTTTAAAATTGAGGCCGACGATGATTTTGATGGCGGTCAGCACGATATTACTGGCAAGACTGATCCAGATCGCCAGCATCGAGGCTGTCTTATTCATCACTTGCCACTCCCTTTCCCTCTTCTAGTATGACCTCCTAGAAGCAAAGCATCCGTCATCCCGACGACGGATGACGGGTAGGGCCGCGGCTTCGCGCCAGCACGAAGCCGCTCAAAAGGACGATGCGCTAGCGCAGCATCGTTCCCATACGACGCGCCGCCTCCACAATGAGCGGCGCCTGCTCTTGCATCAGCTCCAGCGTAAGCCGGTTCGCTGGACCAGAGACCGCGAGGGCGGCGACAAGCCGGCCGCCGCGGTCCAGAACCGGTGCGGACACAGCCGCCGCACCGGGTTCACGCTCTTCGACGCTCGTGGCGAAGCCTGCGCGTCGTGTGTCGCTGAGCTGCTGTAGGAACGCAGTCTTATCTAGCCCAGTCGGCCAATCGGCCGAGGCTAGAAGCTGTTCCTGCAGCGCTGGCTCAGCGAAGGCGACGAGCACCTTGCTCGAGGCGCCGACGTATAAGGGCATTCTCGCCCCGACAGGGGCAACGCGGCGAATGGCGTGGTTGCTCTGAACGGCTTGGACGCGTACGCGCACCAGGCCGTCCTGCACGTACAGCGAGATCGTCTCGCCGAGTTGATCGCGCAGCCGTTCCATTTCCGGCAGCAGAATAACGCCGGGGTCTCCCTCTTTGGAGAGGTTAGCGGACAACTCCCATAACCGATAACCGAGTCTGTATTTATCTGTCGAGCCATCGCGCATGATGAAGCCTTTGCCTTCTAGGGACGCCAGAAGTCGGTGTACCGTGCTTTTGTGAAGCCCAGCACGACTTGCTATTTCGGTCAGCGTCAATTCCGACGCCCCGGTGAAACAAAGCATAATATCTAAAGCGCGCTCTACAGCACGCACCGTCAGCTTGCCATCTTCCATCGTTTTTCACCACTTTCATCCGTGTGAAAAAGTTTCACTATATGAAACTCAGTTATAATCAGTATAACGAAACTCGTGTAAACCGTAAAGGAGAGACTTTGGTCACCAAGATCCCTATGGAGGAGAGACTTTGGTCAAGACCAAAGATCCCTATATATGGTCAAACGGCCGTTTTCTCATTGTTACAGGACGATTACAAAGGGCTTACAATTAGCGCAACCTCATTGACTTGTAAGCGCATTCAGAATAATATTAAGTTAATAGAACACTTATCTGAATATTTAAATAATTTATTCTCCCTTTAACCTCTAACCCGCAGCAGCATAATCACACTAATTTTAATGGAGGGAGGGTACTACGATGTCAACAACATCTCTATCCCCTGGAACTGGTTCACTACAACCCACACTGGAGCAAGTGGTCACCCGACCGCTTTTACGCAAAAAAAGGCTGGTTTTCACCATCCTCACTTCATTCCTAATCCTATGCACTTCTTTACTTCTTGGTTTTCACGCCTATATTGCATGGACACTAGCTCGGCCGCATATTGACCCGCTTCATTCGGATCCGATGAGAGCCGTTGGTCTTCCTTACAGCAGTGTGACCTTCCCAAGTCTGAATGGCACGTCAAACCTAGACGGTTGGTTTATACCTGGAAAATCCGACAAAACCGTCATCTTCTCCCATGGTTACGGCGGCAATCGCGAAGAACTTTGGGTTCCCATTTACAACTTAGCCCGCGAACTTCATTTGCAAAACTACAATGTACTCATGTTCGACTATGGTTATGTGCACCCTAACAGTAAACGAATTATGACTGGCGGCATTCAAGAATCGCAAGAGCTGCTTGGCGCCATCCATTATATCAAGCAGGTATCCAGCGGTCCTATTTATATTTGGGGCTTCTCTATGGGAGCAGGAACAGCACTACAGACTGCTCTTCTAAGTGGCAATGATATTTCGGGGATGATTCTGGACAGCACTTTTTTGCTCAATCCAGACACACTCTATCATAATATGAAGCAAGTCGTTAATGTGCCAAAATTTCCATCTCTACCGCTCGTACGCTTATTCTTCCCTTTGCTCAATGGCGTAAGCTTGCAAGAAGTCCCTTACAACAAAGTAACTTCAACAGCTTATCCGATGCCGATTTTCTTCATCCATGGTACGGAAGATTACAAAGCACCCTATGGCATGGTAGAGGATATGTTCAAGCAGCAAAAAGACTCCCAATCCAAGCTGTGGATTATCCCAAAAGCGCAGCATGAGCTGCTGTACCGAGCAGAGCCGAAAACGTATATGCGCCGAACGATGAATTTCCTTAACGGTATCACGACCACTCCTATGCAAGCTAACCTTGGTATTCCCTCCTCCCTATAAAATCGGCCCCTCGTGGGCCGATATTTTTTTTTCTGTACCGGCTTGTTTCTGCCGAAAGTTTCCAACCTCCTGCGACACTCCGCTTTAACGGTCTAAATCATCACCATTTTGTCCATTTACCCTCTTCTTGTGTAGACACTCATATTTTAACTTTATCGCATCATCAAAAAAAGAAGCCCTATTTATTGGACCTCTTTCCGCTTCTTCGTTATGACTCCAAACACCTGCCAATTGTACCGGACTTGCTATTTAGCTACTCCAAGCATCTAAAGCACCGAGAAGTCCCTTTCGGACTTCTCGGCAACACTTGGCTACTTTTCCGGCGATGAGAAGTCCATTTCGGCTCTCTTAGCTTACATTTGTCGGTTAACCAGCATCCTTCTGACTCCAAGAAGTCCTTTTCGGACTTCTCAGCAACACTTGGCTACTTTTCCGGCGATGAGAAGTCCATTTCGGCTCTCTCAGCATTCATTTGTCGGTTAACCAGCATCCTTCTGCTCCGAGAAGTCCTTTTCGGACTTCTCAGCAACACTTGGCTACTTTTCCGGCGATGAGAAGTCCATTTCGGCTCTCTCAGCATTCATTTGTGGTTAACAAGCATCCTTCTGGCTCTGAGAAGTCCTTTTCGGTCTTCTCAGCAACACTTGGCTACTTTTTCGGCGATGAGAAGTCCATTTCGGCTCTCTCAGCATTCATTTGTTGGTTAACCAGCATCCTTCTGGCTCCGAGAGTCCTTTTCGGACTTCTCAGCAACACTTTGCTACTTTTCCGGCGATGAGAAGTCCATTTCGGCTCTCTCAGCATTCTTCTGTGGTTAATCAATCACTTTTTACAACAGAAGGTATTATGCTGGTCCAATCAGCCACTTGGGGTCTGAATCTTAACCCCCAACTAATCCATCTCATAAATCGAGCCGGATTTGCTGGCGAACAATTCGGCGTAGACTTTCTCCGCGTAGGCGTCGGTCATCCCGGAAATGTAATCCGCGACGAAACGCGGCCAGCTCCAGGCGGCATTACGGCGTTCGTAGCTATCTATCCAGTCGGGAGGCATGATCCACTGCCCCTTGTCCTTGTCGATGAAGCTGTCCCACAGGCGCTCGACGATGATCTCGCTGCGTTTTTGCAGGCGCAGCACACGGAAGTCTTTGATCAGCGTGACCCACGCAAGCTTCTTGAGAATTTCCATCGTGCGCAGCAGATTCATATCCTCAGCGCCGTCTTTCACGAGGGCAACCTTTTTCCAGCCTCGGTCAGGGTCATCCAGAATGTCCAAACTACTCGCGAAAGAGTTCACCCAGCGGGCTTTCATCTCTCTGCGCGTACGCGATTCTTCCCCGTTGCACTCTGAGAAAATTTGCTCCCACTGCTCCAAGTAGTCCGACAGAACTTGTCTGACCATTTGCTCGATATTGACTTGCTCCCAGCCGAATTTATGCTTGTTGGGATCATTTAATATTTCCATGACCACATGACGCATCAGTCTTTGATCCTCAAAAAAGGTTGCGTTCATTTGAATTTTGCCAGCACGAATACCATCTTCAATATCATGGGTGGAGTACGCGATATCGTCGCATAAATCCATCAATTGTGCTTCCAAGGTCGAACAGCCCTCAGGCATGTTCCATTGCGAACGCAGATCACGAATGATTTCCCACTCCGAGGCATAAACACCCTTAAGTCGGCCTTCTTCCTCGATCAAAAATGGATACTTATTAATTCCAAGAAGTACCGCAGCTGTAAGATCCAGGCCGCTTTCACTGCCTGCTCTTTTTTCGAGAAACATCAGGATACGGAAATTTTGGGCGTTGCCTTCATATTTTAAGCCATGATCCCTCATCAGAATATGATTCAGAACCTCTTCCCCTTTATGCCCGAATGGCGGGTGACCGAAGTCGTGAGCAATCGACGCACACTCGACGACGGTAGGATCAATGATCAAGCCAGGATGCTCTCTTTTACTCAAAAAAGGATTCGTCCGTTCTAACCGCTTCGCCACTTCTCTAGCGATTTGGGCAACTTCGAGCGAATGGGTTAGACGTGTTCGATAGTAATCACCTGATCCTGCGCCAAACACTTGCGACTTCCCCTGCAGCCGACGAAAGGTCGGAGATTGGATTAACCTCGCATAATCCCGCTCAAATTCATCCCGTTCTTCACTCAATTTAGAGGAACCGGCCTCACCTGGCCGATATTTTCGTATGTTGTTCATAAGCTTACCTCCTCTAGTGCTGTTGCCGGACCCCCGGTATAGTTCTTACTCTCTTTGTTCAAATCAGCTACTCCGTATACCTCAGCATTCTTCCTATCAGTTTATGCTAAAGCATGTACGATAGTCCCTTGGGGATCTTGAATTATGCAAGGATAAACGACTCCGTCGTCCTTCTGGGACGAGCGCGTTTGTCAAGGTAGATGCGAAGCAAAAGTATAAAACTTATACTTTCTTATCTACTGAGAAAACCTCTCTCGAGGTCTGAACATCTCAAACTTTCTTATGTGGTAAAATAATACTATATCGTCTACCTCGCAACAAGTCATGCCGCACTTCCTGAACAAAAAAAGGGATGATGCACAAGACTATTGTCTCCATGCACATCCCTCGTACGCATTGCTTATTTTAACAAAGACAGAAACTCGGCACGAAGTGTCGAGTCTGAGCGGAAAGAACCGCGAACAGCTGAGGTAATCGTTTGACTTCCGTATTTCTTCACGCCTCTGGAGCACATGCACATATGTTCTCCCTCAACAACAACCATGACCCCGTGCGGCTTCAGCACATCGTCTAGAATGTCGGCGATTTCTGAAGTAATCCGCTCCTGCACCTGCAGCTTACGAGTGATCACATCAACCAGACGAGCAAATTTGCTAAGTCCAGCCACTTTTCCGCTAGGCAAGTACCCTACATGCACTTTCCCGAAAAAGGGCGCCATATGATGCTCGCATTGACTGTAATAAATAATATCCTTAATAATAACCAGCTCTTCGTGCTGTTCATCAAAAGTTACACCCATCACATCGCGTGGATTCGCCTCATAGCCCGAAAAAATTTCTTCATACATACGGGTTACGCGAGCAGGTGTGTCTAATAAGCCTTCCCGATCTACATCTTCGCCAATCAGCCTTAAAATCTCTCGGACATGCTGTTCAATCAGCTCCCGATTCTCAGCAACTCTTGCATTTTTGTAGTCAATAGACGCCATCTATTTATCACTCCTCTTTCTTATCCTCTACCCTATACAAACGGTCAAAACCTTGATACTTTCGCGCAGCGCTCTGCTGTCTTTGTGCGTTTTGGTGAGCAGCATCCCACCCTGCAAAAGGGATACGATCGGGGTCGCCAGTTCCACAGGGGTTAATCCCTGCAACAGCAGCTCGCCTTGTCTCTTACCTTCCTGCAAACAGGATTCTACCTCAGCCTCCAACTCCCTGAAAAAGCGGCTCAACGGCTTACGCAGCTCCTCAGAGCTATCACTCAACTCCAGGGCCAGATTACCGAAGAAGCAGCCTCTGCGGCACTCATGCTCCTCACAAAAGGCCAGCATGCGTTCAAACAATGCCAGTACCCGCTGCTTCGGCGATAATTGCGCATTTCCCAAACTAGGCTCCATCACAGATTGCCGCATCTCCTGCACCTTGCGCTCAATAACTTTCAAACCTAATTCTTCTTTACTTTTAAAATGGTAGTAAAAATTGCTTTTGCATACCCCGCTGCTCGTCAATATATCTTCCAGACCCGTTCCTTGGAAACCATGATCATGAAATAAATCCATGGCTGCTTCCATGATGCGGTCTTTGTTGCTAGCCATCGCTTGAGCCACCTCTGAATAGTACTGGTATGTCCTACTTTGAGCTACACTCAAAGATCCCCATATTAGGAAGGGCTCGTGCTGCCCACCGTTCGTACGGTTAAACAGCAAAGCCCTTTTGAAGGGTTATTCTAACCCCACGTTTTATTTCCACTTTTGGTTTTTCATCATTTGTTGTGCTTTGTTCAGCTGCTGCTTATTCATGTTGTAGCCCATTTGCTTGGCCATTTTTTGCAGCATTTCTGGATTGTTCTGCATGGATTCCAGCTGTCTTTTTAAATAGAATACGCCGATGAAGAACCCACCGACCAAGCCAACAATTAACGTGAGAATGGGAATCAGATAACTCCACATAATTATGCCCCCTGCATGTACAAATTGGTATCGATTGCTTGCCTTATCATATCATTTCTGTTCATCTTTTTACAAATGACTACCCCTTTATTACAAAACCTGTTCGATAAAAATGGTCGTATGCTTGGCCAGATCAATTTCTGTGATATCCAGCTCTTTATCCATCGTATTTTGCTTCGCGATTCGCACAATCGGACGGCTTGGCAGTCCTCTATGCTGTCCAACCACAACACCGGTCTCCCGATTGGACAAACGCACGGAAGCTCCCGTCGGATAGATCGAGACGATTTTCAGAAACTGGATCAAGACATCGCGATCAAGTTGGGTCTCCGCTACCGCCATCATATGCTCGCAAGCCTCATGCGGCAGCATACGGCGCCCTAAGGAGACATCAAACAGCAGATTATCGTACATATTCGCTACAGCCGTAATTTTCGCATAAATATGAATATCTTCACTCATAAGTCCTCTTGGAACCCCTTGGCCGTTAAGCGTTTCATGATGCTGGAAGGCTACATGGGCAATGAGCAGGCTGAATTCACGCTTGTTCTTCAGAAGCTCGAAGCCGCGCCAAGTATGATGCTTCTTCATGTCGGGCGACTCATCATCGCAAACAAGCTCCAGCTTACCCACATCATGAAGAAGCGCACCAATGGCGAGCTCCTTCAATTGGGTTCCATTGAATCCCATATTAATCCCAATGAGCACGGCCATCATACAGACATTCGTTGCATGGACATACATCTTGTTATCCTCCGTACGAATATCCGTCAACTGCACGAGTACATCACGATTCTTCATGATTTCATCCAGCAGCGTATTAATCGAAATACTCATAGCACGCGAGTTAAATTCCTTACCTGACTGGATAGCCGCGAACGTTTGGCCCATTTGCTGCATAACGATACGTTTGGTTTCATCCGAAAGGATTTCCGGGATTTCTACATCCTCTAGGTTCGGGTCTTTGATGTAAATCATTGTGACTCCGATTCGGTTAAGCGTGTTAATCATAAACACCGTTAATTGCACATCTTCTGAAAGCAAAATAGCTCCATTGCTGGCAAATATCGTTCGGCCCAGAAATTGACCCGGCTCAACGGAATCCAAATGCACATATTTCATAGGATTCACTCCACGTTTTATTTATTAGTTAATACTGTATTCGAGCATTGTTCCAAATCGAGCAAGAGTACTTTAATTGGGAGACCTCCGCCGTAGCCAACAAGGTCGCCACTAGCGCCAATGATGCGATGACAGGGGATAATGACGGGAATTGGGTTTTTATTGTTAGCTCCACCAACCGCTCTGACGGCTTTCGGCGAGCCTATGGCTTCTGCAATATGTTTATAGGAAGCTGTCTCTCCATATGGAATAGAAAGCAGTGCTGTCCAGACTTGTTTCTGAAATTCAGTTCCCTGTAAATCCAGTTCACCCTCAAAGCTTAAACGTTCTCTTCTAAAATACTGCTCCAACTGCTGCACAACCGTTTCGAGCCTTGAGGCATTCTCTTGCAGCTCATGCCTGCCAAACCATCGGTTAGCCCATTGCTGCAGCTTCTCTCGGTTCTGTTCGTAGGTGCCGAAATCGACCTTGCAGAGTCCCTGTAAGGTCGATACAAGAACAAGAGGACCTATTGGAGAATTAACCTCCGTATAGGAAAGGACTGTCGCAGCTTGTGTCTGTTGCTGTGTCATATCTGCTCTTTCTCCCCCTTATCAGCTGTAGATTGGCTTACAACTTCGAGCGCCTTCTCGATATCCTGCATTACAGCGGCTTCCTGCTCAGCTGCTCGGGCTTTATCGAGAGCAGCCGCCGAGTCTTCGCCGCCAATGCGCCCTAGCGCCCATGCTGCCGTAGCCCTGATCTCAGGGCGCGGATCGGTCAGCAGCAGCTCACTAAGATCAGGTACAGCTGATCTATCCTTGAAATTCCCGAGCGCGATTATCGCATTGCGCTGGATCGGCTTCTTGCCTCTCCAGGACGCTGCGATGCGCCCGTACTGTTCTTTGAAATCCTTGTTCGACATGGTCAGCAAGGGGATTAATAAAGGCTTGACCTTCTCGGGGTCAGGCTCGAGCTCGGGATGATGCGTCCAGTTCATCCCCTTGTTCTTCGGACAGACGATCTGGCAGGTGTCACAGCCGTAGAGGCGGTTGCCGATTTTGAGCTTAAACTCATCGTCGACATAGCCTTTGGTCTGCGTGATGAAGGAGATGCAGCGGCTTGAGTTCAGCTGCCCTGGCCCGACCAGCGCTCCAGTCGGACAAGCATCGATACAAATCGTGCAGTCCCCGCACTGATCCATAATAGATGTATCGGATGTAAACGGTATATTCGTGATCATTTCGCCCAAATAAACCCACGATCCCCATTCGGGGGTGATGACGGCGCAGTTTTTGCCGGTCCAGCCGATCCCAGCCCGCTCGGCTACGGCGCGGTCGACCAGTGCACCGGTGTCGACCATGCTCATTAGCCTCGCGTCAGGCACGCGCTGCGCGATGAAAGCCTCCAGCTTCGCGAGCCTATCGCGAAGCACGTCGTGGTAGTCGCTCCCCCACGAGGAGCGCGAAATAATCCCCCGATAAGCCCCAGGCTCGGATCGAGGAGGGTTCGGCAGTTTCGACGGGTACGCAACAGCGATGGAAATGATCGACTGCGGCGCGGCGAAGCTTAAGCTTGGATGTATCCGCTTCTCGATATCCGGCTCCTCGAAGCCGGATTCAAACCCCTTCTCCCTGTGGCGGAGAAGGATCTCTTTCAGTTCTGTGAACGGCTCCGCTGACGTGAAGCCGATCTTATCAATACCGAGGGACGACGCGGCTTCCACGATCTCTTGTTGTAGCCTGCGCCAATCCGCATCTGTTCCTGCTGCTATGGAAACCGCCAACCCTCTCACCTCTCTCTTCTTTCGCGTCCGTTAACGTTAAAGCTTCTTAGCCATCGCGAATGGCCACAACACATACTCGGCGCGGCCTTGGATCTGGCCGGTCGGAACAGCCCCGAACCTGCGGCTGTCGCCACTTGCCGCCGCATGACGGTTATCGCCCATCACGAAGACGTGGCCTTGACCGACGCGTGTCGGTCCAAAGTCTCCGTCCTCGATGAGCGTATCTGTATATGGCTCCTCCATCTTGTCGCCGTTTACATAAAGAAAACCGGCTCGGCCCTGCACCTCGTCGCCCGCAATCGCGACAATCCTTTTAACCAAGAAAGGATGCGTCACTGTAACAAATTCCTCAGACTCTTTGAGAATGATAATCTCTCCGCGTTTGGGTGCCTTCAGGTACGTTATAGCCTTGTTCACGAACAACCACTCCCCCTCCTGCAAGGTGGGCTGCATGGAGTGACCTCGAACCGTGGAGAGATTGAATCCGAATTGATGTACGAGAATAACGACAAGAAGAGCTACAAGAATGGATTTCGTCCAATCCCATAGCTCATGGGTTAGGCTTTTAGCCTCATGATAGTTCTTAGGCTGAGAAGCTGCCTTATTCGATTCACTGCGTCCTACAAAGAAGCTCATTTATGCTCCTCCGTTCTTATACTTTTCCCACTGCTCGTAATAATACATAACCATATCATCTTGAAACGGCGGCTTGTCTGCGTTAACCAACGCGAGTAAAGCTGCAAGACCTTGCTTCACCTTCGTTTCCACAAGAGAAGAATAGTGATAATTCAGTTTATGGCGTTCATATTCATCTTGATCTACGATATGCACGGAACGATCCGGCATCCGAATAACATCAAGGTCGTAGTCAATATAAGTCAGTACTTGCTGGGTCACATACAGTGGAGATGCGACATTGCAGTAGTATCTAACACCTGTTTCTTCTATAAGTGCAACAATATTAAACCACATTTTAGGAATAAAAAAAGATACTCCTGGAATGCGGCTAACCCACTCCTTGCCGTCTGCTTCCTGAATCTTGGTCTGGCTGTTAATAAACACCATCATTTCTTGCTGCTGATGATCGGCATGAAGGATGTGCTGCGGTACTCGCCAATTCGTCAGCCACATCCGGTGAAGATGTCCATCATGTTTGAAGCTTTTTATCACATACGACGCGAAGTTATCCATGTCCAAAGCTCCTCTATTCATTGCTGCCGAAAAGTTCCCATATTATATAGAAAAGCATATCTGACCCCCAATTGCAATGGCGGCACAGATATGCTTCCCTCGTTCCAAATCTATTCATTTCATGGACATCCGAACGATCAGTTAAACACTGACTTTCTTCACAATGCTAAGACGATGTGCGGTACGGGAAAAGTCCGATGTGCTGTAACCAGCAGACTCGTACACAGGCAGCACCATTTCATTATGGATATCTACCGTCACCATAATCTTCTTCACGTTCCGTTGAAGGAACCTTTGCTTCATTGCTTCGATCAAAGCTTTACCGATACCTTTGCGTTGATACTCTGTTGCAACTGCGATCCGATAGTAGTAGCCATTGTTGTTATCAATCGTACCGATAATCATGCCTACAACTTGCTCTTCTTCTTGAGCGATTAAAACAAGCTCTGTATCCCATGATAGCTGACGTGCAAATGCTTCAATCGTTTCCTCATAGCAGGTTTCCGATAAAACATCCTGCAGAAGTGTCTTCACCGAAGAGGTATCACCAAGCTGAAATGAACGAACGTGCATACGGTTCTCTCCCAATTCCACTTTTATTTGTTAGGAATAATTTTTTTGGTAAAGTAGTAAATACGACAAAAAAATGCGGAATCCTGCTAAAAATGTGTCAAAATTCACAAAAAACTTTGTTTTTTTCGCAAATCCTCTTGAAAGCGCTTAAATGCAAGCGTTTTCAATGAATTTACTGTAAAAAGAGGCGTCGAAACGGACCTCTCCTTATTTAACTTCCCCCATATCTTTAACAGTTGTAGCGATATGAATATGTACCTCAGCTATTGACAAAGCTTTTCCCCAGTCATACTGCACCTTTTTCCATGCTTCATATTGGTAAGCACGCGCGAAAAGACCGAGGCCTATCGGGTCGATTTTATATTTTTGTATCTTTGTCATTAGCTCCTTCATCTCTTCTTCTAAATGTTTATTAATCATACCCTCCAGTTTATCTCCTTCCTTCTCTACATCATAAGAAAATAGCCGTTCCGTCAAACGGACAGGCAGTTCCAGGGCCACGTCAAAACGAAACTTATCCTGTGCGTAGGTCACATTTACCTTTCTTTTAAAATGACCCACATTGAAGCTCATAGCACCAGTACTAAAAATATCTGGCTTACTTTCCTCCGGTAACTCGATCGTGTAGGACAGACTCCCTTCTATTTTATCCTGCAGCAATTGCAGCAGTTGATTTTCATGCAAGTTTAACGTCGTTAAATACTTGCCTTCTTTATTTAGCAGCGCTGTTCCTAAAACTTGAACTTCTCCATTTTTCTGAATTTGCGGCAAGCAGGGCGTAATTCCTTTATCGTACATTTGTCGGTGCAATTCTAAAAGCGTAGTCTCTTGCGTGATGCTTCTTTCATGCGCCGTTTTAATGAGCTTAGCTATATACAAGGGAAGTCGCCGCTTGTTGGCGGGGGTAAAAAACATAATTTCATCTAGAGTGCCGTCAACGGCAATAACTCTCCCATTTATCCTGGTTTTCGAATCTCGAAAATACACATCCAACAGCTTAAACCAACCTTCATGCTGAAGGATTCGCTTGCTCAGAAGTATATTCTGAACTTTGCCTGCATTTATTAGCGCTGACACTCGAGCGTCAAGCCCATTTCTGGAATCTCGCACTGTCATGGCGCTTACTTTGGATTCTTCATTTTTCTTTTTCGCTTCCTTGTTGAAGACTGGACTTGAGGAATAGAACACGAGATTATTATCCTTATCCAAGTCGATTCCCAGCATCAGAACAAGCGTCATATCCTCCAAATCAACTCGGTCTCCACATCCGGGAAGCAGAAGCATTATCGCTAGTAGCATCAGCATCAATCTACGTGTAAGCTTCATTTTCGCCACCTCGCTATCCGGCTAGTCACAGAAAGGAGCACCCATAAACAGATGGGGAACAAATACGCCACACCAAACCCAAAGTAGCCACTAATTTTAAACCAAGATACACTTTGGTTCCAGCTCGGATCCAAGATGTACGTTAGTATAACCATAACAAAAAGCAGAACGATCAAGTGTACGCGTGTTTTCCCTTTCAACACAAGCTGTTCCGTACATAACGTGAATATATATAGTTCTGGCACCCATGTTCTGCATATAATCAACACATATATGGTTAATACAATGATGTCAAACCTTTCAATGAAACGAAACTCAACCACTTTAATAACGGATAAAGCAGCTTCATTGAACTGAGTAATTTCATCCGGACTATACAAAATAAAGCAAAGGATTGTAATAAATAGGTAGACAAGGAAAGTTAATGTATTAGCGATAATGATGTTGGCTGATGCTGACTTTTTATTATCCAAATAAGGATATAAAAAAAACGCACTTTCAAAGCCTAAAAAAGAAATTACGGTTGAACTCACACCATGCCATACCGGCATCCAGCCTTCTTTAAGCACCGGCAGCAAATGAATCCAATGAGCATCTTTCAACAGCAAAAGCAAAAAAAACGGCATCCAAAGCGTACATAACAGCACAATTTCCGCGAATCGGCCTAAACTGCGCATGCCTCCTATGGCAAGCATGTAAGCAGGAATAATAAATAAAAGCATGAGGATATACCCCTGGGTGTTCTGCATGATCCAAGTCCTGATGAGAAGCACCATTCGGTCAAAAACTAAGTATGCAAGTGTAGCCATATAACATGCAAAAATAACGGCCCCCATTTTGCCGACCCATTTGCCGAAATAGTGTGTCAGGAGTTGTAAAATCGTTCCGTCTGGATGTCTTTTCATCACTTGAATAATGATTAGGCTGGCCAGTATGGAAGCTAACCAGCCAATGATGATGGCTATCCACCCATCCGTGCCGCTGGTCTTGGCCAGCTGACTAGGCATCGCGATGACACCGACACCCATCTGCATACCATGAACCATTAATATGAACTGTAATCGTGTAATTTGGTTACTTTTATAGGGATTCATGGCGTTCATGGTCATTGTTCATCACCTTTGGGACGGTTTGAGCTCATTTTCTTTTTTTGAAGAGATCGTACACTCTTGGGACGCATCACCATCTTCCACAATGGTACACGTATGAAAACATCCTTCCAATCAGACAACCGAACCGGTGCTATGGGGGAACTGAACGATTCACCTAGCGACTTTAAATTAATGACTTGCGCTATTAAAATCATGAAACCTGCGATAATCCCAATAATGCCGAACAAGGAAGCAATAATCATCACGGGAAATCGAACTAATCGAATCGCGGAGGCCATGTCATAATTCGGCAATATGAAGGAGGCAACCGCTGTTGATGCTACGATCACAACCATAATGTTGCTAACAATCCCTGCTTGGACAGCTGCTTGACCGATGACAATGCCTCCGACAATCCCGACCGTTTGACCTATTGGCGATGGAAGTCGAATCCCTGCTTCGCGAAGCATCTCCAGCATAAGCTCCATTAAGAGCGCCTCAATCAGTGGAGGATAAGGAACGGCCGCTCGAAACTCGCCAACGGATAATATTAAATCCAAAGGAATCAATTCATGATTGAAGGAAATGCAGGCTATATAAATTCCTGGGAGAAAGGCAGCAACAAAGCAAGCTAAGAAACGCAACAATCGCAGGAAAGTCGCCACAGGCCACCGCGTACTATAATCATCAATGCCTTGAAAGAAGGCAACGAGGCTAACCGGCGCAATCAACACACTGGAAGAACGATCAACCACTACGCAAATCCTTCCTTGCAAAAGCTGAGACGCCGCCGTGTCCGGCCGTTCGGTTGTTATCATTTGAGGAAACAATGAGAACGGATTATCTTCGATATACTCGACCAATTCGCCGGTATTCAGAATACAATCAATATCCAGTTTGGTTATTCGATTTACCATTTCTTGCAGAAGTTCCGGCAAAGTTATGTCCTCAATATATAAGATGGAAATTTTACTCTTCGCTCTTCGGCCAATGTATAATTCCCTGATTTTCAGTTCACGGCTGGTAATATATCGGCGAATTAAGGCAATATTCTGATTGCTTGTCTCAATGAATCCTTGATGAGCTCCTTTTAATGAGGCTTCAATCTGGGAATCTGTGATCGCTCTCTGCGGCCATCCCTGTGTCTCCAGCGAATATCCATGTGAAAATCCATCTATGAAAAGAAAGCAGTTTCCTTGCAAAATGGCTGTCATTGCCCGCTCCCATGAATGCATCATTTCCATACTTCCAAGTGTGACCGGCAATTCACCTTGATCTTCATCCACAGTATAAAACATGAGCTGATGCAGCACATTGTTATTGATTGCGTTCTTATCCGTAAGACCGGAAAGATACACTAGTGCAGCCTGGCTGCCTGTTTGCTTATACAGGAAGGTACGGACAACCAAATCCGGTGTGTCATTAAAAATGCTGTTCAGCGATTCTATATTCTGAGTGATAGCTGTACTGAGCATTCCTCTTTCCTGCATGAGATCAAGTCCCTTCTGAGCCGAATCATCTGCTTGTTTGAGATGTCGATTCGCCCATCGAAACAAACGGTGAAAAAACCTCATTTTGTACACCTCTTTTTGAGTAACCCTCTCCGCCCTCTCATTGTCCCTTAAACTCCCAACTTTTATTCAAACATTTTCCAACTGCAAACCTATGTATAAAAAGTAACGAAACGTTGGATTTTATAGAAGGATGCGCAAGGAACGGGAGGTGAATTCATGTCAACCAATGAAGAGATCGGTGACTCATATCCACGAAAAATACGTGACTTTCAAGTACTGAGCACTATGAAGCCGAGCGAATGGACGAAGATCGAACTCCGTTACAATCACAGTGCCATGAGCGATTTATCTCCTTGGCTCAATGAACAAGGAAACCATATTCACAATCAAATCATCCAGGAAATTGAGCGCCGCGGCGTCTGACTTAGTAAACATACATGTTGCTTTATTATCGAAATTCCTTCATAATGAAGTTGAAACTACATAATTTTAGGAGGTATTTATACAATGGCACATCAACTACCAGCTCTTCCGTACGCGAACAACGCACTTGAGCCACACATCGATGCAAAAACAATGGAAATTCACCACGATCGTCACCATAACGCCTATGTAACCAACCTGAATGCAGCTCTGGACAAACACCCTGCTCTGCATGACAAATCCTTAAACGACCTGATCGCTGACCTGAACAGCCTTCCTGAAGATATTCGTACAGCCGTTCGTAACAATGGTGGCGGACACGCGAACCACTCCCTTTTCTGGGAAACAATCGGACCAGAAGCTGGCGGAGCACCTACTGGCGCTTTAGCAGCAGCTATCGAGAGCGAGCTTGGCGGCTTTGACAAGTTCAAAGCAGACTTCGCTGCAGCAGCTACAACACGTTTTGGCTCTGGCTGGGCTTTCCTAGCTGTGGACAAAGCTGGCAAATTGAAAGTATACAGCTTGCCTAACCAAGACAGCCCGATCATGGAAGGCGAAACGCCGGTACTTGGTCTTGATGTATGGGAGCACGCTTACTACCTGAACTACCAAAACAAACGTCCTGACTACATCGCGGCTTTCTGGAACGTTGTGAACTGGAACGAAGTTGGCAAACGTTACGACGCTGCGAAGTAATATCTGTGCATAGAGAAAGCGACCCCGCGGGGTCGCTTTTTTTATAATACGGACACTATTCGCATATATGTGGCCATAAATTCATGAGTTATTGAGTTCATAGAACTAACTGAACATCCATAGGCTGAGGTATTGGAATTTCTGTTGGATAAAATCCAATAAAACATCTAATCAGACTTTGGATATCCTACTT
>NZ_WHOA01000218.1 GCF_013141715.1 Paenibacillus phytorum | reverse complement strand
CTACTTGAGGATAACTCTTTTTTTAATAGGTATTGACAATGATTGGAATTAAAGTTTAAATGATATTAACGTATTGATAATAACAATTTGTTTGTAACATAATATTGAAATCAAAGAATGGGTGATCTACACATGAATAAAGAGGAAATTAGAGATAAGCAGGGACTTACTGAAGTGGAGTTTTTACAGAAGTATGATGCCAGTATTTATCAAAGACCGTCTGTTACCGTAGATATGTTAATTTTCACTGTAGTTGATGAGGAAAAAGAAAACTATAGAAAGCTGCCGGAAAAGTCACTGAAACTCCTCATGGTTAAAAGGGGGGTTCATCCTTATATAGGGCAATGGGCTTTACCCGGAGGCTTTGTAACAGAGAACGAGAGTATGGATGAAGCTGCTTTACGGGAGCTAAAAACTGAAACTAATATTGATGATGTTTATATGGAACAGCTTTATACATGGGGTGATGTAAATAGGGACCCTCGTACACGAGTTATCAGCTGTTCGTATATGGCACTTGTTGATTGCAGATCACTCGAAGTGAAGGCTGGGGATGATGCCGATGATGCCAGATGGTTCAACGTTAGGTACAGTGTGCTTGAAGAGAAGAAAACCATGCTGGAGAAGGACTTGATATTTGAAAAAGTCGTAAAAATTACTCTTTCAAACGATGAGGACATCCTGGAGGCTATTATTAAAGTTATCGAAAAATATTCTGGAAAAACAGCAAGGGTAGAAAGAGAGGTTATCGTTTCGAATGGAATTGCATTTGATCATGCGGAAATGATCCAATATGCAGTTGAGAGACTTAGGAATAAAATTGAGTACACAGATATTGCTTTCAATCTGATGCCGGAACTTTTTACCTTATCAGAGCTCCAGCAGGTCTATGAGGTTACTTTGGGAAAAGAGCTGCTTTCTGCAGCATTCAGAAGAAAGATAGCTGACATGGTCATGGAAACCAATCAATTTACTAAGGATGCAGGGCATAGGCCTGCAAAGCTGTTCAGATTCAATCCGAATTGGCGATATTTGTAAAGCGGGTAGCATTAAACGATAGTTGGAGGTAAAAAGTGAATTCAAACAAAAAAACGGCAAGAATTGTAGGAATTTTATTTCTAGCTGCAACGGCTGCCTATATACTAGGCAATGGACTTATAGAATCTATTCTAAATGATCCGGATTTTCTTAATAATGTTTATCTAAATAAAACCCAAGTGATAATAGGAATGCTTCTTGAGTTAATTAATTCCGCTGCAGTTGTTGGTATTGCAATCATGCTGTTTCCAATCTTAAAAAAGTATAATGAAACTATCGCTCTTGGTTACGTTGCTTTTAGGGTTATTGAGGCACGATAGGCACATTAGCAATAAAAGGGAAGTATTTGGCCTTTCAGGTGGCAATGATCGTTCTTAGTCTAGTTAGCCTGTTGTTTTGTTATTTATTGTATCAATCAAAACTCATTCCGCGGTTAATCTCAGTCTTTGGGCTTATTGGCTACGCATCGTTGTTAACAAGCGCCTTGCTAGAGATTTTCGGCTATAGTCCAGGAATGTTTTTATTTCTTCCAGGAGCCTTATTTGAAATCATACTACCGATATGGCTGATAGTTAAAGGATTTAACTCATTTGCAATCAACCCCAATTAATAAACAAAACCAAAACACAAATAGGTGTTAAGGAGCAATCTTCATGAAGGCGATTGTATACACAACATACGGAACTACTGATGTTCTTAAACTCAAAGAAGTAGAAAAACCTATTCCCAAGGACAATGAAGTACTGATAAAAGTATATGCTGCATCCGTAAATTCATGGGATTGGGATCTACTGAGAGGTACACCATTCTTAGTCCGCCTTGATGGGGGGATTCTAAAACCAAAATACAACATACTCGGAGCTGACATAGCGGGGCGGGTTGAAGCGGTTGGCAAAGACGTAAAGCAGTTTCTGCCGGGTGATGAAGTATTTGGGGACATTTCCGGGTGTAGTTGGGGCGGGTTTGCGGAGTATGTATGTGCTCGTGAAAATGCATTAACACTGAAATCAGCCAGTATGACATTCGAGGAAGCAGCGGCCATTCCACAAGCAGCAGTCCTCGCCTTGCAGGGACTTCGTGATAAAGGACAAATTCAGAAAGGTCAAAAGGTTTTAATTAATGGTGCAGGTGGAGGAGTGGGTACCTTTGCGGTACAGATTGCCAAATCATTCGGGGCTGAAGTGATTGGCGTAGACAGTACGAAGAAATTGGATATGCTGAAATCGATTGGTGCAGACCAGGTTATTGATTACACGCAAGAGGATTTCACACAAAATGGACAGCGTTATGACCTAATTCTTGATGTTGCGGGATATCGATCGATTTTTGATTACAAACGTGCATTAAGTGCCAATGGCACTTATGTCATGGTAGGAGGTTCCATGTCTCGAATCTTCCAAGTCATGTTCCTAGGACCATGGATTTCAAAGAGGGGGAGTAAGGAAATCGGTATCCTTATGCACAAGCCAAACCAAAATGATCAAAATTTCATGAAGGAGCTTTTTGAAGCTGGCAAAGTAGTACCTGTTATAGATAGACGTTACCCATTAAGTGAGACTGCAGAAGCTCTCCGGTATCTTGGAGAAGGGCACCCCAAAGGAAAAGTCGTCATCAGTATGGATAAATAATGAAATTTGTTGAAATTATAAAATGGGCATGCTAATATATTAGTAATTTAATGAATGGAGTTGAAAAGCATAATGTAATATTTCTTGCTAACTATATAAAATAATAAAACAATAAATGCGGTTTTTTTCGCGTGTTTTATTCTTTATATGCAAGAAAGTTACTATATCTTTTCACTCAATCAATATATCCTTATCTAACTCTCTCTAAAGTGGGTTGGATTAACTGTATTTATTTGAGCTACAAGAAAAGTAACTTTCTTGTAGCTTTTATATTTTTCATACAGGAGGATGATTTCATGTCATTAATAAATGTTACAAACCTGACGTTTGCCTATGATGGCAGTTACGATAACATATTTGAAAACGTCAATTTTCAAATAGATACCGATTGGAAATTAGGATTTACGGGAAGAAACGGTAGAGGTAAGACAACATTTCTGAACTTGTTGCTCGGTAAATATGAATATAGCGGAAATATTTCTGCTAATGTCAGTTTTGAATATTTCCCTTTCCAAGTCGAAAACAAAGGAAATAATACCCTTGATGTCATCAACGACATTTATCCAGACTATATTCACTGGAAATTAATGCGTGAACTTTCATTGCTAAAAGTTTCTGAAGATGTTTTATATCGGCCCTTTGATTCATTGTCTAACGGTGAGCAAACAAAAGTGTTACTGGCTACATTATTTATTAAGGAAAATAGTTTTCTGTTGATTGATGAACCAACCAATCATCTTGACATGACGGCAAGAAAACTTGTTAGTGATTATCTCAATACAAAAAGTGGATATATTTTGGTGTCTCACGACAGATCATTTCTCGATAACTGTGTAGACCACATACTTTCAATCAATAAGACCAATATAGAAATTCAAAAAGGTAATTTTTCCAGTTGGTGGGAAAATAAAAAGAGACAAGATAACTTTGAACTTGCAGAGAACGAAAAACTTAGAAAAGACATTAAACGATTGTCGGATTCTGCTAAACGGACGGGTAACTGGTCACACGAAGTGGAAAAGACAAAAAACGGAACAAGAAATTCCGGTTCTAAGGTAGATAAAGGATATATTGGCCATAAGGCAGCTAAAATGATGAAACGCTCTAAAGCAATTGAACAGAGGCAGCAATCTGCAATTGATGAAAAGTCTAAGCTCCTTAAAAATATCGAAAACGCTGACAGCTTAGAGATTTCACAACTAGCTTTTCATAAAAACCAACTTGCTGAACTTGATCATGTTTCGATTTCTTACGGTAAGAAGATGGTTTGTGCTGATATAAGTTTTACTATTGAGCAAGGTGAGCGAATTGCTCTTTCGGGTAAAAATGGCTCTGGAAAATCAAGTATCATCAAGCTTATTTGCGGTGAGGATATAAACTACACAGGCACCTTCAGGAAGGATAGTCAGTTGAAGATATCCTACGTGTCGCAGGACACTTCCCATCTTCAAGGTAATTTATCTGACTATGCTGCTACCAACGGGGTTGATGAAAGCCTTTTTAAATCGATTTTAAGAAAGCTGGATTTTTCCAGAGTTCAATTTGAAAAGGATATATTAGCCTTTAGCGGAGGGCAAAAGAAGAAGGTACTGATTGCTAAAAGTCTTAGTGAGAAAGTTCATTTGCATATTTGGGATGAACCGCTTAATTTTATTGATATTATTTCTCGCATGCAAATTGAAGAGTTACTGCTCGAGTACTCACCAACCATTCTTTTTGTGGAGCATGACAGGGAATTTTGCAATAATGTTGCAACAAAGATCATTGAACTCTAGGAGTGTGATGAGACATGTCTGAAGATTTTTATTGCGAAGAGGTTTTAAGTGATCGAACGCCTGTACAAAAGGTAATGGAGACCGAAAATGTACTTGCCTATCACCACACCCGTCCTTTTTACCCAGTGCACATCGTGGCTATTCCGAAGAAGCACATTTCTTCACTCATAACTTTAGACTATGGCGATAATGACCTGTTAATTGAATTAATGGATATTGTTAAAAAGGTAGCTTCCGGAGTGGTATCCGAATATGGTGCTTGTAGAGTAATAACGAACCTTGGGAATTATCAAGATTCGAAACATCTTCATTTCCATGTGGTTTACGGCCAGCCCATAAACGGAGCTGAATAAAAAGAATAGATTTTTGCTTTTCGTTGAGAGGAGTGCTCAGTAATTAAGAAAATTGGAATTGATGCTGGCGGTACCCTAATCAAAGTTGTTTGTGAGGAAAATAACTTCTTTACTTTTAGCAAATACCCAGTGGCCCAAATAGAATACGTTGCTTCAAACATTAATAAGTTTGATGGTGCCCAAATATTTCTTACCGGCGGCAAGGCATCATTATTTGAAACGTTAATGATTCAAAAACCATTACACATTATTGAATTTGAGGCAACATGTCGCGGAGTGCAGTATCTTCTTAATAAAGACGATCCAAAACTGCAAGAGTATGTATTAACTAATGTTGGTACAGGGACTTCAATTCATCACGTTGGAAATAGCCAACATGAACGTGTTGGAGGAACCGGGGTTGGTGGCGGACCATTGTTGGGTTTGTCTCAATTGTTGACTGGTTTAACGGATTATGAAGCAATCGTTAAATTAGCAGTTAAGGGAATACGAGATCGAATCGATTTGAAAGTGAGTCACATTTATGAGGGAGCAGAACCTCCTATCTCAGGCGATTTAACGGCCAGTAACTTTGGTAGGGTTTTACAATCATTTTCTTATCAAGAGTTTGCCAAAGAAGAACTTTTGGCGTCGATAGTCGGTCTTGTAGGAGAAACAGTAGCAACTACCAGCGTTCTTGCGGCTAAGAGTTGCAGTGTGTCATCCGTTGTTTATATCGGATCCTCGTTTATTCAAAATGACCTACTTAAAGAAACAGTTCAAAGTTATACTATTTTAAGAGGAGCTTTACCGGTATTTGTTGAAAATGGAGAATATTCCGGAGCCATTGGTGCTTTACTCTATGGCGTTACTCCTTAGTTTCACAGGGATGTATTGAACATTCAAGACAAGAAAACGGCAGTCGGTCTAATTGATCGGCTGCCATTTCGTCTTCTAATTGGAATGGATTTGAAGTAACCGCATAGTTAATAAGGAAATCGAGGTATGATACAATAGATGATGCAGCTGGAATTTTTATAATGAAGGAGATGTGAAAATGAGTACTTTAACGAAAGCAATACTAATAGCCGCGAAAGCTCATGATGGTCAAACAGATAAAGGTGGAAATCCATACATATTACATCCTGCAAGATTAGCAACTAAAGCCAGCAGCGAAGAAGAATCAATTGTAGCAATTTTACATGATGTTGTCGAAGATTCAGATATTACTCTATTTGATTTAAAGAATGCAGGTTTTAGCGTAGAAATTATAGAAGCTCTTGATTGCCTTACAAAAAGAGCAGATGAATCATATGAAGGCTTTATCAACAGGATCAAATTAAACCCCCTAGCGACGAAAGTGAAGCTTCTGGATCTAGAGGATAACAGTGATATTGGCCGTATTCCTAACCCAACTGATAAAGACTATGCAAGGATTGATAAGTACAAGAAGGCAATTGCAGAACTGAAATTTTAATACAACATGAGAGGGTTGCAGATGTAATGAGTGATACAGTTAATCTTACTATTGGAGGCTCCTATGTTTTTGCTCCAGACAATCCTAGAAAGACGAAGAATCGTGGTAGGAAATGCACAATTCTTTCATTCGAGTTGACTGATGATTATGAACTAGAAGTTAGGGTTGTATATCATGATACGAATAGAGAAGCACTATTAAAAGTAAGTGATTTAAAGACAATAACTGAATGAAACAAATAATCTTCCAGCCTATTGACAAATAAATAATATTTCGTTAGCATCATTGTGAATCGGACAATTGTCCGTAAAATTTGTAATTAGACAAGAGAGAGTCAGCAGAGGATGCTGAACCGGATGGAGGGAATACATGTCTTCAGGTAAAAACATTGCAGCAACAGAAGCCCCGTTTTCAATGCGAAGCATATTAGGGCCGTTGGTGGCAATTGTGGTTGGGATTTTTATGGTAATTTTGGACGGAACGGCGGTAAACGTTGCTCTTCCCAAGCTGCAGGAAGAATTTAAACTATTGAACTTGTCCTTAGTACAATGGACCGTAATTGGATATGCGCTGGCACAAGCAGCCGTCATTCCTTTAGCGGGGTGGTTATCCGACAGATTTGGCGCCAAGAAAATATTTTTGATCTCGGTAGGTCTATTCACTATTGGGTCTGGTCTATGTGCGCTGGCTAATTCGGTTGAAATGCTGATTACTTTCCGTATCATCCAAGGTCTGGGTGGCGGTGTTGTTGTTCCTATTGCTATGGCGTTCATCTATCGTCTGTCGCCGCCAGGAAAAGTAGGCGCAGTCATGGGCATGATGGGTATTCCGATCTTGCTGGGTCCGGCGCTTGGACCAGTCGTTGCAGGCTGGTTAGTTGAATATCACAGCTGGCAGTGGATATTCCTGATTAACCTACCGATCGGTGTAATCGGTATTGTTCTTGGAATCCGTACATTACCGAATATAGGGCGGCAGTCGGTTGCATCCTTGGATTTACTTGGCATGCTTTTAGGGCCAATTGCCTTTGCGGCGCTAGTGTACGGTGTATCTAATGGTGGTATTGACCCGATCACTGGGAAATCCACGTGGATGGATGCTGATACGCTAATTGGTTCAGGAATCGGTATTGTGGCGCTTATTTTATTCGTTATTGTGGAATTAAGACGTGAAAATCCGCTGCTCGAGCTGCGCGTTTTCCGCTCAGGTAATTTTACAAAAGGGATCGTCGTGCAATGGATTTCTCAGATAGCAATGTTCGGAACCATGTTCCTTGTCCCCTTATATTTACAACAGGCCCATGGCTATAGCCCTCTGAAAACTGGTCTTATCATGCTTCCGCAAGCTCTGGCATCCGGTTTATTTATGCCAATTGGCGGTAAACTGTCAGATCGTTTCGGAGCGCGTCCGCTTGTCTTGGCGGGTATGGCACTTACAACGATTTCAGCATTTTTACTGTCTAATATTTCTGGCGATTCAGGTGTAGGGACAGTGATCCTGCCGCTTGCACTGCTAGGCGCGGGAATGGGACTGTTTATGATGCCTCTCAATAATCATTTGATCCAATCCGCACCACAGAATTTGGTTGGCCGTGTAACGTCGCTCACGAACGCTGCACAGCAAGTTATGATGTCCTTCGCTATCGCCATTTTGATGACGATCTTTACAACGAAGATGAAAAATATAATGGTTGAATCAGGTAAGCAGAAGCCGGATTTAGACTTGTATGCTTCTTCCTTTGGGTACACTTTCTTAGTTCTGCTGGGTATTGCGGTTGTCGGCGGTTTGCTTGGTCTTATGCTACAAAAGCCCAAGAGGGTGGAAGGCGAGTCCACGGACAGTGCAGAAATTCCAGTTATGGTTGGTCATTAATTAAGTTGAATTAACATTAATTTTATAGAAAAACGAAAAGCCCGGTCCAAATGGAACCGGGCTTTTTCGCATATGATGATCATTGATTTTCTGATCTGCTGCTGGAAGATTGATTTTCTTTAAATGCCTCTGCTGCTTCCTCTGCGGAAAATTCCGTATCATCTTTACCTGGGACAGGCATTTTGTTTAACTCCGTAGACTGTACTTCTGCCTTTGTTGCCTGATTATTATCTTGATTGGGCATGTGACACCTCCTTTATTAAAATAACAACAAGGAATAGTTTGCCACCTTATGAAATTTTTATACCGAAATCGACACTGAAAAAGGCTATGAATTTTCCACTAAGTGTAGATGAATTCGAATTTTCAAAATTTATGTTTACCTTACAATGGTTTTTTGATAATATAATCGCAATAATCAAATGCGGTGAAGAGAAGAGTAAATAAATGAATTCTTTCACAGAGAGCTCCGGTTTGCTGAAAAGGAGTAAAGAATGTTTTATTGAAAAAAGCCTCAGAGCAGCACATCGGATCCTTTCGAAAAGGGTGATGGCGTGTCAGGAGCTCCTGTTACAGAGCTAAAGTATACGCATTACATGGTAATGCCGTACTTGAAGAGGCTGATATGGCGACATATTAGCGAATCTGGGGTGGTACCACGAGTAAATACAATCTCGTCCCTAAGACTGACTATAGTCTTGGGGGTGGGATTTTTTTTATTGGTGCTTAAGAAGATCAGCTCACGTGCAACATGCGGTACACCGAATCAGACTGTTTGAATATATATTTAGGGGTTCCCCTTAATCATGCTATTTTGAAAGGATTTGAATATCTTATGTCAGAAAAATTGAAGGTTGGTATTGTCGGAGGAACAGGAATGGTTGGTCAGCGGTTTGTTCAGTTGCTGGATCAGCATCCTTGGTTTAAAGTAACGGCCATCGCCGCTAGTAGCAGTTCAGCAGGTAAAACATATGAAGAATCTGTGCAAGGAAGATGGAAGTTGTCTGGCCCAATACCTGAAGAAGTGAAAAATATCGTCATTCTGGATGCATCGAACGTGGAGGAAGTTGCCGGTCAGGTCGATTTTATTTTTTGTGCGGTGGATATGAAAAAGAATGAAATTCAAGCGTTGGAAGAGGCATACGCCAAAACGGGCACACCCGTTATTTCCAATAACTCGGCTCACCGCTGGACGCCTGACATCCCGATGGTCATTCCAGAAGTTAATCCAGGGCATATTGAAGTGATTGCTGCACAGAGAAAGCGGCTTAGAACCTCAACCGGCTTTATTGCCGTTAAGCCTAACTGTTCAATCCAGAGCTATGTGCCAGCCCTTCATGCACTGCTAGATTACAAACCGACAAAAGTGGTTGCGTCGACGTATCAGGCGATTTCCGGAGCCGGTAAAAACTTTACCGATTGGCCCGATATGTTGGATAATGTCATCCCGTATATTGGCGGCGAGGAAGAAAAAAGCGAGCAGGAGCCACTTCGCATATGGGGCAGCATTGTAAATGATGAAATTATTAAAGCAAGTGCGCCTTTAATTACAACGCAGTGTATTCGCGTTCCAGTAACGGATGGGCATTTGGCTACCGTATTTGTATCGTTTGAGAAAAAACCTTCGAAGGAAGAAATTCTAGATCGCTGGCTGCATTTCAAAGGACGTCCGCAGGAGCTTGGTCTGCCAAGCGCACCGAAACAGTTCATTACTTATTTTGAAGAAGAGAACAGGCCACAGACTAAGCTTGATCGTGAAATTGAGCGAGGTATGGGTGTTTCGGCGGGGAGATTGCGCGAGGATTCAATATACGATTTTAAATTTGTAGGACTATCACACAATACATTACGCGGAGCAGCGGGCGGTGCAGTTCTGATCGCCGAACTGCTAAAAGCGGAAGGGTACATTCAGGCAAAGTAGTAGCATTCAAATTGATTCTATTAGATAGATTTAAACATCCAAACCTTGAATTTTTACTCATCTTCTAAGGCATACTAAGCATTGTTCGCTCAAAAAAATGTGGAGGTGTTCGTAATGCGTCAGGTAAATAAAACAAAGATCGTTGCATCAACTGCAGCCGCGGCAGCAGTCATGGGATCTGTTATTTTTGGCGTTTACAGAGCAAGAAACAGCAACATTCTTGAGCGGATAAAAAACAGATTGACCTAAGGAAGGGGGCGGGAAACCGCCTCCTTTACCACTCACTGATTTAAAACGAAGTGTCATCGGAGAGATCCGGTGGCGCTTTTTTTGTTTAATTGCTCTGACTTTCCATCAAAGTTTACGAAAAAAAGAAGAACCAGCTTAAGACGCTGGTTCTTCTTTTTTTCGCTCATTATGATTTTCTCCCCAAGCACACATCACTTCTGCTACAGGTATCAATGTTCTGCCATATTCACTAAGTGAATATTCTACTTTTGGAGGGACGGTGGGGTATACCGTTCTTTCGATCACGCCTTCTTGTTCCAAGTCTCGAAGATGTTGCGTGAGCATTTTTTGGGAGACGTTAGGTATTAGCTTTTCCAGATCGTTGTACCGCTTGGTTGATTCGATCAAATGCCATAAAATCATCGGCTTCCATTTTCCACCTAAAACATGAATGACAGTCTCGATTGGACATTCGCGCTGATGAATCATTGATAAATCACCCCCTTACTTTTAAGTAAGTGCCGTACTTTAAAGTGCGTTCTTAACAAAATATTATTACCGATATACAATAAAGTCAATCAAATAAATGGAAAAAGGAGCCAGACAAATGAGTAAATCTTATTGGGGACCAAAGTCAGTAACATTTTGGTTAGTGGGTGTTGTTACGCTGTTGATGTTGTATTTAGGAGTAAGTGGTTTTATCCAGCCAGAAGCTGCGATTCGAGGTTTTGGTATACCACTGCATGACACCGCTGATAGATATCTTGTGCATATTAAAGCAGATCGTGATCTGTTTATTGGAATCTTCCTACTAGTCTTGATGGTACTTCGTATGAGAAAAGCATTACTAGTTCTTATGTTAACTTCTATTTTAATGCCAATCGTAGATGCAATATTGGTATTAACGAATGCTGTAGATAAAACACCTTCTTGGATTCATATTATTACTGCGGTATACCTACTTGTTGTAGGTTGGATGTTGTATCGAGAAGAACAGCGAGCCAAAACAGCGAATAAATAGAACAGTATCATCATGGAAAAAAAAGGGCATTCACAAATTAGGGGGCATAACATGTATATTTACCTTTTGTTCATCCATATCATCGCGGCCGTGACGGCCATTGGCGCAATCATCTGCTATCCCTTGATCATGAGCAGCGCCCGGACAGTGGGTCAAGCCAAGTTCGCGCTTGTGCTGCTGCAGAAGACGGCGAACTTGCCGAAAATAGGTGGTATACTGCTATTCCTTACGGGTCTTGCGCTTGGCTTCCTGGAAACCGACTTGTTCCATGAACTGTGGTATTTGATCTCGATTGCTATCTTCTTAATCATTCTGGTCATTTTGGCTGGCCTGCATCCCGCTTGCATCAAACAGCAGCTTACGCTGCTGCTACAAACGCAGGGTGATGATCTGCCTGACGCGTATCGACTGATCCGCAGACGCTCTGCTTGGCTGGAAGGGATCGCGAATCTTGCCGCTTTCATCTCGATTCTGTTGATGGTGTTCAAACCTTTCTAGTAGTAATTGCAAGTTTCGGTTTCGCATTTTTGCTGGTGCTACCCACCCGTTATAAGTGTATAATATAATAGAAATTTTATAGAGAAAGAAATAGTGAGAGAGTGAGTGAGAAACTATATGATTACAAAATCCTTATCACCCTTAGTTGCAGCACTAGATTTAAAGCCTCATCGTGAAGGCGGATGGTACAAGGAGCTATGGAAAGCTTCCTTCGAAATTCCAAAAGAGGTGCTTAGTGAAGCGTACACAGGTTCCCGATATGCGGCAACTTCCATTTATTTCGTGCTTCACCCAGAAGAGTTTTCAGAGTGGCATAAGGTATTATCGGATGAACTTTGGCTCTGGCATTCAGGTAGTCCACTGTTGCTAACACTTGGAGGTACAAAGGACAAGCCTGAGGAAATACAAGAAATTATTCTCGGACCAGATGTCATCAATGGACAGTGTCCACAAGCCTTAGTTCCGGCCAACGTTTGGCAGACGGCAAAGCCGTTAGGAAACGAGCCTGTTTTTGTCTCCTGTGTTGTAGCGCCGGGGTTTCATTATGATGATTTTATGTTAATTAAGAAATAAGCTAAATAGCTGATTAGACATCAAGAGAAGGCCGCCGACAATAGTTCGGCAGCCTTTTTCTGTTAACAGGGAGTTTAACGCAATAGAGAATGGAACTAAGACCAGATATTAATTGTAAAAATACGGTATAATTGGTTCGAGGAAGCTGGAAACCGATTGTATTTATCTTATGAACACTTGTAGATGTTATGACGAATTTATAGAAAGGAGAAATTTATGAGAAAAAGATTAATGAACGTGATGGTTATATGTCTCACTTTTTTATTTGTATTCAGTTTGATTGGTTGCAATAATACTGTAAAGAAAGTTTCAACGGATTTAACCTTTGAGCAAACAATCGATGGAAAACTTAACAATATTACTAATCCAAAAGATTATACGGTATCACTTTCCTCTAATCCGTATGACTATATTAAGGGTGTAGATAGTAATAAGGATTACAAATACATTGTTTTGCAAGGAGAAAAGGCTTTAAATTATATGCTCAACAAATTTGCTAATAGTGATAATAATGGATTAGAAGAATATATTATGGCAATCGCCTGTTCTGAAATACTACAAGAGAATCCTGCTTCTAAAAAGTGGACTTCTGGTAGGGATTGGTATGATAACCATATTAGAAATATACCTAAGGGAGTGAACATGTGACTATTAAAGCAGTATTATTCGACTTTGATGGGACTCTGGCCGATACGTTGCCGCTGTCTTTTTATGCTTTTAAATTTATCTTTAAAAAGTACGATAATAGGGATGTATCTACAGAAGAACTAATCTCTATGTTTGGGCCAACAGAAGACGATATAATCTCTAATAACCTTTTAAAAAAGGAATATGTTGCAGAAGCAATCTCTGAATATTATCAAATTTATCAAAAGGACCATGCCTCTCAAGTACATATGACTGACGAAATGCTAAAGCTGTTAATGTATATAAAATCGAATAACATAAAAATGGGAGTAATCACAGGGAAAAGTAGAGAAGCATTTCAAATATCCTCAGACTCGCTGAACTTATCACATTACTTTGACATTGTGATTACTGGAGATGATGTACAGAAACCCAAACCTAATCCAGAAGGTATTTTTACAGTATTGGAGTTTCTTGGAGTTCCAAAAGATGAAGCTGTTATTATTGGAGACAGCAATGCTGATATAAAGGCGGGCAAAGCTGCAGGAGTGCGGACTTTTGGAGTACAGTGGCTATCTACCTATCAAAGCACCCATTTTGAAATTGAGCCAGATTTTGTTTTTACTAAAATTGATCAGTTTCTAAAGATACTTGAGAGCGAACTAAATTTTAAAAAATAGATGATTACTTTGGCGAGACTTAAGTAATTGTAACAAAATTGAAATCATATATTCATTAATGAATCAAGCCTATAATAAAACTCGACCCCTTTTAAATATATACTCAGACCTCAGCCCGTTGCTGTGGGTCTCTTTGTGCCATTCAACGAGTGGGCAGATTAGCGAAATAATTGTTTTACAGATATTGAACTATTAACCTTTAATAATCATAATAATATTATCCAATATATAGGAGGTAACCTATGTTCAGTGTTAAACCAGTCGCATATGTCAGAAACAGTAGAGAAGTAATAGAAGATGATTATTGGGGCAATATTGTATCCACTATTGAACTCACAAGTGAATTTAGCGAAGAAAGCGTACAGGGGATCGAGGATTTTTCCCATCTAGAAGTCATTTTCTACTTTAATCAAGTGAATGATGATAATATTCAATTCGATGCCAGACACCCACGAAACAATAAAGAGTACCCTAAGGTAGGGATTTTTGCGCAGCGAGGTAAAAACAGGCCGAACAAACTGGGGTTAACTACAGTAGAGGTCTTAAAGCGCGAGGGCAAAATTATTTACATAAAAGGTCTTGATGCAATAAACGGGACACCAGTGTTGGACTTGAAGCCTGTAATGAAGGAATTTGCCCCGAAAGGAGAGACTAAACAGCCATACTGGGTATCAGACCTTATGAAAGAATACTGGGAATAATCAACTTATAACGAATATATTAATCAGATAGCCAGGAGAAAATTGTTATGAAAGAAAGGTTGGAATTAATGACGCATCGCATTCTTCTTGTAGAGGACGATCTCTCAATCAGCAACATGGTCAAAGGTTATTTATCAAATGAGGGGTTTGGCATTGTTTGCGCTTTTAACGGGGAAGAAGCGTATCAAATTTTTTTGCGTGAGAAGTTCGATTTAATCTTGTTAGACCTGATGCTCCCGAAGCTGAATGGCATGGATTTTCTGAAAATGATTCGTGAATCAAGTAATTTGCCGATTTTAATACTGTCCGCGAAGGATGGAGAAGTGGACAAAGCTTTGGGACTTGGTTTTGGTGCTGACGATTATATTACCAAACCTTTTTCAATGATCGAGCTTGCAGCGAGAGTAAATGCCGCAATTAGACGTGCGAAACAATACTCTATCTCCGAGAAGTTAGCAGAGGATAGAGTTATCACCGTAAACGAGCTTACTATGGATTTGGAGAATTTTATAGTCAGTAAGAATGGCATAGATATTAAGGTGACCTCAAAAGAGTTCGCTATCTTGAAATTATTGTTTACTAATCCGAAGCGTACGTTTACGAAAGAACAGATTTACGGATTAATTTGGAACGAAGACTATTATGGGAACGAGAATGTCATTAACGTTCACATGAAACGATTAAGAGACAAGATCGAAGATCATTCATCAGAGCCCAAATATATTAAAACCCTTTGGGGGTTCGGGTACCGATTGGGGGAATTCTGATTTGAACTTAATAGGAATCTGTATTATTGTCCTGTTAACCATTGTCATCTATTTGCAATATAAATCAGCACGGGAAAACAGAAGCAACTTGATATATATATCCAGAAAATTGAATGCGATCATCTCCGACAATAACCCAGAGAAGCTTCTTCTGGTCACAGACGACCCAACTTTGAAAGATCTGATCATAGAGATAAACCGTCTGCTTGATTCCAATCGCAAAGTTATCGTGGATTACACGCGAACCGAAGCTTCTATGAAAATGATGTTGGCTAATATTTCGCACGATCTTAGAACCCCTCTTACGGTTGTACTTGGATATATAGAAACGTTATTGCATCGACCCCATTTAAGCGCGGATGAAAAAGATCGACTATTGGCTGAGGTGCAAGATAAAGCAAAAGAATTATTAGAGTTGATCCAGAAGTTCTTTGACTTGGCCAAATTGGAGTCGGGAGATAAGAATATTCCATTGACGCGCGTGAATATGAATGAGGTTTGTCGCAAAAGCATGCTGCTTTTTTATAACCAAATCCAATCCGAAGAGATGGAAGCGGTAATTGAAATTCCGGATGCTCGAACATTTGCCTATGGAAATGAAGAGGCTTTGGAACGGATCTTAAATAATTTAATATCGAATGCGATTCGATATGGCACTGAGGGTAAGATCGTAGGTTTGACTCTAAGGCAAGACGAACATTATATCTTTGTCGACGTTTGGGATCAAGGAAAAGGAATTACCGAAAAACATAAGGACTTGATTTTCGAAAGAATGTACACGTTAGAAGATTCCAGAAATAAATTGTACCAAGGAAGCGGTCTGGGACTTACGATTACAAAAAGGCTGGTTGAAAAGATGCGAGGCAACATTTCTCTGCGAAGCAAACCCTATGAAAAAACGATTTTCACTGTGCAATTGCAGCAAATTCATTCTTAATGAACTATCTTATATTTTCCGCCGATTGGCGGTTTTTTTTGTTCGCAAGTAAGATTTTCTTAAGATTTATATCACAAATAAGAACATTTTAGCTGAGATAATAAAGTTAATTCATAGAAAGTAGGAGAGCGGTCATGACTTATATTTTAAGAACAAAACAATTGACTAAAACGTATCGAGAAAAAGAAGTTGTCAGCAACGTGAGCATGAATGTTCAAAAAGGAGAAATATATGGATTTTTAGGTCCAAATGGTGCCGGTAAAACAACGGTTATGAAGATGATGACCAATCTTGTAAAACCGAATAGGGGAGAAGTTGAGATTTTCGGTGAAAAATGGACAAATTCGTCATACGAACCGTTAAAAAGGATGGGCATTGTAATCGAAAATCCGATTTTCTTCGAGAAACTGACGGCAAGAGAAAACCTAGAGCTTCATTGCGAATATATGGGGTTTCATAATAGGAATGCCATAAATGAAGCGTTGGAATTGGTTAACCTGAATCAAGCCGAAAGTAAACCCGTGAGAGAGTTTTCTCTCGGAATGAAGCAGAGACTGGGTATTGCTAGGGCTATAACAATAAAGCCGGAGCTGTTGATTCTAGATGAACCTATCAACGGGCTTGACCCAATCGGCATCCGCGAATTTAGAGACTTATTCAAGATGTTGAACAAAGAATTCAACATTACGCTGCTGATTTCCAGCCATATTTTGGGGGAAATCGAACAATTGGCCGATACGATCGGTGTCATTCGAGAAGGTCTTTTATTGGAGGAAACGTCTATGGAAAGCATTCGCGGTTCGCACACGGAATTTATTGAGGTGGTAACAGACGATGTCAACAGGGCAGCTTTTGTTCTCGAGCATACGATGCACATCACCAATTTCAAGGTTTTGGATTCCAAACTCGTACGAATCTATGATGCAGAGATGTCATCTAGAGAACTTATACAATATTTTATTGCAAATGGCATTGCTATTGAAACAATAAGCAAAAAGAAACAGACACTCGATGATTATTTCTATCAACTCATACATGGAGAGGTTACAAATGTTGAATTTAATTAAACTGGAAATGCGAAGATTTGGAATTGCTGCCTATGTAAAGAGCATCATCATCATCAATTTCTTAATGAGTGCCATCGTGTTGGCTCTGTATTACGCGGTACCTCTAACTGGAGAGCCTAATCCCTTAGCCAGTTATCAGGATGCTTTGTTTATTATTGATAGGTTAGTCAGGGTTGTTTTTATCCTATATGCGGCGGTTCTTATCTCTAGGCTGATTATCGGGGAATACAAGAACAAGACCATTTCATTGCTGTTCACGTACCCGATCAATCGAAAAAAGATCATACTTTCGAAACTTTTGATCGTATGTACGCTAACCTTTGCGATGATCTTGATTTCCAATGTATTTGTAACCTTCATTTTCTGGGTCGCCGATTCCATAGTCAGTTATATTCCTGGCTCGTTAGCCATGGAAGATTTAGGGCAACAGGCGATAAAAATCGTTGTTCAAGCAGTTGCCGCATCTGGGATGAGTTTAATCCCATTATACTTCGGCATGTTGAAAAAATCGGTTCCGACCACCATTCTGTCGTCCTTTATTGTGTTGCTAATTACAACGACTAGTATTTTTAGAGAAACTCTGGGTTCAATCATCTTGACATCAGCTTTATTGGCGGCAGCAGGTCCGTTGGTTTCTTATTTATCAATCCGAAATGTCGAATACACGGATGCATCCTAATAGAATTCTATTGAAATGAGGTAATGAACGATGTTAGTACGATCTTATGTATGGGGTCGAGAAATATCTCAGTTAGCACTGATTTTCGCAATGATGGTCGCAATGCTTTGTTCCTTTGCCGTTCCGGCGAATGCCGAATCCACAGGGATTACCAGCACTGAAGTTTCGTTTCTCGGCGATGGAGATGTCACGCTGCATGGAACGATAGTGGCTCCATCGTCAACTGGCAAGCACTACCCAGGCATTGTAATGGTAGGCGGAGCCGGGCCTGTCAAGCGAGATGAGTTTCAGGAGGTGGCCGAGGCGTTCGCCAAAAACGGAATTGTCACTTTGATTTATGACAAAAGATCAATCGGCTATTCGATGCTGCATCGGGATTATTCCATACTCGCGAATGATTCCATTGCAGGTATGCAGCTGTTGCGGACACAGAAAAATGTAGATCAGAACCAGGTTGGAATATTCGGACTGAGCGAGGGAGCTTGGGTAGCCCCTCTTGCTGCAATACAGGCTCCTGAAACAGCTTTTGTTATTGCGGCAGGCGCAGTAGGTGTATCGCCGGCACGTCAGCAGGCATGGGCTTATGGCGAATTTTTGCGCCATGCCGGTGTAACCGGATCGTTTCTAAAAATGATGCAGGTAAACGGCATCAGGCAGCTTGTCGATGCAGGCTTGTTTACTCAGCATGCTTACGATCCTGTACCGTCTTGGGAGCAAGTCCATCAACCCGTGTTGGCATTGTGGGGGGCTCTCGATCGCGAAGCGGTGCCAGAAGAGAGCTCGCACATTATTCAGCAGGCTCTTGAACGTGGAGGTAACACCCACTATACGATTGCTTTTATTGAAGGGGCTCGACATAACTTGAATGTTAGTTTCAATGGAGGCTTTGACAGACCCAAAGAGCTCGCTGATGGTTTCGCAGATACAGTAGGTTCCTGGGTTAATGATTTAGCCCAAAGCATTCCGATCATTAGCGTTCAAGCGGCACCGCATCAGGATCGAAAGAGCGTTGCAATAATGTCGCTCTCATGGCTTGAATCCGGTTGGCTGCAGCTAGGTGCTCTTCTTCTTTTCATAATTGCATTCAGCAGTTATCCCTTCGTTGCCCTATACCACATTGTATTTAAACGGCGCAGTGCTGTGTTGGCCCAATTACCTGCACGTTGGCTTGTTGCCGTTGGTTTGACAACTATTCTGGGGTTCGTGATTTATTTCCTTTTCACTGTGGTTACTGCCGCGAATCTTATCGGTCCTGTAGTTTTAGGCCAACCCATACCTTGGCTTGTTCTTCGACTCCTAGCTATCGCGACTATTGTACTCACAATCTTCACTTTTGCGTCATGGCGTCGGAAATTGCACCAGATCACTGGCGGAGTTCGAATACAACTTTTCTTATTGGCTTTAGCTGGTGTTGTGTTCATTCCTTGGGCGTTTTACTGGAGACTTCTAATATAGATTCGCCCTCATCAGGAAGATTACAAGCAGGGTGAGAATATTTTTGTTTTGTTAAATAGTTCATAACCGCTAGTTGTATTCGAGTTATTAAACACATTCAAAAGCAGGCAGTCGAAGAAAAAGACATCACTAAATAAGACGCGGCTCAGTCTCTTTTTAAAAATCTGCAGCGCATAGGATATTGGTAATCCGTAGATTAGGAGTCTTCTATCCTTTCGGGTGCAGGTGATCTAACTTATTCACACTGGCGACAACTGATGAGGAGGGACGGGCAGTTTAATTTAATATTGATACGTAGAACTGTACAACAACTAACGGCAAGTTGTCGTGTTTTTACAATATAGTTTTTCGCGATTATGTTAAACTTGGAGGATAGCATAGGGCAAGTCCCATTTCGTAAAGAGAGGTAGTGGAAAAGTGAAACTATCGCAAGTTCGACTGTTGGTAAAAAACTTCGATAAAAGTGTGGCATTTTACAGAGACGTGATGGAGATTCCATTGGGATTTTCCGAAGAGAAGATGCAGTTCGCATCGTTTAAGACTGGCGAAACAAAAATAGAAATTTTTTCCAATGAAAATATGGCGGAAGTGATCGGTGAACACAATCTTCTATCCGAGGAAGAATCAAAATCGAAATTCTTACTCAATTTTGAAGTGGATCAAGTCGATGAGTTTTGCGCCCGTTTGAAAGATAAAGGGGTGGTACTCCTTAACGAGCCTCATGATAGGCTGGCCTGGAATGCCAGGGTTGCCCATTTGCGCGATCCTGATGGCAATGTGATCGAACTATACAAACACCCGCTTTAACGGCCCTGGCTTGGGTTTGGTTCATTTAACAAAAGTATCACACTCATGGAGATGTTGTTCATCTAATGAGGAACAATAGTTGAGGGGCTTGCTTCGCGGCAGCTCCTCTTTTGTTTATTAAAGTAACGGGCAGGGCGCGTCTAGCCAAGCTAGGTACAACTAACTGATGCAAGTTCAGTCGGGGTAAGGACCAAGCCGCTACGTTGCTAGCAGGCAGACGTTTGCGAAATCCAACGGCTGAAGCCCTGTGAAAAGTCACGAAACCCGCACGAAGTTTTTTTTCGTAAACAGTAGAAGACCGACCTATCTCTTTCAATCGCTCCCGCAGCTGCCAGATCCGAAGGATCATGATGCTTTGGATAAACTATTGCCTTGGCCACAAACATTACCCGTGAGCTGTCACGTATTTAAAAATAGAGTACTTGAGTCCTCATCGTCTTACAAATGAAAACTTCAAAACAGGCTTTTTCTGTCTGACATTTGTCCATGCAATTCAAATGCCATTGAAATACAATAAACCATCTGATAGCAGAAGGGAGCGAGATGGAATGGGTTATGCTGCAGGAGGTTGTTATAGCGGTGGTTTGGGTACAAGTACGGCTATTGTCTTGGTTCTCTTCATTCTTTTGGTTATTATCACCAGCACATTTGTGTGGTAATTCGTAACAGACCTCAAGCTTTTTAAGAAAATGCACCAAATGGAGGTTGTAGGAATGTCGATCAACAATAATAAGCTAAAATCCCTCATGGGCAAACATGTGTACGTAATGACTCGCCAAGGGCAAGTTTTAGAGGGAACTTTGGATAAGAGCACGCGTGACAAAATCTATCTTCGTTCAAATGCCAAATCAGTAAGCACTAGCGCATTTACACCGTTCAGCCCATTCTTTAACCCAGTCACTCCACTTGTCCTTTTTGATTTGTTAGCCATTGAGGAGTCCCCATTTTTCTTCCGTAGGTCTCCGTTTTTCTTTTGGTAGTACCGAGACTGAGTCACTTGAAAGGAGTGATTGATATATGGGATATGCAGCAACAGGAGCAGGATATGGCGGCAGTAGTTCAGCAGCAGTATTGGTTCTCTTTATTTTGTTGGTTATTATTACTATGACTTTTGCAATATGATATGCAGCAATAGGTAATATATTAAATTTAGATCCACAGCTCGTTGCTGTGGATCTATTTCTGTGCTCGAACGTATCTTTGATAAGCTTTGGGAAACTTTTCAGTGGGGCATTAAGCTAAAATAGTAACTCGCTTTAAAACTGGTTGAACTAACGGAAAACAAGAGTTCAATAAACAAGGAAGGCAGCCGATGCAGTTTGGACTTATTCAACTTCAGTAAAGGGTAGGAATTGGGGGGCACGCAACGACATCAATAATTCTTGGATCAATGCCATAAAACATCCAAAACGCTCCATTCCACCTATAACCTGAAACTTCACCGTACTCTACACGAGTTGGATAAAACCAGAAATTGTCACCATTTAGAAGCCAGACATATGTGTATTCATATAAACAGTCAACCACATAGGATACCTCAGGTTTTGGAGGGATGAATGCAGGTGGAGGAGACTGCGGTTGTCTCATGTACACCTGCGGTTGTGGGATAGAAAACATTGAATTCCACTTCCTTTTAAAAAGTTTAAATTTAATCGTATTTCATGCTATGTGGGTTAATAACTATTTGACTGTACAGGTGCCTAAGACGATGAAGAAGTCAGTCGATCAACAAACAACAAGTCTGATCTAAATAATCCGCCATATGGCTTACCGATCGATATAAGAGATTCTGGTTTTATTGGTGATGAACTCGGCTCTGGAATTATCGCTTGGTCGCAATAAAAGAGAAAACGAATCAAAAAAATGGTATTATATGGGTGGTTGATTAAAATTAAAATGAAGTACATAGCTTATCTTCTGAGGAGGGCTAGTGAGTTAATGGTTATGAGAGTGTTTAATGTGACTATGGCGTGTTGCTTACTGCTAATTTCATTAACGGCATGTAATGAAGAACGCATTGTGGATTCAAAAACCACTCCTATTTTGCCCGAGGTAGAGGTTAAGCAAGGAATGGAAACGATAACCTACCAACTGGATGGTATGGACGAAACTTTTAATACGAAATTAGGTGGCAAATTAGTATTAAGTGAATTGAATGAACCTCCGAAACGAGGAGATGTCGTGTATTATAAGACGCCACCTCTTAACGTGGAACACGTCTTCCAAAATGTAAATCCGGGTTGGAAACCACCGATCTACGATATTGCTCGCATTGTCGCTCTTCCGGAAGAGTCAATTATGATCAGAGACGGGCAGGTTTACATCGACGAGAAAAAATTAGACACTTTTTATGGGAAAGCGCTCATGTGGGGTCAGGGCGAAGAATCCTACTTCAATAATTTGAATAAACCTGGCTCTGGTGTCTGCGACTCCGACTGTCAAAAGAGTATGACGAAATATTTCCACATGGACATGCCAGAAATAAAAATACCGGCGGGTCATGTATTCCTGCTAGGAGATACATGGGCTAGGAGCGTGGATAGTCAAACCTACGGTCCAATTGCAATTGATCAAATTGAGAGAGTCATTATTGGTCGGGAAAGAAAACCTTGATGATCTGAGGCTAGTAATTACCAAAATCTTGGTGAAGCAGGTGTATAGATGAATCAGATGGTTTATAAGACATTAGAAAGCTTAAAAGCACGTATAGAAAAATCTCCGACAATGTATTTTCAGCGAGGTTCAGGGCATTTAATGCCCTGCTCTTTTTCTTTTTACAAACCAACTTCAGAAGAAAATATTCTAACCTTCTTTGAGGAAACAGGCTTCCATATACCTGAAAGTTACAAAGATTTTCTAATGCTGAATGATGGTGCTATCCTCTTCAATGATATTTCTGAGTACGCTAATGGTGCTTGGGCTATATTCGGTTTAGAGGATATCTTGGATTATATTGAACAGAAAGAAGCCTCTGACAATTTATATGTTATTGCAAAGTATGATTCCACTCTGATCTATATCGATTCCTCACGAGTGAAAGCAGGAAGAGAAGATTATATATTTGTTGGATCAGCTTATGTGCCTGATGCGGAAGACATTGTTTTGAACTTTGAGCTCTGGTTTGAACGTTTGGTTGTGTCACAAGGGTCGTTTTTTTGGGATTGGAACACATTGAACTCACTTAATTACAATTGCGAATGAAGGTGCTGATCATTAGGAGCCTGCCGCTGATTTATATGGGCAGGCTCCTTCGATTTGCGAAACATACTGCCTAGTAAAGAAAACGCAATCCGTTCACCATCGGCAGGTCGCTAGACAGGGTGGAGATTCCGACGAAACCGCTCGTACCTTCGTAACTGGTCTCGGTCACCGTCGCCAGACCATTGAACTGCTGTGATGGACCCTGCTTCAGTAACAACGCGGATCGGTGCAGGATGGTGGATATTAATCGGAGACGGCCAGGATTTGTTGGACGCCGCCTTGTGAACGTTCAGTCCGTATCGTGTTGAAGTAGCCTTTACGTTCGACAAATTCGGTTGTGCTGTATGCAATGGCGGCGCTGGTAGATGGTATTGGGAGACTCTAGGTTGTTTGCAGCGATTAAAGCAACGAGAGGCACTTCCCACCTCTTAGCGATCGCTGACACCGAATCGCCGGGTTTTACTGTATTGAACGTCTACACGAAGAAGACCTCCTCTTAACCACCTTTTGATACCCAGTGTATTCAGAGGAACAATGATGCAGAAGAACTTGCGGATGTTGTACATAATGGATTCAATCCACGATGGGATTTTTATTCGCCGTCAAGAGGTGTATATCAAAGTAAACACTGGTATATGGAAGGATTGCGTTTCGTTTCTTATACTTAAACTATCAAAGGAAGTTGAAACGCGTACAACATCCTGAGTAACATGTTAGTCAAATGGGAGGGGTCATATGAATATGAAACTGAGAGGGAAGGACGTTCTCGCAACCGCTTTGATTACCAGTCTTATCGCCGCAACCGCGTGCAGCAGCAAAACGGAGAATAGCCCGCAACCGTCCGCGTCCGCGACAGCATCTGCAACAGCAGCACAAACGCCGGAATCGAAAAAAGTGCTTGAAGTATCCACGATCAGAGAAGGCGATCCGTATTTGAAATTCGATGCTGGCGAAACATTCGACAACAATTCCGTATATGCTGCTTACGAGAAAGACGTTGGCGTCAAGATTACGAACCAATGGGTTGCCGCAGATAACAACCAGTTCAAGGAAAAGCTCAAGATCGCAATTGCCTCGAACGATATTCCTGATTTTATGCTCGTTGATGCTACTCAGCTCCAGCAGCTAATTGAAGCGGATATGATTATGGATATTACTAGCGTTTACGATAAGTTCGCTACTCCGGAAACCAAAAAATTCATGCAAGCGGACGGCGGTACCCAAATGAAATCGGCCACTTTTGGCGGAAAGCTGATGGCCATTCCGAGCACGTCTAATCCGTACTACGCCCAGTTTCTATACGTACGTACCGACTGGCTCAAGAAGCTGAATTTGCCGGAGCCGAAAACGATGCAGGATCTGATGACCATCGCGGAGGCGTTTAAGACGAAGGATCCTGGAGGAACTGGAAGAGCTTACGGGATTGCATTCAACAAGGATATGAAAGAAGACGGGGCAACCGGCTTCATTGGTTTCATGAATGGCTACCATGCCTATATGGACTCGAATGCGGATTCCAATCATTGGATTGATGACGGTACCGGCAAACTTGTCAAGGGTTACGTACAGCCGCAAATGAAAGAAGCGCTCAAGGCGCTGCAAGACATGTTTAAAAAAGGTCTGATCGATCCGGAATTTGCCGTGAAAGACACGCAAAAGGAATCGGAACTCATTTTCGGTAACAACATAGGACTTGTATATGGCGCCGAATGGGTGCCGGCGCACCTTGCGACCGGTGCGATCAAAGACGGCAAACAAGTGCAGGAGTGGGGCGTATATCCGATTCCATCCGTGGATAACAAGCCGGCCAAAGCACAAATCGGGATAGGCGGCGACAGATATTACGTCGTGTCAAAGAAAGCGAAAAATCCGGAAGCCGTCATGAGGCTGCTTAATCAATGGATCATCGCCGACAACAATCAAACGGAAGATAACAAAGTATATGAGTTTGGCAAAGACCGCGTTGAAAAGAAGAACAACTACTGGTTGCTTAATCCGCTCAGGGTTGGCAGCTTATCGAACAATAACGGCGAAGTGCTGCCGAAGGCGATCGCAGCCAAAGACGCGAGTATGGCGAAGACGAAAGATCAGAAATCTCGATACGAACGGGCTATGAAATATGTAAACGGCGATACGAGCATGTGGTGGGAATATTGGATTTCAGGTCCGAAGGGTTCCTACTCCCTTATTCCGGATATGAAAAAGAACAATCAGTTCGAACAAACGAAGTTTTTCGGGGCACCGACGCCAACGATGGTGGAGAAGAATGCGATCCTCGAGAAGAAGCGCGACGAAGTATTTTTCAAAATTATTATGAACCAGGTATCGGTTGATGAGTTCGATAAATTTGTCGCCGATTGGAAGAAGCTTGGCGGAGACCAAATCACCAAAGAAGTGAATGACTGGTACGCGAAGAACAAATAGTTCTTCTCAGGGAGAGGGATCAGGTACGATCCCTCTTTCTATTCAACCTTGACGAGGTAATTTAAGCAGGTGGTGGTACAGGATGAAATCGATCTCGCGCATGTGGAAACGTGAATGGCCGCTTCATTTGATGCTGATCCCGGGACTGATTTTTGTCATCGTTTTCAGTTACATTCCAATGGCGGGCATTATCATGGCGTTCCAAAAATATATTCCGACCAAAGGTCTGTTCGGCTCTCCATTCGTCGGATTGAAAAACTTCAATTATATGTTCGTTTATCCCGACATCGGCCGAATTTTTTTCAATACCGTCTATATTTCTGTCATGAAAATCGTGGCGGGTTTATTCGTACCGATTACGATTGCTATCCTGCTCAACGAGATGAGCAGGCAATGGATTAAACGAACGTTCCAAACGCTCGTTTACTTGCCTCACTTCATGTCCTGGGTGCTGTTGAGTGGCATATTGATCGATGTGCTCTCCCCAACAACCGGAGTGCTCAATCAAGTGTTCGGTTTGTTCGGCATCAATCCTATTTACTTCCTGGGTAACAATCACTGGTTTCCTTATGTGATGGTCGTGTCGGATGTGTGGAAGGAGTTTGGGTACGGTACGATCGTTTACTTAGCGGCATTAACTAGCATTAACCCGTCGCTTTACGAAGCTGCGGAAATTGACGGCGCAGGACGTTGGAAGCAGACGCTGAACATTACGATTCCAGGCATGATGCCGATTATTGTGCTGATGTTTACGCTAAACATCGGCAACGTCCTCAATGCCGGTTTCGATCAAATATTCAACTTGTACAGTCCGCAAGTATACGAAAGCGCCGACATTATCGATACGTTCGTCTATCGGATGGGCGTCGAGCAGTCCCAGTTCGGATTCGCCACGGCGGTCGGCTTGTTGAAATCGATCGTTTCGTTTATTTTCATCTCGGTTTCGTATTTCCTCGCATACCGTTTCGCGAATTATCGCATTTTTTGAGTAGAGTTATAAGGAAGAGAGGGGACTCAACATGGGTTACAAAATGTCACTCGGCCGTCAGCTTTTCTTGAGCGCTAACGTCATATTTTTGGCGGCGATCTCATTTGCCTGCCTGATGCCCATTATTCATATATTGGCCTTATCGTTTAGCTCCGGGACAGCGGCATCCGCCGGCAAGGTCATGCTGTGGCCTGTCGACTTTACAACAGCAGCGTACAATAATGTATTCGGTAAGCCTGAATATTTGCGCGCTTTCCGGGTTTCCTTCGAACGGCTCATTCTCGGAACGTCCATCAGTATGTTTCTGACGATTCTGACTGCATATCCGTTATCGAAAGAAACGAGGCAGTTTCGGCTAAGGACATTTTACGTATGGGTGTTCGTATTCACGATTTTATTCAGCGGTGGCCTCATCCCATGGTATTTGACGGTGAAATCGCTCGGATTGATCGATACGATATGGGCGCTCGTGCTGCCAGGCGCGCTGCAGGTGTTCAACATTATTTTGCTGCTTAACTTTTACAGGAACCTGCCCAAAGAACTGGAAGAATCAGCACGGATCGATGGTGCTGGACATTTTGCGACACTATGGAAAATTTATGTTCCCTTAGCTCTTCCTGCTCTCGCGACGACCGGACTGTTTACGATGGTATGGCACTGGAACAGTTGGTTCGACGGCATGATTCTGATGAACCATCCTGATAAATATCCGCTGCAAACGTTTCTGCAAACCATAATTATTAAACTCGATTTCCGCTTCCTCAAGACACAGGACGCAGAGTTGATCAGCAAGTTGTCCGACCGGACTAGCAAGGCGGCGCAAATATTCGTAGCGGCTTTTCCCATATTGATCGTTTACCCGTTCCTTCAACGTTTCTTCATTAAAGGAATTGTGATGGGGAGTGTCAAAGAATAAACATTCAGGATTCTCTACCAAAACTTAGCAGGTGAACGAATGATGAAACGCTTTTTCCGACTAAGGGATTCTTCCATATTTAAAAAAATGTTGGCCGCCTTCATGGTGGTGCTTCTACCGCTTATGGCCATTACATGGCTGATCAACGAGAAAGGTGCGGAAAGCATCCGAAAGGAAATATCTCAGTCGACTCTTAATACGACGGGGTATTACCTGGACTCGCTTGAAAAAGAGGCGGACCGGATCGTGCGATATTTGCCCAAATACGTGACGGATGACGACTTGATCGAATTAGCTGCTACCGGCAATGAATTGTCTCACTACGAACGGGCGGAGAAAATATTGGACATTCAGAAGCGGCTTGTGTTAATGAAGGACTCAAGCCCATTTATTCAGGAAGCGAAAGCGTACGTTCCGTCTATCGACCGAACGCTGATGAGCATCAAATTCGACACGTCGATCGACAGGCAGGAATATGCGGCGATGCAACCGAAAAACAGGCCATACGAGGAACCGTTCATTTATTGGAACGATCGGCTGTTCATCTCTATGCAGTACCCGGCAAATACGCGGCGTGAGCCGCTGTTCGTCGTCGGGGTGGAATTGTCCACTCGTAAAATCAAGGAATCGCTGGCTCAAATCGGCAGTTCGCTCGATGGCCGAAGCATCCTGCTTAACGTGGACCGTGGCTGGCATATCCAGAGCGTCGACGATCCGGACCTGTTGGGGACAGTCGAAGCTTTTATCAAGGATAAACAGGCAGAAGGTAAGAAGGAAGGCTACGAAACGGTCCGATACGGGGGAAAGAGCTATTTGTCGGTTTTTAAGTACTCTCCACTCTGGAACTCTTATTCGATAAGCTTGATTCCCGAAGCGAACGTTCTTGGTCCGATTCAAACCTATCGCGTATGGTTTTGGTGGGCTTGCGCGCTCGCACTGGTTGTCGGCTTATTTTTCTCATACTTTCTGTTCAGGCTTATTTATAAACCACTCATGCGGCTTGTCCATTCGTTCCGCCACGTCCAGGAAAACCGACTGATGCCGATCACCATCGACCGTGGACATGACGAATTTGGGTATCTGTACCAGGCCTTTAATGATACGATTCGGTCGCTGCGAACGTTGATCGAAGAAAACTACGAGCAGCAAATCCGCAACCAGCGGTCGGAACTGAAGCGGCTGCAATCGCAAATCAATCCGCATTTTTTATACAACTGCTTCTTTGTCCTATGCCGGTTGATCAAATCCGAGCGCCAGAAGGAGAAAGCGTACCAGTTTTGCTTGTACATCGGCGAATATTTTCATTTCATTACGAGGGACGGCGAGGACGAAATCCCGCTAGCACTGGAAGTGAAGCATTCCCGCACGTATGTAGACATGCAGACGGTCTGCTACGGGGATCGCATCCAAGTGAGGTTTGACAGCGATGTACCGGAGCTCTCCATTCCACGCCTAGTGCTCCAGCCGATTATCGAGAACGCTTACAAGTATGCGCTGGGCAACAAGCGGACCGATGGCGAACTTTGGGTACACAGCGAGAAGAACGAAGACGGGTACTCTTTCTATGTCGAGGATAACGGGAGCGCCGTAACGGATGAAGAGATCGACCGGCTGAACTCCCGTTTGCAGCTCTCTGAAGGCCGTCTCGAAGAGACGACAGGCCTTGTCAACGTTCATCGCAGAATCCAGCTTCGCTACGGTGCCGAATATGGCATCACGATGGCGCGTTCTGGGCTTGGCGGCTTGAAAGTGAGGATTCATTTCGGCAGCAGTTAAGCAGCTGATCTTCCAGAAATGCTTGAGGAGGGGAATGTATGTACCGATTGCTTATCGTCGACGATCTTCCGATCATCGTTGATGGCCTGATTGAGCTTTTTGAACAATCGGATTTGGATCTCGAAATCCTGAAGGCTTATTCCGGCGAGGAGGCGTTGGAGGTACTTCAGAACAACCGGGTCGATATCGTCATTTCCGATATTAGAATGCCCGGTCTTGAAGGGATCGAGCTGCTGCAGGAAATTAAAGCACAGTGGCCGGCTTGTAAAGTCATTTTTTTAACCGGCTATAACGATTTCCATTATGTGCAGAACGCTGTCAAATACGGCAGCTTCGAATATATATTGAAGATCGAAAGCGATGAGAAAATCATCCGTTCGGTTGAACGGGCGATCGAAAAGTTCGAAGAGGAATACGATCAGCTGCGAATGTTTGAAAGAGCGAATAACCGGATGCGGTTGGCGCTGCCATCGCTGCAGAAAGATTACATTTCTGGACTTCTTCAGGGCAAATCTGTAACTAAAAGCCAATTAGAGAATCACTTCAAAGATATCGATATGCCGCTGCGGGCGGACATGCCGATTATTTTGCTGCTTGGACGGGTCGATGATTGGAAGGACATGATAACGGCTCCGGATAAAGCGCTGCTTATTTACGCCGTGCAAAATGTTACCGAGGAGTTTTTGTCGCCATACGTGCGAAGTTATTCCTATGTGTACGACCAGTCCAAAATCGTATGGTTCATCCAACCATTAGGCGTGAACGATGCGCCAACGCAAAAGGTTTCATCCGACTTGCTGTGGAAACAAACATCCACATATGTAAGCGGCATGCTCGAGAAGATTCAGCATACGTGCAAGAAGCTGCTGCAGCTGCCAGTCTCTTTTATTCTAAGCAGTGAGCATACGGCATGGAGTGGTGTTTTCGAAAGGTTTCATAGTTTGAAATATGGTTTCGTATACGGAATGGGATTGTCCAACGAGGTTATTTTGAGCGATTCCGACATCAGACGGGCGGAGGAAGGCACGGCAGCAGATAGGCAGAACGATTTTTTCCATTATACCCGCGTGCAGCTTCTCACCAAATCCCTGGAGAACTGCCACCGTGAAGAATTTTACAAACTTTATCTGGAATTGACGGAGATTTGGGGCGAGGAAAACTGCCCGTACGAGCGGAAAAAGGAGCTTTATCACTCCATGGCCGCCGTATTTCTGGCATACATCAATAAAAGCTCAGAGTTGCGCGCATATTTAAACGAGGTTCATGATTTGGCTCCGCTGTTCCAGTACGGCGATAAGAACTCCTGGCTTTTCTTAAGGCAATATTTTATGCAAACGGCGGATTGCCTGTTCGACTGGAACGCAGTCCAAGGCGCGATGCTTCCCGCTGAAGTTGTGCAAAAAGCGCATCGATACATCGAAGCACACATTTCCACGGATATTTCTCTTAATGCAATCGCGGACCACGTCGGATTGAATCCATCGTATTTTTCCAGACTGTATAAGCAAATGACCGGTATCGGGTTATCTGAATACATCATCGATTATCGGAATTTGAAAGCGAAGGAGCTGCTCATTGGCAGCGCCATGAAAGTGAACGAAATCGCCGCCGAACTCGGCTACAACTCTGCACTGGCCTTCATCCGTTTCTTCAAGAAGCAGAATGAAACGACGCCTCAAGAATTCAGAATGCAGCGGTTGAAAATATAGGAACATTCGATTGTAAGTTAGGAGTTAAATGGGATGAGAAAATTAATTACTGAAAGAGGGATCGTTGTCTCATGTCAGGCCTATATGGGTGAGCCCTTGTATGGTCCGCATTATATGGCGGAAATGGCCAAAGGGGCTGAATTAGGCGGAGCCATCGGGATTCGCGCGAATGGAATTGCCGATATATTTGTCATGAAACAGTCTATTCAAGTGCCAATTATCGGGCTGCATAAAAGGAACATTGAAGACAACGACGTGTATATTACGCCGACTCTTAAGGACGCTTTGGCTGTATATGCGGCTGGGGCTGATATCGTTGCCATTGATGGAACAAATCGGATGCGCCCTGACGGAAGAACGTTAGCGCAAACGGTTCAGGAGCTCAAGAGGATCAACATCCCGATTATGGCCGATATTTCGAATGAAGAGGAAGGTCTATTCGCAGCTGAATTAGGGGTGGATTATATTTCGACAACACTTTCGGGCTATACGCCATATAGCACGCAATCCAGCAACCCCGATATCGAATTGGTCGCTCGACTGGCAAGCGTCGTTCGTGTTCCAGTTGTTGCAGAAGGAAAGTATTTTACAGCCGAGGAAGTCAACCGCGCTTTGGAAGCCGGAGCACAATTCGTTGTTATCGGAAGTGCGATCACGCGCCCCCAGCATATTACCGAGAGATTTGTTCAAGCGATATCCAGCCAAATAAAATCGGACAATGAAAGGTTGTAAGGCAGATGAATGCGATTGGTATCGATATCGGAGGTACTTCGATAAAAGGAATCGTCATCAACGACCAAGGTCAAATATTGAAGAAAGCCAAGATTCCGACTACCGCTGAACTAGGAAGAGAGCATATTCTAAGCAACATGGGATCTGTCATTGCGGATCTTCTGGCTTCGCAGAATGATGTGCTCGGCATCGGAATCGGCACGGCCGGAAGAGTCAATACGGAAACCGGGGACATCGTATATGCGACAAATAATTTGCCGGGCTGGCAGGGTGTGAATATGAAACCGTTGCTTGAGTCTGAATATGGCCGGTCTGTTTTCATTGATAACGATGCGAATACGGCATTGATTGGTGAAGCGTGGCTTGGTGCTGGCAAACCATACCGGGATTTGACGATGTTAACGCTAGGCACCGGGGTTGGAGGCGCCAATATGGTGCGCGGTGAACTTATCCGTGGAGCGCTATGGAACGGCGGCGAATGGGGGCATGTTGTTCTGGTCCCGCGAGGGCGGCTTTGTAATTGCGGTCAATACGGATGTATGGAACAGTATGTGTCCGGTACTGCTTTTGTAGCAGCTGCGCGAGAGGTCACCGAATTTCCATATATGACGGGCGTGGAGGTACTGCAAGATTTTATAAAAGGGCAACCGCAACTCGTAGGCATGGTCGATCGTTTTTTGGACGATTTGGTGATCGTCATCAATAACATTCATCATAGCCTAAATCCGCAAGCGATTATAATCGGCGGCGGACTTGTCGATTCTCGGGAGTACTGGTGGGGATTGCTCACGACCAAAGTGAAGCAGTTACAGCTTGGCATCGAGGTAAAATCGGCGGAACTTGGCAATCTGGCGGGGGCGATTGGAGCAGCCAAACGGGTGTTTTTATCGATGGAAGGATAAAGTAAACAAGTGTATATAAAAGTAAGAAGTTATGGGGAATGCATTTAAAGCCTATCCGGTGAAAAAAGTATAGGGCTGGGCGTATTAGTTACTGCATAGTTGAATAAAGGCAGCGTCAGTTTAGGACTTTAATTTCACGTCCGAGTCTGCCGCTGCCTTTTTATTTGAGATCTGTCAAATACTTATTATTCAAGATTTGACCGCTAAATGCGATGAACGAAACTTTGGTTGGTTACTTAGGTTGATTCAAATAAGGAAGAAGCCACCCCAAAATAATAAAATAGTGCCAACGTTAAACTGACAATGATAAAAGGAGTTCTCATGAGGAAAGCGGTATTTTCCTGGCCATTTGCCAATGATTTGTGAACTGTACTGTATAATCGTCAGACCCGGGTGACGATTCGACAATTTTGACATCACCCAAATGTTTAATGACCCGATCAAGACCGCAGGAAAAATCGTTATCCATGCATCTTGCTTAACTACATGTATACAGGTGCAAGCAATGTACTTAAGTAGATTAAAAAACTGAGTATGAAGCCAAATCATAGATAAGCTCAATTCCAGTACCTTAGCTAAAATGGGCTCGCATCTCTGATAAGAAGGCTGACAATGCGGGCGTGATTAAAGCGTCTTTGCGTCTGATGAACACAGTTGTGACAATGGTATGCTTGCCGGGGATCGCATGGCAGCGGATTCGGCCTTGCTGTTCCGACTCGGCTATGATAGAACGCGGCAGAAGAGAAATGCCAAGGCCAGCGCCGACACAGCCGATTATCGTTTCAATCGATCCGAATTCCATCAGCTTAACGGGCACTATGCCTTCTTCATGGAGCAGCTGATTTAATTTTACCCGGTAGGAGCAGCCGCTGTGGAATACGAGAAGCGTAGACAGCTGCACATCATGGATGGAATTAACGTACGGATGGGAGATCGAGGTGACAAGTACCAGCTCCTCATCAATGACGTTTTCCTGAACCAAATCGGGATGCTCCACGGGACCGGCCACGAATGCCCCGTTCAGCTCATAATGAAGAACGGCATGAATGTGCTTCTCGGTAGGACCGGTGATTAAAGAGAAGTCGACTGTTGGATAGTCGGTATGATATTTGATAAGCAGTTTAGGCAGACGAACGGCGGCTGTTGTTTCCAAAGACCCTATATGAAGCGGTCCTGCGGGAACGGAGGAGTCTCCGACGGCCAGTCTGGCTTCCTGAATGACATGCAATATTTTCTCCGCATAGGAAACTAGGATTTGACCGGAAGGGGTAAGCGTAATGCCCCGATTATGGCGGTAAAAAAGCTGTGTCTGCAAATCGGCCTCCAGCTGTTGAATCTTATGGGTAACGTTGGATTGGGCAAAGTTTAATTTATTAGCCGCTTTAGAAATGCTACCTTCGTGCGCCGTGGTAAAAAACACTTTGAGCAACTGAATATCCATATAGCCTCCTGTATATTTAGGTTTAGATATCTGATATTGAGATACTCATCATCATTATTCTGTATTATACATGATAACAGGAATCATTGTATGATGAATGAACAGGCCAAGGTAAAGACAGGAGGAAAGCGTATGGGGAGAAGGAAGTTGATCGTTTTACTTGGAGGCATAGCGGCACTGATGGTTGCTATGGGAATCGGAAGGTTCGCCTTTACTCCTATCCTCCCGATGATGATGGATCACCATCTGTTCTCTGCCGCGGGTGCAGGCTATCTGGCTTCGAGTAATTATTTGGGGTATTTGATCGGCGCGTTAGTCCTGACGCTGGTCCAATTTAAAAGCCGATCCATGCTGCTGTTCGCCGGGTTAATCGTTAGTATTGCGACCACATGGGGAATGGGTGAATTCCATAACCTCGAGGCCTGGCTCGTGCTCCGGTTTTTGTCGGGCTTAGCCAGCGCGGTCGTGTTAGTTATCGCATCCAGCATCGTACTGGATCGTTTAACGGCACTCCAAGCCGGAATATTCTACGGAGGTGTGGGAGCGGGCATCCTGCTGACCGGACTTTCGGTTCCGCTGCTTGCCCGAAACGGCGATTGGATCGAAGTATGGAAGGGACTGGGCATGATCAGTCTGATCTTAGGTCTGGCAGCCTGGTCTTCGTTACGGGACAGGCATACCGATACGAAGACGTTAAGCTCTCCTCATGACCATCACCCTTCGACCGTTCGACGGGTCTTGATATGTTTAATGATTGCCTATGGCTTGGAAGGCTTGGGCTACATTGTTACCGGGACCTATCTTGTAGCTTTCGCCAAAACGGTTTCGAGCATCCCAAATATTGCATCACTCAGTTGGATGCTGGTTGGTATTGCCGCGGCGCCTTCGTGTGTCGGTTGGTCTATACTTGCCTCCCGATGGGGAAAAAAGTGGTCATTGACCGTCTCCATGCTGCTGCAATCCATAGGCATTGCGATTCCGGCTCTTATTCCTTCTTCAACCGCCGTATTCGCTGGCGCCCTTCTGTTCGGCATAACCTTTATGGGGATAACGACGCTGTCCATCTCGTTTGCCAAGGATTTATATCCGCAGAACAACCGAAAGATTATAGGATTGCTGACCACCTTCTTTGGCTTGGGACAAATGATCGGACCGCTCATTGCAGGTCTTCTGATCTCAGGAAATGGCAACTACCTCACTGCTTTAATCGGAGCGGCTTTCATAGTCTTCTTGGGGGCGCTTAGCTTGCCGCTGGGTATCGGCCGTTCCGACAGGAGGCAGTTCAAACAACTGTAGTCATTACCGATGAGGTGAACACGGATAATTGGGGAATCGGCAGCGAGACAGTAACGAAGCGCCGTGAAGAAGGCAAATAAGGTTGGTTTCTCGAAAGCAATGGCTATAAAGGTTATGAGTATAGTAGTAAATAGAGTTCGTTAGTGAATGTTCATTTTTGTGAACATTCACTTTTCACATTTAGGGGATTGAGTCGAATCGTGTGGATCTACCTACAATAACTCAAAACAGACCATTATATGATGGTGAGGCTGAAGAAAATCGCTTGACATGGAGTAAACTCCATACCTTACGATACAAATGAAATCGAACAAGCTTAGTCGCATAATCAATAAGCTGGGAGGAGGGAGAGGGATGGAGTCTACATTTTCAATCGCAGAAATTTCCAAAAGAACCGGTCTCAGTTATGATACGATACGTTATTATGAGAAAATCGGGCTGCTGCCGCCAGTGAAGCGTAAGGAAAACGGGCAGAAGGAATACGACAAGCTCCATCTCGACCGTTTCGTGTTCATTACCCATCTAAAACGAACCAATATGCCGCTGAAGGAAATTGAACGGTATATGACCCTGGCATCCGCTCGAAATTACGAGAGTTGCTACAGCGTACTTAATGAGCACAAACTCAAAATTGAGTCGCAGATGGCGGAAATGCACACTACATTGGAAATGATGAATTACAAGCTAGACCACTTTAAGGACCTGATGAAGCGTTCAGGTTTAGGAGGAGAATGAACTATGCATACAGATAACACATATAAGATTACACCTCAAGCACCGATCCCATCGGGTTTCGGGCCGCAAACAACAGCGCGGGAAGTGCTAGCCGGACGTGACCTAAGCGGCAAGATCGCCATCGTGACCGGCGGGTACTCCGGCGTCGGACTTGAGACAACCCGCGCTCTGGCGGAAGCAGGTGCGACGGTAATTGTACCCGCGCGTACGATGGAGAAAGCCCGCGCTTTGATTGCTGATATCCCGAGAGTGGTGCTGGAGGAGCTGGATCTTATTGACCCCGATTCCATCGATGCATTCGCGCAGCGGTTTCTGAACACTGGCCGGCAGTTGGATATGCTCATTAATAATGCAGGCATCATGGCTCCTCCGCTGGTGCGCGATGCACGCGGCTATGAATCCCAGTTCGCGACCAATCACTTGGGACACTTCCAGTTGACGGCTCGGCTCTGGCCGTCTTTGAAACAAGCAGGAGATGCGCGAGTTGTCTCCGTCTCCTCAACCGGTATCCGCTTCGGAGGCGTTGATTTTGAAGATCCAAACTTCGAACGTCAGGAGTATAACAAATGGAAGGCCTATGGACAGTCTAAATCTGCCAATGCGCTATTTGCTGTCGAGATGGACCGCTTAGGCAATGCGTACGGCGTGCACGCCTTTTCAGTCCATCCTGGCAGAATCATGACTGATTTGGTTCGTTATATGTCATATGAAGAGAAGAACGCAGCAGGTGGGGAATTCAAGACCACTGAGCAGGGAGCTGCAACTAGCGTATGGTGTGCGACGAGTCCTCAGCTTGAGGGCAAAGGCGGCGTTTATTGCATGGATGCCGATATTGCCGAGGTCATTACGGCCGAAGCACTGCAGGGGCTTGGTCAAGTGATGTCCGGTGTACTTCCTTGGGCGATCGATCCTGGCTTTGCGGAGCGGCTTTGGTTGGTCAGCGAGGAGATGACTGGCGTGAAGTTCAGGACCTGAGCGTGACACTACATTAACAATTACATTTAACATTGAAATGATCAACTTGAAAACAACTGAACCTAAGTTTGTAGGATCAGTTGCTTTTTTGTTCAAAATGGAAACAATCTCTTTTCCGTCTAGAGGCCGTGTATGTTTTTTCGAAGCTTAGCTTTCTTGGCAAACCTATACGGCTGGTGCCGTGGTAAGAAACACTTTGAACAACTAAATATCCATATAGACTTCCAGTATATTTAGGTTTAGATATCTGAAAATGAGATACTCAATATCATTAATCTGTATTATACATGATTACAGAAATCAGTGTATGATGATTGAGCAAGACAAGTTGATCGTTTTGCTCGGAGGCATAGCGGCACTGACTGTTGTTGTGGAATGGGAATGTTCGCCTTTACTCCTATCCTCCCGATGATGATGGATCTCCATCTGTTCTCTGCCTAGGGTGCGAGGAGAGGGGGTTGACATGCTATCTACTAAAAGGTAGAATGACGCCATGACAAAAACGAAGAATACAGCAGAGGCTATTTTGGATACTGCTCAGTCGATTGTTCAGGACGTCGGGTTTAACGGATTCAGCTATACACACATTGCAGAAAAAGTAGGGATACGCACCGCTAGTATTCATTACCATTTCCCGAACAAGGAGGATTTAGGAGAAGCGCTGATTGCACGGTATCACAGACATTTTATTTCAGCAATTGCTCAAATCGATACCGAGACACGGAACAATTTGGAAAAGCTACGAAAATTCACATTGCTATACGGTGGCCCTGTTCAAGATTATTGTACTTGTCTGGGCGTCATGTTTTCAACTGACCTGGCAACTTTATCAGGTAAGACACGAGAAGGGCTAGCTCAGCTTTTCACCGCCAATTTAGAATGGTTGGAACGAGTGTTGGATCAGGGGCGGCGTGAAGGGCATCTAAACTTTGAAGTTACCGCGGATGTGCAAGCCCATCAATTTCTTGCTTCGCTCCAAGGTGCGCAATTACTTGCAAGAACTTTTCGGGATTTGAGTAGATTTGATAGGATTGCCGATGGATTAATATCCGCTTTAACTTAAAAAAGAAGGCGGATTTTTTTACAAATAAAATTCTACCTTTTAGTAGGTAGACAAAGGAGAATGGGGAAATGAGTTTTCAAGGTAAAGTAGCAGTGATTACAGGTGGAAGCAGCGGTATTGGAAAAGCAGCGGCAATTGAACTGGTGAAACGAGGAGCCAATGTAATCATCAATGGCCGCCGCGAACAAGCGCTAGTAGAGGCTGCAAAAGAGGTCGATCCGACAGGTGCGCATGTCGCATATGTTGCCGGCGACATTTCAGATCCCCAAATAGCTGAACGCTTAATCGGCGAAACACTTTCGCGCTTTGGACGTATCGATACACTGGTGAACAATGCCGGCATTTTTATAGCAAAACCATTCACGGACTTCACTGAAGCGGATTTTGAATCAATACTGTCCATCAATGTGGCAGGGTTCTTCCATGTTACTCAGCGTGCGGTGACAGAGATGTTGAAGGCGGGTTCCGGCCACATCGTCAACATCACGGCAAGCGGAGTCGTAGAGCAGCCACTTAAAGCCGTGCCATCTGTACTTGCTGCACTGACCAAAGGAGGCTTGAACGCGGCAACGAAATCGCTGGCGATTGAGTATGCGGACAAGGGCATTCGCGTGAACGCAGTCGCGCCGGGGATCACTAAGACGCCGATGCATTCGGTTGAGACACATGATTATTTGGCTCAATTGCACCCAGTGGGCCGAATGGGTGAGGTTCAGGATATTGTTGACGCAATTGTCTATCTGGAATCCGCACAATTCGTGACCGGAGAGATTCTTCATGTCGATGGCGGTCAAAACGCCGGACAGTGGTAAGCTGTAAATAATTTTTGAACGCGGACAAATACAGAATTTAGAAATGGAGGATGGCGTTCATGCTGTACGAACTGCGGATTTATCAAGTGGTACCTGGCCGTATGCAAGCTATATTGGATCGGTTTCGGGATGATACGATAAGAATTTTTGCTAAACATGATATGAAGGTAACGAATTTTTGGGTAGACGCGGATGAATCGAAGGATAGGCTGTATTACGTGCTTGAGCATCCAGACGCGGCTTCGCGTGAACGGAACTTCCAGTCCTTTCTGGAAGATCAAGAATGGCTGGAGCTTAAGGGGAGAACCGAGCAAAACGGTCCCTTACATGAGAAAATCGATATTGTCTATATGAAAAAAGCGCCTTTTTTCCAAATCGAGTAAAAGGCTGTGGGCTTGTCGTCGCACTACAAATGGAGGAGGGAAGGGAAGAGATGTTGTATGAGCTGCGAATTTATCATATGAATCCAGGCAAGATGAAGGTTATCCAAGATAGGTTCAGAGATCATGTTATTCAATTATTTATGAATCATGGTATGAAGGTGACGCAATTTTGGGAGGATTTAGATGAATCAAATAACCGTCTTTATTATGTTGTAGAGCATCCTAATATGGAAATGCGAAACCTTAACTATGATCGTTTCCGCAACGATCCTGAATGGATTGAAGTTAAACGAATTTCAGAACTAGAAGGGCCATTAATTAACAAACAAGAAAGTATATTCATGAAGAACGTAGCATTTTTCGAGAACAAATGAAAATATACAGATAAAAACAACTATGAAAAGGAGCAATTAAAATGAAAACATTAGTAATCGTTACTCACCCGAACATAGAAGCATCCCACTGGAATAAATCATGGATGGAGGAATTGCAAAAGCATGGCGATATCACGATTCATGAATTATATAAGGCGTACCCAGACGAAAATATTGATGTTTCTAGAGAGCAGCAGTTGATTGAGGCGCATGACCGAATTATTTTTCAATATCCGCTTTATTGGTACAGCACACCGCCATTACTCAAAAATTGGTTTGATTCCGTATTGCTATACGGCTGGGCCTATGGACCAGATGGCAATAAAACAGCAGGTAAAGAAATCGGTGTTGCGATCTCGACCTATGGTACTGAAGAGTCGTATCAAGCAACCGGGTTCAATCGCTTTACCCTGCAAGAAATATTGCGACCGATAGAAGCGCTTGCTCATTTTATCAGTGCCACTTATCTGCCTCACTTTTCACTAAATGACACTTCTAACGTTACGGATGAACGATTAGCACAGAGCAGCATCGATTACATTAATCATATTAAAATGGTAAAGCCAGTTGTGGTTGAAAAATGAAAAAATTGACCATTGACGTTTACATGGATACGATTTGCCCCTGGTGTCGCATGGGAACAACCAGTCTGCGGACCGCATTGAAACAATTGCCAGAAGGCACTAAGGCAACCGTTCGTTGGCATGCTTTTCAGCTTAACCCCGGTATTCGTCCTGAAGGAGAAGATTATCGGCAGGTTATGATTGGCAGATTAGGCGGGACTGCACAATTTGAAGCAAGAATGAGGCAGTATAATGAAACCGGTGCTCATTTCGGTCTTACATTTAATATGGATATTGTGAAATATACACCCAATACTACCTTATCCCATCAGTTAATAGCTATTACGCCTGAGAACATGCAAGAGCAATTGATTGAGAAGATATATACGGCTTATTTTGAAAATGGCATCGATATCGGTAATGTGGATGAACTTGTTGAAATAGCAAGAGCAAACGGGATCACTGACGATGCTGCTGAACTCAAAATGCGGCTTATTAAAGGCGATGGGATTGAAAAGGTTGGATTAGGACAGCGCAACGCGCAAAAGTTGGGGATTAGAGGGGTTCCTTACTTTGTAATTAATGAGAAGGTCAGCATATCTGGACTACAATCTCCTAATGAATTTATTAAAGTTTTTGAAAATAATTAAGTTGCCTTACGATTAACAGCAGAATCAAAGCGTTATTATACAGACCTGTATGTATAAAAATATAAGCCGACAATATAAAAAGTTTGGAGCGATAACAATGAGTATATTTCAAAAACTATTTAAAAAGGAGACAACACAAATGTCATCATCAAAAGTGAATTTAGCAGTCATCTATTACAGTTCCAATGGAACTAACTTTCAATTGGCTCAATGGGCAGCGGAAGGAGGTCTTCAAGCTGGAGCAGATGTAAAAATTCTAAAAGTGCCTGAAACTGCGCCACAATCCGTTATTGATGGTAGTCCATCTTGGAAAGCTCATCTTGAGGCAACCAAACATATTCCTACCGTGTCTTTGGCAGATTTGGAATGGGCAGATGCGATCATCTTTAGTATGCCCACCCGATTCGGTAATCTTCCCGCTCAAATGAAACAGTTCATCGATACGACTGGTGGTCTTTGGGCCCAAGGCAAAACGGTGAATAAAGTCGTGAGTGCCATGACTTCCGCTCAAAATCCGAATGCTGGACAGGAACAAACGATACTTCAGCTGTACACTTCAATGTACCACTGGGGTGCGATCGTGGCAGCTCCCGGATTTACTGATCCATCGGTTTTTGTTGCTGGGGGGAACCCATACGGGACAAGTGTGACCGTGGATCAAAATGGAGCGATGAAGGAAGACGTGCGCGCTGCTGCTGAACATCAAGCAAAACGCACTGTATCAGTTGCTAGATCGGTGAAAAACGGTTTAGAACAAGACAAGGAAGTGAAATAACTCATGGATATTCAGGGGAAAGTAGTAGTAATAACCGGCGGCAGCAGCGGTCTAGGGAAAGCTATGGCGATTGAGATGGTGAAACGAGGAGCGAATGTAGTTATCAATGGACGCCGCGAACAAGTTTTGTCTGATGCTGCAAAGGAAATCGATCCTACAGGAAAACAAGTGCGGTTTATTGCCGGTGATATTTCAGATCCTAAGATTGCGCAGCGTTTAATCGACGAAGGTTCGGCTCACTATGGACGCATCGATACGCTAGTTAATAATGCGGGAATCTTCATGGCTAAGCCATTTACGGAGTATTCAGAAGAAGACTTTGCAACGTATTTATCCACGAATGTCGTTGGCTTCTTCCACGTTACACAACGCGCGGTAGTTGAGATGCTGAAACAAGGAACGGGACACATTGTTAACATTACAACGAGTCTGGTTGACCAACCGTCAGCTGGCGTTCCTTCCGTACTCGCCTCACTGACGAAAGGCGGTCTGAGCTCGGCGACGAAATCATTAGCGATCGAGTATGCTTCTAGGGGTATCCGCGTGAATGCAGTTTCTCCGGGGGTCATAAAAACACCGATGCATCCTGTAGAATCCCACGATGCCCTGGCTAAGCTTCATCCTATGGGACGCATGGGCGAGTCACATGAGATTGTCGAAGCAGTCTTATATCTGGAGTCAGCCAACTTCGTAACTGGGGAGATCCTTCATGTCGATGGTGGACAGAATGCTGGTCACTAAGTAAAACGTAGCAGCAGATTCAAACATATCCAATTCAAAAGGGGAGAATATCCATGCCAATCGTTACGATCCAAGTAACCCGCGAGGGTACCGCACCAGATCGTCAGTCAGTTACTGCGGAAGAAAAGGCTGCGCTCATTAAAGGAGCTAGCGAGCTTTTGCTCAACGTTCTGAACAAGCCGTTAGAAGCTACCTTCGTAGTTATTGAGGAGGTCGACACCGAGAATTGGGGTTGGGGTGGACTACCTGCTTTGGAGTATCGTAAGCAGCTAGCCGCTAAGAAGAAGTAATCACTTTCATTATAGGTTTCTAAAATTAACGGTTTGATGTGATCCATTAGCTACAATTGGAGATCTTTTATTTATGAGAAAAAGTTCTTGTCATTCGGTGATGACAAGAACTTTTTCTCATTGCCGATTTTGACAAGAATGTTATCTCATTCCCGAACGCATCATACAAATTTTCAAAAAAGTTGAATGAGTATATATTTATGACTTGACTACAGGAGTTTCTTATACTATAGTAAACCAATCGGAATTAACTTGACTGACTCGTCAGTCAGTGGAAAGGGGTTCTTGAAACTGGCATCATTATTGAATGACGAACAGCAGCGAGAGCAGGTTCTGATGAACACTGCATTAGAGCTATTTGCACGCAAAGGATATCACAATACGAAGATTTCTGACGTTGTCAAAGCAGCAGGCGTTTCTCAGGGAACGTTTTACTGGTACTTTAAAAGCAAAGAGCAGCTCGCGGTCCGTTTGATCGAGAACGGTAAAGAGCAGCTAACACAAGTGATTGAACAAGGCTATCGCAAGCATGCAGGCTCTGTAGAAGATATGGTTAGCTCGTCTGCAAAATTGCTGACGGATTTGTTCGAGTTCGCCAATTATAACCGGAATTTGATGGCATTTTTACTTATCAAAGGTCAGGGCGCAGATCCATTGGTCAGGGAAGCTGTTTCGGAAACGTGGATCGCATTCGAGGAAGCCTTCAAGAACAATGTAAACCGAGCCATCGAGTTGGAGATGCTTCCGCATTTCTCAGACGTAACTCTTCGTGTAAACATACTCGTCTCTTTAATTACAGGAGTCCTTACCAAATGGTTGTTCGGACCTATGCACGATGTTGATTATACATCCGCATACACGCCCTCGGAAATAGCAGAGGAAACGGCACGGTTCGAATTCCGGGGATTGTTAGGTTAACAAGTAAAAAATCATATAGGGGTGTATTGAAAATGACATTCAAGGTTAAACAAGTATTCAAAGCGGCATCGTTACTTTCTATCGTTGGTTTAGCGTTAGTCGGGTGCGGAAAAACAACACAACAGCCGGCGGCAAGTCCCACAACCGATACTAAAAACACACCCGCCGTGTCTCCAGCTTCTGCAAACCTGCTTGAGCAAATCAAGAAAAACGGCAAAATCAAAGTGGGCTTGATGGGTACCTATGCTCCCTACAATTTTTTGAATGACAAGAAAGAAGTAGACGGCTACGATGCCGACATCGCTAAGAATGTTGCGAAGAAGCTTGGTGTACAAGCCGATTTCATTACCGGTGAATTTTCTGGCTTAATTGAAGGTTTGCAAAAAGAGAAATACGATGTATTGATAAGCCAGGTGACCATTACGGAAGACCGTAAGAAAACAATGGATTTCTCCAATCCTTATATTAAGAACTCGGTGAATGTCGTTGTAAAGGGTGATAACAACACAATCAAAGCGGTTGAGGATTTCAAAGGCAAGAAGATCGGAATCGGTCTCGGTACGAACGATGAGAAATATTTGCGTGATGTGGCTATGCCAAAGGTCGGAAATTTTGAAATTGCCACGTACAACGATGTCATTTCATCCTTGATGGACCTGAACGTTGGAAGAATTGACGCGACCATCAACAATATCTTTGCACTGAAACCTCTCATGGATAAAAACAAGCTTAATATTAAAGCGGTAGGAGCGCCGATCAAAGAAGATTTCGCAGGTGTAGCTACCCGCAAAAACAATCCAGAGCTGGTGGAAGCCATCAACAAAGCCTTAAGCGATATGAAAACGGACGGAACGCTGAAGGAAATTCACCAAAAATGGTTTGGTGTCGATCCGAATTTTTAAGTAATTAGAATATTTCGGGGCCTCCACAAAGTAATAGGACTAAGCTTCGAAGCAACACGTCACTTTGTGGGGTGAATTTAGGAGGCCGCAAGAATGGAACTCGTTTTAGATAACTTAGGCTTTCTTTTCAAAGGCGCATACTATACCTTGCTTATCACAATCGTCTCGATGTTCTTTGGATTTTTTATCGCTCTGTTCGTAGCCATCGCCCGGTTAAAAGGTAATCGGCTGATCAGCAATTTGGCCAGAGGGTATGTTTCCATCATCCGCGGAACCCCGATCATTGTGCAGATCTTCATTATTTATTATGGCTTACCTGATTACGGTATTACACTGGGGCCGCTCACAGCGGCCTATATTTCACTAAGTATTAATATCGGCGCCTATTTATCTGAAACATTTCGGGGCGCGATCCTGTCTGTGCCTAAGGGTCAGACGGAAGCGGCTTTATCCCTGAACATGTCTCCATGGCAAACGATGCGCAAGATTATTCTTCCGCAGGCAGCCCGAGTGGCAATTCCACCTATGGGCAATACATTTATAGGCATGCTGAAAGAGACTTCGCTCGTTTCCATTGTGACAGTAACTGAGCTGCTGCGCTCAGCCCAACTGCTTATCGCGCAATATTATATTGCCATGCCTTTTTACATTTCGATCGCTCTCATGTACTGGCTAATGAGCATGTTCTTCTCTAATATTCTTAACCGCATCGAGAAAAAATTATCAAAAGCTTATTAAGGGTGTGAGTGGGCTTGATAGAAGTAAACCATCTTAGTAAACGATTCGATGCTTTGACTGTGCTGCAGGATATTAACCTCCGCATTCATTCACAAGAAATTGTGGTCCTCTTAGGTCCTAGTGGTTCAGGGAAAAGTACACTTCTTCGATGCCTGAACGGCCTTGAAGAGCCTAACGCGGGATCAATTCGTGTGGACAACATCCTGTGGGATGACTCGATGAATGCTCCAACGAAGAAAAAAGCCATCCGGGAACTTCGTAACTTAACCGGTATGGTTTTTCAATCTTTTAATCTATTTCCGCACTTGACCGTCCTGGAAAATGTGATCACGGCTCCAGTGACCGTGAAAAACATGCCTAAGGAGCAGGCGATTGAAATAGCCGAATCACTACTCCATAAAGTGGGCTTGGCCGAGAAGAAGCATGAATATCCTTCCAGGCTCTCCGGCGGTCAGCAGCAGCGGGTTGCGATCGCCCGTGCTCTTGCAATGCAGCCTCAAATCATGTTGTTCGACGAGCCGACCTCGGCACTTGACCCGGAATTGACCGGTGAAGTTTTGTCGGTTATGAGGCAGCTGGCTGACGAGGGAATGACGATGATTGTGGTCACGCATGAAATGAAATTTGCGCAAGAAGTGGCGAATCGAGTTATCTTTATGAGCGAAGGCGTCATTCAGGAGGAAGGTGCCCCGGAACAATTTTTTGTCAAGCCGCAAACCGAGCGGGCGCGCAAATTTTTGCGACAGATGGCCCAGGAGCCTGTTTAACATACGGAGATAGGAAAGCCTAATCCGAAGGAGTTGAGACCCATGGTCCATATTGATCAGGATCATTTACAAACCATTTCAGAGCGAGCCAGATTGATCATGGAGAACGAACAGATCGACGCTCTAGTTTCCTCTAGCTGTGAAAACTTTTATTACCTTTCCGGTTACCAAAGCGCATTCATGTATACGCTGCGTATGAGTGAAGTTGGACTCGTCGTCCTGTTTCGTGACCCTACCCGTAAGACGATCTTGATCATGAATGATTTTGAAGCGGCCGGTGTCGCGAACCATCTTTCAGGATACGAGGTCCGAACGTATCCCACCTGGGTGGATGTTGATGACCCGCTGGGTTTGATCGGCGACAAATTCCAAGGAAAGCGGCCAGTCTCCCCCCAAGCGGAGGAAATGTTCGGAGTGCTCAGTCAGGTGCTCGCAGAGAATGGAGCTTCCGATGGAAAAATCGCTGTCGAGCTAAGCTCGATGCGATACCCGTCTGTCATGGCATTACGGCAAGCCTGCCCCGGAATAGCCGAGCTGGTAGAAGCTAGCCCAATCTTTATCAAGCTGCGTGCGATAAAAACCCCTTGGGAGATCGACCAGCTGCGCAAGGCTTGCACTTATGCAGAGGCAGGCATCGTTTCCGCGGTACGTGAAATTGAGGTAGGCACCTCCGCCGCGGAGATCGTTGAAGCTTTCCGCAAGGCCTTGATGAGACATCCGGATGGTTCGACCGCACGTTTTCATATGGTTTCCGTAGGAGCCAATTTTGCTCCTGCGCATGTATTTGACACACGTCCAAGTGAGCTGGGGGATCTGATTAAATTTGACGTAGGTGTCGATGTGGCCGGATATGGCTCCGACATCGCACGCACTTTCGTGCTGGGTCCCCCTTCGGATATGGCGAAGCGAATTTACGGCGCATTAAGGGTGGGACACGACCGTCTTCTGCAGATCATCGAGCCAGGGATGCCGATGAAGAATGCCTTTGAGGAGGTCATGAAACTGATTCGCTCCTCGGGGCTTACGAATTACAATCGCGGCCATCTCGGCCACAGCGCGGGTCTAAGCCTCGCCGCAGAAGAAGCGCCTTTCATTAGTCCATCCGAGGCAGCTGTGTTTCGTCCAGGCATGGTGATTTGCTTGGAGACGCCATACTATGGCCACGGCTTAGGCTCGATCATGATCGAGGATATGGTCCTTGTCACAGATAATGGCTGTGAGCGGCTTAACCAGCTAACTACGGATCTTATTTCGATTTAAAATATAAGCAGCTTTCTGGTCAAAGCGTAAAATAAACAGCGGCAGTCGAGGACGTGAAACAAAGTCCTAGACCGCCGCTGTTTATTATTGAACTCCCACGGTACGATGCAATGTTCTAAACGTCCGTTAAGACTTTCTCCGTCAAGGCTATGTTCAAATTCTCAGGCTTCTTTAACTATTGCTTTTACCGAAGTCACTTTGGACTTTTCCTCTGAGATTGCTGCAACATGTTTGATGAAGAAGGAAAGTAGTAACCCGATGATGCCGATCCCAACTATAACGAGATATGCGTCATTAATACCCTGGATCGAAGCTTCCATCATCATATGTTTTTGCGTTGCGCCATTTGCCCCGCCTGCAGCCATAATTTCCTGAAAATGAGTCTTGGTCCGGTTCGTCATCACAGTGACGAGCAAAGATGTACCCACAGCGCCGGCCACTTGTTTGATGGTATTGGAAATGGCTGTTCCATGCGCATTAAGTCTGGCCGGTAATTGATTTAAACCTGCTGTGGTAATAGGCATAAGGAGCATGGCCATACCAAAGCGGCGTCCCGTAGACATGAGGACCAAATAGGTATAGCTGGTCGAGTCCGTCAAGTTAATAAAGCCAATGGTGGTGGCGATCGTAATGGCCATTCCGATAATGGAAAGCCATTTCGCACCGAACCGATCGAACAGTTTTCCGGTAATCGGCATCATGAAGCCCATCAGGAGCGAGCCGGGGAGCATCAGCAAGCCGGACTCCAAGGCGGTAAAGCCGCGGGCATTCTGAAGGTATAGAGGAAGCAGCATCATATCCGCATACATCACGATGGTAACCGCAATATTGATGATGGTAGTTAAAGAGAACATGTTATATTTAAAAGCCCGAAGATCGAGAAGCGGATTTTGGGAAACGATCTGCCGCCAAGTAAATAGCACGAGGGCGAGGATGCCTGCAGTAAAAGATAAGAGCACCTCCGCGCTCGACCACCCCGCACTGCCGGCTCGGCTGAAGCCGTACAGCAGTGCGCCGAATCCAACGGTGGAAAGGGCGACACTGATAAGGTCAAACTTGGCGTAGACCCGCTCCGACACATTTTTTAGGTAAACAAAGCCGCAGATGATAACAATGATAGCAAACGGAATCATGCCATAAAACATTGTCTCCCAAGGATAATTTTCAAGAATATATCCGGCAAGAGTAGGTCCGATCGCAGGGGCGAAAATAATGGCGAACCCGACCAAGCCCATGGCGGCTCCTCTCTTATTGGGAGGGAAAAGCGTTAAAATAACATTCATGAGCAGCGGCATAATAATCCCGGCGCCGGCTGCCTGAACCAGACGCCCGGTCAGCAAGACGGGAAAGTCGGTTGCCATGGCAGATATGATCGTTCCGGCAAGAAAAATCCACATCGAAGATTGAAAAAGCTCACGTGTGGTAAACCGCTGCATCAAAAACGCCGTGATCGGAATCAAAACACCGTTAACCAACATATAGCCTGTTGTCAGCCACTGGGCCGTTGCAGCCGAAATGTCAAAATCAACCATTAATTCCGGTACGGCAACGCTCATGACCGTTTGATTCAACGTCGCAAGAAAGGCACCCAAAATCATAATGAACAAGATCGGTGCCTTTTTTATCGAACTGCTGTTTGTTTCTAAACCTTTACTCAACTTGCTTCATCCTTTCATGTCTATAAATAAATTTACAGTATGTTATATAATATACAAACTGTAAATTAAATTATATCCAGAAATAGTGTGTTTACAAGCGACATACTTTGATGAAGTGTAAATTAGTATACATGGAATTCTTTTTTGTAGTTTAACTTGAAAAAATACGACGTAAAGACCGGAAATTGTAGCTTACTTTGTTTACATGCCTTATACGCCCCATACTTGTACTAACATGCTTGATCCTTTTAAGTCTGTCGTGGACTAAATTTACAGTATGTAATATAATTTACACAGTATAAATTAGTTTTGGCTTACTAAATAAAAAGAAAAGAAAGGGATATATGGATAATAGAACGTCCCGCACCGATCCCCGCATACTCCGCACGCGTCAATTGCTTAAAGACGCCTTTGTGGAATTGCTTCAGGAAATGGATATCGAGAAAATTTCGGTAAATCGCATCGCAGAGCGCGCCACCATCAACCGTGTTACCTTTTATCTTCATTATCGGGACATTCCGGATATGATGGAGAAGATGGCGGATGATATGATCGAGGACATTAATGGAATTTTGAAATGCGCGCCTGGGAATCAGAATTCTACAGAAGAAGAGGATTGGCCGGTACTTATGAACTTGCTCGAACATATTGCCGAACATGCTAAATTTTATAAAATCATTCTTGCGTCGAAACGTACCCCGATCTTTACGGATCGATTGTTAAACCTGCTGACGGAAATGATAACCGCAAGAGTAGAGAGAATGGGGGACGAATCCTTCCTTTCAAAAGAAGGTATTCAAAAGGATATTGCCATTTGGTACGGATCTTCGGCCTTGATCGGTACGATCGTTTCTTGGCTTCGTAAGGACATGCCGTATACGCCCCTTTATCTTGCCAAGCAATTCACTTTGCTGCGTTCTTATAAATAATACAGTGAAAGACCTGTATAAGGAGGACAATGATGAAACGGATGCCATTTGAACGTCCAACCGAACATTATGATGAACGAATTTTTAATATTGATGAGCAAATTTGTGCATTGATAAAAAAACGGAAGGAAATTTCGGTCAATAATCCAGGTTTTCCACCCTTTGAGTATATCTCTAAATGGGCAAGTTCTTTTGAACTCTACGAGGATTTCTTGAAAGCAGTATTTGGATCTTTGAGAAGTGAAGAACATTTTAAACCAATGGTTGAACCATCTGGATTCAGAAAGCATATTCCAGTATTAAAATCAATTGAAAAAGGTGCGATTTTTTATTCGGTAACCTCAATACGACAATATAACAATGCAAGTGTAATAACTTTTAGTATAGATTGGGACATGACAACTGACCTTCCATCAAATCCACATAAACACAGTCATTTTGAGCTGTATCTAGGAGAAAAATACGACTGCCGAATGACTAATGGTGGAAGTACATCAGGACATTCGTCTTATAACTACGTAGTATCTCCGCCGCTATCTGACGATATTTCAGGAATTGAATTAATGTTCAAGGAATATAGTGCTCCCTTTAAGAACAGACCGACAGGTATAGAAATAGTTTTTCGGGTGGAATGAAGCAGGCTAAATAAAGCTTGCTCATTCTCATGTTTGAGCAGATATTGAATAGCTAATCCGGACCCTCCTATGGTATTTTTTAAGATAGCAGGAAGGAGGGTTCTTAAGCCTTATACGCAGTTTACTGGATATTGTGCCCTTCATCCACGAGAAAGGCATCGTCCATTTGGATATTCGAATTCCTAATGTCCTCTTATATGGGGAACGTATGACCCTGATTGATTTTGGTTTAGCCGCCCGCTTAGGCGAGCCATCTCTGTTAGAAATTGGACCGGGTGAAGAGCTAATACGGAGAAGAACCGTAGCAATCACTTCAGATCTGTATGCAATCGGTCACTTTTTACTATTTATGCTCTATTCGACATTTGAATCGAACGATGGTCAGGAGGACTCCACAATTGGATGGGAGGAGGAACTGTCGGTAACAAGGTAGACGAAGCAAGTGATAATTATTGCAAATCGATCCGCCGTACGTTAACGCGCAGTCATGTATCGAGGATCTAGACGCGATATTAAAGGATTAATAACAAAAAAGCCACTTTCGCGGCTTTGGATTAGCTGGAACTTCGATGACTATTTTTATAGTAACGATGTCCTTGAGAGTTGTGTCCATACCCCGCATGGTCACTAGAGGAGTATCGGCGATTCTTATAGGTTTTATTATTAGAGCTACTATGTTGATAATGTCTGCGTCGTTTGGAATGGAAAAAAGATCCTAATAGTTTGCGAAACAAATATTTGAGCAACGTTCATTCCTCCTTTGGCTTTTTCTTTTTAGTACGAAAAGGTATTCCAATGGTTTCAGCTAGCCATCCTTTTGGGCGTGCAAACGCTCAAGAATACGTCGCTTGCGATACAGCATTTTCGCAGCTTCGCCAACGTCCTTCAGCGTTCCGCGATTGATCCAAGCGCCAAAGAGGATTCCGGCAATAGGAATGAGTTGGAACAGCTTTTTCCAACCCCAATTATCACGATAAGTGGCAAATACCTCGCGCCATCCCTGAAGCTGAGAGATTATTTGTACATCCTTCTTATTTGTGGAGGCGTAGTCCGCCAGCTCTTCGAGAATGGCCTTTTTACCGACAATGTCGGAGGACGAGAATTGCAGGCATTTGATCGTGAATATCCGCTCCTGCTTGTCTTTGGGATCATAACCATAGCAGATCGCAATTTCTTGAATGGTTTTCAAAGACAGGCCAAGAATGGCCGGAATATCGATGGCGAGTGTCAGAATCCCGCCAATGCCAGTTGTTGCTCCTTGAATAGTAGCCAGATTTAATCGATTTTGGACAATTTCATTAGCCGTTTGATCCATCACAAGAAGAGGTAATGTTCCTACCTTTTCTATCGTAAGCCCCTCTGTAAGATCTGTTAGGTCTCCCTCGACCCTATTGCGAAGATGCACATCTTCAATGTCTCGCAATGTTCCTTTTTCAGAAATAAGATAGCGGCCTCCTGCCTGCAAATAATTCCCAAGCTCGTCCAATGCTTCACCTATTTTTTTATTCAAAAACTTCGGCGTTAATCGGTCCAACACTTGGAAAGGAAATCTTCCGATTTTTTCCCAAAACCAAAGATCTTTTTGTTCAACTTCCCATGATTCTATCTCATGAAGTGCTTGAAGCAGCTCATTTCTTGTTTCCGGAAGGTGATCTTGCTCAGGGTTTTTCATGCATTCACAACTCCTTTCATCATCGTATACGTTTATAATCGCTTTTGGATGCAAGGGTGTTGATTATTTTTAAATGATACTTCATCCATATTCCATATTATGGTAACATTGAATTCACATGACCTGTGACGATACTAAACTGGAAAAAAGAGTACCAACCTACTCCAATGCTCAGTGGTGGGGTGTGATATCAAATTTGTGTATCCATAACGCATACCATATTGGGCAGATGATGTTATTGAAAAAGCAAGTACAGAAATATCGATCGTAAATGGGAAAGGGGATAAACGTGGGAGGAAATAGTGTGGTTTCGGTTAACTTGAAAGGACAGTCCATTGTTTTGCTTGTTGCTAATCTACAGGATTCAATTAATTATTACAAAGGATTAGGCTTCACCGAAGAAAATATTGGTGGTCATATTCATATGAACCATGGAGCCGTGACATTTATTCTACACGAAGCAAAACAGGTAAGCGATGTCCGACCAAATTCGTCCGTTGAAGGTGGACTATATTTTGATGCCTTTTGTTATACGAGCCCAGCGGGATTGAAACATTTATATGAGGTATTTCTATCAAAAGGTGTGGAAATCGTTAATGGACCTCATTGGTCAGAAGGATGGAGTGAAATGACTATCCGTGATATTAATGGTTACTGCATCGCATTCGGTGCATAAAGACAATAAGGACTTCAACTAACGAAAAAACTTTAACTTAATAATAACCGAGAAAAAGGCTGCCGGTGGTATCGGCAGCCTTTTTCTCACCTAACACAATTTGTTGATTTTGAATATGACAATATATTTCCCCTTACGCAAATTAGTTGAAGTGTTCCTATTATTAATGACGTGGACAACACTGTTTCTCTAGACCCACACATATTGTGTCGTGTATGATGCCTTAAGATAAGAAAGAAAGATTGGGGGGACATAAAGATGGGGGAACATATGGACTCTTATAACAAAATTAAAGAAGGGGAGAAAGGGGCATGGGTAAGTATTATTGCCTATGTATGTCTCTCAGCTATCAAACTATTTATTGGTTTTGCATCAGGTTCGGAAGCGTTGCTGGCTGACGGGCTTAATAATACTACAGATATTATTGCTTCATTTGCTGTTCTTATTGGTTTGAAAATTTCTCGAAAACCACCTGATGAAAACCATCGATATGGGCATTTCCGTGCTGAAACGGTCGCTGCATTAATTGCGTCTTTCATCATGATCGCTGTCGGTTTTCAAGTTTTATACCAAGCTGTTCAGAAATTTTTTGAGCCGTCCATCGGAACTCCGGATATGATTGCCGCATGGACAGCATTGTTCTGTGCGATTGTAATGATGATTGTCTATAAGTATAATATCAGCCTTGCAAAAAGAATTAACAGTAACGCCATGACGGCAGCGGCACAGGATAACCGTTCGGATGCTATTGTCAGTTTCGGTGCATTTGTCGGAATCATTGGTTCTCAGTTCAGCTTGCCTTGGTTGGATCCATTAACAGCAACCATTGTGGGTTTAATTATATGTAAAACAGCATGGGATATTTTTAAGGATGCTTCCCATGCTTTAACAGATGGCTTCGACGAAAAAGAGCTAGAGGAAATAAAAAAAACGATTGAAGATACCTCAGGTGTTGGGGCAATAAAAGATATCAAAGCCCGAGTTCATGGAAATAATATTTTAGTTGATGTTACGATTAACGTAAATGGCAACTTGAACGTAGTGGAAAGTCACGA
>NZ_WHOA01000217.1 GCF_013141715.1 Paenibacillus phytorum | reverse complement strand
AATAGCTATTTTTCGAGTATTACGAGAGAATGGACCGTATTCATTCCACCACCTCCCATAGAACTTTGACTAACTACTTTCCATCCCTGAGATAACAAATCATTTAGTTCTTCTAAATTATTCTTTTTGTCAGTCAAGTAACTAACAAGTATTGCTTTTTGCATAACACACAACTCCTTTTTTAAACTTGTGATTATGAAGCTATAGTTTTCCATTAGTAGGGTTCTGCGAACAACCAACATCCTAATTCTCAGGAACAACAATAGTATGTATAGCAGTAGTATTATTGGACTTGTCCTCAATAATTATCTTATACTTACCTGCTTCCTTGTACTGATGCTCTTGACTTACTCCCTCATTAGATAAGCTTTCATCAAAAGAAAGAATATCCTCGTATTTTTCATTGGCATTCATTTTTTGAAATGTGACGTGAACTTCATCATTTGGATTTGCAACAATACTATACCTTAGGAGATTCGGACTAGAGACTGGTTTTGCCGTAACAACGTTACCTATTAGAATTTCCTTACTAATAGATGATTTCTCTTGAGAAATAGATTCGTTATCATCGGATAATTGTCGAGAATAAACAAATCCAATTAGTAATACAGAGAACAATGCAATCCCAACAGAACTAATGAAAAATTTCTTTATCATTTCTAACCACATCCTTTCACCCATATTTTACCATATATTTGTTGGATTTAACATTCATAAATTATCAATACTTACTGAATTAAACTGCCCGTTACTTCAATTGACAACGGCAGCCGATCGTGTGCCGGCTGCCGTCATATCGTGATTGAACTATCGTTATCCGTTAGCGTAACGCCAGTTAATCCCATTGCTTATTCTGTATTCCGGCTAATATCCTTTCAACTATCCATTTGGGTGAGGACGA
>NZ_WHOA01000216.1 GCF_013141715.1 Paenibacillus phytorum | reverse complement strand
ATATCCCTAAGTGAAAAGCGAATTGAATTTGCCTTAAGGGACTACTATAGGGCATTTATGCAAAGGTCAAGATGGGTATCCGATCTCCTGGTAAGTTTAAGTGAGTTAGAACGATATGAAAAACGATTACACGAAGCATGGGAAGAATATTTTGAAATATTAAACGAGTCTGGCATTGATGGTCAAACAAATCATGAGTTGATACCGAAAGGACAGCAACTATATGATCAACTCATGAGGATTTCCCATTTAAATATAAGGACAAGTTGTACAGAGCCCTATGTAATGAAAGGTAGTTTCCATATCCTAGCCGATAAGAAGAATTTATCTCTCGGGTGGCACCCCCATTACAAAGATTTGCTTCAGCGGGCTGACTCAGATAATCAAGAAGGTGCCACCGGATGAATACATGGCTCCAACGCCCAACAGAGGTAGCAAACCTTCTTAATCCTGCATTTTGTGGAATGTTACTAAAAGAGTTTGTAAAGTCTTATGAAAACGAAACCGGCTCAGGTGTGCCCCTTGAACTAATGTTTTTGTTACTTCCAATTGTTTTGCATTCTAGCACACGGGAGCAGCTCCCCTCTACTGTACGCACTCAATTACAACCTTGGTTACAAAGCTGTCCCGATGTAAGGATCGGATTTGCTCATCGTGTAAATGAGATGATCCCGTTCACTCGAGAATCGATGATATTCCTTATGAATAAAGGCTATCTGGAACAAGTAAACGGATGTTTTAAGACAAATACAAAGAGATATATCAGACAAACAATTCCTGATGAGATCAATGAGATCATCAAAAAATGCAGGTTTTTAGGTCGTTGGTTGTCTAATTCATCAAGCTCGACAATTTTTACATTATGGGGGATTCGTCCATGAGCATACAAATCAAGAGTATCGTTTTGTATCATAAAACTGGAAAAATGAGAACTGTTCAGTTTACACTAGGCAAAGTAAACATTATTACCGGGAAATCTAAGGTAGGTAAGTCAGCGATAATTGAGATCATTGAGTATTGTTTAGGTAGATCTGAGTTCAGGGTACCCGAAGGTGTAATTCGTAATCATGTTGTTTTCTTTGGTGTTAAACTAAAACACAAAGAGCATGAAATTATTATCGTCAAGAAGGCACCAGAAGGAAATGCCGTTAGCCAGAGTCAGATCCATTTCGAAGTAGGTACGGATTTGCAATTTCCCGATCTTGATAAGATTAAGACCAACAGTAATGATGATAGCTTGGTCGAATACTTAGGCAACCTCATTGGTATATCTGCTAATTTGCATATTCCTTCCGTAGGGGAATCCCGTGACTCAATAGAAGCGAATTTCAAACATACTAGAACGTTTCTCTTTCAGAAACAAAGCGTAATCGCGAACGAGTCCACCCTTTTTCACAGGCAAAACGAACCTTTTATACCGCAAGCAATAAAGGACACTCTTCCTTATTTCTTGGGGGTGATTCGTGAAGATCAACTTAGACTTGAACAGGAATTACGTCAGACGAAGCGTCAGCTCAAACTTCTAAAGAAAAGAATGGACGAAGCAATCCTGATAGCCGGTAATTCAAGCGCTTCAGCGATTAGTCTATTTGAAGAAGCCAAGCAGGTTGGGTTATTAGACGAAAAAATATCCTCCGACAACTCGGAAGCTATTCTAAGTTATTTAAGAGAAGCCCTAAAGTGGAAACCCTATGATGCTCCCCTATTCGAAACAAATCATTCCCAAAAATTACAATCTGATCGACGCGGGATTATCGAACAAATTGCTCAAGTAAATGATCAAATTAGTTCCGCTCAAGCCTTTGCATCCGAAGCAATAGGATATACACATCAAGCAAACCAACAGCGTTTAAGGTTGGAATCGGTACATCTTTTCCCCAGTGAAGGTGATGGTCGTGAACATTGTCCTTTATGTACTTCAAGAATGGAGAATTCAGTGCCGACTGTTGATCTTATAAATTCATCCCTATTGAATCTTAAGAACAATCTTATTTCTGTCGAACGCGAACGACCTAAACTACGTGAATTTCTAAGCCAATTAACTCAGGAGCAGAATTCACTGAAGGAAGAATTGCAAACCATTACAAGTTCCATCAATTCCCTTGTGATGGAACAGCAAATCGCCGATGACATAAAGGAGATCAACACAAGGATCGCCAGAGTTGTCGGCAGAATTAGTATGTTTTTAGAACATTATCATGAAGTTCATGAGGATAAAGGACTTAGTGGTCAAATTGCACAATTAGTAGACAGAATTAAGGTGTTGGAACAAGAGTTGGATAAGGACAAGAAAGATGAATTACTCACTTCTGCCCTTAGCAGAATATCCACCTACATGACCAAATGGGCTGAGGAACTACAATTGGAACATTCTGAGTCCCCTTATCGGTTGGACCTAAAAAACCTAACCGTAATTGCGGACCAAGAAGAAAGACCCATTCCCATGTATAGAATGGGCAGTGGCGAGAATTGGTTAGGTTGTCATCTGGTTTCCCATTTAGCATTGCATAAGTATTTCATTCAAAGAGCACGCCCAATTCCTTCATTCATTATCCTTGACCAGCCAACCCAAGTATACTTCCCCCCGGATAAATACTCTGTGATGGAAGGGCTTGATGAGGAACTAACGGACGAGGATCGTTTAGCTGTTTCACGGTTGTTTAACTTGTTGTTCTCCGTTTGTAATGAGCTCCAGAGTAAACTCCAGATTATTGTTTTGGATCATGCTAATATTGATATTCCAGAGTTCCAGGAAGCTCTAATAGAAGAACCATGGCGAAATGGAAGAGCATTAATTCCCTCTGACTGGTTATTAGAAGATACTGAATAATACTGATGGACAAAAGCCTTTATATGGTTCTTTTTGACCAGGTAGGGGCTTTGTTTTTACGCCTTATACGAATCGGGATGGTAAACTTTCGCCCACCGACTAAAGTCGAGTTGAAAGACACTTATTTCCAAAAAATACATTCTTTTCGGCAATTAGATTAAGCTGTTTCGTCTCCTTCCTCTTTCTCTTTTTAAACATATACTTAATCGTAGCTCATTCTGATCATCTAATATTAAAGCTAATTTTAAAGGCTTTCGTAATTCAGGATCATTTCCCATTAACACAACAAAGACTGCCCTAAGGCAGCCTTCTTTTAAATCTATTTGTAAATCAAGATCTCTATTTAATTACAATTTCAGGAAATTTGACTCACTAATTTTTTTGATAACTGATTTTTATATTGGTCAGATAAGATTATGTAAGGTGTGTTTCTAGCTTCCCAATCTAGAATGGAAGAATATAGACCAGTTTTTTCAAAATATGCACTTTCATAAGCTAGTAATAACCATTTTGAAACTGTATTATTTTTTGCAGGTGTTCCAAATGATCCAAATAATTTACTAAGACTTATACAGAGAACTTCAACCAAATCATGTCCACAACAGACTTGCCATGGACTATGTGTAGAATTTTTAAGACCAAACTCAACAATTTTTTTTAGATCGTCTAATTTCAATTTACACTTTTGTGTATTATTTATCACTGCTGAAATCATGTTTTCAAGATTAACATTTAAAGTTTCATCATCAACAAAACAATTAAAATCAAGGCCTTTAAAATTAAGATTCATGTTTCTCTTAGATGAAACCCATCTCAAATATCCTAAAGGCTTTCCAGCCTCCAATAATTTATTAGTTACATTCTCAATTGATGGGATCTTATCTATGTCACCATAAAACAACAAAAGCTTTTCTAATGCAGGTGTACTAAGAACTATTGTTTCAATGTCATGTGTGTCTGTTTTGGCAAGATTATTACTATTTAATGCAACATTTTCAAGATTCCAAAAGTCAGAGTCAATAATACCTAATACTCCATCTGCATTTTTTACTTCCAGAAATCTAATCGTATCAATTACATTAATTTTGCTATGAGCTGCTATTGGAAAGCATTTCTCTCTATTAATTAGCCAATAATAACCAAATGAATCAGTTCGCCCTTCAACTACTAAGAAAGACATTCCCTTTTTTTTGCCTTTCATCATCAATATTTGATTCCCTAGTGTGTAACCATTTAGGTATGACTTCATTTAAAGACATCCTCCATAAACCTATCCAAGTTATCCCCATAATTGTTATCATCATATATTAGCTCTTCAAGTTCATCTTCTTCTAATGCGACTGTAAGATCCCAGCGATCATTAATAATTTGAGGAGAATGAGTTGCAATCAATACATCGAAAGGAACGACTTTTGTTATCTCTTCTAAATCCCTTAAAAATTGGACTTGCCAAGCAACATGCAAAGACAGTTCGGGTTCGTCAATTAATATTAAAGAGCTTTCAGTAATTTTAAATAATAGTTCATACAAAAGAACAATTTGATGTTGTTCGCCAGATGATAAGCTCATTGGATGAAGACTTTCACCACGCGATGTAACAAATGTAATTCCTTTTACTTTATCAATTATCATTTCTTTATGACGAAAACGTGCTTTAATTATTTTTTTAAGCAAATCTATTCTTGAGGCTAGATCGTTAAACACGTTTAATTTTTGTTCCGTATCACTTACATAGATCGATAATACACTGCGTGTACGATCATCTATTTCTTCATTACTTACTTGAAATTCGAGATCCGAGTTGTTATCAAGTAATCCTAATTTTATTAATTTCTTCCTCTTAGTTTCTAGTTCATCTAATTTATTTAATAACTTTTCATTGTTTAGCTCTTCATTGTTTTTTAATCTAACTAGCCTCGTAGGGAATGTACGATCTAATGATTGAGATAGTGTACCATAGTCAGCAAGTTTTGATTTGATTTCTCTAGCAAGTTCATTTGCATAAACTGTAACAGAATGCTCAGAGAGTTGTTCTTGTGATCTCCTTACATTTTCCAACTCACGATTATTTAGAATTAATCTTTCAGTCTTAATAAATTGAATTGGATTAAATTTTTTTATTTCAACTAACCATTCCGGAATATTATTTTGCCTAATAAAATTATTAGGTAGAAAGTCACTAAATTTATTTATTACATCATTGAAACTAAGTATATCCCCTGTGGGAAGGTACCTCCAAAGTCTTGCTCCAATTCGATCAAGACCTGGGATAATATCACTTATCATTTGAATGGGAACTGAGAAACTATTATTATCTTCTTCAAATGTAGGTTTGTAATTTTTATATTTACCTTTATAGGGCTTGTAAACAATTAAAAGCGAGTTATTATCGTTCTTTTTTATATCTTCAACGGGTTTATTAATTACAGAAACACTTGAATCATCATCAAAATGAACAATAAATTCACTAAAAGGAATCGTAGAAAGTTTCAAAAAATTGTGAGTAAAGAAATTGTGAATCATATTTAACAGGGTAGTTTTACCTAATCCATTTGGACCATGAATTAATGTAATGTGTTCCTCGATATTCAATGGTATTTCGTGATCAAATTCACCAAATAATTTAGTTACAAGTATATTTTTAATTTTCATTCCTATCCTCCATTTTACTTACACATTAACAACAGGATAATTATACCATGGAAAAGTTCTGGATGACTAGGAATTAAGTCCATCGAAAATATCCATTTCCAATGATTTTATTGAAAGATAAGCACCTTAGCTCAACGAAGGCTCGGCTTCGTACTGGCATCAACACATACTGCGCGAGCTGGATTTGACTGAAGAGGAGACGATTGAGTACTCCAAGCACAACTCCTCGGTCGTGGTTCCGTCCCGTCATACCTTAAATCCTTATTATCTCGGGCTTAAAATTTATGAAGATATCGA
>NZ_WHOA01000215.1 GCF_013141715.1 Paenibacillus phytorum | reverse complement strand
CGACAGGCTATCGTTTTTCAGAGGTTGAAAACGATTATGAGTGACCGGGAATTTTGGGTGACGAATAGTGTACGACTGCAGAATCGGATCATTAGATGGTTAGACATTCGTTTTCCTGAGTATTTCACAGTGTTCAAAGACTGGACATGCAAACGTTCCTTAGCTACTCTTAAGAAATTTCCTTCTCCGCAGGATATAGAGTCTCTATCCGTATCAGAGGTGATCACGGGATGGAGAGAGCATATGAAGCGAGCTGGTGGCTCCACTGGCATGCAGAAGGCAGCGCAGATCATCGCTCAAGATAAGAACAGTATAGGCGAAACGACTGCGCTAAATGAAGCGAAGCAGGATTTACGATGGCTATTACAAGAGTTCGAACGGATTGTTGAGATACTAGAGAGAATTGAAAAAGATATAGAAGTGTTGCTCAGCGAAATTCCTATGGCTGATCATCTTCGATCTATCGGCCTTGGCACAATCTGCATTGCAGCCATTCTATCAGGTGCAGGTGACCTAAGTCAGTATGCCCATGGGAGTCAATTATTGCGTAAGGCAGGCTTAAACCTAGCCGAAAGCACTTCGGGGAAACGTAAGGGACAGATCGTGCTTTCTAAAAGGGGCGATGCTACGATGCGAAAATATCTGTAACTGGCTACGCTAGGGCTCGTAGGAAATCATCCTGTGTTCCGTCAGCTGCATGAGAATAATGTTCAATTTAAGCAAATGAAAAAGCAACAGTCGGTATTTAAACTGCTTGGAAAATTGGCACGAATCATCGTCGGCATTGTTCAAAGGGGAGAAGCGTTTTCTCCTGAAAAAGCTGCTCCTATCTGCATTCATGCTGCCTAAGACTGATTAAAACAATCACGTATATTGACTCATTCGCAGGATTATACAAAGAAAGCACGGAGGACCGAGTTCCTGCCCAATAAGGGCTCAGACCCGTCAGCTAAACGTTATCGGTCTCCACGCCTTGGTCAGGTGTAACGAAGGAATGTAAGGGCATAGACCCGTAGAGTCTTGGGATGGTGAACCCCCGAGGAAATTGTGGAGTATGCGTGCAGAAGAATAAGACTTGGAGAAATGTTCCACACGCTTCTTCTGTTCCCGCATGCCCAAAATCGAAACAACGGTGTCTAATGATGTCTAATGAGCTTGCTATTCGAACGACAACCGTATTCCAAGGCGACGAAATCCTGCGAATGAGTAAGTATATGAGAGATAACCCCTTAATACCGAGGGACGGGCAGGATAGTTCAATATGAACTTTAAAAAGGAAATAATAGTTTCATATCGAAATGTATTATTGTGGAAATTTTTTGTGGGATGAGGGATTTAAATGGGCTCTCGCATGATGCATTTGTTTATAGCAGACCGTGTTGGCAAAGAAATAAATATTGTTGATAAAGGTCGTTTTTTATTAGGTTCTATTGCTCCTGATGGTGATGAAGTTAAGGGAGAGACCCACTTTAAAGGGAATAGATATACGTTCTCTGACGGCGCTCCATCTGAGTATGGACGATTTATTGCAAAGTACCATGAAAAGTTCACTGATCCATTCTATATTGGATACTTAACACATTTGGTTGCAGATGAAATGTGGGCGACATTTATGTATTATAGCGGATTAAAAGAACGATTAAGGAAAGAGACGAATTTCTACAAAGAATTGCATAATGATTTTTATTTATGTAATGCAAAACTTGTACAAAAATTCGGAACTATTGGTATGTGTGAGGAATTGAAGTTGAGTATTGACGTACCTATATTAGAGGAGCTTCAGTCAGAGTCTGTGAATTTGTGCGTACATTGAACGCGCTTCACGGAGGTCTTTGGATGTCGTTTATCCATGGATACATAGATAAGTCTGCTCATTGACCTAGCGGGGAACGAGAGCTCAATAGACAATAGTGGAGGGCAGTCGGCCAGATTAGATCGGCTGCCTTTTTCAGCTTAAGGGCAGTTATACGTGATAATTATCTTTAAAGCTTAGCTTTACAAGAGAACATACATTCGTTAATGCAAAATGGGGTAATTTGCCAAAATTGATATGAAAGCAGAATCTAAATATTCGAGGGAGGAACTCTAATGAGTAAGGTGGTGAAAGATATTGTCTTGGGTATTCCGGTTACTAAATCGGGGAATTTTGAAGAATACGAAAAAGCAATTGATTGGTATGTGAAAGTTCTAGGATTTGAGCTCATTTGGAAGATGGGCATTACCAGCCTTAAACTAGCAAACGGACAAGAAATCTTACTTTTCGGTGAAGAAGAGGACGAGAACAGTATATGGTACACAGGAAACGTTAAGCTGAATCCACATTATTCTATACAATTTACAACGGATAACATCGAGCAGCTGCAATCCGATTTGATTCGCAGCGGCGTTACTGTGGGAGATATTCTTGCATTGGCGGTCCTGGCAGAGTCATGATGTTCTATGACCCATACGGAAATCGTTTCTGGGCATGTGAGGATTAATAATGAAATGCTGGAGTAGGTATAATCCCAATAATCATTGAAGTAACGTGGA
>NZ_WHOA01000214.1 GCF_013141715.1 Paenibacillus phytorum | reverse complement strand
GTTACGTCCCTATTGGTTGGTGCTGTAATGTCTGCAGACAACACGGCGTCGACCAGAGGAACCCCCTTTAATACGTTAAGTACGAACGTCCTTGTGTCCGAGAAAGTACCTTTTGTGATCGTTGCTGATAGCCTTACAGTCGCATCGGACGATAACGGGCGGGTTACCTTACCGTTTGCGTCGATGACAGATGTAGCGTCACTGCTCCATGTAATTATTGTCCCGTTCGCACCGCTCGTTACCAAATGAACGTTTTTCGTTACACCTACTTCGCTGTCACCCTCAGCGTAACCGATAGTAAGATTCGCTTTATCCAATGCGACGTCTATCTGGTCGGATTCAATCATAATCGATGTGGATCCGAGCAGGTTGCCATTCTGGTCATAAAGCTGAACTATCATATTATCACCGCTTGAAGGAGCTAAAACATTTACAGTTTGCGTACCCGCTGTTACAACATAACTTTGGCCATTCACTAACACGTACATGCCAACGGCAGCACCGGGATTGTTTAAATTTGTGCCCTCAACATCAATAGTTAGGTCGGTGTTTGTTCCGCCGTTTACTATGCTAGTAGTCGATGCATTAAAGTTCGACACATTGTAGAAGTTTGCTGTTACGGTATTATCATAGAACGATGTGGCGAATTCAGTTGATGTGCTGTTCGCATCAGCAAACACCCCTACATTGGATGCAGTCCAATTAAGGAAGTATGACCCTGCAGCCGGAGTTGCAACAACGGGCATTGCCGTACCCGAAAGATAACTGCCCTCACTGCCTTGGGTTACAGTACCGTTTCCAGATGTTGAAAAACGAAGAATAGGTGTGCCACTCCTAATATCCATTTTGAGAATGTTACTTAGATTGCCGTTCGAATCCTTCTCTTGGACATAGACCGTATATGGCACATACGGTGCGAGATTTGGAATACTGATGGTATTATCGCCTACATTACTGGTTACTCCGGCTCCAGATGTGGAAATCGTTGGTTGTGCGGCCCCGCTGTACACTACTTTATAGTAATAGGTGCCAGCTTGAGTAGCAGTGAATGTCACGGATGCGGTACCTGTAGGCCCGTTAGTTCCATTGCTGACACTATCGGGAGGGGTTACGCTCTTTGCTGAGATAGTTAAAGAATTCGCATTCGTTGGCATCTCTACGACATTCAAGATTGCGGCGGGTGTTGGATAGATTGCCGACATGAGTGAGTCATTTGTGTTTGTGATCAAGCACTGATACTTTGTACCATCGTTAGCAACTGTTACCGGTGAAGCAGTTGTATACGTGCTGCTTGTCGCGCCACTGATGTTGCTCCATGTTGTACCGTTATTGGTTGAAACCTGCCACTGATAAGTGAGATTTCCACCATCAGAAGCGTATGCCATTGTACCGAATGATACTGACTGAGGATCGGTTACAGTCTGTGACCGCGGATTTACAACCACCATTGGAGTGGCAGCGGCAGGTTGAGTGATTGTGTAGGCATGTGAGGAAACAGAAGAAGAATACCCACTGCTATTCACTTCAACCATTTTCAATGTACGACTGTTATTGATGGCTATGGGACCCGTATACAGCATTCCGTTTATTGTTGGGTCGGAGCCATCCAGCGTATAGTAAACACTGTCGCCAGAGGTGCCTGGTGTTACATTCACAGTAACCGGATTTGCGTATATTCCGGCGGCAGTATCTAACACGGGCGACGCCACTGACGAAGCATTGGAAGCTACAGTTAGGTTGTTAATGCGGAATTCGTTGTCAATTCCGCCAAAGCCAACACCTCCAAAAGCGTTTGATGGATTTGGCACCTGCGCCACCTGTGTACCGTTAACGTAGAAAGTGATAGACGATGTGCTGGCGACAGCTTTGTAAGAATTCCAGTTGTTCATATCGAACTCGGACGGCATTTGAATGTTGCTCACAAGCGTTTTATCGGCTGGTGAACCACTATTATTGCGTTGATAGATAATCCATGAACCGTTTGTTAGATTATTGTAAACATACCTAAGCTCGTAGCGGCTAACATTTCCGCCGCTAATGGCACTTACATAGACAGAAAGGGGGGCGAAGTTTGCGTATGCCGCTGAACCTGGATTAGATCCCCAGCCAATAAATTTGATATTCGCGGTGGCTGTGTAATTCGTCCACGACGAGTTGCCTAAATTGGTGTAGGCAATGGTATCCGGTATTTTAATATCCAATGCCTTACCGCTTGCATTGTTCGGGTCTGTTGTGTCGGAAACAAGGTTGTAAACAGGTGCAAGGCTCGGGGTGCCGGTCCTGTTGTTCGACCAGCCAGTTGGTGCTGAGGTGCTGCCTACTGTGTACCCGCTGAAGTTCTCTGAATAAAGAGTATTAGTGCCGCTCGAGAATGTAGGTATAAGTTTAGCCCTGGCTGTTTGCAACCCGACAATGGTGTTTATTACATCGGAGCCGGTTGCACTGTTGTTTTTGAACACCGAATTGGCACCAGCTATTGCAGACATAAAAGCATCCCAACTTGTCGTTGAGTAGTTTCCTTGTGTAACCGACATTGCATTGGCAATTGCATCACGAAGCGGTTGTTTGTTTACACCCACTGCCGTCTCCACGGCCGTTGTTCCGCTTATCGTGTAATTATACCCGACTGTCTCGCTGTATACCCCTGCATTCACCTCTACAACTTTGAGGATACAGCTGGAATTGATGTTAATCGGATTTCCAGAATAAAGTGTTCCAGAAATAGCCGGGTCGGAACCATCTGTGGTGTAATACACAGAATCGCTTGAATTTGCCGGTGTAATGGTTACGCTTTGCGGGTTGCTATACGTGCCGGATGATAGGTTCGTCTGTGGAGGATTAACAGGATTCTGAACAAGGCTAATGTCTGCCACATTAAACGTAGCATCATATCCGCCAAAGCCAAAGCCACCAAAAGCATTGCTAGGATTGGATACTTGTGCAACTTGAGTGCCATTGACGTAGTATGTGATACCACCATTTCCCGCTACAATTTTGTAAGTGTTCCAGTTACTCATATCAAAGCCGGCAGGCATTTGGATATTGGTTACTAAATTGTTGTCGGTGGGGTTACCGCCTCTTTGGTAAATAACCCATTGACCATTCGAGAGATTCGGATAATTATACCTGAGCTCATAACGGGATACATTCCCTCCACTATTGCTACTGACATAGACGGATGGGCCAAAATTTGCGTATGTGCCGTTAGAATTGCCCGACCATGACACAAACTTCATTTGGAAAGTCAATGTGTAATTTGTCAGTGATGAATTACCCAAACCATAGAATACAACATTGTCCGGATTTGTGATCTGCACGGCTTGGCCGACTGTTGCGCCTTGCACGATTTTATAGGAGGACTTGGCATTTGAAGAACCGTCTCTGCTGTCTACCCAGCCAGTCGGTCTAACCGTGCTGCCAATCAAGTATTGACTGAAATTCTCAGAGTAGATCTGAGTCGGCATTGCTGTTGGCGGAACGGTTATAAGAGGTTGAACTGGCTGAGCGTCCTGGCCACCATGGATGTAAAAGTCGCTGAAATCTGTCGAACTGCCGACCGATTTTCCATCCGGCCAACTTGTTCCCCAGTCCCCCATACCAGCGTATGTGAATGCAGTGGTGACACCGTCTGCTGAGGTGTAATCAGCAACTTGCTGATTGTCTATAGATATCTTTACATTCGTTCCGGAGGAATAGTCCATCGTAAGGGTACGCCAACCGAAATCACGGCGCACATTAGTTACAATCGACTGATTGCCCTTTTGAATGGTATAGAAATCTTTCGACACATTACCGTTAGCGCCAATTGCCAATATGTTTTTGCCATCATCGGCACGCAAGTACATATGCGCTAAAATTGGATCCGGCGGTGAGGTTGTTGGCGTGTCTCCCAAGAAATAATCTTTATGTCTGTCAAAAAACTTGACAGTTACAACCTTATTGAGTGGCTGTGCAAAGGGACGACTGACAACAACACCGCTCGGATTAAGTGGTGTATAAATTGGAAGCGAGCGTATACCAAGCCGCGGGTCGGTCGGATTTGCCAATATGCCCATAGACATATCTACATTGCCTTTTTCTACTACCCACTTTGTCATGTCAAGTGTATCTGAGTTAAACGTATCCGAAAAATATACATTTGACGGTATTGTTTGTTGGTAGACGTGTCTATTCGCTCCGAGCAATTCAGTCGGGAAGGACGGCGTTAAACCAATTAAACCGTATTGCATTTTTGACGGGTCAAACGACTTCACGCTAGTTACGCTGTCGACATTGTTTGTGGTATTTTGGAAAATGTACATATCACCATAGCTGCCAGGACGAATGGCCAATGAGTGACTTTGCGTGTTCAGTGCTTGAATGTTTGAAAAAACAAACCCGGTTGCGCCCATAGCAGTATCCAATCCGCCAACCGAATTTTTTTCATGTACAGAAGCCGCAGTACCTATATCAGAGATAAGCACTTGATCCATATAATTATAACGATCAACTGAAGTATCAATTTGTGACAGGTTCGTTGTTAGATGGTTAACATCATTTGATCCGTGCTGGGTACCCGAAGAATACCATTGTCCGCCTCCGGCAGTAAGCCAGGACATGAATACAGCGCTATCTTCGCCTGCATCTTGATGTGTGTGGTGCACGTAGATGTATGAGAAATGATTGCCGACAGTATAGTTATCTCTTACGTTATCGAAATTCGGGTTTGCACTTTGCCCTCCGCGAGGGTAACCACCAAGAATAAGCATTGCGCGTTTGGGCGAATTATGAATCTCTAAGTGACTAAATGTGCTCTGACCACAACTCATAACGGTAAGACCAACCCCATGACCTACAAGCTGACCGACGTCATGGATAAGAACATTGTTAATCGTATGATGGTTGGAATATTTGCCGACGCCAGGATATCCGCCGTCGATGGAAATCCCCCCGTTACCGGTGTGCTCAACCGTGGTGTTATCAATCGTGTTGTACTGATTGTCACCGAGCATAAAGATGCCATATATACCAGCATTTTTTATGTCACTGTTTTTGATTGTTATGTTGTTGGTGCCTTGCATCGTAATACTGCCAACTTGGAAAGCCGGACGTTCGGCAGATTCAGCATATGCCGGCAGAGTTACGCCCGGCTTCAATGCTACCGGCGGGAATTGACCAATGCCACCATTAGCATCACCATAGTTATATGTATAGCTGTAATAGTCACTAAACTCTGTGTCCTTTACGGCAAGACCATCAAAAACAATGTTGTGTACTTGCAGCGTCGGATTGGGTTGATCACCGGGGTTTGCCTTCGGTGTACCCTGCAGATTGATGACAGTTTGCATGGTTGGCGTGACAACGGTTTTATTTGTCATCGTTCCATCGGCCGGATAGTAGTAAAGTACGCCTGTTGTTTTGTCATAATGGTATTCGCCCGGTGTGTCAAGGAACGAGAGGTTATGTTGCAGGAAATATCTCGAACCGTTACTTACTGTATATTTTACTCTATATTGGTATCTGTTATAGAAATCCGAAACATTTGCTTGTGGCTGGTTCAGTGTAATTGTTGAGGTACCAACGGTTACACTTGCAACAGGTTCCGTATCGGTAAACCAGTCCCACGTACCGTTAACACCACCGGTACCGCCGTCCCAAGTGAACACTTGGGCAACTTCCTCACCGTTTTGCTGCGCTAGCTGCAATCCGTTGATCTGATCTGCAGTTAAATCACTCTTATTGATTTGAATATTAGTGCCATTGGAACTTCCGGCTACGCGGTTATAGGTATCCTTGGCTTCGGGGAATCCAGCCTGAGGAATAAGGTTTGGCGTTCTTGCCGAAGTTGCCCGCGCATCATTGACATATAATGTATTAAAAGCCGATGAATTCAGACCGCTGAATGTTGTGGGATAGTCCGCTTTGTTCAGTTGAACCTTCCACACCTTACCTACCATGCTTGTTAGCATACCGTAGTTGGTAACGTCGCTTTGGGCGGCTTGTGTCCAGCCGTTCGAATCAACAGGTATACCACCATAAAGCTTTGCAGCGCCAATTCCGCCCGAGCTTTCATAGACAATGTTGTAGCCGTTTGTGCCGGAATCTTGCGACGTAAGGTTAAGAGTACTTGGCATGTAATAGTCGCCTGGCGCAATGCTAACTATGATATTGCCTGTCATGTTTTGATTAATTTGTTGCACTGCTTGTTGCGCCCTTTGTAAAGTAGCAAACGGATTGGCCTGTGAACCGTCACCGGAAGTGTCATTACCGTTTGTAGAAACATAAATTATTTCCATTACATTCCGTTGAGATTGAACGTTTACCTCTCTTGCGCTTACTATTGTATTGGCAAATGTAAATGTCGTCATTACCATTGCTGAAGCCAATGCTATTGATGTAATTTTCTTTAAAAATTTGCCCATTGAATTTACCTTCCTCCTTTATTTAATAGTTTTCTGCTCCCACCTGGGTTGATGCGCATACGTTTTAACCAACATTAATATCCCCCCCTCTCTCTCTTCTTGACCACATCTTACTTTAACCAGTTCACAAAATCCTAGTGTAAAAAGAGCATTTCATTGCATTTTTCATTGTAAAAACGGCCCTTTATTGTACTTATCGTTCAAGTACACTAAAGGGCCTCTTTAAAAATCTTATTTAGTTCACTTGCCTAGTTCCCTGTACATGTTTATTTAAAATATATTCCTTCGGCGTAACGCCGTATTTCTTTTTAAACAGTTTGTAAAAGTAGCTCTCATTTTCCACACCGATTTTTTGGAGAACTTCCTTAATACTGCGATTGGAACTTCCAAACCATTCCGCCGCTTTTTCCAATCTTACATCATTAATATAATCTGCAACCGATCTAGCGTACTGTTGATTGAAAATCTTACTAATTTGCTTAGCAGATACATTCAATTTTTCTGAGATATACTGTAGGCACAAGGCTGGGTTCGCATAATCGGCTTGAATTAACTCGATAACCGTGTTATTGATGATGGAATGTTTATCGGTCTCTGTCCGTTCCGCTTTGGTTACGATACTTCTGCAAATTTGCAAAATGTTGTCGTACTGCTCATCCAATGTTTCCATACTGAATAGCTGGTTGGACAGTAAGTTGTAATTGATTAGCAAAGGTTCTAATCTACTCCTGTTAATTTCCTCTGTCATCTGTTTTAACGTATTGACTAAACCCATAATAGATAAAAAGACGTTATTGTAGTTCAACTTGGCAATTTCATCAAACAGTTTAATCAGCGTTTCTTCTGCCGAAAGGACATTCCCGCTTTTTAGCGAATCGACTAGTTTCTTTTCCAACGAAACGGAAAAACCAACCTGTGAATTGTCTGTATTGGCTTTAATGGTCCTGTTCGTCAGAACGCAAGACTTGCCAAATAGTAAACGGTAGACTGAATTATTCAAAGCCACCTCATACTTGTCGGTCAAATCATGCAGATTTTCGCAACGGTCGCTAATAAAAATAGAAATAGATACTTTGAAGTATTGACTTATATACGATTGTGCCTTATTCCAAAGTGCGGTTATTTCCAAAACCATAGTTTCTTTGTCAGACCCATCTATATTTAAAATAAAGGCCATATGATCATTTTTCATTTCAACGACTTCAACCCGATAACATTCAGACAATAGTTCCAGCGAAATGTTAATGATGCCGAATGTACAAAGATCACGATCAAACGGACTGAACATCCCCTCAAATTGAGCACGATTATCGATTTTCACAATACAAACGAGTCCGGGTTCGTCCTGTGATAAGCCAATTCCTGACTCAGATCCTGCTTTGTCAAACTCATCTTTAGTAACCGATTGGCTGTCTATTAGCAATTTCCTTAAGAAGTATGTTTTCAGAATTTCACGATCCGATTGTTTATTAAGCTTGTATTGGTTTAATTGATCAATTGAAAACTGGTACGCATTGTTCAAATATGATATCTCGTCCTTCGAATGGGATTGATCCATTTCAGTTACGTTGGATACGACATGCTTTACCAAAGTATCAATCGGTTTATAAATTTTCCGAGAAATAAAAATAGAAGCCATAAATGCCAGAATCATAAAAGCAACGATAATCACAATTAATGTATATTTCAATGTACTGATTTTTTGAAACACTTCATCGTATAGTTGTGCTTTCACTAATGTCCAATTCATTTTATCTACAAACGTATAAGTAATAAGATACTTCTTGCCATTTATGTCTTCTGTAAAATATCCCGTGTTATCTGGAGAGGCTTGTTCACTATGGTGCTGTTGATAAATCGCTTTCAAAGAATCTTGCAAAGTGCCTTTTTCTTCAATTTCATGCCCGACAATTCCACCATTATCGTCAAGGATCATGATTTGATCATGCCGCTTTTCGTCAACCATATTAATCTCTTTAATACTGTTGAGAAGCCATTCGGTACTAGCGTTTACGATTAAAGCGCCCTCAGGTTGATTTAGCTCATCCTTGAAGTCATACATTAAATAAGTGACCACATTCTCATATCTTTTCTTATCTTTCTCTATGTTGTATTCGATTTTTCTCGGTATAGGTTTCAATTTTGGTAATTCTTGTTTGGATTGAAGCAAAGCTTCAAAATTGGTATCTTTGAATAACAAGTCTGCTTGCGTCGTGTAATACGTTTTGATATGTCTGTTATACAAATAGATAGATTGTATAAAAGGGTTTACACTTAAGATCGAAGTTTTGATTTTATTCATTTCATTTAGCATTTCTGTAAAATCCACATGATTATTAAATATCAATGGGCTAATTTCGGGGTTATAGTACATAGATAAAATAGAATTAACAATCATATCGTCCATGAAGTTAATATTATATTTTACCTCGTACAATATTTTTTTGTTCGCTTGATACTCATTATCCAATACAGCCTGCTCCACTTTGACAAATGCAATAAGTGCAAACGAAATTAGCGGCAATAGCATAGCTAATGCAATCCACTGATAAATTTTACGCAAATATCTTCGATTTTTTTTGTTTTTAAACCGCATTAGGCGCCACCTCAAGGTTTGTTTATCAGTTTTTCACCCTTTTTTATCCATAGACTAATACACTTCAACAAACTTTTCACTAATCCTGCATTTTTTAGATGTTTCGAAGGGTTCATGCACTAACCTTATCTATAGAAGGGTGAAACGAGTGGTTGTCAGTCAGCTTGACCAGCCCCGCACACAGTCTCGTTATTAAGCCCAATATTAACTAGATAGTAAACCCAAGTGGGCTGCCTGGCTTGCCCTACCAACTCCATACTGCAGAAGTCAGTAATAACGTTCATTACTTATCGATTAGTTGCAACCTGAGATTCTGACCGTTCGATTTCCATGAGTTGTATCCATTCCTGAAGATTACAGCTGTCTCCGACGGTGCTGTATTCGATGCATTTGCCTCCCAATAGACGGAGTCGGCTGTGTCGAGCAATTGGGCGCGCTTCATGAACAGCTAGACACGGAGGTAATTAGTGCAAGGTCGCCGGACCTGACTATTTCGCTTACACTGCTACGTATTCAAGGAGCCTTGTATCAATAGTTCAGCGCAATTGATAAGCCTGCTGATACCTCAATTGCCAGAAAAACAATAATACCGGCACCCCATTTTTCGGAGTCCCGGTCTTTATTATTATACCTATACAACTTCACTCAACCGCCCATCCCGAAAATGCACAACACGCTTCGCCTGCTGCGCAATCGCCAGGTCATGCGTAATCAAAATGATCGTCCTGCGCTGATAATTCAACCTTTTGAAAATGTCAAAAATCTCCGCGCCCGTCTTCGAATCAAGTGCTCCCGTAGGCTCATCCGCCAGAATAATTGCCGGATCTCCGGCTAAAGTCCGGGCAATCGCAACGCGTTGCTGCTGTCCGCCGGATAGCTCCGAAGGAAAGTGTTTCCTCCGATCCAGTAAATCCACCGCTTCCAAAGTTTGCATCACAAGCGGTTCACGCTGCTTCCTCGTCATCCCACGATAAATCAACGGCAGTTCCACATTTTCGTAAGCATTGAGCCGTGGCAGCAAGTTAAAGCTCTGAAAAACGAATCCAATCTTCCGATTTCTAATCTCAGCCAACTGAGCATCCTTGAGCTGATTAATTGCTTCCCCATCCAGCACATAAGCCCCATGATCCGCAACATCCAAACAGCCAATAATATTCATCATCGTCGATTTGCCCGACCCCGACGGGCCCATAATCGCCACGAACTCCCCGTGGTCGATCTCTAACGAGATATCATCGAGCGCCCGAACCGTTTCCCCGCCCATCACATAGTACTTACTCACATGTTCGATATGGATTAACGTCGGCCCTTCCTTATTTAAGGTAAAACTTTTTAAACCTTGTGCAACCGCTGATTCGCTTGCCAGATGCCATATAAATTCATACGCATGCGTTTCTTCATCTTGAGGCGACAGCTTGTCGATCACCACAAAGCATGGAGACATAAGCGGATGGTTTTTCAAGAACAGTACGCTGCGGCTGTGCATTACGTTAATTTGCATCTGATCGCCGTATCCCTCGTCATACGTTCCTTGAACATAATCATAATCTTCGGAGGAACGCCATTCTGCACTCGCTGGCAAATGGATGTCATCCTCTTTCCACTGATAGACGCTTCTGCGATTTTGATCTGCCCCGTCTACGCGAACCGTGTTGTGAGCACGAGTAGACAACACATAACACCTCATTTCAGATTCATCATAGGCGTAATTGCCTCCTTCGGTCAGCAGTAGCTCTCCGTAGGCATGGATCAGCAGGTTAAGTTTATCCTCGTGCTGATGGGCTCTCCCGAATGGGCCCGCGTCGAATAATGCCCAAACAGCTTGCTTGTCCCAGCCGTTGCGCATTACATAATACCCGCTATAAGGTAATGCGATGGACGTTTCCGCCGGAGGTTCCCCTTCTCGCCCTTCCGTGTAGGCCCAAATGAAATCCTTCCGGTGCGAGTACAACCGCGTCGCCTCAGGCATTGAAGCAAATGCCGATGCTTTCATCCAACGTCCATCGTTTACATCAGGCAACAGACCGCCCGGCATCATCAATTTGACATGGATGGCGCAAGCATTCTCGAGTCCGTCAACCATTTCGGGAGCAAGCGGTATCCCATAAGCACGGTAAAGTTGACAGATTTGAAAATAATTCTGAATAAGAACCTCATGATAATTCGTACTCAATTCGTATTGAAATCCGCCTGGGTATAGCTGTCTGCTCAATTCCCTAATTAACTTCTCCTGGGCATAAATTCGCCAACTGTTTGCTTCTTTGAATTCAGGACAAAGCACTCCGATGTGGGTTAGTCCGTTCATCTCCATAATCAGCCAGTTGCTTCCTTCCCGATGCCTGTATCGGAGCCATATAGCATGTTCCCACAGAGACTTATACCAATCTACCAGCACATCGTCAGTGAAATGAGGAGAGCGGTAACAGGCATGAAGGGCATATGGCCAGGCATTACCCATGCGCAGACCGCACTCGATGGTCCGCCATCCGTATCCAGGTTCATTCTCCGGTACGATTACCTGTCGGACCCAGCTTGTAAACAGGTTAACAAGTCCCTCAGCATAACTCTCAGCCCCCGTTCCCCGGTAGAGCCTCGCCAACACTTCCCAATCCCAATGCCGATTTAGCTGCCAGGTCCATTCTTTATATTGATTGAACGTGGGATTGACGGACCAATCCACCTTCCCCGTGAACTGATGAGGCGTACCGTTAGAGACTAACTTTAAAGACAAAATGCGCTCGCCCATTTCTTCCATTGTCTCACCTGGCAAATAAAACGCATTCTGTAATTCATGATTCGGGATGCTAAAATACAAGTCAGGACGCAAAGATTTCCGCACATGCGCCGCAAATAAACGGCGCATATTTTTGGAATCTTCGCATTCGACTGCTTTCTTGAAATCTTCAAGTCCCGGCAAGTTCATATCGATTGAATTGGTAAAAAATTCATAATCGCTAACAAGCGGGCCAGTCAGATGTGTCTGGTTTTCCATTGCGAAATACCTCCATTTGGGGCTAATTTGATCCGGCCTGTCCATTGGAATTAATCCAATACGCGAAGTTTTATTTTACATTTTTATCCATCCGATATTTGAAGCAAATTAGTTTAACGAAAAATTGTCGCCAACTTTTAGAAGCCAAGATACAAGTTCTTTTTCCAGCTCTAATGCAATAGTATTCTTTGGAGCCCCCTCATAAACCAGCGGTGAAAGCTGATAAGGATCCATTTCATTGTCATACAACAAGCGTGTCAACCGGCCATCGCCTACCGCTTTTCTTTGCGCAACGTAAGTGTAACGAATCGTTCTCACACCTCTCCATCCGTATGCGTTGATATCCCAGCCTTCCGCCTTCGCCTTCTTGTGTAAATTCACATCGCCTGGATAATGACAAATAAAAGCCGAAACTGGCCTTTTGCCACTCTCACCGCAAAGAACCCTTGAATAATCAGTGCCTTGGACATACGCGGGAACAGCTACTCCCATCAAGCCAAGCAGTGTAGGGACAAGATCTGTGCTGTTAAAAAGCAGCGAATCTGAATGCGAAACCAAAGTACGAGGATACCGGATAAAGCATGGAACCCCTATGGATTCTTCATACCAAATATTTTTGTGCTCCAGCCATCCATGCGCACCCATCGTCTCTCCGTGATCAGATGTCAGCACGACGATGGTATCTTCCGTGAGTCCTGTCTCGTCCAAAGCAGCCATAAGTCTGCCGAACTCTTGGTCAGTCCCAGTCACTGCAGCAAAATATTCGCGCATATGCAAGTTTGTTTGCTCTATGCCATCCTCGTTCACATTTGACCGAACATGAATGGGCTTATCCGCATATAGAGCCTTGTATGCATCCGGTACTTCTTCGAACGGCTGGTGAGGCGGGTTCCAAGATACGAATAGGCAGAATGGTTGGTTATGCTCCTCCTCTTTGATAAAGCGAATGGCAACATCGGTTTCATGTTTCGTTGACCATTCGTTCGGCTCGAGCTTTTCATGCGAATCTCCCCAATAATGAGGTGACATATGTCGATCATAGGCGTTGTACGAATACCAGAAATCAAACCCGAAACGCCGTGGACCAGGTGGTACATATGCATCCCAATGAACGGCCCCAGATATGGGTTCAGGATCTATCGACGTTTCTGGCAAATCAAGATGCCATTTACCGATATACCCGGTGCGGTATCCTTCCTTTTTCAAGATATTACCGATTGTTACTTCATCGTCGTTCAGTTTCACTTGAAGGCCAAGCTTGCAGTTCGTTGTGACTCCCGTTGATAAAGGAAACCGCCCGGTCAGCATCGCCGATCGGTTAGGTGAACAAAGCGGAAAGCAGCTGATTGCGTTGGTCAAGTCGACACTTTGTGCAGCAAACTTGTCGATATGGGGAGTATAGACTGGATCATCGTTTCTCATTCCTACCGCATTCTTGCGCCATTGGTCGGGAAATACAAAGAGTAGGTTCGGTCGTTTCATCTTAATGCCCCTTTCAGTAGAAATTGAAATGTAAATCAGAGCAACAAATTTATTCAAGAATGGAAAGAAGAGAGAATCTAAATTTCTCTCCGCGTTGAACGTTTTGCACAATGATCCACTCCGTGAACCGTCACCTTGATGCTCGGACTGGACTTCGTCACCGTTACCTAGATGGATCGCATCACTTGCGCTGCGGTTGATCTCAATGTTAGTGTTGGATCTGAAATCCTAATGTTCATTTCGTTTGATGTTTCCAACGTCGTTCGAGCGAATTGCATCAGGTTAGGTTTAAATGAAATGGGAATATTTCTTCTTTAGTGTTGGGAAAGCAAATAATAGGCATCCCGAAGCAAGTAACTTGCAGCTTCCACAGTAATATGTTTGCCGCTTTGCGCCTGAACCTCGCTCACAAAATCCGCAAGTTTGTTAGCAGCCAATTTGCGTTGCAAGCTATTGGAAATACCTGCGCTGTCTATCCACTGTTTTGTGGTAAAAAGCGTTACTAACCCTTGAATGGATTGGATACTTGCCGTTATCTGGAACGCCACAGATGTGCTGCCCACGTTTCCTGCCAAATCACTTGACGTGACGGTATACGTATGCGAACCGAGCGGCAACGTGTACAGAGCAATTGTTGCACCTTGCTGTACCCCGTACGTATCCAGCGTAACTGTAGTCTTAGTGTTGTCAACACCAGAAAAATTATCGTTGAGCGTAATGTCTGGCGTAATAACTCCGACTTCACTTAACGGACCGTACACTAAGCCGGATACGGTAATTGTCGGCGCGGTCGAATCCAGATTAAAGCTTATTGTTTTCGACGCTTCGACATTCCCAGTATTATCTGTCGAACGGTAGCTGAGTATATATTTGCCGTCTTGATTAAATGCCACTGCCGACGTATAGCTTTGCCATGTGACCCCGCCGTCCAGACTATATTCTATTGTTGCTACCCCCGAAATATCTTCAGATGCACTTAAGCTGACTGTCACCGGTTGATGGATATACCATCCATTTTGTCCGTCCGGAGCGGCCGGATTAATTACAGCCGTCGTTACCGGCGGCGTTTCATCCGCAATCAACGAATATACCTGTACATTATCAATGTTCATAACCGAATTGGTTCCGCCATAGCCGGTGGTAAACTTAATCCCGTCGACACTACTTGCCGTATTCCAGAAAGCCGCTCCGGCTTTGACCAGAACACCATCGCAATAAATATCGAACTGATTAAGCTGGACATTCCCCTCAATTTTAATCGTATGCCATACATTCACAGGGATGCTGACCAAGTCGCTTGATACTCCGCCAGGTCCCGTTAGTTTCAACGTGCCATTACTTGTCAGCTTAATTACAGATTGTGTCCCGTTTAACAATTCAAACGATGGGTATTGTCCTGTAGCCGCTTCACGGAATGTCCATATCGCCCCGAATCTCTCTGTCTGGGCTGGAAATGCTTTGTACATGGATGCGAGATACTTCGTATCCAAATCAGCCAACAAAACGCTTTTATCTTGGGCCGATGGATCTTCCACAACCGAAACAGGCGCTGATCCAGCTTTATCTACGATGACCCAGTCCCCTGGATGTACACCTGTAGCGTAAGCGTTAAAGGTTTCGTTAATTAGCGGATTCGCTCCAGGAATATAGACGACTACATCATCTAAGTATACGACTGAAGATCCTAAGCCAGTTGATATGCGAAGCGAATCGATCTCTGATGCAGCATTCATAAACAAAGCGCCAGACTTTATAAGCACGTTATCCACATTTATATTAAACGTGCCAAGAACGGGATTAACGTTTAGCTTTATCTTGTACCAGTTATTCGGCTGCAAGGACATGACATCATGGGTTTGCCCGCTACTATCCTGCCAGCTTAATGTGTCTCCTGTAGTCAATTTCAGAGCCGGCGTCGATCCGTTCATAAGCTGGAATGTTGGGTTATCACCTGCATATCCAACAGCAAATTTCCATTCCAACTCAAAATTGCTAGCTTGCTTCTGGAACTTCCGATTAGCAGTTATTGATTCACTCGGATTAATATCGATCATTCGAATCGACTGTCCACTTTGCCCGCTGAGCGGTAGAACAGAAGCTGTCGTGTTCGAAGGAAGGCTGATCGTCCATCCCGAAGGCTGGTTCCCTTGAAGCTCGTTATCAAACTGATCATAGACATACGTAACAGGCGGTACCGCTGGCATTGCTTCTTTGGTATTCACCGGCACCGGCCATGGCTGCGTTGCTGCCGGACGCGGCTTCGCCGAATCGATATCAAAGGTAGCGTTAAACGTATGGCCAAGAGATCCATTAACATTGACCGTCAGCTTAATCGTCGGGTATAGCTGAGTAACGAACACCTCCGGATCGTTCATAACGATACTCGCTGCCGACTCGTTGAGTTCTAGTTCAATTACACCGGTGTTCTCCAAAGTCGGATCGGAAACTGCCACTTCAAGGGTGTTCCGTGCAGCGTTCTTCTTCAGCATCACGGAAGACGCTCTGCTGCTTGTTACCTCATCCACTGTTGTACTCGTATCGTTCCAGAAATTAATTCCAGTGATGTTCAGTCGGTTATTGCGAACCGCATGCGCATCCGTTGAGTTTTCCAAAATCGTAATATCCGGGTTTGCTGCATAGGCGCTTGTTTCGGCAACAGTCTTGCCCGGAAGCAGGACATAGCTGTATTGCGCGTTTGACGGATTTTGCCCGTGGTTAAACCACATCGTCATGAAGTTGTTTGTTCTTGTGTCAGTCGATACGCCTGTGTTGTGGCTATTGTTATACCAGTTCCCCGTTCGCTGCTCTCGAAGGAAATTGAGCTGTGACGCATCCGGGAAGTAATACCCGATATCCGAGCCGGTAACGTTCCCTGCCAAATGCGCCCAGTGTACGCTAGGATTCGTTTCGGTCCACCCGAGCGTAGTCGGTTTTACCGTTCCATCCACGGTTAACGTATTATCTCCGGATGCATTCAGTTTTCTTTGTTCCACCGTACTTTCGACAGTAAGATTGTTGTCGTCCGTAATGCCTGATCCAAGTGCAACAACTTCATTGTCGAACATGAACCACGATTTGTTAGCCTTCATATTCGACTTCACAGGACGAAGCATCATCCCCGATACTCCAAATGTCGAATCCAAAATAGTCCCGCCTGCCCAGGCGTTGATAGGACGCGATTCGCCGTCTCCATTCTGGTAATCTGTAAATGTCCTAACTCTGGAGTCAACCGTAGTTCCCGGAAGACGATACATATTCACGGTAGGCCAGAAATTATCGGTATATTGATTTAAATCCGAATTATATACATAGGTCATGCCATCCCCGGTATACCAACCTCTTCCGTTTTCTCCATTGGTTAGCTCATAAGTCTGTACTCTCTTGGAGCTCTTGCTGACGCCAAAGGCAAAGGCATCGGATCGATGGACACTTCGGGCCATCGCATTTAATTCATAATGCGCTGGTCCATCTCCGTCTGGAATAATCGCAGGATCGTTCATCCAATTTTTCAATGTTTGAACCAATTCGATATCGGATATGTTGGTGTAGAAATTATAAGAAGGATTGGATGAAACCCAATGCTTAACCATTTTTTTGTAAAGTGCAGCGTTATCTGCTGAAGCAAACTGAGACAAACGGATGATACCGTTTATAATTAACACCGAATCACTATAACCGGTTGCATTTTCCCTCGCGATCGCGCGTCCCCTAATCATATCCATCGTTTGGCCCTTGTATATGATAGGTGCAAACACATCAGTCACCCAACGATATATATTGCTCGCATTGGGGTCAGTGATCTGCCACGAACTGCCGCCGAGCATATACATTAAGTTGCCAATTCCTCTTATTAATACCCCGCCGTAGGTGCCGGTATAGGCAACTGAACCGTGCATGATCAATGATCCATCCGCATAGATTCCACTGCCATTTGTCACATATGTGAATAATGGACTCATCTTATCACGAACAAAGGATAAGCGTAAGGAATCTTTGTTCGCAATGCCAAAGAGCAATTCAGACGTTAGAACGTCCGATAGGTTGGAACCCGACGAATTTCCACCGAGATTTAACGTTGGCGATTTGAAGTCTCCAAAATAATGATCAAACGCATTCGTATAATTTTGAATCTCCTGTGGAGACAGCGCATCATAAAGGAGAATGATCAAATTTGTCAGTTTTAATGGTATACCAATGTCCCAATTGTATCCGTTTCCATATCTGGTGCCATTCTCATTGTAATAATTTGTATAGATCCAATCCATGCCGCTAATGATATCATCACGTAATGCAATGTTGTGGTAAAGCGTGGAACCTTTGGTGGAATAAGCGAGTGCCATAGTAAGTAGTCGTGATGTACTGCCTGAAATAAAGTCATTGCTTGTTGTGGACGGAGGCAAATCACTCCATAAGTAAGTACGACCTGAAACAGTAGACATGGAACTCCAGTAATTTTGACCATTAGTGCTAATGGTTGCGATTTTAATGGAAATGTCCGGGTCTGCCGCATTAAAGTCATTCCCTCCATCCAACGTCTTTTTCCATTTGGCTCTCAGAATGTCATATTCATCCCATGTGGACGGATCTTCATGATACACCGTGACTAAAGTGGATGCCGTTTTATTGCCGTCCTGTGTTGTCACTGTAATGTTTGCCGTACCCGGCATGATCGAACTCACTGTTCCATTGCTACCTACAGTTGCAACATTCGGATTATCGGATGTCCATGTTACTGCACGATTCGTTGCATCCAAAGGCGTAAAGGAAGGTTGGAGTGTGATCGTATCTTGCTCTGCCATTCTCACTGAATTAGGAAGCGACACCCCTTGTACAGGAGTAGAAGCTGGGTCGACCGTAACCGTTGTACTAACTGTTGCCCCTCCATCTACTCCCGTCGCTGTAATCGTCGATTGGCCTACACTTAACCCAGTGACAACTCCGTTGGCATCAACACTGGCCGCTAACGGATTACTTGAAGACCACTGCAAGTAATTTACCGAAGCATCTGCCGGCAGCACGGAAGCCGTAAGTGGCGCCGCATAGCCTTGAATAAGGTTTATGCTGGCTGGTAAACTGATGCTGCTTACAGGAACATAACTCGTGACATACACATCATCGAGATACATTTCTCCTATAGAACCACTAACCCCGGACTGAGAAAATTTAAAGAAGCAAATCGAATCCCAGTTTGATGGCAAAGCGCTGCCAGACTTAACCAATTGTTTATTGACATAAACATCCATCGTCTTATTCGGGCTATCTACGACCGCTAGGATGGAATACAAGGTATTCGCACTATAAGTACCTACTGCCTCATTGTTAACAAGCATGTTTCCGGAGGAATTAAAAGTAAGGACATTCACATAAGTGCTTCCAGTGTTTCTAATTTGGAAAACGTTTCGATTATGTGTTGTGTCTTTAAAGAGAACGTTCCCTTGAAGCACCACTTTTCCTGTAACGCCTGGAGCGGATAGCGTCCTTGCTGTATACAAGGTGTTGTTATTCGTCGTGGACACCAGCTTCAAGCTTAGGTCCGTTCTTCCGTTCATGGCTTCTCCTACCGCATAATCACCATTGGCTATGTTCGCTGAATATAGCCCCCAGTTACCTCCCGCTACGGCTACAGGCCCCGATGTTGAGGCAGTAGTTGGATAGTTATCAAAGTTCGCATTAACATAAGTTGTTGCTGCAGATACGATTGCAGGGAATACAAGGTTAACAGTAGAGATAATCATGGAGACCACCAGCAGCACAGTTAGAAATCTCAACCGGTGGAAGGGAAAATAGCTGCTGCCATTATGAGTATCACATCTGTTTTGCATCTTTTTCATAAAACACTCTCCCTTGTTGATAGAAATTTGTCAGCGCTTTCATAGAGCGGTAAGTTGGGCACAACAGTTGTGTTTGCCACATGTAAAATGTGAAGCATTTCCTTTATAAATATACAGATTTTAAAAGCATCTTTTAAAACTTCACTTTCACCTCCGGTGCGGCATTAGCTTTTGCCCTAGCTTTGGCAGTACCAGATCTATTTGCAAGCACTTGTAAGCTATGTTACGAAACGCTTCCAATAAAAACTTTTTATAAAAAAGGGAAGAGAATCAACTACCTCTCCCCCTTCTTCGGTTATTTATTTTTTCGTACCATTGAAACGATCGTAAGCTGATTGATACGCAGCCAGTAAATCCTTTAATCCCATATCGTTTAGTTTTTTGACATACCCATCCCAATCTTTATCTATGCTGCCGTCAATAATCCACTTGGCGTACATGCTGTTCGCATAGGTGTTAATATCATTACCCAAGGTTTGAATTTTCTGTGCTTCCTCTTTGCTAAAGAATACGTTCGGATACACATCTTTCGCAAAGTGCCCCTCAAACAATTTATCGTACTCGCCTTTTTCAGTAAATACCGGCGTTTTCGTCACCAATCGCTTCGAATTGGTTAGCGTCATAAAGTTGATTCTAGATGTGTTTGACGGATTATTAAGCTTTTCATCATTCGTGTTAGGCGCGAGCGCTCTTAATACTTTGATTGTACCATCACTCTGTTTTTCCAGATAATCTCCGAATCTTCCTGCATTGACCATCTGGATTTGGTTATCATCGGAAATCACATTATCTATCCATTGCATTAACAATTCAGGACGCTTCGTATTATTGGTGATCGCAAAAGACCCTCTAAAGAAAAGTCCCTTTGGATATTGTTCAAAGGTCTGCTCGCCTTTTGGTCCTTTCAAAGGCCCTACCGGGACGTAATCATTACGTTGTTCAGGCTTAGTAGCCCAAGCCGTACTTCTCCAGCCAATGAAGGTTCCTACCGTGCGCGGATCCGATTGGATTTTCGCGCCAGTCGTTTTACCATCTTGCGTGAATACCTCTTTATCGATTAGTCCCTGGGAATAGAGCTTGTTGAAGTAAGTGATGGCATCTTTATATTCCGGCTGAACAGGAACGTATGTCACTTTATCGCTTTTCAAACCAATATGCATCATATTGTCCTGACTATTATGGTCAGTGATGCCAAATGCGCCGAATAAGATTGACATAAAGCCAGCATCTTTGTTACTCGTGAACGGGATGACTTTATCTTTACCATTACCGCCCGGATCTTGCGTTTTAAACGCAAGCAGCATTTTTTCGAATTCATCTGTCGTGGTAGGCACTTTCATGCCCAATTTATCCAACCAAATCTTGTTTGCATACATGATGTTCCCTGTTTTTACACTCTGCCAATCGTCGATAAAGGAAGGAACCGCGTAGATGTGACCATCTGGCGCCGTGATCTGCTTCTTCAATTCAGGGTTTTCCTGCAATGCTTTCTTAAAATTCGGTGCATATTGATCGATGAGCTTTTCGAGTGGAATAAGCGCCCCTGTCCCGCCGTAATTCAACAATTCTGAATCTGTAAAAACGCCATGACCAATGAACGCTTCTGGGAGATCATTACTTGCGAACATCAAGCCCTTCTTCTCTTTCCATTGACTTTGAAACACATCTTGAAAATCAACATGAATATTGGATTGCTTTTCGATATCTTGCCATAAACGGATATCCTTGCTGGCAGGCATTCCATCTGTGACTACTGTCCCAATTTTAATGTTTTGCGGGGTCTTTAACGGAAAAGCTTCAGCCGCCGCTTTTGGCGAGTCGGTAGCAGCTGAACCGGATTTGTTAGCATCATCCTTGGCGCCGCAAGCTGTAAGCCCCATCGATACAACTACCATAGACAATGCAGCAATATTAACCACTTTTAACTTTTTCATCTTCTGCTCTCCCTTTTTTTACTGTTTTGTTAAGCATCTATGCTTAAGGAACAATACATGAAGTAGCGTTCCATTAAGTCCTTGACTAGCCTTTTACGGAACCAATCATGACGCCTTTCACAAAATATTTTTGCATAAACGGATAAATGACCAAGATCGGTAAGCTGGTTACAATAATAAGTGCATATTTGAGCAATTCCGCTTCATACTGTTGTCTGACCACATCTTCCGCCTGAAGCATATCTGTTTGAATGTTGCTCTGAATTAATATTCCTCGAAGCACCAACTGCAAAGAGAATAAATTCTTATTACTCAAATAAATCAATGAATTAAAGAAATCGTTCCAATGATCGACGGCATAGTACAAGGTAAGGACAGCAATAATCGAACTGGAAAGCGGCAAAATGATTCGGAAAAAGAACGTGAAATGATTACATCCATCCATTTGTGCGGATTCATACAATTCCTCAGGAATGGTTCCTTGAATATAGGTTCTAGCGATAATGACATTGAAAATATTGATGGCGCCAATGATAATCATCACCAACGGCGTGTTGTATAATCCCATTTTCTTCACAATGAGGAAGGTTGGAACGAGTCCACCTGTGAAAAACATCGGAATCATGATATAGGTCATTAATGCCCCTTTGCCCAAAAAGTTTTTACGGGAAAGCGTATAGGCAACACCCATCGTAACGAATACATTAAGTATAGTGCCAATAACTGTGTAAAAAATTGTATTGCGGTAACCGACCCATACATCGACATATTCAAATACTTTCTTGTAGCCATCCAACATGAAACCTTTCGGCCATAAGGTCATCGCACCGTTGTTTACAAGCGTAGGATTCGATACAGAAGCAATAACAATAAAGTACAAAGGATATAGTACAATGATGAAGACGATCGTCAAGATCGAATAATTGATAATGTCAAAAATACGATCGCCCTTCGAAATCTTTAAGCTTTTCAATGAATTTCACCTCCGTTTCGCTCTACCACAGACTCGTTTTCGATACACGCTTGGACATATAGTTCACAAGAATAAGGAGAATAATATTAATCGCCGAATTAAATAAATTGATAGCCGTGGAGTAGCTGTACTCGTTGTTGATTAAACCAATTTTGTAAATGTAAGTAGATATAATTTCCTGGGACGATTCAGTTAGCGGCGTTTGCATCAAATACAGCTTCTGGAAGCCTACATTCATAATTTGTCCCGCGTTCATTATAAAAATTATGATGGCAGTCGGCATTAGGCCCGGTAAATCAATGTGAAGGATTTGCTTCCACTTACTTGCTCCATCCACCTTGGCTGCCTCGTACAGCTCTGGACTTATGGCGGCTAGCGCAGCCAAATAAATAATACTCGCCCATCCCGTGTTTTGCCATACGCCTGACCAGACATAAATGCTTTTGAAGTATTCCGGTATGCCCATGAATAGAATAGGTTCCCCACCGAAAGCTTGAATGATATGGTTGACAAATCCTGCTCTCGGGGACAGAAACATAAACATCATTCCGACGAGAACAACGATCGATATAAAATGCGGTGCATAAGTAACCGTTTGCACAAAAGATTTAAAGCGTTTGTTTCTTGTCTGATTTAATAGGATCGCAAGGATAATCGGTATTGGAAAACCGCCGATTAATTGATACAAACTAATGGTAATCGTATTTCGAATTAGTGTCCAGAATTGATAAGAATGGAAAAATCGAACAAAATGATCGAACCCAACCCACGAGCTCCCAAAAATCCCTTTGACAGCATTAAAATCCTTGAAAGCAATTGTTACACCATACATCGGAATATAATTGAAAATTAACAAATACACAACTGCAGGCAACGCAAGCAAATATAATTGATAATCGCGAATCAACTGGACAAGCATGCTTCTCTTCGCTTGAGTTTTTGTTGCATTTAATTTTTGAGACTGTAGTTCAGCATTCACATTCGCATCCTCCAAACCCTATGACCCGTTTTATGCGGGTTGCTTGCTTATTACTTTACATAAAGCGCTTTCAACCGTAAATCTGCATTATTTTAATGAATCTTCATCATTTAAAATTCACTTGAAAATCTTATATCCAAGCCGTTTTTAAAGATGGTGCGTATTCATTTTTTATCTCGGAGTATCCAAGTTTTAACCCTTAAGGAATTCGAATCTTACCAGTATGGTTTCCAGTCCTTAAGTACCCTTACCAGCGCTTCCATATAGAAGTAATCCCCCCAGATGCAGCATTCATCTACCCCTCTACCGTATTTAAATGCGTATACGGCATGCTGGAGAATTCCGTTCGATTCGGGAAGATTGTTCGTCGCATAATGGACCGCCAGAGATTCAAGTATTGCTAAAGCTGCTCGTTCATAAAGCGGACGGTCTGCATCAAGCACTGGAAGGTGTTTGGCCAATTCCAGCAATCCACATACCGCAATTGCCGCAGCAGATGAATCTCGTTGCCCGTCATTCTCCAGAAAAATTAGATCCCAGTTGCAGACAAGGTCTTCCGGCAACCGATTAAGGAAATAGTTAGCAACCGACTTCGCCGACTCGATCAATTCTTGATCTCTGGTGTAGCTATAACTCATTGCAAGTCCATAAAGCGCCCAAGCCTGTCCTCTTGACCAGCACGCCTCATCTGTTCCATAGCCTTGACCTGTCCATCCCTTTACCGGTTCCCCGGTATCAACGTCGATATGAAAATGTTGATGAGTCGAACCATCCGGACGAACCATATACTTGGCGACATTCTTGATGTGTCGATGGGCTTTATCTGAATAAGTGCTGTCCCCAGTCAATTGGGTCGCCCATTGAAGAAGCGGTACATTCATGGAACAATCGATAATAAATACGCCACGTTCGTGGTGAGTCGTGTCATCCAGATGCCCACGCACCTGAATAATGCCAGCCTTTTCACGGAAACGCATCGCCAGCAGCTTGGCTGCATCAAGGGCCGTTTGCTTTGCCGTTTCGTTTCCGGTCAGCTCGTAGCTGGCTACACAGGAAGGGGAATATAAGAATCCGATATCATGATGATTCAGAATGGCGCGATCGTCGAATCGCTGCATGAAGCTTTCTACCTGGATGTCACCCGCGTGGCGATACTTCGGATCACCTGTAAGCTCATATGCCAGCCAAATCATCCCCGTCCAGAAGCCTGATGTCCAATCGGACGCATGAACAGCACTTGCATTCTCTACAGGCTCGTAAATAAGATTTACACTGCTTGCTGAAGGAAACTTATGGGTGAAGAGCTCCAAATTCCCGTCAATACGCTTAACTACAAAATCAATAGATGCTTTGAACTCGGCTGGAGAGAAGGTGCTTCTAAATCTTTCTTGGTCTTTGACTACTTCCCTTAATTTTGGATCTGCTGACATTGAGTTCATCCTTTCCGTTTTCGGAATATGGTTTTGATGATACGTAATGCGCTTTCAACTGTAAATCAGCAAAATTTTAGCGCACATTCAAAATTTAAATGTCCATGAAGTCGAACTTCCATGTTGCTATCATCATTGCGAGTCTTCATTTTTCAATCGGAATATAAAACTCAATAGAAACAACGCTTTCAAGCGGTTCGAACATTACCTAATCTACGTTTTTTATCTCTAATATCCATTTTTTTTAGTTATGAATTTTTCATTTTAAAAATGCTATAATTATAAGCAAGTAAAATAACAAACCTTTCGATTTTGAGGCTCATCTTGACGTAGGATTTTAATGTATCTACTCAACGTTGGATTTTCCAAAACAAAACTTTAAAACGCTTTCATAAGGAGAATGTAACTATGAGCATTCATGTAAGGGCATACAAATTATTCTATAAGTATCTTTTTTCTTATATTTTCATATTATTAGTTCCTTTGATCATTCTGGGTGCGTTTATTTATGTCTATTTTCTTGGGATTATTAAAGAAGATGTGATCTCGAATAATATGAACAAGCTGGACCATATTCGGTATGTCATTGATGATCACCTTAAACAAATCCGTGTGATCAGTGATCAGATTTATATTAAAAATATGACGCCTTTCTTTTTCGAAGATAATCCATTAATGAGTTTAAAGACCATCGATGATTTAAAAAACTATACCTTAACGAATAATTTTATATCTGATATCCTTATGTTTAATCACAATGACCAATATATCTACTCCTCTACCAGCTCCTATAAAATTCCTTTATTTTTTGAGAAAATCTACAATTACGAGCAATGGGACGAGAATTCATTTATCCATGACATGAACATCTATGAAACACCTGTTGTAAGGCCCATGGAGTCTATTCTACTAAGGGGTCAGCAGGACAAAGGACGTTTTACTACTTTAATTTATCCACTCTCCTCAGGCGGTGCTAAACCGAATCAAACGGTCTTGTTTCTTATCGCCGAGAAATCATTTCAGAATCTGTTGAAGGATAACATGAAGGATTATGGTGGCAATACTCTGATCATGGACAGCAACAACCATATTGTAACCGCTCTCAAGGATGATCCTATACTACAAAGCCCCAGCTTTCAGAATATATTGAATGCTTCAACAGATGAATTGAATCAAACCGTGACACTTGAACATGTTAAGTATATCTTCTCAATTGTTGTATCCACTGAGACGGGTTGGAAATACATCACATTAGTACCGGTTAACCGCATCATGGAAAAAGTAACGTCATTAAAGCTTATTTTTATGTATATTTTGGCGTTCATTATTCTCATCAGCTGCGGGGCTATTTACTATCTCATGCTTGTCAATTACAAACCGATTTTGCTTCTAAAGAAATTCACTGAGAAGATATGGAAAGATGATAATCCGGACAGAAACGAGCTCACATCCGTTCAAGGTGCACTTGAATTTCTAAATAACCGGAATACGGAGCTATACTCACGGCTTGAGGATTACGAGATCGCAGCCAAGGAATACATGTTATTTCAACTAATTAGAGGGAAGTTTAAATCACGGGAGGACTTGCAACAAAAGGCACATTCGTTGGGACTTACCCTAACGAAGTCCTGGATGAGAGTCATTACACTAAAATTGGGTCATATACGACATTCGTTTTCTGTCGATTCTATTCTTGAACTGATCGAGAATTCCTTACCAGATGAGCTGGAGGGCTATGCTAGAGATCATATGGATCAAGAAAATATTGTCTTGATCATCGCCAGCGATGAAATGGCCGATACAAGCTTGGAATGCATTTTAGCATCGATTCAATCCAGCCTGAAAGAAAAATTTGAACTTATTTCTACTGTCGGGGTTGGGCGAGCGTATCAAGATGTAAGCCAACTTCCTAAATCGTATATTGAATCCATGACAGCCATCGATTATCGTTTAGTGAAGGGTACGGGGCAAATCATCTTCTCCTATGAATTAGAGACAACTCAATCAAGATCTGCCTTCTCCTCTCAGTTTGCATCAGATAAATTGAAAATATATATAAAACAAGGCGACCTTGAACAGATCGACAACATTTTGCAAAAAGTTATTCATTTTCTCAAACAGGATAAACCATCTATGTTCGAAGCAAAACTGATTTGTTTCGAGATTATCAATGCGGTCGTACTGACAATTGAAGAGATGAACAAACAGCAACCCACAGCCCCGATGAATTCACCGGACGTGTTTCTATTATTCGAGTATGAAACCGTCGATGAGCTCGTGGAAACCGTGAAAAAGTTAAGCAATGAAATAAGTTCACGCCTTCAGACAATAAGTACAAATCACAAGGCCTCTCTAATTGAACAAATGAAAGACTATCTTAAAGCCCATTACTCCGATTGTGATTTTATGCTCCAGCAAATGGCAGAATATTTTAATATGTCACAAGCAAGCTTAAGTCAATACTTCAAGGAGCATACTGGCAGTAATGTATTGGATTTCGAAACCAATCTAAAGCTTGAGAAAGCCAAACAATTGCTCATCTCTAGTCATCTACCGATTAAAGATCTTTCTCTCGAAGTTGGTTATTATAATGTAAACAGCTTCATTCGGAGATTTAAACAAGTGATTGGGATTACTCCAGGAGAGTTCAGAAAGCAGTTTCAAACGGAGTAGTTAGTTCAGACATCCCTCGAAAAACTGAATCCTGTAATTCAAGATTCAGTTAGCAAATGGGGCTGTCCCATAAGTGAAATTAAGAGGTGCGGGACACTTGCGGAATTCAGGAAAAATGAATTATTAATTGAACAAAGGGGCTAAGCTGCTTGCGTGCTTAACTCCTTTGTTTTTTTCATCCAATACTTCCTGTACTATCTCTATAAAAAACGGATCTTTTCGAATTTTATCTTCTGAGTTAATGATAAAAGTCCTAAATACTTCCATTTAGTTTATTTTCCTTCATCAACCTCTTCTACAAAACATCGTCCCTAAACTCGAATAACTAAGCCTAATGGAGAAGCATATAAATATAATTGTAATTTCACTTTGTCTTTTGAGCCCATAAAGACTACGCAATTCTTTCCCTTACCGTTTCGCCTTATAAAACTCATGATAAAGCTTCATGAGCGCCCGCTTCTCAATACGCGACACATACGACCGCGAAATCCCCAGCTCCTTCGCAATCTCCCGCTGCGTCCACTCTTCTCCACCTAATTCGAGCCCAAACCGCCCAACCACAACTTCCTTCTCCCGATCGTCCAATATCTCCAGATTGCGATAAATTTTGCTCTTCTCTATCTTAAGCTGCACCTTATCCACGACATCGTCCGCTTCTGTGCCGAGAATTTCGATCAACGTAATCGTAATGGAAAGGGCCAGATCGAACAATTAACTAAGTTGAAGTGAAAGTTACACATTCTTGTGGTTGTTTAATCAACTTATGCCCTTGAAAATACGTGCAAGTAGGAAGATACATTCTCTAAATTCATATAGTTGCTGATCATACTCAAGAAGAGAATACCACACGTCATGCCCCATATCGTTCCTCTGTAGCCTAAAGATTTGCGCCGCAGTCCTTCAAAATTCATATAGCCTCTCGGAGAATGCCGAGAGGCTATGCTTATACGATATTAAGTGATAACCGAGGACAACGTTTTACGTGTTTTCGGTTAACCCTTGATTACCTCGATGCAAGGAATGTATCGATTTGTTTCTGAAGCTCTGCCGCTATCAACGAAATCTGTACTTTAGCAACAAAATTTTTTGCTCATTACACACTTGTCAGTTTGATCGCGGCCAGCTTTACCCCTTTGGCTAATGCTAACACGGTTATTTCGCCCGGCGTCTCTCCGGCTTGCAGCAGCACGGTAGCGATACCGGCCTCCGCCCGCACTGGATTTTCTCCAACGATGACCGCCGGACCATTGATGTCGAACAAAACCTTGTCGCAAGCGTAGGGTACCACAGTCCCGTTCGCGTCCTTGATTTCGGCATAGATAAACACGAAGTCGGCGCCATCGGCGGAAAGCTCCTTCCCGCTCATGTCGATACGGAGGGAAAGCGTATCAGGCTCAAGCGGTGTGCGCACGACATGTTCAGCTGCTTCTTTGCCGCCAATTCGCCCGATTGCCTTCAAGTCCCCAGGCGCGTACGCCACACCGGTAAATGTGAACGGGGCTTGCGCCAAATTGCGGCAATTTCCTCCGTCATGCAGAAAAACCTTCATGTCGCCTGCATCCGTCTTCCCCTGCACGCATGCGTCCTTCCATTTATGCTGCTCTTCATCCGTAAGCCAATAGTCCACCTCATAACCTGTCACACGTTCGCCGTATTCCGTGTCCGGACCTTGATCAGGCTTTCTCGCGCTGACCGATTTCCCGTTTACAAACAGCTCGACCTCATCGCAATTGGAAAATACGACTACCTTCGTCGGCGAGGTGCGTTCCGTCCAATAATTCGCAATATAGACCATCGGTCCGCTTTCCGCATGTTCATGAACGATTTCCGCTCTTCGTTGGCTCTGGTAAAAATAGTAAACCAATTTAGGCAGACGGAATGTGTCGAGAGCCCCGCATTCCGCCAGCTGGGGATAACAACCGCGGTTATGGTCGATGCCGACCCATGAGGCATCTCCGAGCGACCACCTGTTGCCACGGTTCCGATTCAGTGACCATTGATAGTTCCAGGCTTGCAGTAGCTGCTTCTGTTCTCCCGCTCCGCGCGTTACCCGGCTTGCACTCTCATGACCGCCGAACTCGTAATCCCCGTACTCTCTGTCGAATCCTCCTTTATCGGGTAAGACCTCCTCCAGCGGACGGGACAACGTTTCGTCGTTCCATAGCGTATAGGGCACATCGAAGCCAACATAGGCGGGATTTTCCCGTCCCATCGTGTCTCCCGAAGTAAACATTTGATCCCCCGGATATTCCTCATGGGCGATCAAATGGCATTCGTGAAAAAATTCATCTGTCGCCCCCATCCTGCCGGGATACGTTTCGTTCAGGCTGACCTCCCACATAATCACGCAAGGTCGGTTCCGGTCACGGCGGATCATATCCCGTATATTTTGCCGGACAATATTCTGGAACTCGCCTTCCTCGCAATACTGCCAGCCCGGTACCGGTTCGACGGCCATCAGCCCTAGTTCATCGCAAGCGTCAAGAAAAGCAGGCGCCTGGGGGTAATGGCCAAGCCTCACGAAATTGAAGCCCGCCTCCTTCAGCTTCTTCGCATCGCGATAATGCGCGTTGTCCGAGGCGGCGTTTCCGATATAGGGAAACTGCTGGTGGCGGTTCGTTCCCCGGATGACCAGACTATCGCCGTTTATGGCAAAGCCTCCTTCTTTACTGAACGAAATCGTACGTATTCCGATCCGGGTGCGAATCTCGTCTGCCGTATGGCCGTCTTCTACGATTTTCGTTTGCAGCGTGTACAAATAAGGGGTATCTGGATGCCAGAGCTGCGGCTTCCTAATCGTCAGCGTCTGAACGAACGTATGCGCTTCTCCAGCCATAACTGTTTCAATCAAGCTTTCGGTCGTCTCTACTTGCCGTCCTTGTTTATCTAGCAGCGTTGTCACGATTTTCGCTTTCTTGGCCGATTCATGCTCGTTAAGCACGTGAGTCTGAACATTGACCGTCGCCGATGCTTGCGAGACCTCGGCGTATTTGACAAAAATCCCGCCTTCCGCCGGTTCACCGGCGTAAACGGCATCCGTAACATGCAACTTCTCAGTTACATGAAGATGAACATTGCGGTAAAGTCCGCCGAAATAGGAAAAATCGAGGCTCTCCAGCGGCTTTCCTGGAGGTATGGAGCCGTTGTTCCGGTTGTCGAGCCGAACGGCAATGACATTGGCCCCACCGAAATCGACGTCATTGGAGATGTCGATCGTAAACGGCAAATAACCGCCTTTATGATTCAGTTTGAGTTTGCCGTTAATCCATACGTAAGCCTCGTGCATAGCCGCTTCGAACTCCACAAAGATCTTCTTCCCCTTGTCTGCTTCGTCCAAAGCAAAATGCTTGCGGTACCAACATATCCCTTGAAATTGCATGTCTATATGCAGCGATTCGATTCTTGGCGTATGGGGCAGACAGACCGTTTCCCAGCCTTCGTCCGCAAAACGCTTCTGTTCGGCTCCGCTTATGTCTTCACGAATGAACTTCCAGTTCCGGTTGAAATTCACCGTTCTTCTGCAGTGATTCGAATGTTTCATGGTTAATCTCCCTCCCATTTCTCATTTTATTTTTTTAATAATTCATAGAATTCATCCATGTGAACAACAGAATTCTCCAAACGGGACTTCTCAGCTGCAAAAGCCATAAGGTGGCTTTGGACAGACACATGGGCTGAAGTGAGTCCTGCCACATTTCCGTCTAGACTCACCAATCTTACGAAATCTTCCATAATGCCTTCATCTCCTCCACCATGCCCCTCTTGCGGAGACCCAAGGTGAATGAGCTCTTTTTCCCCTGTCAAAAAACTCGTAGTTTCAATTTCGTTCCGTTCCATATCCGCTCTGATTTGTCCGTTAGATCCCATCAGCTTCAACGATCTCCCGCCTTCAAATGTAAAAGCGCTCATCGTAAAAGCAACCGTTACCCCGTTATCAAATTCCATATTGACCACCTGATGGTCAACGACATCATTATCGCACTGGTACACACATCTGCCGTATGGGCCCTCCTTCAAAGCATGGAGCACGCCTTCATCGCTTGTATCGCTGCTAACGACTGTGCGGAAAACTTTGTTAATCCAATCATCCCGCTCAATGTAAATTTTAGGCGCATAATAGGGGCATTCATCTTGAATGGGACAACCGTCCAGACACATTTTGGGTGCACCCTTAGGAGCATTCTCTTTCTGAAAATGCGTTAAAGAGCCGAAAGAAGCTATTTTTGTACAATTCGCATCGGCTAACCATAATAAAATATCCATGTCGTGGCAGCTTTTAGCTAAGATCATTGGGCTGGATTCCTTGGATTTTCTCCAGTTGCCTCTTACAAAGCTATGAGCGTAATGGGCATATTCAACATTCTCCGTGTGCTGGATCGTAACTAATCTACCGATGCGGCCTTTTAGTAACAGCTTTTTAATTGTCTTGAAAAAGTCTGTAAATCTTAACACATGGCAGATCGAAAATACCCTTTGGTACGACTCTGCGATTTCCCCTAAAATGATACATTCTAATGGATCGGGTGACATCGGTTTCTCAAGCAGAACGTGATATCCTTTTCGCAGCGCACTGCATGCTGGTATAAAATGCATCTGGTCCTGGGTGCAAACAAGCATGGCATCAGCCAACTTGGGCATTGCTAATACCTGTTCCCAGCTTTCATAGCCATGTTCTGCAGGAATATTGTGGTCATGCATAAATTGTTTTCTTCGCACCGGATCAATTTCTGCAACAGCAACAAATTGAATTTGATCTGGATATTTCAACGCATACGATGCGTATGCGCCAGCGCCTCTCTGGCCAGCACCTACAAGGACTGCGGTAATTTTTCTCAAGATAATTCCCCCAATAATGTCATCTATCATTTATGTAAGAATATGTACGGAACAAACTATCCTAACTCAGCAAAATCTTGAAGAATAGCAATCGGATCGTTTGTGCCATGCAGTTCGAACACGATTAACTCATTTTCGCCTTCGCGAAGAAGCGGCCCTGGGATATATAACGTTTTCTGCGGACCAATGTCCCAATAACGTCCGAGATTATAGCCGTTGATGTAAGCCACACCCTTCGTCCAACCTTCCAACTTCAAGAACGTGTCTCCAACCTCGTCAACATGAAACTTGCCTTTATAAAAAGTAGGCGTAAATGAGACATTTTCTTGCATGTCCCCGAATGCGAGTTGCGACATATTGTTTAGAGGAAGCGAGTACATCTTCCAATCGTGCAAAAACCCTCGCTCAAAACGAACCCCTTCTGTAATCCCTTTTGGATCTTTCAAACTATAACCGTAATTAATCCGGCCCATATTTTCCACTAAAATACTTAATGTCGCGCCTTCGGGAGGTATTTCTACCAGAACATCATTCTCTTTTATTTCCACTGTCTGATCATGCGTGTTTCTTTCAACAACCCCTTGATAAATCCCATTCAGGAAAATGAGCGCCCTGTCACGCACTTGTTGGAGTACGAGTTTATTCTTTGCCCTTGGACCCGATATCTGTGTCGTATACAAAATAAATCCGTAATCCTGATCTAATTGTTCCATCGTTATTGGACATTTACTTGTCATCGGGGAGGACAACTGATCAAGGGAATCAAATAATCTCGTTTGTTCTGTAAGGCGGACAACGCCGTAATGTTTCTTTGGAATGGAAGAGGGAATTTCAACATCCGCCAAATCCACGTACTTGGA
>NZ_WHOA01000213.1 GCF_013141715.1 Paenibacillus phytorum | reverse complement strand
CATGCCGACAACTCTTAACTTTCGGTGGAGTTGTAATACCTGAAAGACATATTAAAAAAGACGATGAACACTGGATTCATTTCTTGGACTATCACCCCAAAGCTAATATTTTGAAACTCGCAAATAGCACCACTCACTTGAACTAACGGATAACTATAGCTCAATAGACATCAGGAGAAGGCTCCCGACAACATAGAACGGCTGCCTTCTCAGCTAATGGGCAGAAAAACTAAGCAAGCATGCCGAAAATGATTGAATAAAAATAAATAATTTTGTATAATTATTCAATTCTGAATTGGATTATGTTGGAAACGTTTAGAAGTTGCTACTCCACCTCTACCAGAGTTCGATAGTACTGTCTCGTTTTATGAAAATAACGGATTCGAAATTACCGGTGGTAGGAGAGATAAGAGTAGAGAAAGAAACATTATCTCAAAAGATATGGAAGGATTAGGATTGCGTCAACTGCTCCAAATTCAATGCATGTGATGAAATTTGTCATGCAAATAAACTATTGAAGGTGATAAGTGATGATCTTAATAACTAAATCGGATTCACTAGAAGATTATTTGGTAGAAACTGAAGAAGTAGATTTTAGTCAAAGTGATGTTAAGGAAAAAGCATCCGAGTTATTTTCTACTTCATCTAACGAAGTCGAGTTTGTGAAAAAAGCCTATGAATTTGTTCGTGATGAAATATCTCATTCTTGGGATATTCAAAGTCCGCGAATAACGTGTAAAGCATCGGAAGTACTCTATTTTAAGGAAGGTATTTGTTACGCTAAATCTAATTTATTGTGTGCCCTATTACGGAGCAAAGGGATTCCCACTGGTTTTTGTTATCAACGGCTTACAATAGGCGATACACCAGATACAGGGTATTGCATACATGCTTTAAATGCCGTTTTCCTGAAATCTATAGATAGATGGGTTCGACTAGATGCACGGGGAAATAAAGAAAGTGTTCACGCTGAATTCTCTATAGATGTTGAGAAACTTGCTTTTTCGGTGAGGGAAGAATACAACGAAGTTGATTATTCGGAAATATATAAACTTCCAAACCCAAAAACAATTAATGCATTAAAACAGAATACAGATTGTATAAATATGTGTCTGCATGGTTTGCCAGTTAGCTTGTAGTTTATTTAATCAACGAGGAACTATAGTTGAATGAACACTCAGGACGAGGCTACCGATATGATCGGTGGCCTTTATTTCGAGGGACGGGCAGTTTTCTTCAAAAAAGTGTTTATCTGAGTGAAGAATAAAGAAGTATTAATTCTATTTGTGTGGTAAATTTAGTAATTGAGTTGCTCTGACAAATAGTTTATTCAATGAGAAGTTCGGTGTAGCGGTGTGCTCCGGAGCTGAAATGGTAGCAGGCGACAGTGGGTCAACTGAATTTCTAATTAACTAATGCCTAGCTCTGCACGATGGATGGCTTGGCATTTTTTTTCTTGAGTTGCATCGGTTCTACGGGCTGCTTTGAGTTGCGTCATCTGAAGTTCGAAAAAATATTTTCGGATGATGTAGAAATTCATTGTTCGGGATCGTCATTATAGTGAAGACATGAAACAACCCCATTATGAATGTTGAGAGGAGCAATAACCATGAATTACACACTGCTAATGTATGAAACGACGGAGGATTTCGCCAAACGAACCGATCCGATTCACAAGGAGGCGTACGTCGCAAGCTGGGCCCATTATGTCACAGTGTTGCGCGATTCCGGCATTGTTGTAAGCAGCGCAGGTCTCCAGTCCCCGGAGACGGCGACCACGCTTAGCCGCAGGGACGGCGAATTGCTGGTTCAGGATGGCCCGATCACCGAAACCAAGGAGCAAATCGGCGGTTTGATCATCATCGACGTGCCAGATTTGGATACCGCATTGGAATGGGCGGCACGTTGTCCTGGCAGCTCGGTTGAGGTCCGCCCCAACTTGCATCCGATTTCGAAATGAGCGCCATGCATCCTCACCAAATGATCGAACAGACGGCACGGGATTCCTACGGCCGTCTGGTTGCTTTACTGGCTGTGCGTTGGCGTGACCTGGCCGCAGCGGAGGATGCGCTTGCCAACGCTTTCCTGGCCGCGCTGGAATCATGGCCTGCGACTGGAGTGCCGGATAAGCCCGAGGCCTGGCTGCTTACTACTGCGCAGCGCAGACTGATCGACGGTACCCGGCATGCCCGAGTGCATGCCGGTGCGGAGCAGACTTTGATCACAATGGCGAAAAATGCGCAGCAATGGGCCGGACCCGAAGCGTCTTTTCCGGATGAACGGCTCAAGATGCTGTTTATTTGCGCCCATCCCGAAATTGACCCTGCCGTGCGCACACCGCTCATGCTCCAGTCCGTGCTTGGCCTTGA
>NZ_WHOA01000212.1 GCF_013141715.1 Paenibacillus phytorum | reverse complement strand
ACTGTTTTCCCTGATAGCTCAGTTGGTAGAGCACTCGACTGTTAATCGAGTTGTCACAGGTTCGAGTCCTGTTCGGGGAGTCTAAACCCCAAAAAGTGAAGAGATGCTCCGATGAGTATGTCGATTACTTTTTGGGGACCCCATAAATACTTGGAGAAGTGTCCGAGCGGCCGAAGGAGCACGAGGTTCATACCCGTAAGGTCGGGGGTTCGAGCCCCTCTGCTAAGGGGTTAGACTGCGTAAGTGGTGCGAGGGTTCGAATCCCTCTCTCTCCGTCGGTAAATTTTTAAGTTTGGCCCGTTGGTCAAGTGGTTAAGACACCTCCCTTTCACGGAGGTAACAGGGGTTCGAGTCCCCTACGGGTCACCATTTTTATTCCTAAGGAGGCTTAGCTCAGCTGGGAGAGCATCTGCCTTACAAGCAGAGGGTCGGCGGTTCGATCCCGTCAGCCTCCACCATTTTATACAAGCTTTCAATGACGCGGGGTGGAGCAGCCCGGTAGCTCGTCGGGCTCATAACCCGAAGGTCGCAGGTTCAAATCCTGCCCCCGCAACCAACTTCTTTTTGAAGTTCATAATGAATACGGAGCTGTGGTGTAGTGGCCTAACATGCCTGCCTGTCACGCAGGAGACCGCGGGTTCGAATCCCGTCAGCTCCGCCATTTTTGCAAATCAAGTAAGGCTCGGTAGCTCAGTCGGTAGAGCAGAGGACTGAAAATCCTCGTGTCGGCGGTTCGATTCCGTCCCGAGCCACCATTTTTACAAACTTAATA
>NZ_WHOA01000211.1 GCF_013141715.1 Paenibacillus phytorum | reverse complement strand
TATCCTTACGGTTTTTTATATCTCTTCCCTATTCTTTGCGAAGTAAGAGGCAAGAGTCCAATAAGTTAAACAGAGAATGAAGTAACCAACTTTCTTTAACCGTCAACCTAAGATTCTTATTAATCTTTTACTTTCCAATCAAATTGATCTTTAAAATCTATAAAACATTCTTTACATATCATAGCTTGTCGGGTAGCCCAGTTCGCCCATTAAGAAAACGATATCGTCAATATCCTCCATTTTGCAGTCCCTTACAATAACACTCATAGTGCGCCCCATCTCATACATAGTAATTTAAGTAATCTATATATGTTCCTCCTTATCCGTTTCCTTTGTAGGGTATCACGCTTTTCTGATCGTAAGCACAACAAGCCACCGAGGTTATCATCGGAAGCCTTTTTGATCTTTGTGATTGAACTATCGTTCTTCGTTAGAGTAACGCCAGTTAATCCCATTGCTTATTCTGTATTCCGGCTAATATCCTTTCAACTATCCATTTGGGCGAGGACGAGGGCGACAGCTACTCATACCAATTCGTCCACGACTGGCCAACGTACCAGTGCTGCATGAAGGAGCTGTCCGGGCAAGGCTATTCGACCGGTATGGACTTGCTGAACAGCTACACTAAGGTTGAGATCGGGGAACGCGGCAACATCCATATCGTGTACTGATGCATTCCGAAATCGAATTCTGGAGGAAGCCCAAAAAATGTTAAAACACTACTGACATACTGTTGTCAGTAGTGTTTTTTATAATCGGAGTAAGTAATCGTAAAGGAGTGGGAGATA
>NZ_WHOA01000210.1 GCF_013141715.1 Paenibacillus phytorum | reverse complement strand
GAACAGAGCAGATCACATAGGTGGTCTGCTCTTTCATTGAGTTAACGGGCAGGATTTGTTAATAACAAATACCGACAAGAATAAATTGAACGGTTGCTTACTGCTCTGAATACTATTCAGCGGAGGTGATAGTTCTGTTAGAAATTGAGAAGGTTAAGGAGAATCTTATCCGATTAAATGAGAAGTCTGAAGCACAAAGTCTACTTCTCCTAATATACACAAGGCTAGATACAGCAATAAATGGAACTGGTGGAGATGGAGTTATTAAAAAGACTGCGATGGATTTGTTTTAAACTTTATAAAAGTTCAATGGATATCCGTAATGAAACAAGCTCCTGCATCGGCAGGATCTTGTTTCATTGGCCTTTTTATCCGTGCTTTCGTTATGTTCTAAACTGCTGATTAGCGGAACGGGTTTCTTTTGTAAACAGGAATCCAGATTTCGCTTTTATATCCTGTATTACCAGTATCCTTGTTTTCTGTAAATAGAATCTCAGGACCCTCTACTACTTGATAATTAGATGAAGGAAACCATTCGGCATAGATTTGTCCCCATACTTCCTGTATTCTACGAGGACTACCAAGCACCGTGAAGATAGCCCATGTAGATGGTGCAACATCTATAGAATCCAAACCTAATAAATCTTTTTTTGTTGTTGCTACACCAATAAGATGATCTAATTTAGCCTTTTCCTCATTTTCTCTTTCCCTAAAATGAAATGAAGCATTATATCCGCCTAAAGGCTCCACGTTTGAAAGAGCTTTCAGCTTGGAGTAAACCTCATCTGTTATTTTCGTCAACATTTCTGTTATAAAAGGATTTTCTCCTTTATATACGAGAGGGATTGTTTCTTTTATACCTACAATCGTAAATGCCTCTTTTTTTTCAATTCGATAATTCAATTCACTTCCGCCTGTAATGGTTAATTGAAAAGTCATGCGTGGAAAAGATTTTAAGGATTTTCCCGTTTTATTAACCTCGGAAGGGTTAACACCATGCAATTGATAAAAAGCTTTCGTGAACGAATCTGGTGAATGGTAGCCATACTTGATGGCAACATCGATTACTTTCCTATGTTGACCTTTTAATTCAAAACCAGCCATGGTTAACCGTCTTCTTCTAATATATTCAAGTAACGTAATGTCTGCTAAATAGGAAAACATTTTTTTGAAATGAAATTCTGAGCATCGTGCAATTTTTGCTACTTCAGCCATATCTATCTCATTTTCGAGGTTCTTCTCAATATAAGTTAAAGCATCGTTCATATCCTTTAGTAAATCCATATCTTCCACATCCTATCCCTGATTATCATACCTGATATCAAAGAAATGCTCCCGACAATTCGTATCTAATGTTTATCGGATCTTTTCTCTAACTAAGTTTAATGCTGTAGATCCGACCAAAACAATATCAGTTTTGTCGGGAACGGTGATGCCAAAGTTGCTAATATTTGTTTAAGAAGGAGAGAAAATTGGGCTGAGATTTTACAAGTTGCTGCGTCATTGCATTTGCGATTAATAAAAGTATTCCCACTAAGTCTCAAGGGGCTGCACCCTACATCTATGTTTTCGAGAAGGTTTAATACAGAAATTTGAAAGGTTGGTAAATAGTGAACTACCGATTTGTGTCTAAGGAATCCTTCAAGATTGTCGGTATTAAAGAGACTGCACCAATACATAAAAATGGTGTCTTTGTTCCGGGTATTGATCAAACAACATATAAAGATATGCAAACTTATTTTGAGCAAGTATCTATGGAAAAAGTAGATGAAATTCTGTATATAGCAGTCGACCATGCAGACGATTTAGTTGACTATTATATTGGGTTTGAAACAACGGCAGAATGTCCTAATTTTATTGTAGAGTTGATAATTGCTAAGCAAGAGTGGGCAGTTTTTGAACTTTCTTCAACATCACCTCGTGCATTGTATAACACTTGGTATTATTTATTTTCAGAATGGTTTCCTACAAATGGATACGAGCTTGTGGAAAATGCACAGTTTTTCCGAATTATAATAGTGGATGCCCTATATGAGCTATGGGTTCCAGTCGCAAGAGGCAAATCGTAATCATTATTTAAATGGAGACGAGGAACGATGATTTATGAATATGAAATTGAGAAAGAGGATTATAGTGATTTTGCAAGTGGCAGGGTGTTACATAATGCTCCAAATACAACGGCATTTCCTGTCAGGTTAGGTAAGGAGATTATGTTTAGATGTTTAACTCAATTAAGGACCGATAAAAACTTAATTCTGTATGACCCATGTTGTGGTGGTGCACATCTATTAACGTTCATTGGCTTTCTTTACAGTGAACACTTAGCCGCAATCTATGGATCGGATATTGATGAACAGGTCCTTGAATATGCAAAACGAAACTTAAACCTTTTAACTGAGGAGGGTCTTCTTGCAAGAAAGGAACAGCTCCAAAGGGATTATGATCTTTATCAAAAAGAATCTCATCTGAATGCCTTGGAAAGTGTAGAGCGTCTTGAAAGGTTAAATCAAACAGCCGTAAAACAATTGCAATGTTTTCCCTTTAATATTGCGGGTGTTACACGCCCCCCAATACAAAACGTCAATGTAGTCTTTACAGACTTACCTTATGGGAATATTGCCTATTGGAAGGGATCTAATGACAATCAAATACAACAAATGCTTACTAATATTTATCAAATATTGGACTTAAACAATTCGATCGTTGGCATCGTTTGCGATAAAAAACAAAAAGTGATGAATGGAGGTTTTGAAAAAATTCATGCTTTTAATCATGGTAAGCGAAAGATAACATTTTTGAAGCCATACATCTGATTCGTTAAACACTAGCCCTTGCTCTTACGAAAGTAACGGGGATCATATAAAACCTGGAGCCCCTTAAGTCAAAGGAAAAAGGATGGGAATTGATGACTGTATACGAAAAACCAACATTGGAGACTTCGCAAGTGGAAGTTGTGCTGAGTAAATATTTTGAATCGAAAGTGACTGGGGTAACGCCATTAGAAGGGGGAAACTTAAGCGCTGTATTCTCCTTCTCGGTTTTAGATAAGGAACACGTTATTAAATTTAGCGATTTAGCAGGGAGTTTTGAAACGGAAAGATTTATTTCAAATCTCTTATCATCCCAGGGGGTTCCGTTTCCTCCCTGTTGCGGGCTAGGTAAATTCCAATTATTGGACTATCTCATTTCTGAAAAGATCAGTGGACACAACTTGGCAAGCTGTTCTCCTGAGCAACAACGCCACTTGCTTCCGGAGGTCATTCAGTTGTTAACAAGAATGAACCACGCTGAGTTAGGCGAAACAATCGGTTATGGCATGATAAATCCTGGCGGGAATGGTACGTATAACTCATGGAATGAATATGTAATCGCCGTTAACGCAGAGGATCAGGCGGGCACCTTCTGGGATGGTTGGTACAGCTTGTTCAAAACTTCTTGTCTTGAAAAAGATGTGTTCGATGAATGTTATAACCGCTTATTGGCTTACTCGAGCTATAATGAACCACATCGCTATTTTATTCATGGTGATTTCCATCAGTTTAATATTTTATCTGATGGCCAACGTATAACCGGCATTATTGACAGTAATGGTAAATATGGCGATTTTCTTGTCGACCTTGCAACATTAGACTGGCACTTAAGGACACTTGATGTGATTCAGGAATATCAGAATTATCAGCAACAGATTGGCATTACTATTCCTAATTTTGAGGAAAGAATAATTGGTGCTAGGTATTATAATGGATTGATTGGATTACGCTTCTATGCAAAGATGGGCTGGAAGGATGCTTATTTCGGACTTCGCGAAGAGCTTTTAAGCTTGACCAATTAAATAGGACGATAGAATTCCGCTAATGGATACGTTAGTTAAATGCAGACACAACGGTAGCCGGCAGCCGAACGGTTAACAACTTCAGCTGCAATCTTGGGAAGTTGGCTATAAAATCCACCATTTTTCATTCGTCGTATTCATGTAAGGACAAAATTCAAGTGGAAAGGTTGTTAAACTTATGGGAGCACAAATTCACTCTTATTTGATGTCGGAGGATGCAAGAGGTCAGGCGAATTTTTACGTCGAGTCACTCGGTGGCGAAATTCAGTTTCTCACCACATTCGGTGAGACGCCGGGAACACCCAAGGCGATGAAGGATAAAGTCATGCATTTGGCTTTGACAGTGGCGGGCACGAATACGTTAATGATTTCCGATTCATTCGAACCGGTTTCGTATAACCGCAGCATCAGTATTTCCTTGAGCTATGACGATGTGTCAGAGGCCAATACGGCATATGCCAAGCTAAGCGAGGGCGGCGAAAGCAAGTATCCTTTTGCTCCTCAGCCATGGGGTGCTTATTATGGAGAAGTCGTAGATAAATTCGGTGTCACGTGGATGATTACCAAACAGTAAGCTTTCGGAAGGTATGTTCGAGGGTCCCGTGGAAAGAAAAACGGTTAGAATACTCATTTAATTTATAACTCAACTA
>NZ_WHOA01000209.1 GCF_013141715.1 Paenibacillus phytorum | reverse complement strand
TCACGCCTGCGCCAATCGTAATTGTGCGGTCAGCATTAACTGTTACTGTTCCACCTTTAACATCTGTTACTACATATTGAACACCAAGTAGATCAGCGTATCTTACCAACTCAGCGTCTGTGTACTCAACGCCATAGTTGTCAACGATTTTCAAGTTTGGCAACAATGTGTGTGCAGCTGCCGTTACTGGTGTTACAGTCGGCATTGTAATGTCGTTAGATCCATCTGCTGTTACTGCTGCAGCAACTACTTGATCTGCTTTTACATTAACCGCAACGGTTTCGTCTTTTGTTGAACCATTAGCTAGTTTGTATACAACTGTGATAGTCGCTTTACCAGCTTTGTTACCTACAACAACGATATCGCCACCGTTTTGTGCTACTTTTGCAACATTTTGATCTGAAGAGGAAGCACTAATTACACGACCTGCTGGGATTGCTACTGCATCTCCAGATGTGTTCTTAGCTGTAATTTCTACTTTTCTTCCAAGACTTCCGTTAAATACCCACTCCGTTGCTGGCGTCAAAAGCTTCTCAGCATCATTAACTACACCACTATCAAGTGTTGCATACAGGTCACTTACTGGCTTGATGCTGTACGTTAATTCTGTAGTGTTCGCAACAACTTCCATGGAGCTATCCACGGTTTTTAGAGTGCTTTCGTTCGCTTTACCAGGGTTTTGGATTAGCTTCGCTTCAACTTTCGCTGTTCCTGCACCAAGAGCCGTAAGTTTTAGATCCATGTTGTTAAAATCTTTAAGATTTGTAGCTGTATACTCATACGTTTTTGGAGCTACTTGTGTCAGGTTTGTTGAACCTAGACCTGTGAAGTCAGCAAACGTAGTACCTGTTACAGTCACGAGTACTTTGTAATCTCCATCATAATCAGCAATCGTATTGCCTAGTTTCTCGCCGTATTGGTCTTTAACAAACCATTTTACTGTTGCTGTTGCTCCAACAAGTGCTTTTTGTGCTGGTTTGTCGCCATCAAGTACGAGTGTTTCTGGTTTACGAGCTTCTTGAATCGTGAAGCTTTGTTGTGCGTTGTTTTGAACATTAGCAGAGTAGATACCTAAGTTGACGAATACTACACTGTTAGCGGAAGCATCGATCGAGTCAAGTTTAATTTGACCTTTATGCTCACCTGTTTGTACAATCGCATCATTTCCGTTGTTACCAGTTGCAACTGTTGCGCCGGAAACGGAAAGGGAGAATCTTTTTGCTGCTGCTTGATCAGCAATGTCTTGCGCACTTAATTTGTTACCCATCGCATCATAAGCAACGATCGGGATGTATTTATTAGTATCGCCATGTGCCAAGACGCCATTGAGGGAACCAAACTCAACTTTGTTAGCTACTTTTGAAGATTCTGTTTTTACCGTTACTGTTGCACTTGCAGAACCAACATAGATCGTTGCTGTGTAGTCTCCTGCTTTTTCAACTTCTTTATCCAAGCTGATTTTCACAGTATCATAATCGCCAGTTGCAAGTTTAAGAGCATCAAAGCTGTAAGGCGTGATAACTGCATCATAAGCCGTACGGGTTGCTGCTATCGCACCTTCAGGGATCACATCACCATACTGATCGTAACGTGTGATTCCGATTTCTGCAACGTCGCCTTTGCTGGAAAGCGTCGTTTTACCCGTTGGATATTTCACTGTACCTAACTCAACTTTCGTTACGTAAGGCTCTGTTCCAACTTTTAATGTTTTTTGTACCGATACAGAAGAGTTTGTTAAGAATACATTCACAGGAATAACATCAATCTCGGATTGTTTAGCACTTGTGTCAAGTGTAAGCTCTAGCAAACCTGTATCTTCGTTTCTAGTCAATGCTTGAGAAGCACCTGCTACATATGCTGTATAGCTTCCACCATTGATTGAAGCATTTTCACCATATTGGTTTTCTGCTTTTACTTTTACAATGACTTTAGCTGATTTAGCAATTTTATCACTTGCATTTACAAAGCTA
>NZ_WHOA01000024.1 GCF_013141715.1 Paenibacillus phytorum | reverse complement strand
ACTCTTTATTTTCAAGCCTGATATTCCTCCGTTTTCCGCCCTGGCAGCCGTTTTAGCTTCCGTGGAACAATGGCGAAGAAACCGCTCTGTTTTTTACAGGATTTCTCGAAATAGAACCCCAACCTAACCAAAACAGGGCGTGGACATGTTCACAAAAATAGCAATTTTTATACAAATGTCTAGTTTAGTTGAGGATCTTAAATTAATTGTACAATATATGGTAACAAGCATACATGCACTTTTATTTAGATGAACATATAACGATATCAGATGATTACACACTCTGCAGATAAGGAGGTAAGGGAATGGGCAAGTTTTCTAAATCTCCACAGGGAGTATCTATCATCACGAGTACAAACCGACCACACTATTTTAATAATATTCTCACGAATTACAACAATCAGCATTACCCGGTAAAAGAACTGATTATTGTCTTGAATAAAGAAAGTATGGAATTAACAAAGTATCGACAAATAGCTAAAAAATATAAAAATGTCTCAGTTTATAAGATTCCTGAAAAGGAATCTTTAGGTCGATGCCTGAATTATGCTGTAAGCAAAGCGAAATACCCGTTCATCACAAAGTTCGATGACGATGATTTCTACTCCCCGTTTTATTTGACCGGACAGATGAAGGCGTTGCATCGATCAAATGCTGATGTTGTGGGAAAACGGGCATATTTGGCCTATCTCGAAGCAAGAAAGCTGCTCGTCCTCCGCTTTCCTAAGCGACAGAATAAATTCGTTGGTTTAGTTGCGGGAGGGACCATCTTATTTAAAAGACGTGTGTTCGACCGAATACGATTTCCCCATGTGTCACTAGGAGAAGACGTTTCCTTTTTAAGCAGATGCCGGGCTAAAGGCTATAGAATATACGCACCTACTCCTT
>NZ_WHOA01000208.1 GCF_013141715.1 Paenibacillus phytorum | reverse complement strand
ACGATTATTTTGATTACGCATGACTTATTGATTGCGCAGCAGGCGAAGCGGGTTGTGCATTTTCGGGATGGGCGGTTGAGTGAAGTTGTTTAGTGTTTATAAGACCGGAACTCCAAACAAGGGGTTCCGGTTTTTTTTGTTTTCTTTGAGTTATTCATTGAAAATTTTAAAATGGACAGTCTTGCGGAAATTACGATTAAGAAATCCGAAATGAACTTTTGGATGCACGATAAAACCAATTTTGAAATACAGAGGGAATTATTTTTAGTTTCGAAAATTCAGGTGTTGAACATTGGAATCCGCAGGGCCTGCAGTTGACAGTCCCGGCTAAAGGAGAGATACTGTCGTTGTCGAACGCCGGATTTGATCAGCACCCAGTCTCCTTCCTGCAATGTGACCGATTCACGGTTTAGTTCAAGCTTTCCCTCCCCTTCCAAACAAAATCCGCCGAAACCGTTCCTTTCTTCGGATATATAGCTTTACCTTATAATACATCAAGTTCAAGGAGGAAGATTATTGAAATTACAGGTTGCAGGGAAAGCATCGAAATGGGTTGTCTATCAGAAAATGATCTTCGTCTTTATCTTATTTTTCCTTCCCCTTATTTCCATGAACATTTGGTTGAATTACAAAGGAATGTCCATAACTAGACAAACAATTCTGAATTCCGCTGTGGCTGGTGCGGACTTTTATTCAAAGCAGTTGGATAACGAACTGTATTTAATTCGAAAATTACAGCTTCAACTGCTAAACGATGATAATCTGCAGAAGCTGAGTTTCCGGGGCAAGACACTGGAGAATTATGAAGAAGTCGAGTTCATTAATCGGGTCATAGATCGACTATCGACTCTTACCGAATCCAGTGAATATGTGGTGAACGCGGGCGTTTATGTCGAAGCCGTTGGAAAAACCATCTCCACGAAAAACGACGTTACCGTTACACCGAATCCGGAAATGGAATTGATTAAGTCCCTTATCCCAATTACGCCAAAGCCTTCGTTTTATCGGATCGGGGAAAGGATCTTTTTCATTGAAGTTGGAAATTACGGAGGCATCTGGTCCTATATCGAAATCTCGAAACCTAAGCTGCTAAACGCTTTAAGAGAAATAACAAACTTGTATCCGGAGTCCAATGTCTTTCTCGGAAATCAAGAATCTGGTGTTGTCTTGACGACTGCGAAGAAAGATGAGGATTCCGCCGAGATATTGAACTTGACAAGCGAGCCAAACGTTAAAGACTCGAATGGGTCGGTGATCAGAAAGCTCCATGATATAAGCTACTTTATCATCCGGGATGAGGTCAGATCCATGCACTTGTCCTTAATTATGTACGTCAACCAGAATGAAATCACGCGTCCTTTAGTCCATTTTAGTTCGTGGTTCTATTCCCTGTTCTTTATGGCCGTTATCGTTATGGTGCTGTACTCCATTTCCGTTCATTTGATGATCCACAGACCGTTATCCAAGCTTGTCAAAGCTTTTCATATGCTTGAAGCCGATAACCTCAATATCATCATTGAGTCCAAGTCAAATGATGAGTTTCATTATGTCTTCAACGGCTTCAATAACATGGCCCACAAACTGAAAAAATCGATCGAAGAAATCTATGAGCAGAAGATCGCGTTGCAGCACTCCCAGTTCAAGCAGCTCCAATCTCAAATTAACCCGCATTTTCTTTACAATTGCTTTTTCAACATTCATGTAATGTGCCTAGTGGGAGAGACGGACGGAGCCGCTACGCTTTCCCAAAAACTGGGGAGCTACTATAAGTACATCACAAGAAGTGGATCGGATGAGGTTCCGTTTTATAAAGAATATCGCCATGCACTCGATTATTGTGAAATCCAATGTATTCGATTCTCAAACCGGATTGCTTACGAATTTCAGGAAATTTCGGATATTCCGCAATTTATCTCCGTGCCGCGACTGATTATTCAGCCCATTGTCGAAAATGCGTTCGAACACGCCTTTGAAGACGGTACAACGGAAGGGATCGTCTACATTAGTACATATTATCATGAAGGGAGATTGCAAGTGACGATTGAGGATAACGGAAACATGCTAACCGACGAACATGTGGAACAATTGCGAAAAAAACTCACAATGGATTCGAAACATATTGAAAAAACGGGATTAATTAACGTGAATAACCGGCTTCAGCTAAAGTATGCATCGGGCAGCGGACTCTTCGTCTCGCGCAGTCCATATGGGGGATTAAGGGTTGATTTAGTTATAATCTTGGATAAGGAGGCTTGACCATGTACCGACTGTTGATTGTAGACGACGAGCCCGGCATCGTAAATGGTCTGGTTCAGCTTTTTCAGGAGAATACTCAATTCGAACTGGATGTATGCAAGGCCTATTCCGCCAAAGAAGCTGTCGAGATCGCAAAGAAAAAGAAGCTGGATATTCTACTCAGCGATATACGTATGCCCCAAAAGAACGGACTTCAGCTCATTGATGAAATTACCTTCTATTGGCCGTTATGCCGCATCATATTTCTGAGCGGATACAGTGATTTTGATTACATTCATGAAGCTCTGCGCAAAAACGTGGACGATTATATCCTGAAAACAGAAGGAGTTGGCCCCATTTTCGAAGCCGTGAAGCAGGCTTCCAAAAAACTCGATGAAGAGAACCGCCGTAGAATTCAAGAAGAGAAGGCTAGGATGCATTTTCAAATCGCCGAGCCTTTTTTGAAAGACGAGCTAGTGAGAAGGGTGCTGAAAGGCGAGCTTATGCGTTCTCTGAGAAACGAGTCTCGTTATGAAGATGTGGACTTTTGCATTTCGATTGATCAGCCAGCATTTTTACTGATTGGAAGCATCGACCGCTTGGAGGATGTGACTTCCAGGGGGCTTCTTGAATCTGTTCAAAGGACATTTGACAATTACCTGCCCGCGACAATTGCAAGAGAGCAGGCTATTTTAGGTAATGATCTACTTGTCTGGCTTCTGCAGCCTGAAGAGGTGCTGCTAAGTCGTTTTCAGGCCGCTGAAACGGCGATTGAATCGCAATGGAATGCTGTCAAAGTCTATATGAAAGGCATTTTGGAACAAGTACAAAATGATTGTGAACTAAGGTTGGGTGTATTCGTATCATTCGGCATATCCGGAAATCCTGTAAGCATATGGGACACAATCCGGGATCAATATGAATCCTTACGGTCCATGCTGAAAAACAGGGTGTCAGCAGGCCAAAATATGGTCATGATCGACCTCGAAGGATCCAGTATAGATGAGGAATCTTTATATGAGCGCAGCGGGATGAGGCAGGAAGACGTAAAATCGTTGGTCATTGACCAAATTCATACGTATATACATGAGCATTTATCTGGAGATATCTCGCTGACCTCCATTGCGGAGAAGGTGCATTTTAACCCGTCGTACTTATCTCGCTTTTATAAACAAATGACAGGGAGTAATTTGCTTGAATATATCCATACGATGAGGCTGGAGGAGGCGATTCGCCTTATGGAACATACCAACCTGAAGTTAAATGAAATTGCTGTGCGAGTCGGGTTTGATTCGCATTCCTATTTCACGACATTCTTCAAGAGAAAGAAGGGCATCTCCCCCCAAGAATATCGGAATAACAAAACAAATGAGTAAAGAAAGTGAAAGGGAATGTAAAAAACTCAAAATTGAAAGCACGTTCACTTGGTCTCATAATTAACTTAGAAATAGATTCATCACAGTTAATAGAAAAAGGGAGGAACGTGTTCAATATGAAACGGATTGCAACATGGAAGATGATTTTGATTGCGACGATGACGCTTTCGGTATTATCAGCATGCTCAAATCAAGGAAAAGAGACAACTAATTCAACGCCTCAGACCTCTACCAATGGGGGGGACAAGGGGAGTAACGCGTCAAATGATCCGTTTGGCAAGTATCCCAATACGGTAACGGTAACGGAAGTGCTTGGCTACATTGCTCCGGAAGATCCCCGGATTCCCAAAGGAATCACTCCGGAACAGAACGCTTATATTAAAAGTCTCAAAGATATGCTGAATATTGAACTGAAGTATAAATGGACAGTTCCGACAAACCAATACGACCAAAAGTTTTCACTGGCCATTGCATCCAATGACTTGCCGGATATTATGGAACTGGATCAGACCAATTATGAGAAAATGAAAAAAGCGGGAATGCTTGCCGATCTGACTGAAGCCTATAATAAATACGCCTCTCCGGCGCTTAAGAAATATATGGAGTCCGATGGCGGCTTTGCGCTGAAGGCATTCAGCGAGGATGGGAAATTATTCGGACTTCCGGGCTTTGAGGATCCTTTCTTGTCCACACAACTGTTATGGATTCGAAAGGATTGGCTCGACAACCTGCATTTGCAGCAGCCTAAAACAATGGATGAATTGGAAAAAGTAGCACTGTCTTTTGTGCAAAATGACCCGGATCAGAATGGAAAAAGCGACACATATGGGATCGCAGCCCAAAAAAATCTGTTCTACTGGGGATTTGATCTCCGGGGGTTCTTTAACGGATTTGGCGCTTATCCGTCGGTCGGTAATAACCAATCCGCCTGGATTAAGGATGGAAGCGGCAAGTTGATTCCCGGGCTCATCCAGCCTGAGGTGAAGATGGCGCTCGGGAAGCTGCAGTCCTGGTACAAGGAAGGGATTTTGGATAAAGAATTTGCGTTGAAGGATGAGAACAAAGCGGTTGAAGATATTACTGCAGGAAAAGTAGGGATTTCCTATGGGGAGTGGTGGTACCCGAACTGGCCCCTGAACCTGAATGTGGACAAGGATCCGAAGGCGGACTGGATTGCACTACAAATTCCTGGCTTGAATGGCCCCGGGAAATCGCTCGTTCCGAAGCTTCGTGCAAACAAACTCATGGCCGTGAACAAAAATACGGCAAACCCGGAAGCGGCCATCAAGATGATCAACTTCTACATTGAAATGGGCAATAAGAAATATATAGATCAGAATAAAGCTGAGAACGGTTACGTGTACAATTGGTTCTATCCCCGGATTTACAATCCGGCTCAAATCGAAACGATCTATACCGAAGTCAATAAAGCGCTGGAAGCGAAACAAAATGAAGTTACGCTGGATGATGAAAATTACAAGAACGTAGCGGATGTCTTCAAAGCAACAAACCAATATCTTGCAGGGAATACTTCGGAAGCGACCAAAGGCGTGAACTGGGGACAATATTTCAGCCGTGCGGCTAAAGACGGCGGCTGGGGAATTACGCGCCAGATCAAACAGAGTAAAGCTTATGTCTATAATGAGCTCTACGCTCTTCCTACGAAATCCCAAGCGGAAAAGGGAGCTCAGATGGATAAATTAATGTCGGAGAGCTTCACCAAGATTATTATGGGCGGATCTCTCGATGATTTCGACAAATTTGTATCCAGTTGGAAATCCCTTGGCGGCGAACAAATCACCAATGAGGTCAACGACTGGTACGGCAAGCTGGCTGTAAAATAATTGTATTTGTTGTAAGAACGGGAGGGTTTGGCCCGAGCAATTGGCAAATCCCTCCCATTTTAAACGAAAGGAGGTCCGTCGGTGAGGACTCTCAAAACAGAATATCCGCTTCATTTGATGCTGGTGCCCGGTTTGATCGTCACGCTGATCTATGCCTACGGCCCGATGGCCGGCCTTGTGATGGCATTTCAGCAGTTTGAGCCGCTATCCGGTTTTTTTCACTCCAAGTTCATCGGATTAGATAATTTCAGGTATGTATTCGAACTGCCCGATTTCAAACAGGTACTCTGGAACACCATTCTCATCTCGGTTTTTAAAATGATGCTGTTCTTGCTTGTTCCATTGATTCTGGCATTGCTTCTTAACGAGGTAACCAAAAGATGGTTCTCGCGTATCATTCAATCTGCTATTTTTTTGCCGTTCTTTCTGTCCTGGACCGTACTTGGCGGCGTCATTATTGAATTATTCGCTCTGAACGGCCCAATAAACGGCCTGATCGCCGCCTTGCATATAAAGCCAATCATGTTTATGCTGGACAACCAGTGGTTTCGGGGGATTATCGTCGCTTCCGATGTCTGGAAAGGGATGGGCTACAATATGATTGTAATGCTAGCGGCTATTACCGGAATCAATGCGACTCTGTATGAGGCAGCAGAAGTGGATGGGGCCGGAAGATGGAAACAAATGCTGCATATTACGCTTCCGGGCATGGCGCCGATTCTGATTTTGCTTGGCGTATTAAGCCTTGGAGGCATTCTCAATGCGGGCTTTGAGCAAATCCTGATTCTGTATAACCCGACGGTCTACGCAGGTGCGGATGTAATCGATACATTCGTTTACCGGCTCGGGATGTTTAGTCAACAATTCGGACCCGCCGCCGCTGTTGGATTGTTCAAGTCCGTGATTTCCCTTGTACTCGTGTCTTTGACCTACTATGCGGCCTATAAATATAACAATTACAGAATTTTTTAACATAGAGGTGGAGAGATGCATAATCGAACAATTGGAAGAACGCTTTTCGTACTATTCAATTCGCTGCTTCTAACGGTTATCACTTTACTAGGCATTTTTCCGTTCCTTCATTTGCTCTCGATCTCGCTTAGTTCGAACATAGCGGCAATTGCAGGCGAGGTGAAGCTGTGGCCGGTCGGTTTTAATCTGGATGCGTACAGCTATCTGGCTCAAAAGGTTGAGTTTTTTCGTTCGCTATGGGTGTCCATTGAGAGGGTAATTTTGGGTACAGCGATCAATTTGTTTCTTGTATTTATTACGGCTTATCCGTTATCAAAATCTACTGAAGCATTTAGGCTCCGAACCAAATATGTTTGGTTCTTTGCGATTACGATGTTCTTCGGTGGCGGGTTAATCCCAACTTATATGATCGTATTGAGCACCGGCTTGATAAATTCCATTTGGGCTCTGATTTTGCCTGGAGCACTCAGTGTTTGGAACATGGTCCTGATGCTGAATTTTTTCAGATCGATTCCGAAGGAACTGGATGAGGCAGCAACGATTGACGGAGCAGGACATTGGAGAATATTGTTTCAAATTTACTTGCCAGTCTCACTGCCGTCGATCGCAACTATTGGTTTGTTTACGATTGTGGGACACTGGAATTCATGGTTCGACGGCATTCTGTACTTGAACTCCCCGGACAAGTATCCTCTTCAGACCTATCTGTCCACACTCATCATGTCGAGTAGTTCTCAGATGGCATCGCTCTCGGTTGAACAGATCAAGGAGATGGGGAATATGAGCGAGAAAACGCTTAGGGCAGCCCAAATTTTCATGGGGGCGCTGCCAATCATGCTTGTGTATCCCTTCTCGCAAAAGTATTTTATCAAAGGAATGACGGTAGGAAGCGTAAAAGAATAATTTTATTGGAGAAGATATAGGATGAGCAAAATTAAGGTTGCATTAATCGGTGCAGGTCAACGCGGAGTCAACTATCTGGAATACGCTTTGCAGCATCCACATGAAGTTGAAGTTGTTGCGGTTGCGGAACCTGTTCGAGAGCGGAGAGAGAGCTTTAAAGCCAGACACGGTGTTGCCGATTCGAAGTGCTTTGAGAGTTGGGATGATTTATTCGCTGTTCCCAAGCTGGCCGATGCTGTCTTGATATGCACTCAGGATAAACAGCATTTTGAGCCGGCCATGAAGGCTTTGAAGGCGGGTTATCATGTGCTTTTAGAGAAGCCGATATCGCCGGACCCTGAAGAATGCATGCTGATGGGGGAAATAGCTTCCCAGTCTGGTTTGGTGTTTTCAATCTGCCACGTACTTCGATATACTCCGTTTTTCACGGCGTTGAAAGAATTGCTTGATAAGGATACAATTGGCCAACTAATGTCGATCCAACATAATGAGAATGTGGGCTACTGGCACCAAGCGCACAGCTATGTGCGTGGGAATTGGCGCCGCAAGGACGAGTCCAGTCCGATGATTCTGGCAAAGTCTTGCCACGATCTTGATATTCTGCTCTGGTTGGCAAACTCGGATTGTATCAGAGTATCCTCCTTCGGTTCACTTAGTCATTTTACGGTTAGTCAAGCACCGGAAGGAGCCCCAGCCCGCTGTTTGGACGGTTGCCCGGTTTCGGATGAGTGTCTCTATTATGCGCCGAAGCAATATTTGACAGACGATACCGATTGGCCGACTTCCGCTATCAGCGATGATAATAGCTATAGTGCCCGCTACAAGGCCTTATTTGAGGGGCCTTACGGCAGATGTGTTTACCATTGCGATAATGACGTTGTAGACCATCAGGTCGTTAATTTGGAATTTGCCAATGAGGTTACAGCGTCATTCACGATGAGCGCATTCACGAGAGATGTCAGCCGAACGATTAAATTAATGGGAACCCACGGGGAGATCCGAGGTGCCATGGAGAAGAATGAAATTGAGATTCTCCATTTTGGGAGCGGGAAAGTCGAACGGATCAATTTTGAGAATGTGAGCGGTCATGTTGGTCATGGCGGGGGCGATGTGAAGCTGATCCAGGATTTTCTGAAACTGGTTCGGACAAACGGCAGTATTCAAGGGTTAACCTCGGTCAACCGTTCTGTCCAAAGCCACCTTACGGCATTCGCAGCTGAGGAGTCCCGAATCGAGGGTAATACCGTTCATTTACAGGAGTTTATGCAGCGTTTCAGTAGGCAAAAAGGCAAAAGTGGGAGTGCGATATGACACATTCGCTCAACAGATTTGAGACTCGTGTTCTGAGCTCATTAGCCAAAGTGTTCTCTGATGAAGAATTAGTGGAAGCAGTTTATGGGAAAGGATCCATGCTGCTGAACGAAACCTATTCCTTTCAAGTAGCGTTCCGCTCGGAGCGGCTTCTGAAAGGGATTAACGTTAAGATAGAATCAGCAATAGAGAAATATATTGCGGTCCGAAGCGTCGGAGTCGTACCTTCGGAATTGCCGGCTTATCATGATCATGACGATAATGTGCTTCGTGTCTTACCCGGTTTATATCCTGATCCGTTATTTCCATTATTTGAAACGGGGGGGATAAGCGCGCCTCCGGGGCAATGGCGGTCGATTTGGATAACCGTGGAGCTGGAAGGAAATGTGGAGCCAGGTCTATATAGCATCTGCATTTGTTTAGAATCGGAGGAGGGGATGATGCTAGGGCAGGAGACCTTTGAATTAGAAATCATAAACGCCTCCCTCCCCAAACAGCGGCTGATTCATACGGAATGGTTGCATGCAGACTGTCTTGCGACGCATTACGAGACGGAAATTTTCTCGGAGAAGCATTGGGCATTGATTGATCGTTATGTGCAAACGGCGGTTAAACACGGCATCAACATGATATTGACGCCTTTGTTCACGCCGCCGCTTGATACCGATGTCGGCGGAGAAAGACCAACGGTTCAACTTCTCGATATTGAAGTGACCGCGCCGCATTCGTATCAATTCGGCTTCGATCGTTTGAAAAGATGGGTTGAAATGTGCCAAAGCCGTGGTATCGAATACTTTGAGTTTTCTCACCTCTTCACGCAATGGGGAGCCAAACATGCGCCGAAAATAATGGCAATGGAGCAAGGGGAGTGGAAACAAATTTTCGGTTGGGAAACAGATGCGTCGGGAGAAGCGTACAGATTGTTTCTCACGCAAATGCTGCCGTCCTTGACGAAATGGATCCATGAAAATGGCATCGCGGAAAAAAGCTTCTTTCACATTTCAGATGAGCCTACTATCGATCATCTTGAATCTTATGGGAACGCAAGCCGAATGGTTCGGGAATATCTTAATGACTTTCCGATCATTGACGCCTTGTCTGATTACGATTTTTATGAGAAAGGCCTGGTGAAAAATCCGGTTCCGGCAAATGATCATATGGAGTCGTTTCTTGAGAACGGGGTGTCTCCTTTATGGACTTATTATTGCTGCGTACAGTATAAAGCGGTTTCAAACCGTTTCTTTAATATGCCGTCCGCGCGCAATAGGATCTTGGGTATTCAGCTCTATAAGTACAATGTTTCCGGTTTTTTGCATTGGGGCTACAATTTTTGGTATTCGCAGTTTTCACGCCGGGCCGTCGATCCGTATCGCGTAACGGATGCAGATCATGCCTTTGCATCTGGAGATGCCTACTTGGTATATCCCGGTGAACAAGGGCCGATCGAATCGATTCGTCTTGAAGTACTGCAAGAAGCGTTGCAGGATTTACGGGCGCTGCAGCTTCTGGAGGAGATTTATGGCAGGAAGTACGTTCTTGATGCCCTAGAGGATGGGCTTGATCGGCCGATTTCATTCCAATGCTATCCGATCGAGGCCTCATGGCTGTTATCGAAGCGGGAATGGGTCAACAGGAAAATAAAAGAGCATTTACAGTAGAAACAATCATGACGTCTACGACGCCACCCCCAAGAATGAAAATAATATGCTCCTCCGAGCATTTTTATTTTCGTATAAATAAGTAAGCGTTAACAATACGATTTTATTCGGGAGGGAATCATGCAAAAGAAATTGTTAATGAAGAAATGGTTCGTTCTATTTATAATGCTATGCATGATTGCAACTATGCACTTACCGTCACCGGCCAGCGCAGCAGGGACGACATACTATGTGGATTCCGTAAATGGCAATGATGCTAATTCCGGTACCGACACATCGGCTGCGTGGAAATCGCTCACCAAAATCAATGCAACTGTTTTTAATCCGGGTGACACTATCTTGTTTAAAACCGGAGGAATATGGAACGGACAGCTATCGCCCATGGGATCCGGAGTAGACGGCAGTCCAATCGTGATCGATAGGTATGGTACCGGCAGCAAGCCTGTTATTAACGGTGGCGGCTTGAACAACACCGGGACGGTCTATCTGGTCAATCAGGAATATTGGGAGATTAACAATCTGGAGGTTACGAATGATGACGACCTGAGCACCAACGATACGGCAGACGTCAGAATGGGCATCTATTATAAGATTGATGCCAATATATCCGGAAGCAACCATGTATTTCATCACATCTATATTCGAAATTGTAATATCCATGATGTTGATGGCAACGAGAACGGCTCTGCCTCCAGTGCTGGGATCTCCGGCGAGATTGTCGGGCCAAGCACAGCTTCATCGGCGAGATTCGATGACATCCGGATTGAAAATAACACCTTGACGAAAGTGGACCGGACGGCAATCCAGCCGAATAAGTTGAACATTTTCACTTGTTCCGGAGATACTTGCTTCCGAGACGGAGTCCGTAACAATAACCAATGGGGCACGGGTTTCCATGTAGCTAATAATACAATGAGCGATATAGGCGGAGACGGGATTCTGATGCGGGAAACGAAGGATGCGATCGTCGAGCATAACGTGTTGTCTAGCTTTGGAACAAGAGCGTTAACGACCACGGCTGTTGCCGGAATATGGTTGTGGAATGCGAATCATACCGTATTCCAGTTTAATGAAGTATACGGAGGACCTGCTTTGAACCAAGACGGCTGCGCATTTGACTTCGATTATTACGGCATCGATACTGTATACCAGTACAACTATAGTCATGACAATCCGATGGGCACTGTTTTGCTTATGGGAGCGAATGAAAATGATATATTCCGTTACAACATCAGCCAAAACGACGGCTTGGCTTTCCGCCATTTTGCTTATAATGAGACGACGTCGGCGTATCTCTACAACAATATCTTTTATTATGATGGCGCTAATCATAAGATTAACGGAGACAGCAAAGATGAAACAAAATTAGGCTATCATTTCTATAACAATATTTTTTATAACACGAGCACGACAACACCGACGAAATGGGGAAATGGCAACTGGGATCAGCTGACGTTCAGCCATAACATTTTTTACGAAGCCAGCGGACAACATACACAGCAGGAGCCTTTCGATCCATATGGGATGACGGGTGATCCGAAGTTTGTGAATCCTGGTTCGGGAAGTATTGGTCTTAATACGCTGCAAGGGTATCAGTTGCAAACGGACTCTCCTGCTATTGACGCCGGTATCGAAAGTCCGCAAGCTCAAGGAATCAAGGACTTTTATGGAAATATGATCAATGCCGTAAGTCCCGATATTGGTGTTCAGGAATTGACGGGAACTCCTTCCGCAGCGATACGCTTCTATGTACCGCAGCAGCAGATGAGCGCCGTTGCGACAAGCAGCACGACAGGCCATAGCTCTATGAGTGCGGTAGACGGTCAGGATCAAACCTATTGGCAATCGGAAGACGGATCGAATCCATCCTTGACGATAGCTTTGGGAGGGACATACAACATCGATCGTGTCATCTACGTTCCTTCAGCAGATGATGCGGCCGGAGTCATTACAAATTACCTGGTGTATACAAGTACCGATGGCGTAGGCTTTACAAAAGTTGCTACCGGCACGTGGGCAAACAATACATATGGGAAAAGGGCGGTGTTCTCGTCCGTTTCGGCTTCCTATATTAAAATTATAGCATTGCATTCATCGGGACATACTTCTGCAGCGGAAGTACAGGTCGGAATCGGTACAGGAACAAATGGAGCGGGGCTTTACACGAAAATATCGCAATCATCTATGACCGCTTCAGCTTCAAGTATTTATAGTAGTTCGTATGCTGCAGCCAAGGCGATTGATGGAAGCACTTCGACCTACTGGTATCCATCTAGTCTTCCAACAGCTGCGAGTCCTCAGTATATTATCCTTACTTTAGCCCAAAAGTACACCATTTCAAAATTCGACTATAAACCTTATTCAGGGGCATACGCGGTTACAGCGTATAAACTGTACGTCAGTACGGACGGTGTCAATTTCACTGCAATCCCAACCGGTACCGGCAACCCGGGCACATGGGCAGCAGATTCAAGCACGAAGGTAGCTACCTTTGATCCGGTAGAAGCGACAGCTTTTAAGCTCGAAATGACTGCAACTGGAGGCAATAAGCCTGCGGTTTTGGAACTAAATCTTTATTCTCCAGATAATTCGGTGCCGGTTCCGGCTCAACCGACCCATCTGACAGCTTCGCCGGTTGATTCACAAGTGAACCTGATGTGGTCGACCGTAACGGATGCGACATACTATAATGTGAAGCGCAGTTCGACCAGTGGCGGACCGTATACGACGATAGCCGCCAACGTAACTGGAGCAACTTATTCTGACACGGGCTTAGCAAATGGAACAACCTATTACTATGTAGTAACTGCAGCGAACAGCGGAGGCGAGAGTTCAAACTCTAACGCAGCAAGTGCGACTCCGGCAGCGCCATTAACTCCGGTACAAGTACCGACACCACCGACCAACCTGAAAGCAACAGAGGGCAACGCTCAAGTTAGCTTGACATGGAGCACAGTCACCAGCGCAACGTACTATAATGTGAAGCGCAGTACGAACAGCGGTGGGCCGTATACGACGATTGCCGCCAACGTAACAGGAGCAACTTATTCGGATGCGGGCTTAGTTAACGGAACAACCTATTACTTTTTAGTAACTGCAGCGAACCCCGGAGGTGAGAGTGCAAACTCTAACGCAGTAAGTGCGACTCCGGCAGCGCCATTAACTCCGGTACAAGCACCGACACCACCGACCAACCTGAATGCAACAGAGGGCAACGCTCAAGTAAGCTTGACATGGAGCACAGTCACTGGCGCAACGTACTATAACGTGAAGCGCAGTGCGAGCAGCGGTGGGCCGTATACGACGATTGCATTGAATGTGACGACAACCTTGTATATGGATACCGGATTAACCAACGGTATTACTTACTACTATGTTATGACAGCTGCGAATGCAGGTGGAGAGAGCGCGAATTCGACGGAAACTGTTGCAACTCCGTTTTCCAGCAGCAACAACGATGATAGTAGTAGCAATACTTCTACAACTACAACAGCCGGCCCGTCGGTAGTGCCGACCAAAGACGGTGTGCAAATTATCAATGTCCAGCCGGTAAGCGATAAAACCGCTGATGGAACATCGGTCGCAAAAGTAACCATCGATGGGGCTACATTAGAACAAGTGATAGAGCTGCTTAAAGCTTCGACAGGAACGGCAAATCAGCGTATTAACATCGAAATCAAAGGCAGTGAAACCATTGGCAAGGTCGAGCTTCCAGCCGCATCCTTGGTGGAACTATTATCCAAAGCACCAGCAGCAGTGTTGTCCTTGAAAAATAACGGGGCAACCTATGACCTTCCGTTGAAGGTAGTGGACATATCTAGCTTTGCGACAGCGTTAGGGTCCGCAACGAAAGATGTAAAAGTCAGCATTGCTATCGAAAAAGTCAGTGGTACAACTTCCGTTGATATTGAAACGAAAGCCAAACAAGCAGGTCTGAAACCTTTAACCTCGGCAATAGACTTTAGCGTAACGGCGGAAGCTAACGGGAAACAGGTATCACTGAATGATTTCGGAAAAACCTACGTTTCCAGAACGATTGAGATAACTAAAGAGGTAGATGCGAAGAAAACAACCGTGGTACTATATAACCCAGTAACAGGTACTATGAGCTTCGTGCCTGCGACCTTCTCGACTTCGGATGGAATTACGACAGCAAGCATAAAACGTCCGGGTAATAGTATCTATACGGTTGTAGAGTCTGCCAAAACCTTTGAGGACTTGAAAGACCATTGGTCTCAAGCCGACGTTGAATTGTTGGCGTCTAAGCTTGTTATTAATGGAATGACAGAGAGCAGCTTTGCTCCACAAAACGAAATTACACGTGCGCAATTCGCAGCGCTTCTCATACGCGCTCTGGGGCTGTCGGAAACGAACGCAGCGCAATTTACAGACGTGAAAACGAATGATTGGTTTGCAGGAGCCATCGGTGCTGCAAGCAAAGCCGGGTTAGTGGATGGCTTTGAGAACGGCACATTCCAGCCGGATGCGAACATTACTCGTGAGCAAATGGCTGTGATGATCACACGCGCAATGAACTTTGCAGGCAAGAAAGCAGCAGCTGATGCGAAGGGCTTAGCCGGATTCACAGAGGCAGGGTCCATCAGTGAATGGGCTAAGGAAGCTGTAGCGCAATCTGTGAATGCGGGAATCATCAATGGCGTGACCAATCAGACCTTCGTACCTAACGCGAAAGCAAGTCGTGCCGAAGCGGCAGTTATGCTGAAGCGTTTGCTGCAGTACGAACAATTCATTAATTAATATTATAAAAAACGGAGTCCGGCATTTGAACGCAAATGTGGCTCCGTTTTTTAGTTCACTCAGCACGGACGTAGTTTTGGTGCGACTAATATATCAAAAATAGCTCTCCATATTTTTGTTGTATTTGAATCAACAAAAATTAATGTACGCGATTTAATTTAAGTGAAAGAGTTTTCAGTTACCCGACACTATACTTTGTCTGTCTAATCAAGATTTTATTTGATAAGGCTTTTTCAATTATTAAACCTGCTGATGGATATGCCGGGTTTTTATCCAAGGTGATTACACGTGGGATTTGATTATGTGGGGAGGTCAAAGCCTTTGTAAAGAAACGCTTAGCTGCCGGTGTATCACGATTTTCAGAGAACATTATCTCATAAAGAACCGCGTAAATCGCGGTTTTTTGTCAGCTAATTCAACTGCAGAGAGGACGGACGAATGATTGCATTCGACCTGTCCTTTCCTTATCATGTGCATGACTTCGATTCCCGCGATAGTTTTTTCGGCAGTTTTGAAAGACTTGAATCCCAACGTTGGTTTTATGATTTTCTTTATGAATCGATGATCTTGTTCAATAATATTGTTGAGATATTTCTGTTGTCGAAGTAACGTTTCTTGATTCATAACTTTCTCGTCCTTCAATTGCTGGACTGCGGCAGGGTACGCTGGGTTTTTATCGACAGTGATCACGCGTGGCGATTGATTGTGTGGTGAAGTCAACATCTTCATGAAAAATCGTTTGGCAGCAGGAGCATCTCGATTTTCAGACAACATGAAATCAATCGTATTGCCGTTTGAATCCACCGCTCTGTAAAGATATTTCCATTGTCCATTGACTTTAATGTAGGTCTCATCCGTCCGAAAGGAATCATTAGTCGGCTTTAAATAGGGCCGAATTCGCTTATCTAGTTCCTGCCCAAACTGATGAACCCATCGCATGATCGTTGTATGAGCGATATGTAAGCCCCGTTCTTCCATCATTTCTACTAAATCACGATAACTTAGACTATACTTCAAATACCATCTTACCGTTAGTAAGATAATCTCCGATTCATACTGCTTCCACTTAAATAAATCTAATCCCGTTTCCAAAGTAAATGTCCCACTCTCATGGCTTAATTTCAATGATATTATCATGAATTAGAGCTTTGCACCACAACCCGCGTTGTTATTCAGCCACACGCACATGAACAGACCGCTCGGTAGGCTTGCCGAATGGTCTGTCTTCATTTTGCATGCCTATTTGGAATATTAACTTAGGGATGTTTCGATTTTGATGACTCTGTTCAGGTTTTAATGGGTATCCAGGATAACGGGAATCGGAGAATAATAAAGGTGGTTAACATTTTAAACAGGGGGGCAAGCGAATGGCCAGAATTGTTATTGTTGACGATGAACCTATCATTGGGATTGGCCTCAAAACGTTAATTTGGGAATATAAACGGTTTAGTGAGATCGATACGTTTACAGACGGTGTGTCCGCGTTGTCGAACATCATGGCTAACCCTCCTGACGTTGTGTTGACGGATATTCGGATGCCTCGCATGGACGGTCTGGAGCTCTGCCGAAATATTCAGCAGCTAAAGCTCTTCACCAAAGTCGTTGTGCTATCGGGATACGGGGATTTTGCGTATGCGCAAAAATGTATGTCTTACGGCGTACAGGAATATTTGCTGAAGCCTATTACAGAAATCGAGCTTTTTCCAGTGCTGGATAAAGTGCTCGCCATGCGGGAAGCGGCACTTATTTCCTTCACCCTTTTTGAACAATGGATCGATCAATTGGAGGAAGCGGTTTGGATGTTGGACAAAGTTCGGGCCAATGAACTGCTTGAGGAGGGTAAAAGGGAGTTGTTCCCTGTTGAAACGGACATTCAGCAGTACCAGCGGGTATATGACGCTGTCAGGCTGCTTCTCAAGAAACTGAATGCCAGAGGGACGTACAGGATTGAGGTGAAGCCGCTTTTCGAGGAGAACACGGTCATCACGATTACGTATGAATGGTTTCAGGCAGAAATCGGCATATGGATACAGCGATTGAGTGAGTATCGCAAGCATGAAAGAATCAACGTTTTGGAGGCGGTTATCCAGTACATCGATGAGCATCTTTTCGAGGAGGAGCTTTCACTGGACATGGTTGCTGGGAAGCTAGGCGTAACACCGACCTATTTCAGCCATTATTTTAAGAAAAATACGAACGAGACCTTCGTGCAATACCGGATGCGCAAACGAATCGATAAAGCCAAACAACTGCTTGCCGTTCCGCACTACAAAATCATCGACATTGGAGCCGAGGTCGGTTACGATAGCTACCCCCACTTTTCCAGAGTATTTAAAAAGGCAACGGGCTATTCCCCTACCGAATATCGCGGGCTGCTCGGGATCAAGTAATGAAAAACAGCCTGGTACGCAAGGTTTACATTTACTTTGTCATTATTATCGCGCTGACTTTGGTGACGGTGGGGGTTACCGGTTATTGGCGGTCGTCCAACGAATTGGAGAATCAGTATGAAGGGCTGCTGACTCAAATCGTTGACAATGTTTTGCATGAAACCGATTTGTTTTTGAAAAGTTACGAGAGGGCAACAGTCTCTATTCTGATTTCTCCTGTCGTGAAAGAGGCTCTTGATCTTCCAAGCAATTCAACTCCTGGCTTTTATACATCCGAAATTGCCATGAAGGGGGTATTTCAGCCTGTTCTCATCAACAACCCGGAAATATCAATGACGTACATTATCGGTTATAACGGGTTCCAGGCAACGGACTTCAATATCCACATTGTTCCTTTTAATTACAAAGGCTTTGAAGAATATGTCGAACAGATGAAGGAAGACGATGATATAAACGGGAAGCTGACGATTCAGGATTCTGGATTTCTAGATGGTCATCTCACACTTATTCGCAAATTAGCGGACCGAACCTCATCGAAATCATTTAAAGGCATTATGGGCTTCGAACTAAAGATAGGGGAGCTGAACACGCTCTGGAAGGGCATAAAACTCGGACAATCCGGGTATTTTTTTATCGTCAACGATCGCGGGAAAATCTTATACCATCCGGATCCGAACCGGATCGGCAAACAGCTTGACGGTATGCATTTCAGTACGGTTGAAGCCAATAAAGACCAAATATTTGAATTGCCCGGAGAACCGGGACGGGTTTTCTTTAGTCGAAAGTCTGACTACTCCGGATGGACGCTGGTGGCCAGCATGTCGGTTGCTGAACAGAGCAAGCCGATTTCAGACTTGCGGCAAACAACGCTGCTCGTAGGTATCTTTACATTGATCTTGGCCTTATTTCTCGCTTATCGTTTCGGTCAATCTATCGTTCGTCCAGTTCGACTCCTGGAAAACGGGATGCGTCAGACGGCCAAAGGTCACTGGACCCGAGTACCTCTGACCGGAAGCCGTGATGAGATGGATCAGCTTATTACCAGCTACAATACGATGGTTACCCGGCTGGAAGAGCTTGTCGAGCGGGTTTACGAGACCGAGCTGCGCAATCAGGACAATTTATTGAAGCGGCAGCTGGCCGAATTTCAATCGCTGCAATTACAGATTAATCCGCACTTCTTGTACAACACGTTGGAAATTATTATTTGTTACGCCGTGATCCAGAAATCAAGCGAAATCAAAGACATCGTTCGTTCTCTGTCGTATATGCTGCGCTATTCCATACGCACCGATTTGGAGGAAATTACGGTAGCCAACGAGCTTAAACACATTCTGTATTTTATGTCTATTATGAAATACCGCAATCAGCGGGAATTTGAAATCGATGTTCGCATCAGTACGGATTATTTGCTGGACAGCATGGTTCGCTTGACGCTGCAGCCCTTGGTCGAAAATGTGTTTAAGCATGCGTTTCCCTATGGGATCGAGGATACTCATACGATTATTATTGACGCCTGGAAGGATGAAGCGGATTTTTATGTCATCGTTGAAGATAATGGCTGCGGTATTGATGCGGAATCCCTTCTGCAATTAAACATACGACTCATGAACAGCCGGGAGGAGAGGTTGCTGGAAACACAACCAACGTTCGAAGGCAGCATCGGGCTGCTCAATGTGCATAATCGGATTCAGATGGTGTTCGGAGAGCAGTATGGACTTTCGATACAAAGCGACCTGGGTGTAGGCACGAAGGTTACGATTCGCATGCCGTCGTCCAGCGCAAAAAAAGTCATGCCGGTGTAAAACAGCACAATGCTCGGCTGTCCCTATTTTTTGTATGCTACATATATGAAAGACATCAAACATACCGAGTCATGGACATCGAGAGAGGGAGGGATTTATGGAAGTTTCGGCTAGCAAGAGCAAGATGTTGTCTGCAACTGTCGGTAAAAAGGAAAGTTACTTGTCTAGACTGAAGAAGAACGCATCCAGCCATTGGCAGCTCTACCTGTTTATGCTGCTGCCGATTATTTATTTGCTCATATTCAAGTACGTGCCGATGTACGGGGCTCTGATTGCGTTCAAAAATTATCTTCCTACCAAAGGGGTATGGGGCAGCGAATGGGTAGGTCTGAAGCATTTTGATCGTTTTTTCCATTCGTATGAGTTTGTGCGGATTATGAAAAATACGATCCTGCTCAGCATCTATAGTTTACTTGCAGGGTTTCCGTTCCCAATCATTCTTGCGCTTTCCTTGAATTACGTCAACGCTCGATTCTTTAAGAAAACCGTGCAAATGATCACTTACGCACCGCATTTTATTTCCGTAGTCGTTATGGTAGGCATCATTCTGCAAATGATGGACCCGCGGGTTGGCCTTATTCAAACGATTATGAAATATTTCGGATTGCCGACAATCAATTTCATGGGCATACCTGAATGGTTTTCACACGTTTTTGTCTGGTCTGGTATTTGGCAAAACGTTGGTTTTTCCTGCATCATCTATTTGGCAGCGCTTGCAGCTGTTGATCCTTCGCTGCACGAGGCAGCTGTTGTGGATGGAGCCAATAAAGTGCAGCGAATGTGGCACGTTGACTTGCCGGGTATTATGCCGGTTGCTGTTATCTTGCTGATCATGAACACAGGCCATGTGCTGGACATAGGCTTCGAAAAGGTATTGCTGATGCAGAATCCGCTGAATATGAGCTCATCTGAGGTGATCGATACTTTTGTGTATAAAGTCGGCTTGGCATCAACAGCCATCAACTATTCCTACTCGTCTGCCATTGGATTATTTAAATCAGTCATTAATCTGGTCCTGCTGGTTCTCGTCAATCGGATAGCCAGAAAGTTGGGGCAAACCAGTCTGTGGTAATAAGGGGGCACGTCTATGACGGGAAGCATTAAAGAAAGTGCGGATGACAGGCTTTTTACAATTCTGAATTACATCATCCTATTCATTTTTACAATTACGATTCTTTATCCTCTGGTTTATATTGTTAGCGCTTCCTTCAGTTCATCCACAGCGGTTATTTCCGGTAGAGTCTGGTTGTATCCGGTAGAGCCGACGCTGGCGGGTTATGAAGCCGTATTTAAGCATCGTTTAATTATGTCGAGCTTTTTGAATTCGGTCTTTTATACCGTAGTGGGAACGACGATCAATGTGCTCTTTACACTCATTGCGGCTTATCCGCTTTCGAGAAAAGATTTTATGCCACGTAATAGCATTATGGCTTTGTTTGTATTCACAATGATGTTTTCTGGCGGATTGATCCCGTCTTATCTAGTTGTAAAAGAGCTTGGTATGATCGACACAAGGTGGTCTTTGATTATTCCGGGAGCGCTTGCCGTTATGAATATGATCATTGCCCGCACGTATTTTCAAACGACCATTCCGGATGAATTGCTTGAAGCCGCTCAAATGGATGGATGCAGTGATTTTACGTTCGTGCGGAAAATCGTGCTTCCTTTGTCAGGTCCAATCATAGCTGTAATCTCCTTGTTTTACGCAGTCGGACATTGGAACCAATATTTTAACGCACTGCTTTATTTGAAACATCAGGAGTTGTACCCGATTCAATTAGTATTAAGGGATATTTTGGTGCAAAACGAGGTCGATGCGTCGATGATAACCGACGTTGCCGATCAAGCAGCAAGAGATGGCTTGCGGGAGCTTTTGAAGTTTTCTCTTATCGTCGTGTCTACGCTGCCCGTGCTCATCATCTATCCATTCATACAAAGACATTTTGTCAAAGGCATGATGATTGGATCACTCAAAGGCTAAAGGGGGTTTTTACATGAAAAAAGGTTTAACAGCTTTAGTAGCGGTTACCGCTTCTCTAGCGCTTCTAAGCGCATGTGCGGACAGCGGACAAAAGGGTGCAGATCCAAAGACGGAAGCAGGCAGTGACGATCAAGTAACCGCAGCAGGTGTATTCCCGATCACGAAAGAAAAGACGACGCTAAGGGTCATGGTCAAAGGCTCCAGCATTGTCGAAAACTTTGCAACGAACGAGTTCACCAAGTGGCTGGAGGAGAAAACGAACATACACATCGATTGGGAAGTCGCTCCGGAAAAAACATTTGCAGAGAAGCTTAACGTTTCACTCGCAAGCGGCGATTATCCAGATGTGCTGCTTAGTATGAACGTATCGCCGGTTCAGCAATCGATTTACGGTAAGGATGGTGTGTTCATTCCGCTGAACCCGTATATTGATAAATATGGCGTGGAAATGAAGAAGATGTTCGAGCAGGTTTCCTATGTCAAAGATTTGATAACGATGCCTGACGGCAAAATTTATTCGGTCCCTCAGGTTAACGATTGCTACCACTGCTCGCTCGGTCAAAAGATGTGGATTAATCAAAAATGGCTAGACAAGCTCGGATTAAAAATGCCGGAAACGACAGACGAGTTTTATCAAGTGCTCAAAGCTTTTAAAGAAAAGGATCCTAACGGAAATGGGAAGGCAGATGAAATCCCGCTTGTCGGCGCTACCAACGGCCCATCCTCGACATTGGACCTGTTTCTGACCAGCGCTTTTATCGAGAAGGATTTCAACTTGAAATTTGTTAAGGATGGCAAGATTCAAGTTGCCTATAGTCAACCTGAGTGGAAGGAAGCTTTGAAGTATATTCATAAGCTGTTTGCTGAAGGCTTAATATCTCCGCAATCGTTTACGCAGGATAGAAACCAGTTGAAACAAATGGGCATGAACCCGGAGATCCCGATCGTGGGAGCTATTGCCTCGCAAAACCAAACGGTATTTGTCGATGCTGATAACCCGAGATTCAAAGACTATGTATCCGTACCGCCACTCAAAGGACCGTCTGGTATACGCTCAACTGCGTATAATCCATATGCGGTATCTGCAGGTCAATACGTCGTTACCAATAAGGCGAAAAATCCCGCTGCCGCATTCCGTATGGCTGACTTGCTGCTTTCAGAAGAAGCGACACTGCGCAGCACGCAGGGCCGTCCTGATCAGGAGTGGGTGCGTCCGGCGCAAGGAGAGCTTGGCGTTAATGGGAAGCAAGCGAAATGGAAGCCAATTGCCACGTTTGGCAAGCTGCAGAACATCCACTGGGCACAGGCGGGGCCGTCGCTGCGAACAAACGATTTGCGATTAAGCGTGGTAGCCGATCCGAAAAATTCACTTGAACTTATTTTGTATAATGAAACAAAAAAATACGAGCCTTACGCAACCGACCCGAGCAAAATTGTGCCGCCATTGTTCTTCACCAACGAACAAGCGGAGGAGCTTTCTACGCTTGAGAAGACGCTTACGGACTACCGCACTGAATTTTTTGCGAAGACGGTTACAGGATCGCTGGACATTGACAAGGAGTGGAACAACTATTTGAGCACTCTGGACAAAATGAACATTAAACGCTACCTGGAAATTTATCAACAAGCCTATACCCAGTATAAATCGAAAAAGTAGCCACATCCGGAAGCAATCCTGTCTCGTGAGAGTGAGGTAGAAGATGAAAGAGAAGAACATAAAGAAGCTTTCAGCCGAAAGACCTAATGTCGTATTTATTATAGCGGACGATCATCGTGGTGAAGCCATTCGAGCGTTCGGCGATGAAACAGTGCAGACACCGGTATTAGATTCGTTGGTTGCCAGCGGTACATCTTGTCGTAACACGCATATATTCGGCGGTCTAAGCGGAGCGGTTTGCGCGCCGAGCAGAGCGTGCGTCCATACGGGCATCCCGATCTTCCGGGCGATGATCGGCAAAGACATGATGAACCGGGAGCATTCGAGCGTTATTCGCCCGGATGTTCGGCTTATGCCGCAAACGATGCAGGGTGCTGGGTATCGAACTCATGCGATCGGCAAATGGCATAACGACAAGGCAAGCTTTGCTCGAAGTTTCGAGGGCGGGGATAAGCTAGCTTTTCGCGGAATGAGCGAGCATACGAAGGTTCCTGTGCACGACTATGACCTGACCGGGGCTTATCCTAAGGAACAGGAATATATGGAACACACGTTCTCGACGGAGTTGTTTACGGACGCCGCCGTCAACTTTATTGAGGAGTACCAGGAGGATCGGCCGTTTTTCCTGTATGTGGCTTATACCGCGCCGCATGATCCCCGAACCGCGCCAGAGCCGTATGCAAGCATGTACGACAAATCCGACATTCCGCTGCCTCCGAACTTTGTGCGGGAGCATCCATTCGATACCGGCGATATGACGGTTAGGGACGAGAAGCTTGCACGGTGGCCGAGGGACGAGGACGAAATTCGTCAACATATTGCCGATTACTATGCGATGATAAGCCATTTGGACGCGCAAATCGGTAGAGTCGTCGAAGCGCTGAAGGCTAAGGGCATCTATGACGATACGCTTATCGTGTATACCGCTGATCATGGCTTGGCGGTCGGGCAACACGGACTGATGGGCAAACAGAACCTTTACGAGCACAGCGTGCGCATTCCGCTTATATTCCGAGGGCCAGGCGTGCCGGAGGGCAAGCAGGAGCTTGCGCTGGCAAGCAATATCGATATTTTTCCTACCGTTGCCGGGCTATGCGGCGTCGACCTGCCGGAGGAAACGGAAGGCATATGTCTCTGTCCCATCTTTGCAGGGGAAATTGGTGGCGTTCGCGGTATCGTGGGCTCGGTTTATCGAGATGTCCAGCGGATGGTAACAGACGGAAGATGGAAGCTGATCCGTTATTATCACTCGCCAGAAACGAACACAGGAACGGAACGAATCCAGCTGTTCGATCTGCGGAGCGATCCTTGGGAAACGGAAGATTTGTCGGCTGAGCCGGCAAATGCCGGGGTCATCGAACGGCTTGCCTCCGAATTGGCTTCATGGATGCTAGCTAGCGGCGACATTTTGCAGGATAAGCCGGTGCTTCCTGTAACATCCTTGACTTGAGCCAAGAGTCTTATCTCATAAAGAGTCGCGGAAATCGCGGCTTTTTGTTTTATGGGTTAAATAACGATAAAGGGTGAATTGAAGCATGCAAACGATTGAACTAAATAAAGAGTGGTTTCGAGGGGCCGTTTCAATAGAAACGACTGATACTGGACTCCGGCCATGGCGATTGCCACATGATCAGCTCAGCTTATATGCATCTAAATTAGTGGAGAAGGCAGGGGAAACAGCGGGTGTTAGAGTTTCTTTTATAAGCGATTCCACTTCAGTGGAGCTGCATGTCGCTATAACGGATAAAGATATACGGTTTGACCTCGTTATCGAAGATGAATTAGTCGATACCCAAACTCTCCTTGCAGGTGAAGAAATTTGTTTATTTACAAACTTGCCAGGCAGCATGAAGAGGGTTGACATTTATTTGTCACAAGAAGCTGCGGTCATTGTGAAAGCACTAAAAGTCGATGATAGAGCATCGGCGGCTCCCTTGCCAAACAATCAACCTAGGTGGGTTGCCTACGGCAGCTCGATTACGCAGTGCAGCTCAGCTGAAAGTCCGGCTCTAACTTGGCCGGCAATCGTAGCACGCAGCAAAGGTTGGAACTTGACCTGCATGGGATTTGCTGGGCAATGTCATTTGGAACCCATGGTTGCTCGCGTCATCCGTGACCTTCCCGCTGACGTTATTTCCATGTGCCTCGGCATTAATGTGATGGGAGGCAATAGTTTGAATATCCGGACGTTTCGTTCTGCCATTATCGGCATGGTATCGATCATTCGGGAAAAGCATCACAACACGCCCTTATTTTTATTTTCTCCTATTTATTGCCCTCACAGGGAGACTGACGAAAACTTAGTAGGGATGAACTTGGTTACAATAAGGAAAGAAATCCAGGAAGCGGTGAATATTTTAACTTCTTACGGGGATTCAAATCTTACTTATGTAGACGGTCTGGATATTCTTGGAGAAGCCTATGTTGGCATGCTGCCAGACCACCTGCATCCGAACACGGAAGGAAATAAAATTATGGCAAATCATATATTGGATAAATGGATAGGAGCTAAAAAGAATGGTTAGAAAAATGTCTGTTCCACCCATGCAGTTGGTCGATTATGATGGCGAGGGTACGCAGTTGTGCGCCGTTGTGGAGGAAATTGGGTCTATCACGTTAAAAAGGGCGTTAATTCCCGAGCCTGCTGAAGGGGAAGTAAGGGTAAAGGTGAAATGGGTTGGCATATGCGGCAGTGATGTGGAAGTATTTCGTGGGGCTCGCGAGCCAGAGTTTGTCTCGTATCCGACACGGCTTGGCCATGAGGTGGCCGGTGTTATTGATAAAGTAGGACCCAATGTAATCGGTCTCAAGGTGGGGGATCCTGTAGCACTTCGCTATATTTGGGGTGCTTTTGCTGAATATGTTTGCTGTACGCCTTTTTCTGTCAAAGTTCTTCCACAGGCGCTTCCTCTCATCGAGGGTTCGCTGATCGAAGTGCTCCCTGGCATTATTCATGCAGCAGAGCTTGGTGATATTTCCCCTCATAAAAATGTGCTGATCACCGGACAAGGCGTCAGTGGCTTGGTGATGACGCAGGTAGTTAGCTTGTATAGTCCGCGGAACCTTGTGGTAACGGATTTGTTCGATGAAAAGCTGGAGCTGGCCCGCAAGTATGGGGCAACCCATACCTATAAGATGCCGTCGCCAGATGCGAATACGATGGATATTCTGGGCAAAGATTTCCCGGATGGCTTCGATGTGGTCATTCCCTGCTTGCTGGAAGGTGACGGGATGGTTGATGCGATCGATGCAGCTTCCCAGAATGGGCGCATCGTCATGTACGGGTGCATTGGGACTTGCCATAAACCAGTCGACTTTTTCAAAATTCATAAGAAGAGGCTCGACATTTTTCCAACGGAACCGAAGCGGGATATCGATAATCGCAATTATTTCGACAAAGGCTTGCAGCTGGTGCTGGATGGACTCGTCAATACGGAGGAAATGATCACGCATGTGGTCCACTTAAGTAACATTGTCGAAGCGTTTAAGCTTCGTAATGAGCATAAAGGCGACACGATCCACGTAATGATCGATTGTGAAACGAACGTATGACGAAGGAGTCGAAGATCGATGGCTAACTTTACAGGAATGCAGGAAGAACCATGGTCTGGATGGTGGAGTCAGATTCAAACGAAAGTGGATCGGATGATGGGGCAAATGGGTGATAAATGCCCGCATGCATCCGTGTCTGGTGTTTATGACGATGTGATCCTAGACTGGTGGACTTCCGGTTTTTGGCCAGGCATGATGTGGATATTATACGATATGACGGGCAAAGAAGCGTATCGTCAGGCTGCATGGTCATGGGATGAGCGGATCGAACAGTGCTTTTTGCGGGAGAATCGATTTCATCATGATGTAGGTTTTCAATTTTTAAGCACGGCTGTGATTAAATATAAGCTGACGGGTGACGCTGACGCCAGACGCAGGGGGCTGCAGGCTGCGAACCTATTAGCTGGTCGCTTTAACTTGGCCGGAGGCTTTTTGCGGGCGCAAAATCAGGAGGACCGCCCTGGAGGTTCGATCATCGATACGATGATGAACCTATCGATCTTGTTTTGGGCATCGCAAGAGTTGGGCGATCCGAGATTTGCTCAAATCGCGCGTGCACACGCGGATACGGTGCTGCGGCACACGCTCCGCGAAGACGGTTCTTCGCATCACATTACCGTGTTCGATGCGAATACGGGTGAAGTGAAGGAATACTTGGGGGGACAAGGGTATTCGCCGACCTCCTCTTGGAGCCGGGGGCAGGCATGGGCTTTGTATGGCATGGCTAATACATACAAATATACAGGAGACAGCAAATATTTGGACGCCGCAAAGCGTACAGCGAATTATTATCTTAGCTGTCTTCCCGATGATTACGTCGCCTATTGGGATTTCCGTGTGCCGGATGTAACCGGAGAGCCAAGAGATACGTCAGCCGCAAGCATAGGGGCATCTGGTCTTCTGACAATCGCAGAGCAGCTGCCCCCGGAAGAAGGAAAGGTGTACCGTAAAGCCGCAGAATCGATCATGCAATCATTGTCGCAAAATTACAGCACACTGGACCGGCCTGAATTCGAAGGCATTTTGCTTGAAGCTACAGGCAACAAGCCAGTCAATAAGGATGTCAACGTATCGCTGATTTACGGTGATTATTACTACTTGGAAGCGATGGCTAAGCTGATGGGCTGGGACAATGATATATTTTAACGACTATTTAACATGGATGAGCACACACGAGAATGGCATCGAAGAGATGAATGCTCCTAATAACCATGGGGTTTGCTGGTTTGTGCAAGCGGCCGCTTTTGCCTGGCTTACGAATAACGAAGAAATGCTTCGTTTTTGCATACAAAGGTACAAAGAATCGCTGCTCCCTGACCAAATGGACCCAGACGGCAGCTTCCCGTGTGAGTTAGCACGTACGAAACCTTATGGATACGCGATTTTCGTGCTGGATAATGGTTTGATCAAAGCCATCGAGTCGTTTTCGCCTAACAAAGGGACCAAGCTCGCGACGTTTGCGGCTCGCTGTATTGAGAATGAGATCTTGATGCACTTACGTTCTCTGAAGAAAACGCGCAAAGATGTGTCCTTGCATGATCCCATCGGAACGGACAAAGAGGGGAACGAAATTACGCTCATCGACATTCTCGGTACGGAAGCTGATGACGTAGTGGATAAGGTGCAGCTCAAGATAGAGAAGAGCAAAATCTATCGCAATCTGGAGATATTGGATGATCGGGAAAAGGAAGTCGTGGTTGGGCGGTTTGGGCTAGAGCTTGGCGGGGAAGAGCGGACGCAGCGGGAGATTGCAAAGGAGCTGGGCATTAGCCGCTCCTATGTGTCGCGGATTGAGAAGCGGGCGCTTATGAAGCTTTATCATGAGTTTTATAAGGCGAAACGATAAGGGTTATGAATCAGATACTTCATTTATTTGGAACCTGTGCAAGTAATGGAGGTGAAGGTTATGACGTTAATCCATATCGAGAATGCCAGTAAATTCTATACGATGGGAGAGGAAACGATTAAAGCATTAGATGATGTCTCGTTAGATATTGATCATGGAGAGTTCGTAGCTATTATGGGGCCGTCAGGTTCCGGCAAATCAACGCTGATGAACATCATCGGGTGTTTGGATGTTGTAGATAAAGGTATTTATGACCTGGATGGTCAAGCAATAAACTTGCTTAAGGATTCTGGACTTGCTGGATCGTA
>NZ_WHOA01000207.1 GCF_013141715.1 Paenibacillus phytorum | reverse complement strand
TTTCGGGGGCCCGATTTGATGAGATTAAATGCCGGAAGGGAAGAGCCGTCATAGCACCGTATGTTTTTGGGGTCATCCTAGTGTTAATGCAAACATTAGGTTTAAACAGGAGTAGATCGCCGAGACTGATATGCTCCTCTTAAGGTAAACAGGTGAAATATAAAAACCTGCTACTGAAAGGGGAGCTTTATTTTGCCTAGACGACAATACTCAGCATTGGAGAAACTTGTTATCCTGGAAGAAATTGAATTGAGCTGCTGCTTGAGAAGGCCCATGTCTTCGGTGGGGTCGGTTTTAATGCTGTAGGCCTCTGACTCGAAGTTTTTTCTGTGAATTGATTCGCTTGGTTTATCGTTCTAAGAAGGAATCACAAACTGATACTGAACTTAATGATCAGGAGAAGGCTATTGCCACAAATGCATATCGGCTACTTGATGATTGGAAAACTCCACTGGGAATGAAGAAAGATGGAAGTTTCTCGGAAGAAGATTTCAGTAGTTGGTTAGAGCTAACTAAATCGTTATGTAATGAATCTGGGCATTTTGAAGTGGCACTTACACATATAGGTGGGGTACTGGTTTATTCTCCGCCTGACCTTGATGGTTTATGGATCAATGAAGTTGTTGCAGACGCCTTATATTCTAAAGATGCAGATAAAATGCGAAGAGGATTCACCCTTAAATTATTAAATTCTCGAGGGGGCCATTGGGTAGATCCGACTGGACAGCCAGTAAGAGACCTTGCAGTAAAATATAGACTTCAAGCTGAAGATGTAGAGAATGCTGGTTACCAGCGCTTCGCGGCTTCTATAAGGGGATTATCGGATTCTTATTACCGTGATGCTGAAAGAATCATTGCAGAACATCAACAAGTAGACATGGAGTTATAAGTAGTTTAATTTTATCGAAGCATCTTTTGGGGACTATACAATGTCATTTACGAAGGAGATGAGCCGGTTTGAAAAATAATTTAATTGAATACTGTCTAAACAAAAAAGGAACGAGTAAGGATTATCCCTCGGGACCCGATCCAATCGCTATAAAAATTGCAGGTAAAATATTCGCTCTTTTTTTTGAGAAAAAAGGGTACTTAGTCCTAAAATGCGACCCGGTGATTGCGGAAAACTTGAGAGAGCAGCATGAGGACGTTCGACCGGGGTATCATATGAACAAACAGCACTGGAATACGATTATTCTCGAGGGTTCTTTGCCAGAGTCGTTTATCTTTGAAATGATTGACCACTCTTACGATTTGGTTGTTAAAAGCCTTCCTAAGAGCATCCGGGAGTCTATTTAATTTTACAATTGTTGGATATCTTTCTTACAAATCTGTTTCCTCATTTTTATATAACGAAGGCTGCGCTCCCGTATCTCAAGGCAGGAAGGGGCAGATTGGGGCATTCCCCCTCGGCTCAAGGCGTTCATCGACGCCTTCGTCATCGTCGGGATTCGTGACGTACAAGCGCTGTACGTGGAAGGCCATGATTTTCAACCGGAGCGCGCGGAAGAGATCGTCCGGGCAGCAATGGAACAGGCCGTCAAGCTTGCCGCGGCCTGGTAACGCGCCGGAATTGGGGTAATTTATAATATGATGGCTTAATAAACCATCATCTCTTCCCTTTAGGGTGGATTAACAGACAAAAGAAGAGGCTACCAAAAGAGGCTACCTTTCAGGTAGGCTCTTCTTCTTTCCGTTCGGCTCTGTTCAAAATTTTTAAGTGATTGAACTTTCAGGTTTTCCCTCAATATTTTGAATCGATTCTTCATCGACTTCGTTGGCTACGTTGAAAAACGTACAATTGCGTTCGGCGGTGGATTCGTTTTTTTTAACAGGTCACGGAGGATTTCCCTCTTCAGCGCCTGCTCGGCGTAGAGTTTCTTGAGTTTCTCGTGTTCCTTCACCAAGGCCGCGTAGTCTGCCGCTGAAGGAATGAACGCAGCTTGTTTTAAAGCCGATCCGTCCAGTTGATCAAGATCTTTGCGCCCCAGTTGCTTCCCAGCGTAACACCATCTTTGGATCGAGCTCATGCTGCCGCACAACGGCCGTCATGTTACCGATCTCTTTGCCCTTGGCTACAACCATTTTCTTGAAATTCAGATCATACCGTTTTCTCTCCATGGCGTTCCCCTCCGACTGATTTCATTGTATCGGAATAAGGGGTGTACTGTCCAAGTTCATTTGGGGGCTAAATAGATGACCATAAATGAGGCTGGAATAAAAATCAGTGGCCTAGGGACATAATGGTAACATCCGATGGGAAACAGGTGATCTAGAGAATGATGAAGAGATATCCACTTTTGATGAAAAGTGTTCCTTACAACACGAATGTTTTGCATCCATTAAATCCTTGGATACCTTTATGGTGGTCGGCAGCCTTTCCAGGATACGGACACGCTGTTATGAACAACCTCTTAATTGGCTACAGTCTAGTTATCTTTGAATTTACAATAAATAATCTTGCAAAGGTTAATCAAGCTATATATTATTCCATGATTGGTGATATCCAAAGTGCAAAAGACGTAATCGATCTTCGCTTTTTTTATTTATATATTGGAGTATACATTTTTACGATGTTTGATTCTTATCGAAGAGCTGTAGATCTCAATAATAATTATGTGTTGTCCTACAGAAAAACGAAAACAACAGACACAGCCTCTATGTCTACATTTAGTGTAAACACATTGAACAAGGTAAGTCCATCGGTAGCTCTATTCTGGGAAATGTTGATGCCAGGGCTAGGTTCATTATATTTGAACCATGTGTTCTCATTTCTCTTTAGTCTGGCTTCGTGGGTAATAACTATTACTTTTTCACGTTTTTACGTGGGATTGTTTTATAGCTTGACCGGAGATTTTGCAAAAGCAATAGAAGTTGTTAATCCTCAGTGGTTTTTGTTTATTCCCTCTATTTATGGTGGATTTTTATATCATTGCTACTGGGAGGCTGTAAAAATTAACAAACATTATAAACTATCCCAAGCTCAGCTTCTGGTTTCTGAGTATCAAAATTCATTCGAAACCCCATTCCATTCGGAGAGAAAGGGAGAAGATATGTATATTGTTGCATCCTACGAACATTCAGCTTCTGTCGAAATCGCATTAACTGAACTAGAACAGAATGGGGTGAAGAAGTCTGATATTCTTGCTTTGCCCCTACAAGTTCGAAATAAAAAGACCAGGTTGTTTGATAATGCTCATTACTCGGACGGTGTAAGTTTTGTGGATCTGGCAACCATCTTAGGTTCCATTTTCATGCTATTGGGTGGAATTTAGGGTTTTGTCCTTAAGCTTGGCCCTGTGTTATGGCATTGATCGGACTGGTCGTAGGAGGAGTTCTTGGTTTTTTAATAAAACTGATCGCGATCAAAAAAATGCCCACAATCGATTTGTTTGGTCGAATAAAAGCAACAGAAGTCTTTTTGATGGTAAAGTGTTCCGAAGGAAACGATGAATTAATTAAGGATATCTTATGGAAAAATAAAGCGTTAGGCGTTAATAATTACAATGAAAGTACTCCCCAGATTAATCTTTAGTAAAAGAAGGTCAATGTAGGGACTTCATTAGAGAAGTCCCTTATTCCTTAACTCCCATTTCCGTAAGATCCACCTTTACATTCAAGTGTACATCTAATCCCCAATATTCTTTCTCCCACATTTCTGCATCCCAATTTCGCTTTTTACTTCTTACAAGTTCGCCAAATCCAAGTGGATCGATTCCTTCTTCTTTGTAAGCGTCACATAACCTCAAGCTTGCCCATGCCTATCCAATAACACGACAAGTGATCGGAATCGAAGATGACCATGGCAAATAAGGCTCGAGCGCCTCTGGATTTTGGTGGAAGCTGCGGAAGCTGTTCGAACAGATACTTTAAATATTGAAACGGAAGAAGTCCGTTTTCCTTTGCTGTCTCGATGACGCTGTAGATCACCGCACTTGCCTTCGCACCGCGAGGCGTGTTCGCAAATAACCAATTCTTTCTCCCGATCACGAATGGCTTAATTGAGCGTTCACTTCGGTTGTTGTCGATCTCGAGTCGGCCATCCTTCAGGAATGCGGTCAATTTCTCCCACTGATTCAGGCTGTAAGAAATCGCTTGTTCAACCAGACTCTTCGGCAGTGTTTGAGAGTGCTGTTGCTTGAGCCGCAACAATAAGCCTCCAGAATCGGAAGGCTTCGCTTCTTCCGTTCGGTATATCGTTCTTCTGGCGATGCATCCTTCAGCTCGCGCTCAATATGGAAGAGAGCATTGCAGTAAGCCAGTCCTTGATGAGCTACGGAATCCTTGTTACCTCTCGTCGCTGGCGGAGCTGCTTTCAGCGCTTCGTCATATTTACGACGCGCATGTGCCCAGCATCCCACTAGAGTCACATCTTACAACCTTATGATAGCCCGTATAACCATCGACATGCAGGTAACCTTTGAACCCGGATAGGAAGCTTTGCGGATGTTCGCCACTACGTGTCCTCTGGTAATCATATTGATAAAAGTACCAATTGATGAAAAGAGCGAACTACAATTTCACATTTGGTTCAATGAAAAAAATATGATTGATTTTAAAGTTATTGATTTATTTTGTCCGTAGAACAGTATTAAAAAAAGGTCCTGTAGTATTTTCACCGCCAACCCCTAACCTTCCTGTCTTCCACACTATCGCATGTGATACGGGATCACGTCCCAACCAGCCTTACCATGGTTGAACAAGCAGGGGGGATGAACTGAATAGCTCTCGGGATCTAAGTCCTACGGGCAGATACGTTCGATCCCCGGCTACCGTTATCTTACGGCCTCAAAAAAATGAGGTCGACCAGAAATATCTGGTGACCTCATAATACGAACGGGCAGATTAGAAATTTGGAAATGACTGTAACTTTTTCTCGGGATTAGGAGTCTAATCCTTTCAATTATAGTAAGAGTAGCAAAGGTTAGTATTTATAAATTTATTTTAGCTTATTGGGATAAGATATAAAATACTTTATATCTTTTATTAGAACAATTTTCAATAAGAAATGTAAAATAAGATCACAATCGCATACCCTTTCAGGAGCCTAAATTGAATGTTTTTGATCTGGTCTGTAATCTCGATATCAATCGGAATCCAAACCTTAATATCCTCGATCCGTTTGAATTCCGAATCCAGCGTACGAGTCTGCATCGTAAGTATAACCTGCTGGAGCAGCTTCTCATCGACTAATGTTTTGTA
>NZ_WHOA01000206.1 GCF_013141715.1 Paenibacillus phytorum | reverse complement strand
TGCTATTTATTTAGCCATCTGTCCATATTGGAGGAACAGGCGGTCTATGAAAGCGCTTTTCTCGACAGTCTGAATAATCCAATGGAAGTAGGGATTTGGAAGCTTAAAAGTCAATTCCATTGGATTATTCCAATAGAATCACGAATTTCGAAGCCTGAGAGTAGATTCCATTGGAAAAATCCAATAGAAGCATGAATTTCGTTATGAATACCGATTAGAATGTTCCATATGGTCTATAGACCTTAAGGAGCTGTCCTCAAGTGCACCCATTTGGTCCAAAGCTTCATGCGACAAAAACTGTTTACATCGAAAAGAACCGAGGGACTATTGTCCTCTCGGTTCTTTCTCATTGGTATTGTATGTAGAATAAGGGCTGTAGGGCTATTACATATCCCGGAACAAACCAATGACACGGCCTAGTATCGTAACATGTTTCAAGAGGATAGGCTGCAAAGCAGAGTTCTCCGGTTGAAGACGAATATGATCCTTTTCCTTGTAAAAGCGTTTCACCGTTGCTTCATCATCTTCCGTCATTGCAACAACAATGTCTCCGTTATTAGCGGTTTGCTGCTGCTTAACGATGACATAATCGCCATTATGAATACCGGCTTCAATCATACTGTCACCCATGACGCTAAGCATGAACACATTATTATCTCCGACCATGCTGACAGGAAGAGGGAAGTAGTCTTCGATGTTCTCTGTTGCTGTAATAGGAACACCTGCAGTTACTTTACCAACGAGAGGTACGCGAGCCACTGAAACCGCGAAATGCGTTTCAGCACCGTCAAGGCCTAGAATTTCAATAGCACGAGGTTTTGTAGGATCTCGACGAATCATACCTTTCTTCTCAAGACGCTCCAAATGACCGTGTACAGTAGAACTAGAAGCTAGTCCAACAGCCTCGCCGATTTCTCTAACGGAAGGCGGGTACCCCTTATCTTTCACTTCATTCTTAATGAATTCCAATATAGCTTGTTGACGCTGCGAAATCTTACTCAATAGTTATCACTCCAATACTGGGAATCATTACCCAAAGTATAACATAGAACCCGAGTTCGTACAAACATAAGTTCGAGAAAATGATTGACTCAAACATGTGTTCGTGTTATTCTAATACCAGAACAAACGTTTGGGAGATGATTACTCATGTATATGGCTTATTCAAACACTAACACAACACACGCACCTCATAGATCTACTAGCACATCCAAAGGGATGACATTTAATTCTAGTTATACAAAAGCGATTGTTCGCTTCATTCTATTAGCAGTTATTCTTGGTACTGTGTTTTCATTTGGTGCTATGGTTCAAGCCTATGCTGGGGATGGGGCTGCAATTGCAAAGACCCCGATTTCCGTGTCGTCTATTAACATTACTCTGAAAGCTGTCGTACAAGATCAAGTCGTTATTCAACGTGGAGACACACTCTGGGATATTGCTTCCACTCATAAAAAAAGCGATGAGAACGTTCGTTCGTACATGCATAAATTAAAGACAATCAATCATTTAACCACCAGCTCCCTGAAAGAAGGACAGGTTTTATTGCTTCCATAATTTCACTATGCGATTTTTAATAGACTCAAATACGATGAGGCTTGGACATGTTCCTATGCCTCTTTTTGTTGTCTCTTGACATTCCTTAATAGGGATGGCAAAGTAGTACTCATATTGAATTTTTGACTGGGAGGATCATTATGAGTGACAACATGGAACAGAATATCGAACGTATTAATGAGCTTGCTCGTAAAGCGAAAACAGTTGGCTTAACAGATGCTGAAATCGATGAACGCAATGAACTCAGAAAGAAGTATATTGAAGCATTCCGTGGCAATCTTAAAGTTCAACTTGATTCCATCAAGTTTACGGACGAAGAGTAATCGCTGCTCATATAGATACAACATTCAAAAGGGGAAATGAATGATGACGTTGAAAGCTGTACTTTTTGATTTAGATGATACGCTTCTGTGGGATGATCGCAGCGTGCAGGAAGCTTTCGAAGCGACATGTGCTGAAGCTGCAAAGCACGCAGCCGTGAATCCGGAAGAATTGGAAGCTTCTGTTCGTAAAGAAGCGCGTTCTTTATATGAATCTTTTGAAACTTTTGCATTTACGAAAATGATTGGTATTAATCCCTTCGAAGGCTTATGGGCAAATTTCACACAAGGTGAGAATGAGAACTTTCGTAAGCTTGAGAAACTAGCGCCAGGATATCGTACGGAGTCTTGGACAAGAGGGCTTGCGGCGTTGGGGATCGAGGATCGTGAGCTCGGGTATAAGCTTGGAGAACTATTTCCAGCAGAACGCCGACGCCGTCCTTACGTATATGAGGAAACGTTCCGAGTGTTGGACGCTTTGAAAGGCAGCTATCAATTGTTGTTGTTAACGAATGGTTCACCCGATTTGCAAAAGGAAAAATTAGCAGGTGTCCCAAATATCGCACCCTACTTTGATCATATTGTGATCTCCGGTGAATTTGGTGTAGGTAAGCCAGCGACATCTATTTTCAATCATGCACTGGGACTACTTGGGATAGAAGCTGAAGAAGGAATCATGATCGGGGATAAATTGACAACCGATATCCTTGGTTCCGGCAGTGTAGGAATGCGCAATATTTGGATTAATCATCATGGGCTTCAAAGTGGAGATGAGATCGTTCCTGTGTATGAGGTTTCCCGTCTTCAAGATGTTTTGCCGATTATTGCGAACGGATAATATGAAAGAAACAAAAACCCAACGGCTGCTTTGGACGTTAAGTCCAGCACTGTTGGGTTTTTGTTCGCATAATAAGAAATTAGGCTTTAGTAAATTCGGGATCATCAATGTTATAAGCAACCCAGCCGTCTTTTTCGATGAAGAGACGAACTGCAACGATTTCACGATTATCCATTAGTGTGAAGAAATGGTTCGTGTTCTCAGGAACTGAGATCACATCGCCTGGTTCAAGTTCAACGTCAAAATAGCCAACTTCGCTTTCGGATTTGATAATGAAAATTCCTCGTCCAGAAACGATCGCACGAATTTCATCTTCCGTATGTGTGTGTACTTGTTCGAATTTCTTCAGGAGCTCTTCGATGTTAGGCGTTGAATCGGAAAGCGCGATAACATCCCAAATTTCATAACCGCGTCTAGCAGCCAAATCACGAATTTCTTCTTCATAAGTACTAATAATTTCAGCTTTCTCTTCATCACTTAGAATGAATTTCTCACGCAGTGTTTCCGGAAGCTTGCTAGCATCCCAGTGTTCATAAACAACATTTTGACTATCCAAGAAGGCTTTGACCTGCGCTTCGCCTTCAATACGTTCATTCGTATTGCGAATTCTAATTTGTGCCACAGTACATCCCTCTTTCTAAGTACATATAATATAGGGATCTTTGACTTACGATCAAAGTCTCTCCTTTGAATTATAGTGGAAATACAGCAAGCTGTCGATGGTCGAACATAAGAATTTCCGATAAAACCTATAGGTAAATATGATAATTCAAATTCTTTTCATAGAAGCCAGATTCTGTTACACTAAAGCATAACATAATTTGTCGTTTTTTTTATTCTCTATAGCTTTAGGATAAGTTGAAAGGGAGTCATGCAATGATCAAAACACCGATACAAGAGCAGCTTAAAAAGAAGATCATGATCCTAGATGGTGCCATGGGTACAATGATTCAGCAAGAGAACTTAACAGCTGAAGATTTCGGGAGCGATGATTTGGACGGATGTAATGAAATTCTTTGTGTTACACGACCGGATGTTATTCGCAAAATTCATGAAGCTTACTTCGCCGCTGGCGCTGATATGATAGAAACAAATACATTCGGGACCACGAGCGTGGTACTAGCGGAGTATGATTTGCAAGACCGTCATCGTGAATTAAATCTTGCGGCAGCCAAACTGGCAATCGAAGCGGCGAATAAATATTCGACACCGGAGTGGCCTCGTTATGTTATTGGCGCCATGGGTCCTACTACCAAAACGTTGTCGGTAACCGGTGGAGTAACATTCGCTCAACTAGAGGAGAGCTATTACGAGCAAGCGTTAGCTCTCGTTGAAGCGGGCGTGGATGCACTCCTTTTGGAAACTTCCCAAGATACTCTGAACGTAAAGGCCGGCAGTATCGGAATTCGCAGAGCGTATGAAACATTAGGTGTTGAACTTCCAATAATGATCTCGGGTACTATTGAACCGATGGGCACAACATTAGCCGGTCAAAATATTGAATCCTTCTATATTTCTTTGGAACATTTGAAGCCTATTTCAATGGGGTTGAACTGTGCTACAGGTCCTGAATTTATGAGGGATCATATCCGAACATTGTCTGATATTGCTGGAACAGCAATTAGTTGTTATCCGAATGCCGGTTTGCCGGATGAGAACGGTCATTATCATGAGTCACCCGAATCTTTGGCCAAAAAGATGGCTGGATTTGCTGAGCAAGGCTGGCTCAATATTGCCGGTGGGTGCTGTGGGACAACGCCGGATCACATTCGTGCAATGGCGGAGACACTTTCTCAGTATAAGCCAAGAACGCAATATGGTACGCATTTACCTGCTGTCTCAGGGATTGAAACGTTATTTATCGAGCCAGAAAATCGTCCTATCATGGTTGGGGAACGGACCAATATTTCAGGTTCACGAAAATTCAAACGCCTGATTAAAGAAGGGAAGTTTGAAGAGGGCTCTGAGATTGCACGAAATCAAGTTAAGAACGGCGCTCACGTTATTGATATTAACCTGCAGGATACAGACATTGATGAGGCTTATGCCGTTGAAGAGTTCATGCAGCAGGTTGTGAAGAAAGTCAAAGTTCCGTTAATGATTGACTCGACTTATGATCACATCATTGAGCTGGGACTTAAGTACTCTCAAGGTAAGGCGATCATCAACTCCATTAACTTGGAGGATGGCGAAACGAAGTTCGAAGGGATTTTACCGTTAATCAAACGTTACGGAGCTGCCGTTGTTTGTATTCTCATTGATGAACGAGGCCAAGCGGTTTCGCGCGAAGCGAAGATCGAAGTGGCGACGCGGTCTTACGAGCTTTTGACACAGAAGTATGGCATGAATCCTGAGGATATTATTTTTGATCCTAATATGTTCCCAGTTGGCTCTGGAGATCCGCAGTATATTGGTTCCGCCGTAGAGACGATTGAGGGTATCAAGCTGATTAAAGCTAAATATCCAGCTGCTAAGACGATACTTGGCTTAAGTAATATCTCTTTCGGTTTACCGGATGCTGGGCGTGAAGTGCTGAATTCCGTCTATCTGTACCATTGTACGAAGGCAGGCCTAGATTATGCCATTGTAAATACAGAAAAACTGGAGCGTTATGCTTCTATCCCGGATACCGAACGTCAATTAGCTGAAGAACTTATTTACAATACGAATGATGAGACTCTGGCGCAATTCGTTGCCCATTTCCGTGAGAAAAAAGTGGAGAAGAAAGAGAAGATTTCGAATCTGACTCTGGAAGAAAGACTTGGCTCTTATGTCGTGGAAGGGACCAAAGAAGGGCTGATCCCTGATTTGGAAATTGCTTTACAGACTTATTCGCCGCTTGAAGTCATCAACGGGCCGCTCATGAAGGGGATGGAGGAAGTTGGACGCCTCTTTAATGGGAATGAACTGATTGTGGCTGAGGTTTTACAAAGTGCGGAAGTTATGAAGGCTTCAGTTAATTACTTGGAACCATTCATGGAGAAATCCGAAACAGCGGTTAAGGGTAAAATTATTCTAGCAACCGTTAAAGGTGATGTACACGATATCGGTAAAAATCTGGTCGAAATTATCCTATCGAACAATGGTTATAAGATCATTAATCTTGGGATTAAAGTACCGCCGGAGCAAATCATCGAAGCTTATCGTAGAGAGCTACCGGATGCGATTGGTTTATCTGGATTACTTGTGAAATCGGCTCAGCAAATGGTGATCACGGCTCAAGATTTACGCACGGCTGGTGTGGATGTGCCAATTCTGGTTGGTGGGGCTGCTCTAACACGTAAATTCACCAAAACGCGTATTCAGCCAGAATATGAGGGAGTTGTTCTGTACGCGAAGGATGCGATGGACGGATTAGATATTGCGAACCGGTTAAGTGATCCTGAGCAGCGAAAGCGACTCATTCAGGAGCTGAGAGAGAGCTTGGAGTCCGATGTGATGGATACCAGTAAAAAGGAAGAGAAACTGCCGCAGCTCACACGTGTAAGTTCGTCTGCTGTATCCAAGGATCTTCCTGTGCAAGTGCCGCAGGATACAGAGCGCCATATCATGAGGGATTACCCGATTAGCCATCTGATGCCCTATGTTAACATGCAGATGCTGCTTGGACATCATCTTGGTTTGAAAGGTAAAGTAGAGCAACTGCTTAGCGATAAAGATACGAAAGCCCTTCAGCTGAAGGATACCGTGGATTCAATTCTATATGCTGCACAGCATAATGGGATTATCAAAGCCCACGGGATGTACCGTTTCTTCCCAGCACAATCCAGCGGTAACGATGTCATCGTGTATGACCCGCAGGATCACAGTAAAGTGCTTGAAACCTTCACTTTCCCGCGCCAGGATAAAGAACCTTATCTTTGCTTATCCGACTACCTGAAGTCAGTAGAAAGCGGGCAAATGGATTACGTTGGTTTCTTACTTGTTACGGCAGGGCATGATATTAATGAATTGGCTAAAGAATGGCGGGATAAAGGGGATTATTTGAAATCCCATGCCCTTCAGGCTACGGCACTGGAAATGGCTGAAGGATTTGCCGAACGGATTCATCACATCATGAGAGATGTATGGGGGATAGCCGATCGTGTAGATATGACAATGCAGGAGAGATTTGGGGCCAAATATGTCGGACAACGGTTCTCCTTCGGTTACCCGGCATGTCCGAACCTCGAGGACCAAGCGAAATTGTTCAACTTGCTGAAGCCAGAGGATATTGGCGTGGAGCTAACGGAGTCGTTCATGATGGAGCCGGAAGCGTCGGTTTCAGCGATCGTATTTGCCCATAAGGAAGCTCGTTACTTCAACGTAGGATAGAAAGTTTATGTATAAAGCGAGGCAGCTTGTGCGAACTACATTGGTTCGTCGGCGTCCTCGCTTTACATTTTGGCATCGTGATTTTAGATAGAATGGAGTTTAGATCGTGGACTTGTATTTTTTGGGTACGGGGGCGGGAATGCCTTCCAAACAACGAAATGTCACCTCAATAGCTTTAAACTTGCTGGATGAACGTGGAACCTACTGGCTGTTCGACTGTGGAGAAGGGACGCAGCAGCAGATTCTGAATTCTCCAGTGAAATTGGGACGAACGGAGATGCTTTTCATCACGCATCTGCATGGGGATCATTTGTACGGTCTACCTGGTTTGTTGACGAGTCGTTCCTATTTAGGAGGGGATACACCTCTTACGCTATATGGACCGCGGGGGCTCAAGAGCTTTGTTGAGACGGCGCTCTCCGTAAGCGGGGCTCATTTAACGTATACGCTGCAGATCGTGGAAATCGAGGAAGAAGGTCTGATTTTCGAAGATGAAAGCTTCCAAGTCGAGACGGCACGATTAGAGCATCGTATCGAATGCTTCGGTTTCAGGATCGTAGAGAAGGATCAACCAGGCAAGCTTATGCAGGAAAAACTAATGGAACTCGGCATACCAGCAGGTCCGCTTTATGGTAAATTGAAGCAAGGCCAATCCGTCCAGTTGGAGGATGGTCGTACGCTTCATGGGACTGATTTTCTAGGAGCGCCAATACCTGGACGCATCGTCGTAATTCTTGGGGACACGCGCTATTGCAGCGGGGCTCAGCACTTGGCACAAGGAGCTGATGTGCTTGTGCACGAGGCGACATTCGCCATGGATAAGCAGGAGCTTGCGTATTCGTTTGATCATGCCACTTCAATTGACGCGGCAAGAACTGCTCAGGAAGCGGGAGCGAATGCGCTGATCATGACGCATATAAGCTCGCGTTATCAGGGGGATGCCGTAATGGAGCTTTTGCTAGAGGCTCAGAAGATTCACAGCAATAGCTATATAGCTAAGGATTTCTGGAACTTTGAAGTACCGCGCAAAGGGTAAAAAAGAAAAGCCTCATCCAATTATGGAAGGGGCTTCTCACTTTTCTTATCTGTTTGATTCGTCCTTTTTCTCCTCGATGAAACCGCTAATGCTTTCTTTGCGGCGTTCATTCTTGGATTCGATGCTTTGTTTTTCCTCGGCAGTTATTTCATCAGCATGTTCGTCCAAGTAGTCCTCAGCTTCGTGCAGATTGGCTATCGTATGATCGATGGCGTTCTGCAAACGGGCTGGATTATCTTCGCGATTATCTGGCTTTGCCATAGTATTTCTTCCCTCCCTTGAGGCGATAGATTGACATCCTGTTATACGATTCCACAAGGTCAATAAGATTATTCACTTTTTAAGAAGTCAATTTCTCTGATTTCCCTCATACAATAAACAAAATCCCATATCAACCGAGGTGATCATACTTGGAAATTACACTTGCCGAAGTGCTGCTTTCTATTTTTATGTCCTCGATTTTTTGTGTTATGTTTAGGGAAATACGAAATTATTACAGAGACTCAGGATAGTGCTGCTCGCAGCTGGAATGGAGAATTATTATGCTCGGCTTTGCTATATTACTAGGCTTTAATTTCTTAGGTTATGTGATTCAGTTGAGCCTGCACCTGCCGCTACCAGGCAACGTGATCGGGCTCATTCTTTTTACCGCGGCTTTGTTTACTAAGCTCGTCAAGCTAACTTGGGTGGAAGAAGCGGCTTCACTGTTAACGAGGCATATGATGCTCTTTTTTATTCCTTTTACGGTTGGCGTATTAGCATTTATTCCGATCATTGGAGCTAATTGGCTTGCCATTTGTGGCGGGACTGTCGGAGCAACGGTGGCTGTTCTTGTAGTAACAGGTTGGGTATCGTCAAAGCTAGGAAAGGAGAGTGCTAAACATGGCGAATAGCATACTGCAGCATCCATTGTTTGGTCTTTCTCTAAGTGTAATCAGCTATGCGTTAGCCAATTTGTTGTACCAAAGATGGCGGTTTATGCATCCTCTTTTTAGTTGTACGGGGTTCATTATCATTGTATTAGTAAGTTTTCGTATTCCTTATGAGGACTTTAAACGAGGGGCTGACGTGCTAACGCTTTTATTAGGGCCTGCAACAGTTGCGTTAGGCGTACCTCTTTACAAATACAGAGAATTGATACGTAGGAATTTGGCGCGTGTCTTGATAAGTGTTTTAGCGGGTTCTATTACGGGCATTGCAGCAAGTGCCGCCATTGTGGGGTTATTGGGAGGAAGCCAGTCCATTATCCTAAGTATGCTTCCCAAATCGGTAAGTTCAGCCATCTCCATTGAAATAGCCTCGCGGCTAGGTGCGATTCCGGAATTAACAGCGGTATTGACCACTTTAACTGGACTGATGGGCAGTATGTTTGGTACTCGGATCTTGAGTTGGTTTCGAATTAGAGATGATATTTCGATCGGCATAGCAATTGGTACAGCGGCTCATGGCATTGGAACAGCCAAAGTATTCAAGGATTCTGAACAGCAGGGAGGATTTGCTGGATTATCCATGGGGATTTGTGGGATTATGACTTCGATATTATTTATACCCATTTACATCTGGTTAAAATAGTGCCGTGCATGTTGAAGAACAGAGCTCGTAATAAGAGCTCTGTTCTTTTTTACATCCAAAAATATAGAAAGTGGTGAGTCATTCACGAAATATTACAAATTCTTAATAACACGAAAACGAACACTTAATAATCCTCTGCTAACCTTGAGTTATAAGACTCCAGTTGAAAGGCGTGAGGAAGATGAGTGGACCACTTCTGAATACGGCGCCCCAGCATGCCAAGCTGTCGGTTAGGCTTGCAAGCAGCGCACAAGAGATTGAGCAGGCTATGCGACTTAGGTATCAAGTTTTCGTCGAGGAAGAGAAGAATATGAGGATGCTGAATGAGCAGGGGCTTGAGAGAGACGTCTACGATGCTTACTGTGATCATCTCATTGTGAAAGATATCGAAACCGAGCAAGTGATCGGTACCTATCGGTTGCTGCCTGGGGATCGAGCATTGAGCGGGATCGGATTTTATTCCGAAACTGAATTTGATCTTACTGCCTTTTCAGATTTGAAAAGTCAAACGCTGGAGCTTGGACGGAGCTGTATTGCTCCCGAATATCGTGGTGGAAAAGCGATTCAACTCCTATGGGAAGGCATTGCTGGATATATTAGCGAGCGGAATTATACGCACTTAATTGGTTGTGCAAGTGTGCATATGGGCAATTTAGAGGAACTCAATTTGATCTACTCGATGCTGCGCCATAAGCAGGTGATAACAGACCGATTCGGTATTGAACCGCTTGCCACACATCGAATCCCTGGCCTTGCTCGCATAGAAATCGATGGCAACGAAAAAGAACTATTCCGTAAACTGCCGCCTCTAATGAAAGGCTATCAATGGCTCGGAGCGGAGATTGGCGGAGACCCGGCATATGATGAGCTGTTTGAAACCGTTGATTTCTTTATTATTTTACAAAAAGATCGGGTTACACGTCGTTATAAACGCCACTTTCTGACTACTTAAGCAGGTAAGGAGGACTTACCTTGTATGAATGGATTTCCAAGCTGACATTGAATGAACGTAGGTTACTTCGCATCGAGAGAGTGCTTCGCGTTTTTCCCATATGGATGATGTCGGCTGCTTGTTCTATGTTAGCGATTGCGCTTTATCAGGTTTTCCAAAAAGGGTTTCTAAAGCGAGTGGAACACAATTTAATAGACTTACTTGGTGAAATGCCTAAGAGCTCATTAAAGGCTATCTCCAAGCATTATGTTCAAAATGTCGTGTATACGCTTTATGAAATTCTATTCCTTTCTGCTCGGTTGAAAAATCTTCATGCTAATCACTTTGACGTGCAAGGTGAGGAACATCTGGAGGACGCACAGCGTCAAGCGAAGGGAAAGGGATTCATTGTCTATGCCCCGCATGTTGGTAATTTTTTCAACTATTATTGGTATTTGACTCAGAAATTCGATTGCTTAACGGTGGCTTCCGCGGGAAGTCCCGAACTTAAACCTCTGTATATGAAGTTCGCCGCTATGGGATGTAACGGCTTAGATTACGACAGTGTCCCCCCGTTGGAGCTATATCGTACATTAAAAAAGCACGTACAGAACGGCGGGGTTATTTTCATCCTCGGTGACTTCTGGAGACCGACATTTCCTTTATCCAGGCTATTTGGCCGACTAACTCGTACGCCTGAAGGTGCAGCCATGTTAGCGCTTGAGCTTGATGTGCCGGTTGTGCCTTTCTACGGGTATCGCGTCAAAGGGTTTAAACATAGGTTAGTTTATGGATCTCCAATGCTTTTACACAAACAATTTGAGCGTTCAGGACGTTCAGAGCGTGCTGAGGTAAATTTGCATTTGAATGCGTTCATGGAGCGAGTTATCCGCGAGCAGCCTTCGGCATGGTTTTATTGGTTTAATGTCCATGAACGGTGGGAGAATGTTCCATCAATAACGGCTGATAACACAAGTAACGATGTGATCGGAAGTATAGATTTGACCGCGGAAGCAGCAGGATGACTCACACAACGACCAAAAGGATTGGTGATCGACACATGGACACAGGAAGCCACTTATTGTTCGGCGTCACGTTAGCGGGATTGGCATGTTTGGAACCGGCTGTTGCGCAGGAACCTGCGCTGGCCCATGCCATACTTGCAGGAACACTCATTGGTTCGCATGCCCCTGATTTTGACACTTTTGCACGTCTGAGAGGATATGCGAATTACGTTCGTGTACATCGCGGAATCACACATTCGTTGCCGGCTTTGTTCATTTGGCCCATCCTTCTAAGTCTGCCCCTTGCTGCCATGTTTGGTGTGTGGGAGCATCTGATTAGCTTATATCTATGGACTTTTGCAGCTGTCGTGTTCCACGTATTTCTAGATTTGTTCAATGTGTATGGCGTCCAGTGCTTCCGTCCATTTTCGCAGAAATGGTTCCATCTCGACACCCTCTGTCTCTATGAACCCTTCTTATTTGGTCTTCATGGCCTTGGTGTCCTTCTATGGTTGTTCATCTGGGATGGAAATAGTGGCAGCCATATCGGAGAGATGTTCGCTTTGATATATGCGGCAACCTTCCTCTATATTGCTATAAGAGCCTCGCAGCGCAATCGATTCGTTAAGCTTGTAAAAAGCGAGTTGAACCTCGCAGAGGGCATCTGTCATCTCATTCCGAGCCTAAGTTGGTTTCAATGGCAGTTTGTTCTTGAGGGTGACACATGCTTCTATCTAGGAGAGATCCGACATGGTCGCGTATTCATTCAAGAGGAATACAGTAAAGCGGATTACAATCAGAATGACTCACATCCTATTGTTCAGGCTACCATGGCCACGGATGGCGTTCGCGCCTTCTTACACTTCGCGCAACGGATTCACGTGTGTTGGAAAGAGAAGAACGACGGTTATGAAGTGCAGTGGCGCGATGTGCGCTTCTGGCACAAGCGCAAGCTGCCTTTCGGCGTCAACGTGATGCTGGACCGGGACATGAACGTGGTCAGCGATAAGCTCGGTTGGGATAAGAAAGCGTGGGATCCGCCGTACGTTTGATAGATTTAAAATGAATGGATAAAGTTGAATATTCTTATAAAATGAAAGAACACCTCATGACACGATTTCACTCGTGATGAAGTGTTCTTTTTTCATGAACTTAAAGGGTCTGACCAAATTCTCCACCGAATAAAAGCTCGCTTAACTCTCGTCTGCCTGATGGGATTTCGCGTTCTTGGAACTTCTCATCAAGTGCGTTGACGGGGCCACGGTAACCAATGGCGATCACTGCATGAATATCGTACTCTTCAGGGATTTGAAGGGCTTCACGGGCTTGATTCCGATCGAATCCGCCCATAGCGTGAGTGATAAGACCTTGATTGTTGGCTTCTAGAGCGAGGTAGCCCCAAGCTGTACCAGCATCGAACGCGTGACTTGGGTTATCGCCGCCTTTTGGCGTTTTGGTATGTGAAATGACAAGGGTGAGGACGGGAGCTTTTTCACACCATTCTCGGTTGCCTGGCATAATGAAGTTGTGGAATTTGGCTCTTTGCTCGGGTGTACGGGCAATAATGAAGCGCCATGGCTGCAAGTTGCTTCCGGAAGGTGCCCACCTAGCGGCTTCAAAAAGACTAAGGAGAACATCTTCTGTCACTTCTTGATCGGTAAAGGAGCGGGGCGACCAACGTGTTAGGAATTGAGGGTTTATTTCGTGGTCAGGTTGACGATTGGATTCGACTTCAGCAGGTAAAGAAGTTGTCATTATGAATTCCTCCTTATTTTGTAATCTTACTAATATTACCTGATTTCAAAGTGGATTACGAGTTTCTGGATATTCCCTTGAACGGTATGGTTTTTCATGATTATGGCAAAACTAGTTGTTATGAAATGAAGGACCAAGAAGAGGTGCGAGAAACCGTGAATATTACTAGTCATGATGTTATTATCATTGAAAGAGCGCTAAGAACAGCGATGAAACATGATAGGGAAGAGCATCGTTCAAGAGATTATCATGAAGTTTTGCTCAAAATGCAAGAGAATGCGATACAAGCTCTCTCTGTCAATGCTCAACTGGCAACTATAGAACATGAAGGAATTCGGTATGATTATGATGATTCATCCGATCTCATGTAGACATATGAACGTATTAAAGAGGCCCTAGTAAATAAATGGGGCTTTTTTATTTTGTGTGAGACGTTTATAATAGGGGAACAATCGTTCTATGCGGAGTGGTGAAAATATGATAAGAAAAAAATCCCTATCGGATTTAATACAAGGATTAAAAAGTAATGAAAATATAGTTAATTGGCATGAAGTTGAACCGCAAGAAGCAAAGACCCGTTCAATGCCTGAAAGCGTAGACCTAAGAATAAAGGCCGCATTAGCTCAAAGAGGAATAGAACAGTTATACACTCACCAGCACACAGCTTATGAAACTGTACGTAAAGGTGAAAATATTGTTGCTGTTACTCCAACTGCTTCGGGTAAAACACTTTGTTATAACCTTCCTGTATTACAGGCAGTAGCCGAAGACGACGGAAGCCGTGCGCTTTACCTATTCCCAACCAAAGCCCTGGCGCAAGACCAAAAAAGCGAATTAAACGAAATCATTACTGAAATGGGCATTGATATTAAAAGCTTTACATATGACGGCGATACTGCCCCAGCAATTAGGCAGCTTGTAAGAACAGTAGGGCATATTGTAATTACTAACCCAGATATGTTACATTCCGCAATCCTTCCCCATCATACGAAATGGGTCAGTTTATTTAGTAATCTTAAATACATTGTCATTGACGAACTACATACGTACAGGGGCGTTTTCGGCAGCCATGTAGCAAATGTTATACGTAGATTACAACGAATCTGTAAATTTTACGGCAGCAATCCACTTTTCATTTGCACGTCTGCAACTATAGCAAATCCGAAGGAACTAGCTGAACAGCTTACAGGAAAGCCTATGCGGCTAATTGACGATAACGGCGCACCAAGGGGAAGGAAGCATTTTGTTTTCTATAACCCGCCAATTGTAAATAAGTCGTTAAACATTCGGAAAAGCGCAACAGTAGAAGTAAACCAGTTAGCCAAAGAATTTTTATCAAATAAAGTACAGACCATTGTTTTTGCCCGCAGTCGGGTAAGAGTTGAGTTAATACTAAGTCACCTACAACAACTAGTAAAAAATGAACTAGGGGCCAAATCCATTAGGGGATACCGGGGCGGCTACTTACCGAATCAGCGCCGGGAAATTGAAAGAGGATTAAGGAACGGGGAGATTTTAGGCGTAGTTAGTACGAATGCTTTAGAACTTGGGGTAGACATTGGGCAGCTGCAAGTCTGTATCATGTCGGGGTATCCGGGGAGCGTCGCCAGTACATGGCAGCAAGCAGGCCGGGCTGGAAGACGGCATGGGGAAGCCCTGGTCGTTATGGTAGCCAGCAATACCCCTATAGACCAGTATCTCGTCTTAAATCCCGAATACTTTTTCGAACGTTCCCCGGAATCAGCAAGAATTAACCCGGAAAATTTATTAATCCTGGTAGATCATTTACGATGTGCAGCGTATGAACTTCCTGTGAAAATTGGGGAAGAATTCGGTCCATTGGAGATAACCGACATATTGGAATACTTAGTAGAAGAAAGGGTACTTACTCATGCTGGGGATTCGTTTTACTGGGCCAGTCAGTCATTTCCTGCCCATGAAGTAAGTCTTCGATCCGCAGCGCAGGAAAATGTAGTCATTATCGATCAGTCAGATGTAGCGAATGTAAAAATTATTGGCGAGATGGACAGATATAGCGCCATGACCCTTTTGCACGACGAAGCTATCTATCTACATGAGGGAGTACAGTTTCAAGTAGAAAAATTAGACTGGGAACATAAGAAGGCATACGTACGGGAAGTCGATGTAGAGTATTACACCGACGCGAACCTGGCAGTAAAGCTAAAAGTCTTATCTATAGACCGAACGGGAAAAAGGCGAACAACGTCAATTCATTACGGCGACGCTGCAGTAAATGTTATGGCAACCATGTTTAAAAAAATCCGTTTGACCAGTTTCGAAAATATTGGATACGGTCCGATTAAGCTTCCCGAAGAAGAACTGCATACCAGCGCGACCTGGGTAGAAATAAATGAGGTTGACCCGGCTTTAGAAACAAAAACACTAGAGCAGCTATTAATGGGAATATCCAATGTAATAAGGCATATCGTACCCATTCTTGTCATGTGCGACCGTAGCGACATTCACGTAGTTTCACAAATAAGGGCAGAACATTCGCAGCTGCCTACGATATTTATATACGACCATTACCCCGGCGGTATCGGATTAGCGGAAGACGTATATAAACGATTCGACGAAATAAAAGAAGCAGCCAGAAACTTAATTCGAAAATGCCCCTGTGAAGATGGCTGCCCTTCATGTATTGGAACTGAAATAGAAGGGATGGACGCAAAGAAAAAATCCCTTCTTTTAATGGAGGGATTATAAATGCGTGGTTCTGTAGCCTACTACATAAAAATCCGTTTGAAAAAGAATGGGGACATATGTTCCGGTCCTATTCGGTTGTCGCATCTGGTTCCGCTGTATTTGATGTGCGATCCGATGGACATTCGGGTTGTTCCGCAGCTCGAAGGCGGTGCCCGATGAGCGGGCTCCGTGAGAGGCTGGGCCGCCTGCGGGGACCTGCGGCGGCTCAGGCAGCACCGCCGACCCTGTCTGTGCCAGAAGGCGAGTGGGCGCAGCTCGGCGCCCATGTAGAAACGAGCCCGGCGGGCTCGTTCGTCATGCGGCGCCGTATGTACGGCGCGGACAGCGTGCACGGCAAGTATCGGCTGCGTGAGCTGGCCGATGTTGCGCAGCAGCTGTCCTGCTTTCACGACCGTGACGCCGTCGTCCGGCTCGAAGAGCTGCTCTTCTTCGACACCGAAACGACCGGACTCGGCATAGGTAGCGGCAACGTGCCGTTCATGGTCGGCATCGGCTTTTATACCGGTGAGCTGTTCACGGTAGAACAGCTCTTGATTCGCAACCCAGCGGAAGAGCATGCTATGCTTGTTTACTTGCAAGAACTGCTCGACCGCTTCACGCATATCATTTCCTACAATGGCCGAACGTTCGATTGGCCTATTCTAAAGAATCGGTATGTTCTTAATCGACTCCAATTTGACGATGCGAAGCTGTTTCAGCTTGATCTCCTTTACCCCTCGCGAAGCTTGTGGCGAAACACGCTGCCATCTTGCCGTCTGAGCAAAGTTGAAGAGAGCAGACTAGGTTTTGAGCGAGTAGATGATGTACCGGGGTCCATGGCACCCGCTTTATATTTTCAATATTTGGCGGAGAAAAATCCATCCGTACTTGAAGGTGTGTTCGTTCATAATGAGCACGATATCGTTACTTTAGCTGCACTTGCCATACATTTCGGCAAACTAGTGAGTGGAGAAATTGAACTTGATCCCGAACTCGAACTAGAAGAACTGTTCCGAACAGGTGTATGGCTAGACAAAATGGGCCGTTCTGCAATTTCAGAGAATTACTTCGATATATTATTTGCTAGGTTAATGAATGATCTGGAATCATCTAATCCAGCTGATCAAGAATCAGCCATTCTTCTATTGGCTGCCTTTTACAAGAAGAATGGTGAGTATCTTCACGCAGTTGAATTATGGAAACGCTGGATTGTTATCAAAAACGCGAGCATTGCGCTTCATTTGGAGCCTTATTTGGAGCTAGCGATGTATTATGAGCATCGAGAGAAGAACTTTGCTCAGGCGATATTTTACGCTGAGGAGGCTTGGGCGAAGCTCTGGCGCCGCCGTTCGCTTCATCGTGGAGATAAAAGGCAAAACGAGGTCGAGGAAGCACTGGAGAAACGAATCCGCCGATTGAAAGGTAAGTTGAGGAAAACGGAAAGTCATTCGTTTGAGATGACATCTCCTGCTTTGAAGAGTAATAACACATCGACAACGAAAACCAAAACACGCAAAGTAAAGCCGATTTACGTTAGTGAAGGCCTAATTTAAAGAGGATGGATGTCAATCCTCAGAATCCTTGTGAGTAGTTAGATAAGAGCTTCTAAGACTGCTAAATTTCATTTTTCATCAATGAATCAAGAAATAGAAGCTTCTAGAGGCTCCTAATTTACGCATTTTCACCAGTTTTGATAGCATTCCAGAGTAATAGAAGTCCCTAAAGACTGCTAATACTCATTTTAATATCATTTTGATTGAAATAAGGGTCTCAAGGGGCTCTTATTTTTGAATTTCAAGACGAAGGACCCTCTATGTTTTGAAGGTAGTTCCGTTTACATTCCCAGTCATTTGGATATACAAGGAAGAAAACGGCAAGGAGAGTGTGCCATGCCCGAACTTCCAGAGATGGAAACGTATCGTCAGCAGTTGACGCGATTGATCCAAGGTGCGCCAATCACAGGGGCGGAAGTTACGCGTCCGAAATCATTAAATGTGGAGCCGGATAGTTTCATTCGAAAGCTAACCGGAAACCGTATTGTACGAATAGATCGCAGAGCTAAACATTTGCTGTTTCATCTGGAATCAGGTGAAGTTTTGTTATTGCATTTAATGCTTGGTGGTTGGATGTTCTATGGCACGGAGGATGAGAAGCCGGACCGGACAACGCAGGTTGTGATCCATTTTGGCGCGAAGCACTTATATTTCATCGGTTTGCGGTTAGGATATTTGCACATGCACACACTGCCTGAGGTCGATTTACTTTTAAGCAAGCTTGGGCCTGAGCCACTGGATTCCAGGTTTACTTTTACACAATTCCAGCAGGTGTTGAAAAGTAAGAAAAGCAACTTGAAATTATCCTTTGTTGACCAATCGTTTCTTTCGGGGATCGGGAACTGCTATTCGGATGAGATCTGCTTTTATGCGGGCATTCTACCTCTTCGTAAGCTGTCTTCACTGACAGAAGAAGAGCAAAATCGCTTATTTCAAGCCGTGCGCTCGGTTCTTCTTGAAGCTATTCAATTCGGTGGATATATAGACGAGCCTCTGTTTATTGGGGACCGTTTGACGGGGCAGTTCGATGCTAAGTGTCGTGTATATGATCGAGAAGGGGAGCCTTGTCTGCGCTGTGGACATCCACTAATCAAGGCAGAAGTTTCGAGTCGCAAATGCTTCTACTGTGCTAATTGTCAAGCGTGAAAGGGCTGATTCATAATGTTTATTGGCGCTCATGTTAGTACGCGTGGCGGCTATTTAGGTGCGGCCAAAACCGCTCTGTCTATAGGTGCTAATGCATTTCAATACTTTCCCATGAACCCGCGCAGTCTTTCTACCAAATTAATTAATCAAAGAGATACAAGCGCATGCGCACAATTTTGCCGGGAACACGGCATTTTGTCGATTGGGCATGCTCCGTATCCCCTGAACCCTGCAGCTGATGAGGCTGAACGCGAGCATATGATAATGCTATTGAGGAATGGTTTGGAAATTACGGATGCCTGCGGTTCGGTAGGATTAGTGGTACACTTTGGAAAATATATTGGAAAAGACCCGTTACAAGGCTATAAAAATATAATACAATGTTTGAATAGCGCTGCTCAGGGATATGAGGGTTCTTCTTTGATTTTGCTCGAGAATCAAGCAGGGGAAGGTGCTCAGCTTGGTCTAACCATGGAAGAAATGGTTCAAGTGCGCAAACTTAGTGAAACTCCAGATAAGATTGGATTTTGCATGGATACGTGTCATGCATTTGCAAGTGGTTTATGGCAAGGGCATAATTGGTTAGAGCTTGAGACCAAGGGGAAACAGCTTGACTATTTCCCGCATCTGAAGGCTGTTCATTTGAATGACTCCGTCCATCCTTATGGTTCCCGTCGAGACCGCCATGCGAATATTGGGGCTGGTTATATTGGCCGAGAGAATATACAGCAGATGCTAAGTTCTTCCTTTTTGAAGCAAATTCCAATCGTTCTTGAAACAGGTTCAGGCAGTGACGGTACACATGCTCAGGAAATTGCACTGGTGAAATCTTTGGTTACTAGTACTTGATTGCATTCCATCATGAACAGGGAAGGAAATCCGATCATGATTCATGTATACTTAGATGACTTGCGCCCTTGTCCCCAAGGATTTACTTTAGCCAAAGATGTCAAAGAATGCATTTTACTGCTTCAAGAGTTTGAAGTTGATATTTTATCGTTAGATCATGATTTGGGTTGGACTACGATGGAGACTGGCATGGACGTCGTCACTTGGTTGACTCAACAGCGTAAATTTCCCAAAACAATTTATATTCATACTTCCAGTCCCTCGGCTTGTACGGCAATGTACCAAGAGCTTTACACGGCCAAGCCCGAAGGGATGAGTCTATACCCTCACCGAATTCCTGACGATTTGCTCATGCAGATTGCACAAGGGACTTATAAGAGTGAGCCGTAGTCAGAAAGGAATCGACCGCAAATGATCCATTTATCCGGTATTCATTTTATTAGAGAAGAACGTCATATTTTACAGGATGTGAATGTACACATTCAGCCAGGTGAACACTGGGTATTGTTAGGCCGTAATGGTTCAGGAAAGACAACATTGCTTGAAATGATGAATGGATACGAGTTCCCGAGTCGGGGAACGGTAGACGTGCTGGGCAATCGATATGGTCAATGTGATGTGAGGGAAGTTCGCAAAAAAATCGGCTATATTTCACAGTCTTTATTCGAAAAATTGAACCTGAGTGACCCTGTCCTCGAGGTTGTCGCTACTGGTGAATATGCCTATTTACGGTTTTATCAGGAAATACCGCAAGAGGTGAAAGATCGTGCTCTAGTCATGTTGGAGCGTGTTCGCATTCCTCATTTGGCTCATCAGCCTTTAGGAAGTCTTTCGCAAGGAGAACGTAAAAAAGTCATGCTTGCCAGATCGCTCATGATGAAGCCTTCCATTCTCATTATGGACGAACCAGCGGCTGGTCTAGATTTATACGAGAGAGAACGTTTTCTTACAGATGTCAACGACCTCAGCAAGCAAAACATTACGGTCGTATATGTGACGCATCATATCGAAGAAATAATCCCTTTATTTACACATGTTGCTATCATTGAACAAGGTGAAATCATTGCTGCAGGGCGCAAAGAAGAGGTACTGACTCCGGAACATATTCATCGAGCTTTTGGGATCGAAATCACGTTGGAATGGTTCCAAGAACGACCATGGATTAAGGTTATTGAATCAAGATAGTAGATTACATAAAGGATGCGGCTATGACACATTTAACGACATATATTGGTACCTCAAATCACGGGTTCGCTCAATATGCACAAGATGAAATTCGTAAATTATTTCCATTAACTAAGTTTACTTTGTTGGTGCCGACAGAGGTGTTTTTATTCGAAGTGCCTGGGGGTACAGATGATACGATCACAACGCTTAAAGAACAGGAGCCTATGTTTCTTAGGCATGTTCAGCCTGTGAGTCAAGATTGGGATTTGAGCCGAACGGATGCGGATATCGAACATCTCAAGGCTTGGCTAAGAGAAGCCATTATTTCAGGGCTTATTAGTTCAGGCGAGAAAATAGCCACCCAAGTGCGCAAAGAAGAGCGGGCGGATGTACCTTATGCACCTTTCACCGTCAAGGCAGCTTTAGATGAAATATTGGTTTCAGAGATTCAGGCAGAACCCGTAGTTCGGTATGCGGATCAAATCATTTCCGTGTATGTTAGCGCCAAGAAGCTATTCGTGGGGCTATCCAAGCCTGCCGACAATTTGTCGGATTGGTCAGGCGGTGCGATCCGATTTATGAAGGAAGAGGATCAAATCTCGCGTGCCAAATTCAAGCTTTTGGAAGCAGAACAGCGATTCGGTATTGATTTCAGTGTTGCTCGTACGGCACTAGATATTGGTGCAGCCCCTGGTGGATGGACATCGTTACTTTTGGAGCGTGGCTTGCGTGTCACGGCTATTGACCCTGCATCCATGAGTCCCAGACTTCAAGGTAACCGTCTTCTCACGATTCTTAAGAAAAATGCTGGCGAAGTAAAGCTGCGGGAAAATGAGTTTGATTTGCTCGTCTGTGATATGAGCTGGGACCCACGCCAAATGGGTCGTTTAGTCGCTGATTTGCTCTATTCCTTACAAAGTGGGGGAACGGCAATCATTACGGTCAAACTCATGCACAAAAAACCGTTCCAAACGGTTCGAGATATTTTGAAGATTTTGGAGCCGACGCTATTTCTGCTTAAAGCCAAACAATTGTTTCACAATCGAGAAGAATTGACACTTTATTTGCAAAAGACGTAGAATGTGGAAAAAAATGTAGATTTTTAAAGAAGACCCTCTTATAATCAAGGTAAATCTTACCTGATAAGGGGGTCATTTATTTATTGATGAGTAAACAAAGCTGGATTGGAACATGTATTGGAGGAAGATATCGAATTGGAGATTTGCTCGGTCAAGGTGGAATGAGCCATGTTTATTTAGCAGAAGATTTGAAGCTGAAAGGGAAGAAATGGGCAGTGAAAGAATGTTTGCCTTTAGAAGCCGATGATATGACTCTCTTCCTGGAAGAAGCGGAAATGCTCGCTAGGCTCCAGCACCCACAGCTGCCGCAGTTAGTTGATTATTTTACAACCGAGGATGGAAAAGGCTTCTTGGTAATGGATTATATTCAAGGGCCAACGTTGCAAGATTTATTCGAAGAAAAGGGCCGCGAGCTTCCCGTTGCGAAAATTGTTCATATGGCCTTTCAGCTATGCGATTTACTTCACTATTTGCACACGTTTCAACCTCGTCCGATTATTTACCGCGATCTCAAGCCTTCCAATGTGATGTTGAATGAGCAGAACCAAGTTCGATTAATCGATTTTGGCGTTGCCCGACACTTCAAACACGGTAAACAATCCGATACCATGCAAATGGGTACGATTGGCTTTGCAGCTCCCGAGCAATTCTTGGGCTTACAAACCGATGCACGTACTGATTTATTTACACTCGGCTCCATGTTGTATTACTTATTATCGGGCGGCCAATATGCGTATATCACCCAAAAACCGTTGGAACAGATACGTCCAGAATTACCAGAAGCTTTAACCTCCACCGTACGACTACTCCTGCAAGAGCACCCGCAAAACCGTTGTCAAACTGCCATGGAAGTAAAAATGAGACTTCGTTCCATCTATTCCGAATCAGCAGCAGCCCCAGAAGCTCTAAATCTGCACACATCATATACCACTTCAACAACTGATAAATTAATTGTTATTGGCGGTTTATTTGCTGGTGTAGGTACGACATTCATGGCGATTACACTGGCAAGAATTCTTCATTCCATGCACATTCCAAACGCACTAGTTGAGCAGCCAACAATTGAACCTGATTTGTATATGCTCCTTTACGGCGATAGCAAGGCTCCCAAGGATTACCAATTCGCGTCTAATCTTATTAGTGACCGAACGTCTGCAACGATTTCATCATGGACCAACGGTTTTACAACATGGGTCCCCCTTCATCCAGAGGGGTTTCAAAGCTCATGGCATCCTGCGGATTCCTTCAAACTTCTACATACGATAAAAAAACCGATCGTCATCTGGGACATCTCCACGCATTGGGAAGATCCTTCCGTTCAAGAAATTTGTCATAGTGCGGATGAGATCATTGTAGTTGTAGACGCCTCTCCAGGAAAGTGTAATCGCCCAAGTTCAAGAGTACATTTCAATCGATTTGATACGTATCAGCAGCGTGGTAAAAAGGTGCATTATGTGGCGAACGGCACGATGCCGGGACATTTCCGGAATGAGTGGGTAGATTCGCTTCCGGAAGCACCGTTATGCACCCTACCTGAAATTCCGCGTGTTGAAGTCATGCGTGCAGTTTGGAAAGGGGAATGTATTCAAGATCAAACCGATGTTTTGGAGAAGTTGAAAGATGCTCTGACCCCTTTACTTAGAGAAATTCTGCCGGCAGATACGATCAGAAAAAGTAGTTTGAAGGGGAGTAAATCATTATTCTCACGATTCAAAAAGCATAGTTAGCCCCTTTAATAAATTTGTAAATTGATTCTCAAGTTATAACCAAACGACCTTAATTGTGTTATGATGATTCATATTTCATTTAGATGCAGATAGAGGGGGCCATACATATGGAACAACGCTTTGCTAGAGAATCCAGATGCTTCAAGACGTCACGAATTTTTCCGACCGATGTAAATAATCACAACACGCTGTTTGGTGGGAAATTGATGTCCTATATTGATGACATTGCATCGATTGCGGCACATAAACATTGCCGGAGGTCTGTCGTGACAGCCTCAACAGATTCTGTTGACTTTTTGTCGCCCATACATACGTCAGACTCGGTTTGCTTGGAGTCATTCGTGACATGGACAGGCAAAAGCTCGATGGAGGTTTTCGTCAAAGTCGTAACTGAAGATTTGAAAACAGGGGCAAGAAAAATTGCCGCAACCTCTTTCCTGACATTCGTAGCACTCGATGACAATAAAGTTCCGGTTGAAGTTCCAGATGTGGTTCCAGAAACGGAAGAAGAGAAGAAGCTGCATGAATCGGCGCCACACCGAGCAGAAATGAGACGTCTACGAAGAGTTGAAAGTAAGAAACTGGCAAGCTTCTTCACGATGAAATACCCTTGGGAATAAAAGGGATTGATTTTCTTTTAAAATGTGGTACAATTTGGATAAATTAAATCGGACAAGCGGAAGCACCGCTGATCGTGGAGATCTTATCTCCTCAATCGGCGCGTGCTTTTTTTGTTTTCTCCGAATCGCGAAGGAGGCTGATGCATGAAGGTTGAGACGACCATTCGTATTGCCATTGTGCTTACGGTTATTAGCTTTGTCTTAATCGCCAGTGGCGTGTATGCCAATGTTTCATGAATGAAATAAGAAAAGGGAGGTAGGAATGAATAAAATTCAACTTTATGTCTTAGATGATGACATCGTTTACGCAGAGAGACTTGCTGCCTTCATACGGTCTTCTGATTTCGTTGAGAGAATTCAAGTGAGGCTTTTTTCGAAAATAGAATTGGTCATTGAGTTACTTGAGAATCAGCAATTAGAAGGTGTTTTATTGCTATCCGAGGCGTACTATCCCCAGTTGATGAATCGGAGTACATCCTTATGCAAAATGATTTTGAGTGAAACGATTGCAAATTCCAAAGAAGCGGAGACGAAGATTCCGTTCTTATACCGTTTTCAATCCCTGCACCAATTAATTTCGCGCCTTCAGGCTTTTTATACGGAAAAGCATAGATTTGATGTGGGTCCTGGGACGAAAAGAACTAGAGTTCTATCTGTCTACAGCAGCAGCGGGAATTGTGGGAAAACAATGACCGCCGTTCATTTGGCGAAGCAGTTGTCTTTTCGTGGGGAACAGGTTTTTTATCTCAGCCTGGAGTTGGTCAGTTCAGCCTCTCAATGGCTTCAGGGGGATTTAGGACGATTTTCACAGCTTCTATACTACATGAAAAGCACGCCTGAGTTATTGGGACCTAAGCTGCAGCTGCTCAAATCCCACGATTCTAGGCTGCGTATCGATTATCTGACTCCCAAAGATCAAATCAGGGAGATGCAAGAAATGAGCGGTGAGCATGTCCGTCTGCTTATTGAATCATTGATCTCGTTGAACGAGTATGACTTTATCATTGTTGATTTAGAAGCTACAGTGCATCCGAGAATTGTAAAAAGTTTGGATGTCAGTGATCATATCATCTGGATTGTGCGGGACGATTTGAATGATTTATATAAAACAGAGGCACTCCAGAAGCAAATGGGTTCCATGCAGAATGTACAGTTCGTAATCAATAAATATACGGGCAAGCAAACGAATGATATCTCAGTTTTGGGCAAGGAAATAACGTATAAGCTTCCGTATATCCCCGAGTGGAAAGTTTTAAGCACCCCAGAACAGATCTGGCACTCTGGCTTATTTTCAGAACAGACGTATGACATGTTTACGGCTATACAAATAGGAAAAGGATATTCTTCTTCGGATAGGGAGGGGACTGCTGCTTCATGAAACATGAGTTGTTTCTCACATTGAAACAGCAGATTAAGGAGAGGATTGATCTTTCCAGTACGGTCAGCGATGTCACATTAATTGAACTTATTGAGGAGTCCGTTTTCAGCGCAGCAGGAGAGCACGGTTGGACTTCGAGCGAAATGCAGGCTCTAGTAAAGCGAATTTTTGATTCATTTCGGGGCTTGGATATCCTTCAACCGCTGATCGACGATCCATCCGTGACAGAGATAATGGTCAATGGGCACGAGTGCATCTTTTTCGAAAGGAAGGGCGCTGTTGAGCGATATCCGTATCCTTTGGAAAGTGCAGAGAAGCTAGAGGATCTCATTCAGATGATTGTTTCTAAAGTGAACCGGATTGTGAATCAAGCAACGCCAATTGTCGATGCGCGTCTGCCTGATGGGTCGAGGGTCAATATTGTACTTCCGCCAGCTTCCCTGAGTGGTCCCACATTAACGATTCGTAAGTTCCCAGAAAAGCCCCTGCTAATGGCGGATCTGATTGGCATGGGAAGTATATCGGAGGAGGCAGCAGAAGTCCTGCGAGTGATGGTTGAATCAGGTTTTAATGTCTTTATTGGTGGCGGAACAGGTTCAGGGAAGACGACATTTCTAAATGCACTAAGTGCTTGGATTCCCCCGCACGAACGCATCATTACGATCGAAGATTCTGCTGAGCTTCAGATACAAACTGTACCTAATTTGGTGAGAATGGAAACCAGAAATGCCAATACCGAAGGGAAAGGAGAAATTACAATTCGAGAGCTCATTCGTTCTTCCCTGCGCATGCGTCCCAATCGAATTATTGTTGGGGAGGTTCGTGGGGCTGAGGCACTAGATATGCTATCTGCAATGAATACCGGTCATGACGGTTCTCTCAGCACTGGGCATGCGAACACATCCGTGGATATGCTCAGCCGATTAGAGACGATGGTGCTTAGTGGAGCCCCACTTCCAGTGGACGTCATTCGCAAGCAAATTGCCTCAGCGCTGGATGTTATGGTTCATGTAAGCAGAATTCGTGACCGTACTCGAAGAGTAACAGAAATTCATGAGGTGTTAGGTGTAAATGATGGCGAAGTCCAATTGCACCCGCTATTCATTTTTAATGAAAAAGGGGAAACGATGGACCGCAAGGTTATTGGTGAGCTCGCATATACCGGAAACCGACTGCAAAACATGCACAAAATTCGAATGGCAGGCAAGAAGCTGCCAGATTGGTTTATACAGGTTCAGGAAGAGCGTGATGCAGGATGAAGATTTTGTTGCTTCTCCTCATTTGTGGAGTTTTCAGCTGGTTTTTTCTATTGTATTTGGAACGAAGAAAAGGATCATCTAAGAGAGCTGAATCTCAGCCCAACTTGCAACTATCCAGAATTAACCATTTGATCGACTACAACCACTATCAGCTAACCTCCAAGGAAAAAGTAAGTGCTATCCTGATGCTTGCCTTACCAGCGTTCATTGTAGGCTACATTTTCTACAAAAGCTTCGTTCTTGCAGCATCATTGGCTGCGATAGGCTTCGCTTTTCCTCGTATACGTAAGCAGCAATTAATTCAATTACGTAAAAACAAATTGTATGTACAGTTTAAACAAGCACTAAGCTGCCTATCCTCCTCCATGACAGTGGGAAAGTCGATTGAAACAGCGTTTAGGGAGGCATTAGAGGATCTGAAAATGCTGTATCCAGACCCCGCTTGCCTGATCGTCGTTGAATTTAGTATTATCTGCCGAAAAGTAGAGAATGGGGAGCCCATTGAAACTGCGTTGAAAAATTTGGCGGATCGCAGTCATTTAGAAGATGTAAGAAGCTTCACAGACGTTTTCTTAACTTGTAAGCGGACTGGTGGCAATTTGGTGGAGGTCATGAAACGAACGGCTACGGTGATTGCCGAAAAGCTTGAAATTTCTCAGGATATTTCCGTGATGATCGCACAGAAACGTTTTGAATCGAGGGTGCTGCTCTTTGCGCCGATCGTCATTGTTGCCGTGCTAGCGTTCTCTTCTCCGGAATACATGGTTCCTCTTTATTCGGGCAGCGGTGTACTTATCATGTCAGCGAGCTTGGTGCTGCTTGGTGCTTGCTATATACTCACTCAAAAAATCATGAATATCAAGGTGTAGCATGTGGATCACGATTGTATTTATTACTCAGATTGCCGTTTGTATCCTATTATTCCTTTGGGGGCGAGTGCAATATGCTGAGATTATCAAGGCTCACCCTTATCCGTTCCAAATGAAGCTGATATTGCCTTATAGCTACTTGCTCATAGACAAGCTTAATTTGATGGAAAAATTACCCGATTTTACGGCAAAAGTACATCATAAATTAATCACACTGCATGGAAGAAGCTTCGCTGCACATGGAAGTAAATGGTTTCTCGCTGAGCTTATCTCAGCATCGACTTTATGCTTAGTAATCCTAACTCTGTTATCCGTTCTGGCCGGAGGAGATAGTTCTCTGTTCGGGTTTGGTTTGCTAGCAACTGCCATTATTCCCTTGATCATGGTACGTGATTTAGATGCGAAAATCCGCAAGAAGCAGCAGCTGATGATCCTTGAATTGCCTGAAATATTGAGTACAATCGTGCTGCTCGTAAACGCAGGAGAGACCGTAAATCGAGCATGGATACGCTGTGTAGAGACCCGACCGCACAAAGCACAAACCCCACTGTATAAAGAACTGGCACAAGCCGTTCATGAGTTGGAGATGAATGTATCTTTTGCAAAAGTAATGGAGGATTTCAGCAAACGCTGTGCCCTTCATGAAGTGTCCTTGTTTACTTCTACTCTACTGCTGAACTATAAGCGAGGCGGTAGCGATTTTGTTGTTGCGCTTCACGCACTTTCGTTGGATCTTTGGCAAAGAAGGAAGTCGGTGTCACGAACATTAGGTGAAGAAGCATCATCGAAGCTTGTATTTCCCATGGTGCTCATTTTCGTTGTCGTGATGGTCATTGTTGCGGCCCCAGCTTTACTTATGATGAAACAATAATGGAGGTATGTAGAGATGAAAACGGCGTTAGATTGGCTGAAACAGTTTTGGGAAGATGAAGAAGGATTAGGTACTTTGGAGATTTTATTGATCGTTGCTGTGCTTGTAGCTATAGCTATCATTTTCAGAAAATGGATCGTCTCGTGGTTCCAGAAGTTAATTGGGGATGCCAACTCTGATTTGAAAGACAACAGCGCGGTTGTTCCTTGTGCGCCTAGTCCAACAACTAGCTGTGCGCCATAGGCGTTTACAGAGTCTCCGTGTTAATGAGGAAGGAAGCTTTACTTTAGAAGCTTCTCTTGTATTTCCGCTGATTCTATTTTGTACGGTTACGCTTCTTTTTGTGGGTATGTATGCGTATCAGAACGTATTTGTTCAGCAGCTTGCGAGGACTGCGGCAGAGCGTCTTGCCTTTAGTTGGAATAACAGCCACAAAGATTTGGTAACAGGAAACTATAACCCCAGTGAAACAGATGGCCTATATTGGAGACTTACAAATGATAGTGTGACAGATTTATTCGGAATACTGAGTGGTAGTGGCACAACAGAAGTCATTATTCCCTCGGGCAGGGCTAGTGGTCACGTGGAGAAAAAACTTACCAAATCCTCAGCATTACTACCTAAGGGAGTGACGGGAACTGCAAAATACGCTAACTATCTTTTTGACCATCAGGTTGAGGTGAAATTGACAAAGTCGTTTCTTATGCCGAAGCAGCTAAAGAGATGGTTGGATTCTGAGCACACAACTGGCAGGGCTGTTTCACATGTTGTAGAGCCTGTTGAACTTATTCGATTAACGGATATTACACGTACTTATTTCAAAGTGATCAAAGGCCGAATTTCCCCTCAAAAGGCGAGAGAGGCACTCGTAGAACCTATTCAGGATATCTTGTCTGGTCCTAGTGTGTCGATCCAATCAGAGCGTCAAGCCGCGGCATATTTGAAATCACTGGTTGGGGGTACAGAGGTCATTTTGACGACAACATCAGGAAAAAGCAGAACGATCGATGCGCTGGATGCTCGAGGCATTGGTCATCAGGCTTTTTACAATATGACGGAATTTCAGCTTCGCACCGAGCAAATGCCTAAGGATATAGAGCTCCTTGATCAAAGAACACAAGTAAAGGGCATCGTGTGGCACTTTTTCAAAAAAGATGCCAGCGGAAAAGGAATGCCATCTAATTCATTTCGCAAGGAGCTGGAGCGCAAAGGCATTGTAGTTGTCATCCATAATTAGAAAGGGGGGAGTTTTTGAGGAAATTCGTTCGTTCAGAGAGAGGCGCAGTGTCTGTCTATCTGATTCTCATCATTGTGCCCATTTTCTTATTTCAAGCTGTACTCATTGATTTCGCAAGAATTAAGCTAGCTGAAAAAGAGACGGAATCAGCGGTCAAAGCTGCGGCGCGATCGGTTATGTCAGCTTACGATTCACAGCTGCAAGCGATGGGACTCTATGGTCTTGGCATTTCGCAGGAAGAAACGGAGGCGTTATTCCGGAAGGTTTTTGCAAGCAATTTGTCAGGTCAAGTGTCGCCAGGAGCATTTCATTATGTGGATACAAGACCAGTAGAGAATGGCATGCGTGTTACCCCGGTGTATACCTTGGCAAGTCATACGATTTTTGAGCGGCAGGTGCTGGAGGATATGAAGATCAAGGCTCCGATCGAGTATACACTTGAGATTACCGATAAGTTTCGGAAAAGCGGGACGAAAGCCCCTTTTCACCTTGGGTCTCAGTTTTCGAAAGAAGCGGCTGAGATTGAGAAACTCCTTGATCAAAGAGAAAGCGCGCTAGATGAAGCTTGGCAGAGCAGTGAAGAGCTGAATGAAAAAATATCGAAATATCATGCTTATTATCAAAAACGCATCACCGAATTAGGCGAATTAGCTGCCCAAATCGGCATTCATACAGCAGATGAAGTGAGAAGCGAAATCGTAGAAGTGAAAAATCAGTTGAGATCCATTCAAGATTCCATACGGGATCTGGATATGTCAATAGCAGCGCTAAGCCAAGCTGGACCTGGCGCAGTGGCGAGCATACAATCCCTCGCAGCTTCTAAACAAGTATTAGGGTCTCAGGCACAGGTCTTCGCCCAGAAGTTAAATGAGCTAGAAGCGTTGTTGCAACTGATCATTAAATACGCAGCTCTCCTAGCTGCTACGAAGCTGGAGGTGCCGGCTAACGGAAGAGAAATCCAGCTATTACAGCAATCAATTGAACCAGCTCTACGATTAGCAAAGCAGCGAAATGATGAGATACGTACGAAGTTAAATGGGATAGCTCAAAGTTCGGGAAGTGGAACACAAGGTGGAACCTCTGGTGCCTATGATGTGTTTCAAAATGTTCCTGTTATGGGTGATGATTATTTCTACAGATATCAGACAGCTATAGCCAGCATAACAGCGTTATTTACTTCGTTCCAAGAAGTTATTGACTCCGTATATCTATACACGTCTGATAATACAAGCAGAGCAAACCTAGCGAATAATGCTTACTTTTCTGAATCTAGTGAATTCAATAAACAGCAAAGTGTTTTGGAAAAGACAAGAATGGACAAAAATGAGGCAACGGCAACGAATAAGCGTCAGCAAAAAAACAAGATTCAAGCCATCTTGGATCAAGCGAAACAATCAATCGGTTCTTGCAGCTTGCCGAATACTCAAAGTAGTGAAACTGACCTATACAACCGCCTACAGGGGGACACCGGACAAGCAGCGGGTGAGAGAGGATTGTACCAAAAGTATCGGGAAGCTAATGCTCAGGATACAATGATCGGCAACGAGGTTGCTTATGATTTAGAGAAACCAGAACCTGTTAGCTTAAAAGCGATGGGGATGCTTGAGGCGTTTAATAACGCGGCGGAATCAATGAGAAATGAGCTTTATGTGAATGAATTTGCCCTTACGAAATTTAATTACCGAACATATGGATTGGAAAAAGACCCTGCGGGTCAGCCCAAATTGTCCAACGAGCTGGTGGATCCAGGTTCGCATAAGTTGGCAAATCAAGAGGTGGAGTATCTGTTATATGGATTTTCTTCCTGCGGGGCTAATATTTCGTCCGCATATGCGGAAATGTTTGCATTCCGTATGGCGATCCGCACAGTCGAGGCACTCCTGGATCCGAAAAAAGAGCTGCTCGGTATAGGCTCCCCCTTACTTGTGCTCTTGGCTGCTGCCGCGGAAGGCGCGCTGGAAGCTTTTCAAGACATGAATAAATTAACAAAAGGTGAATCAGTAGAGTTATCTGCGAAAATCACTACATCAGCTTTAAGTTTGACGTACAAAGACTATTTACGCATTTTTTTACTCTTACACAGTAATAATACGAAACTTATGGCTAGAATGCAGGCGCTTATCGAACTGGAAACAGGTAAGGATTTGGTTCAAGAAACGACGTATATTCAGGGAAACGGATCAAGCGAAGTGAGGTTGTGGTTTATCCCGCAAATCATGAAGCTGCTAGATGGAACTGGGATATTAGGGTGTAAAGTACAAGGGAATCGCTGCCAGTTCAACAGTACTTCAGCTGTAGCTTATTGAAGAAAAGGGGGCTGTTCATGCTTCGAAAGTTTCATCGAGAGCAAAAAGGCGGCATGGTGCTTGAGGCTTCTTTGGTGCTCCCCTTCTTTTTAGCTTTTGTGATTGGTCTGATCATATGTATTCAGATTGCCGTTTTAGAAATAGAGCTGCAAGCCGGGGTTTCGGAGGCAACAAAGTCGGTTGCCGGTCAATTATACCCTGTACGGCTTCTTGTCCAAGAAGCCAAATCGAAATTCGATCAGAGCCGTGCTGCTGAAATGTTGAGTTCAGTTGTAGATCGTGTGCAAACGGCTCGAGATCAAGTGAAGAACACTGAGAATCTGGCTGATGAATACGCCGCTTACATTCCGAATTCACTCCTGGAGCTTGTTAAATGGGAAAAAGAAAAGCGTGAGTTAGGAGAGGGGAAGGCTCAAGAAGAACTGGACGAGCTTTACGAAAGTCAAGTTAAACCGCGCATTCACGCTGCTTTCACACCGATTGTTTATGCATTTTGCAATCAAACAATCATGAAGAAAGAGAAATTTAAGGTCATTTCTGTGACCCTCCCGAGTATGGAAAGCGGTGGCAATGCTTTTTTTGGAATAGAAGCTCAAATGACCTACAAGCTTCCGCTGCCTTTTATAAGTCACACGATAATATTAAAGAAAAAGGCTGTTGAGCGGGCATGGGTAGGCGCCTAATAACGTTAAGAAAACTTTAGGAGGGACCTTTTTCCTTTGATTCATTTGATCTTATTTATTCTTATAGCCATTGCATTTGTGATAGATGCACGTAAATCACTGATCCCAAACAAGGTTACTTTCTGTGGAACAATGATTGGCTTCATATTCCACGCATGCACGGAGGGTTGGAGTGGTGTGTTTTTTGCTGTGATTGGTGCAATTACTGGTTTTACGGCTCTTCTTTTGCTTTATTTCTTCGGTGCTCTAGGTGCAGGTGATGTGAAGCTTTTTGCTGCAATTGGGGCGATAATGGGATTTACATTCGTCCTTCAATCGATGCTTTATGCCATTTTATGTGCAGGTGTTATCGGACTTATTTTGCTCCTTATTCGTAAACAAATGATAAAAACAGGTCATAAACTTGCCACATGGCTAGTTTCTATTGTTGTATGTCAAGACATGGGCAGTTTGCTAGGCATGAAACATCAAAAAAACATGAAATTTCCGTTTATGTATGCAGTTGTACCTGGCGTTGCATTGACTTGGTATTATTCGTTTTTATGAGAGAGGTGAATCCATGACGCAAGAAGTATTTGGACTTCGTTATGAATTTGTATATCGACATGGTCATTATATGGTGTTGTATAAAGAGGATGGATTGGATTCAAAGAATCTCTCGACTTTGCAGGTCAGGATGCTTGAAGCCAACGATGTACCGAACCTTCTACCGCTAGAAATACAAGAGGTGGATTTACGTATCAGTTTACTGTATAAATTGTCGGCTAAACGAATGCTGGCCCACGTTCTGAAAGTGGAGGGATTGTCTAAGCAGCATTTTGCAAAGCTCATGTATGCAATTGTTTGTGCATTAGGAGAAAGTAAAAATTACATGCTTTCTGAATCTGGATACGTTTTGAAAGATAATTTCATCTTCATTGGCAGTGATTGGTCGGACGTATATCTGACTTATGTGCCGCTGGAACCTATGAATGATGAAGAATCCGTCTTCAACTCGCTTGAGTCTCTGATGAAACAACTCTCACAGAAATCGAACGATGATGAGAGGAGCGTGGTGCTTTCGTGGATGGAGACATTAGCGCAGGTACAAAGCCTGCAAGGGTACAAGGAGAAACTGCTTGCTCTAATGGATGAACAACCACTTGTGCAAGCAGCATATCTGACTTCTAGTCATGACAACGAGCAAGTTCCAGAAATTCGTCCAAGCACGCAAATGCCTCCTGTAAAAGAAAACGGTTTGCCTAAGCCGCTTTGGAAGAGGGGTGAAGATCAGCAGCAAGTTCGGATAGACACATCAAATGAAGAGTTACTGCAGCCCAATAGTGTTCCGAAAATGAATGAAGGACAGGGAAGTCCGGTTTCCTTTATCACTTTATCGGGACGGTCACGAACGATAGTCCTTGCAGTTGTTATTTTGCTAACCGCGTTTCTTTGGCAGAATTATTTAACTTACCCATCTACAGGTACTTTGCAAATAACCTCAGGAATCTCGATTCTACTCATGACTGTTTGGTTTGTTATTCGATTTTTAGGATTACCGCGCTTTCTACGATACACAAAAGGAAGCAATGATGCTAACCTGCCCATCTTCCCGGTTGTAGAAAAGCAGCAGGATCCAAAGCTAGAAGCACCATCACCTGAATCGACCAATATCCAAAATTATTATCAAAATTTACATATGCATACGACCTTGCTCACTCACAAAAAGCCAAACGCTACGGTTTTCCTTGGCCGGCTAATGAATCAACCGTTAGGAGCCAGGATTGAATGGCAAATCGAAGGCACTACTAAAACTGCTCCACTGAATAACGATCATTTTACAATGGGCAGAGGCGATGCCAGTTTGAAGGTCGATTATGTTTTGGACGAAGCGGGAGCTTCCAGAATACATGCTGAAATAATTAAGAATGAAGAGGGTTATGTGATTAAAGATACAGGATCAACGAATGGGACCTATTTAAATGGCGAACCATTAGTTGCTTATCAGTCCTACCCGTTGAAGGATGGAGACGAGATTCGAATTGTGCGGCAGGAGATTATATTTCGTTTGTGAGATTAAGTCAATATCACTATCATTTGGCATTAACTGCGACGTCCCAAGGGGGACGTTTTTCTGCATAGATTTGTATAAAAGCCAATGAATACGCTTCCCAGATGAATTTACCTATTCCTGTCTTGCATAAGCAGTGTTATAATAAGAAGTCGCGAGTATGTGCGATTATCTTCGAAATAGACAGGAGTTTGGAATTACGAGATGAGTCTTTTGACAATTGAAGATTTAAGCCATAGCTTTGGAGATCGTACGTTATTTAAAAATGTTTCCTTCCGTCTGCTCGCTGGCGAGCGTGTCGGTATTGTTGGAGCTAATGGCGTGGGTAAATCCACGTTAATGAATATATTAACCGGAAAAGTTCTTAAAGATACAGGTAAGGTTGAATGGACGCCGCGCGTTCATTACGGTTATTTGGACCAGCATTCCGTGTTAGAACCGGGCAAAACCATTCGCGATATTTTGCGCGATGCTTTTCTTCCTCTCTTTGAAGCGGAGAAGGAGATGATGACGATTACCGAGAAAATGGGTGATGCCACACCGGAAGAGCTTGAGGTTCTTCTGGAGCAAATGGGCGAAATTCAAGAGCGTTTGGATATCGGCGGTTTCTATATGCTGGATGTGAAAATCGAAGAAATGGGTAACGGTCTTGGCCTTAATGCCATTGGTTTAGACCGTGATGTTACTTCCCTAAGCGGTGGACAGCGGACGAAAGTTCTTTTGGCTAAACTACTTTTGGAGAAACCGACTGTTCTTCTCTTAGATGAGCCGACCAACTACTTGGACGTTGAACATATTGAATGGTTGAAAATGTACCTTAAAGATTATCCATTTGCCTTTATGTTGATTTCACATGACACTGAATTCATGAATGAAGTCGTTAACGTAGTATACCACTTGGAATTCACGAAGCTGACACGTTATACGGCAAATTATGAGAAATTCCTGGATATGGCTGAAATGAACAAAACACAGCATATTGATGCTTATGAAAAGCAGCAAGAGTACATTAAAAAGCAAGAAGATTTCATCGCGCGAAATAAAGCGCGGGCGTCAACTTCAACCCGTGCCAAGAGCCGGGAGAAACAACTTGATAAGATTGACCGAATTGAGCGTCCAGAGACGGCAATGAAACCGACTTTTGTGTTCAAGGAATCGCGTTCAAGCAGCAGAGTTGTTTTTGAAGCGGAAAACTTGGAAATCGGTTATGATCGTCCTCTTTTACCGAAGATGAATGTAACGATTGAGCGCGGCGAGAAAATTGCTATTGTCGGATGCAACGGTGTTGGTAAATCTACACTTCTCAAAACGATTCTTGGAAAGCTTGAGCCTTTCAACGGCAAAACATACCGCGGGGACTACTTGAGTCCTGCCTATTTTGAACAAGAGGTAAAAGCACCGAGTATGACACCGATCGACGACGTATGGAACGAGTTCTCTTCGATGACTCAGAATGAAGTCAGAGGGGCACTTGCCCGAGTCGGGCTCAAAAATGAGCACATCACACGTGCTATGGGTAAGCTTAGCGGTGGTGAACAAGCGAAAGTAAGGCTTTGTAAACTGCTGATGAGAGAAAGTAACTGGTTGTTATTCGATGAGCCTACGAACCATTTGGACGTTGTTGCCAAAGAAGAGCTTCAAAGGGCTTTGAAAGAATATAAAGGTACCGTTCTGCTCGTTTGTCACGAACCTGAATTTTATGAAGGTTGGGTAACAAGAGTGTGGGATGTTGAAGAATGGTCTGCAAAAGTAACCAATTAGGGGGATTTCATTCATGTTAACTCACGTTGTGTTTTTTAAGCTCAAAGATCGCAGTCCGGAAGCGGTTGAAGTAACCAAGGCTGTACTTACGAACATGGAAGGTAAAATCCCGGTCCTGCGGCATATCGAAGTTGGAACCGACATTTTGCATCTGGAACGTTCGTATGATATTGCTTTGATTACCAAATTCGATTCCTTAGAGGATCTCAAGGTATATGACACGCATCCCATTCATGAAGAAGTGAAGGCCCATATGAAGACAGTTCTTGATGGAACGTCCATTTGTGTTGATTTTGTAAGCTAATCTAGTTTGAAAAACATAGGGGAACAGTGTAGTATCACTAGAAGAGACTCGTTTGTGACTTATGTCATCAACTTGCTTTTGAAACCTAGGCTGCACTGTTTTTTACCACATAAGTAAGTATAAGTTTTCGGATCACGAAAACCGCTTTCTTATTGGCGATAAAACCTACCTCTAAACGCGGTCGCTCATCTTTGAATGGCCGAGGGTAGAGGTTTTCTCATGTCTTTAGAGGAAAACTAATAAATAGAAAAGGGAGGAATCCCGAGTGAAAACGAACTTAAATAAAGCTTATATGACAGAAATTCTAGAGCTGCTTCTGCGGACTCCAAGCCCAACAGGTTACACGCACCACATTATGCAAAAAGTTGAACAAGAAGTGAATAAGCTCGGATTTGAGCTTACATATACGAATAAGGGCTGCGGTATTGTGACGATACCAGGTACCAGCCAAGACCGTGTCATTGGCATTTCTGCACACGTGGATACACTCGGCGCAATGGTTCGTTCGATCAAAGATAATGGCACTTTGAAAATCACTTCATTGGGCGGCTTTATGATGGGCGCTATTGAAAATGAATACGTTCAAATTCATACGCGCGATGAACGCGTATATGATGGAACTATTCTGACGTCGAGGCCATCTGTGCATGTGTATGAAGACGCCAGAGAGTATAAACGGGATGAAGCCAACATGGAAGTGCGTATTGATGAGCTTGTGAAGACCAAGAAAGAGGTACAAGATCTTGGCATTCGGGTGGGGGATTATATTTCGTTCGATCCGCGCGTACAAGTGAAGGAAAATGGCTTCGTGAAGTCGCGTCATTTGGATGATAAAGCGAGTGTTGCTTCCTTATTTGGGCTTTTAAAGCTGATCAAAGATGAGGGCTTGAAGCCTGAATTTACGATCAAGCTGTTCTTCTCCAATTATGAAGAGGTTGGTCATGGTTCTTCCTTCATCCCTGACGATATTACAGATTTTATTGCTGTAGATATGGGTGCTCTTGGTGATGATTTGAGCGGAAGCGAGCGTGATGTATCGATTTGCGCGAAGGATTCCTCAGGTCCTTATGATTATCAGATGACTTCGAAAATGATTGAACTGGCCGAGAAGCTGGAAATCGGCTATGCCGTTGATATTTATCCGCGATACGGTTCAGATGCTTCTGCCGCGCTTAGAGGCGGACGCGATATTCGTGCTGCATTGGTGGGACCAGGTGTTCATGCGTCACATAGCATGGAAAGAACGCATATGGATGCTGTAGTGAATACAGCAGCTCTTCTTGCGGCCTATATCATGGAGCCAGCCCACGTATGAATATACTTAGTGCAGTCAATATAACGAAAACATTCGGCGACAAGGTGCTGTTCGATGATATTTCGTTCACGGTGAACGAGAAGCAGCGCATCGGTCTCATTGGCGTGAACGGCACAGGCAAATCCACGCTGCTGAAGCTGCTGGCGGGGCTGGAAACAGCGGATCGCGGCAAGCTCGTGCACGCGAACCATTTCCGTGTGGAATACTTGCCGCAGAACCCGGAGTTCGATCCGAATTCTACGGTTCTAGAGCAAGTATTCCACGGCGATACGCCGCTCATGAAGACGCTCCGCGACTATGAGCTTGCGCTTGCTGAGTTGGAGCTGGACGCCTCCAATGAGAAGAAACAAACGCGACTGTTCAGCGCCCAGTCGCGCATGGATGAGCAAGGTGCCTGGGAAGCCAGCACCTTGGCCAAAACCGTGCTGATGAAGCTAGGCATCAGCGAGTTCGACAAGCCCGTCGGCCAGCTGTCCGGCGGTCAGCGCAAACGCGTTGCCATGGCGCGCGTTCTCATTCAGCCCGCCGATCTGCTCATCCTCGATGAGCCGACGAACCATATTGATAACGAGACGGCCATCTGGCTCGAGGAGTTCCTCAGCAAATGGCGCGGAGCCTTGCTGCTCGTTACCCATGACCGGTACTTCCTAGAGCGGGTAACCACCCGCATTCTGGAGCTGGACCGGGGGAAGATCTACAGCTACGAGGGGAACTACGAGTGGTTCCTCGAGAAGAAGTCGGAGCGGATGGAGTCCGAAGCATCCAGCGAAGATAAGCGGCAGAATCTTTTGCGCCGCGAGCTGGCTTGGCTTCGTCGCGGCGCGAAGGCGCGCACGACCAAACAGAAGGCGCGCATTGGGCGCGCCGAGGAACTGCGGGACCGCAAGGTGGATGGTCCCGGGGAGAAGCTTGACATGGCGCTGGCTGGCAGCCGTCTTGGCAAGAAGGTGATGGAGCTGGAAGACGTCACCAAAGCTTTCGAGAGCGGGAAGCCGCTGCTGAGCGGTTTCAGCTACATCGTGATGCCGAGGGATCGCCTCGGCATCATCGGTCCGAACGGCAGCGGCAAATCGACGCTGCTGAACATGCTCGCCGGGCGCATCCAGCCCGATAGCGGGACGATCGAGACCGGCACGACCGTGAAGCTTGCCTACTACACGCAAGAGAACGTCGAGATGGATGAGAAGATGCGCGTCATCGAGTACATCAAGGAGGCTGCGGAGCAGATCCGCACAGCTGATGGTGAGACCATTTCGGCGTCGCAAATGCTCGAGCGCTTCCTCTTCTCGCCAACACTTCAGTGGTCGCCAATCGGAAAGCTCTCCGGTGGTGAACGGCGTAGACTCTATTTGCTCCGCACACTTATGGGAGAACCGAACGTATTGCTTCTGGATGAGCCGACCAACGACTTGGATATCCAAACTTTGACCATACTGGAAGATTATCTGGATCAATTTCCTGGGGCCGTTATTACAGTTTCCCATGATCGATACTTTTTGGATCGTACGGTTTCGCATCTATTTGCTTTTGATGGCAAAGGCCAGATCGAGCCTTACATTGGTAACTACTCCGATTACTTGGAAGAGAAGCAGGAGCAGGTAGAAGCTGATCAGACTCGGAAAGAGTTGATACGCAATGCAAGCTCTGCCAAGTCTAATGGTGGTTCCAACACAACTACAGCAGCCGTTATTAGCAGTCCTGCAGCAGCAGGGGGCACATCGAATGCGAACCGTCCTAAGAAGCTAACGTTCAAAGAACAGAAGGAATGGGACGAAATTGAGGGTACGATAGCTTCTCTGGAAGACAAAGCGGCTAGCTTGAAAAAGCAAATTGAAGCGGCAGGCAGCGACTTTGACCGTGTTCGCGAGCTGTATGAGCAAGAGCAGCAAACAGCTTTGGATCTGGAAGCGGCGATGGAAAGATGGACTTATTTATCCGAGTTGCTAGAGGAAATAGAACGAAACAAGTAGGAGAGACTTCGCTCTTCGATTAGGGATCCAAAAAAGGAGAGACTTTAATCTTCGATTAAAGATCCCTATATATGATATGATAGAACAAACTACTATAAAGGCAGGTATGTACTAAACATGATTAATGTTAATAACGTGACGCTTCGTTACGGCAAGAGAGCCCTATTCGAGGACGCCAACATCAAATTTACACCGGGTAACTGCTACGGACTTATCGGAGCAAATGGTGCCGGTAAATCAACTTTTCTGAAAATTCTTTCCGGTGAAATTGAGCCTAACACAGGCGAAGTCAGCATCACACCTGGTGAAAGAATGGCTGTTTTGAAACAAAACCATTACGAGTTTGACGAAATCGAAGTGTTGAAAACCGTCATGATGGGTCATGCTCGCTTGTTTAAAATTATGGAAGAGAAAGATGCTTTGTATGCCAAAGCTGATTTTACAGAAGAAGATGGCATGAAGGCAGCTGAACTCGAAGGTGAATTCCAGGATCTAGATGGCTGGCAGGCGGAATCGGATGCAGCTGAGCTTCTCATCGGTCTCGGTATCCCGACTTCTATTCATGACACGAAAATGAAAGACCTTGATGGTAATGAAAAAGTACGTGTCCTCTTAGCGCAAGCCTTGTTCGGTAATCCGAATATTTTGCTGCTGGATGAGCCTACCAACCATTTGAACCTAGAGTCCATTCGTTGGCTGGAGAACTTCCTTTCCCGCTTTGAAGGCACTGTTATCGTTGTATCCCATGATCGTCACTTCCTGAACCAAGTATGTACGCATATTGCGGATATTGATTTTGGTAAAATTCAAATGTATGTCGGTAACTACGACTGGTGGTATGAGTCCAGCCAACTGGCACTTCGTTTGACGAGAGACGCGAACAAGAAAACGGAAGAAAAACGTAAAGAGTTGGAAGCCTTTATCGCACGCTTTAGCGCGAATGCCTCCAAATCAAAACAAGCTACATCCCGTAAAAAACAACTCGAGAAGCTTACTCTTGAAGATATTAGACCATCAAGCCGTAAATATCCGTTTATTCACTTCAAAGGTGAGCGTGAAGCGGGTAAGCAGTTGTTGGCTGTTGAGAAATTGTCCAAAACGATTGATGGCGTAAAAGTGTTAGACAACATATCGTTTACCATCAATAAAGGGGATAAAGTTGCCTTTGTTGGTCCGGACGGCATCGCCAAAACGACGCTCTTCAAAATCCTGATGGGTGAAATGGAAGCTGATGAAGGTACGTACACATGGGGGATTACAACTTCCCAAGCTTACTTCCCTAAAGACAGCCAAGACTATTTCAACTCTGATTTAACTTTGGTGGATTGGCTTCGTCAATACTCCAAAGACCAAGATGAATCCTTCTTACGCGGCTTCCTAGGCCGTATGCTGTTCTCAGGCGAAGAAGCGCTGAAGAAAGCAAACGTGCTATCGGGTGGAGAGAAAGTACGCTGCATGTTCTCCAAAATGATGCTAAGCGGATCCAATGTCCTCATTCTTGATGAGCCTACGAACCATTTGGATTTGGAGTCCATTACAGCACTTAACAATGGTCTTGTTGACTTCGACGGAACGATTCTATTCGTCTCCCATGACCATCAGTTCATCCAAACGATTGCTACACGCATTATGGAAATCACGCCTAAAGGACTCATCGATAAAATGTTCACCTATGATGAATACCTAGAAAGCGAAGATGTGCAAAAACAACGCGAAGCGCAATACGCGTAATGATAAATGAAAAGCGCCCTGACGTATTACTCTCAGGGCGCTTTTGCCTACGCAAAGCGACGTTTAGCTGCCGCCAGTACGACGGCGTTGATTGTTTACTTTTTTAGTCATTTGACTTTTACCGCTTTGATTATTGTTTCCAGCTTGTTTCGGGTTTGCGCGTGCAGCGGCTTGATCCGCTTTCTTCTGGGCTAGTTTCTGCTTAATGGCGTCAGCTAAACTAACTTTTTTTGGGCCTTGTTCTTCACCCATTTGATCTTCAGGCTTGTCTGACATAGGAACACCTTCTTTACGTGGTATGCTTTTAGTATAATCGAATCTAAGAAAAGATGAAAGAAGGGGTAGGGGATGTTTGATCCAACGATCTATGACAATATTAAAGTTGTGCTTGAGGGAGCTGTCTATGACTTGGATTTGGACGGTAAAATTATCATCACACGGCGGCAAGATCAAGTTGATCTATCCTCGATGTCACGCACTTATGCGATTGAATTTGCCCGAATGATCGATAAACCAAGCAAAGCCGAAATTAACCTGCATGTACATTTGAGTGATTTAGCAGCTGAAATTTTAGAAAATCCAACAGCCAAGCCAGGCTGTACGTTGACCATTAAGCTTTTTACCAAAGTTCAGGACCCAGATATCGAGTGCCCTTATATCGAAGAGCAATTAGGTGCCATTTGGGAGCAGCGTCCCCAAGTCATTCAGCTACTTTCCTATGAATATGGCTTACATCCAATTTCTTATCATAATCAAATCACATTATCCTTCGGACGCAAAGTAGATGAAAGTCAGATTGATGATTTCCCTCATCTCATCGCGTATGCTGTAGATAGTTTAGCTTGGTTGGATGAAAGAGGGAGCTAGTATGCAGGAATTAACTGAGCAGGAACTGTTAGAGCGAGTAAGCAGTTCGCAGGAAGGTTCGTTCGCTGTTTTTTTGTATACACCTTTTTGCGGTACATGCAAAGTGACGGAACGGATGTTAGACATCATTATGACAATGATGCCTGCGTTACCACTTGTAAAGTGCAATATTAACTTTCTTCCGCAAATTACTCGCGAATGGCAAATTAGCAGTGTACCATGTATAGTCATCATAGAACAGGGAATAGAGAAAGAATTTATATACCGCATGCAATCGGTGGATGAGCTGTATCTTAAACTGCTGCCACTTAACCGCATGTGAATTTGAGAAGAATGGAGTTGTTGACGAATGAGTAATTTTCAAATAGGAGATCGCGTAACCGCTGAGTATAAAACAGGAGCATATTTTGGTGAGGTTGTAGAGGTAAGCAGTTCGATGAAAGCGGCAGTCCGCATTCTGGCTGTAAAAGAGCACCCAACACAGGGGGATTTACATAACCCGATGGATCCAAGTGTAGCTTTTTTTCATCAACGACGAGCGTTGTCATTTCAAGAAATTGCCTTAATGCCTATATCCACCATACGTCCTTATGCAGGTCAGATTCCGGATTACCAAGATTCTCTGAAGAGAGCGCTACTCACGCAAATCAGTAAGCTGTCGGAAATGGAAGCGTGGGCCCGACGCTCTCTGCAGGAGCTTGATCAGTTACAGAAAGAATATTTTCCAACGAAAGATTAAGAAACTTCTAGATACAATTTCGTGCCGTCGTTATATTTGAAAATGGCGACATCACCAATGATCTCGATCATCGAGATCATTTTTAATTTTTTGCGAAATTCAAAATTCAGCTCAAGTTCCTTAAGTTTACTGGACAACAGTTCCATATGTGATCGTTTATGTGTGAAATTAAGCACGGGGATGGATTTGTTTTTGAATCTAATGGTTAATGCTTGCATGTTAAGCCCTCCTTCGAGTTTTCCTTTGGGAAAACTAACTTCTTACTACTTACTTCTTACCCATTACTTACGTCTGTCTTCACATTAATGATACTTTTCAAATGTTAGATATGTTAGGGTCAAACTATTAAAAAAGTTTTAGCAATTTATTATATGTAAAGAATAGCTCTAGAGGGCCAGTTCCTCAAAGATTAATTTGAGCACAAGAGATTGGCTGTTGCGGCGAAGGATAACCACATTTATAATAAGAAAGATTGAAATCTAAACACGTTCTGGAGGATATAGAAATGACAGCTGGAAAGCCAATTCGAATAGGTATAATAGGTTCCGGAAATATCGGGAATGTACATATGGAAGTGCTGAAAAAAGTGCCGGAGGCCGAAATCACCGCCGTTACAGATGTATATTTGCCACTTGCTGAAGCTAGAGCAAAAGAACATAACATTGAACGTGTTTATGAAAGTACGGACAAGCTGCTCTCGGACCCATCTATAGATGCGGTAATCATTGCTGTGTCTAATGAATGGCATGCGCCTATCGCGGTACAAGCGCTAGAGGCCGGTAAGCACGTCATGCTGGAGAAGCCCATGGCATTAAATCTTGCTTCGGCTAAACAAATTGTTGAAGCGGAGCGCAAAGCGGGTAAAGTTCTGATGATTCCGCACCAACTGCGTTGGGATGCCTTATCACTAGCTGTGAAACAGCAGGTTGAGAAAGGTGCCCTTGGCCACATTTATCATGCAAAAGCAGGCTGGTTAAGACGTAAAGGGATTCCAGGCTGGGGAACTTGGTTTACGCAAATGGGGAAATCCGGTGGCGGTCCTCTGATTGATCTTGGTGTGCATATGTTGGATTTATCTCTATATTTGATGGGGAATCCGAAACCTGTATCGGTCTATGGAGCGACCTACGCTGAATTCGGTCCGCGTAAAAAAGGGATCGGATCATGGGGGGCACCCAACTGGGATGGTCAATATGATGTGGAGGATTTGGCAACGGCTCTGATTAAATTTGACAATGGCGCTACGTTATCTCTGGATGTAAGTTGGGCAGCTCTCATTGAAACAGATAACCAACCTTATGTTCAGCTGCTTGGAAGCGAAGGCGGGGCCTCGATTCGTGGGACGAAAGGGAAGCTGTTCGCAGAAATGTTCGACCGTGAAGCTGATATTGACCTTACGGTGCCTGAATTCGATGAAGGACCTCGTGTCCGTATGGCGAGACATTTCTTGTCGTGTATCGAGAGCGGCTTACAGCCTTTGACATCCGTCATGACAGGCTATACGAATAACTTGATCTTGGATGCGATCTACCGTTCGTCGCAAACGGGTAATGAAGTGAAATTGGACTGGGACATCGAGTAGACAGGGGCTGCAGGAAGTGAATTGGGAGTTATTTAGTATCATCGGAACGATTGCATTCGCGGTGAGTGGAGCCATAGTTGCGATGGAGGAAGAATATGATATATTAGGCGTTTATGTACTTGGGCTTGTAACGGCTTTCGGAGGAGGGGTTATTCGAAACTTGTTGATCGGTAAACCGATCGTTCTGTTATGGGAGCAAGGTCTATATTTTCAAATAGCTTTGTTTGCAATGACACTTGTGTTTTTTATGCCAGTTCGATATATCCGATTATGGAAAACTTGGGAAGCTTTCTTTGATGCGATTGGTTTGGCTGCTTTTTCCATCCAGGGTGCGCTGTATGCAACGAATATGGGACATCCGCTTAGTGCCATTATTGTTGCTGCAGTTCTGACGGGAATTGGCGGAGGGATGGTTCGAGATGTATTAGCAGGACGTAAGCCGCTCGTGCTCAAGGATGAAATTTATGCTGTCTGGGGCATGCTGGCAGGCGCGTTGGTCGGACTTGGTTGGACGCAAGGCGCTTGGCAGTTAGCTGTCCTATTTGTGCTAATCGTGGTTCTGAGAATGTTATCGGTCTTTTATAAATGGAAGCTGCCCAAACGTTCCTTACGGGGTGCTCCTCTTGAGGCAACACGCAGATCCGATTCGTAGCATCGAACTATTTGAAGCTTGAAAGGAGGATGGTTTAAATGGAAACATCATTGATACAGGAGCAAAAGATTTCGGCAGAGACGATTGCATCGCGGATTATTTCTGTGAAGGAGTTACTGCAAACGGAGCTTGATATGTATGAGGTGTCTAAGGATGTAGAGACAGGTGAGCATTATCTTCATTATGCTTACATGCATCGAGATTTTACGAACACTGGTGAGCCGGAATCATTTCATTATTTGCTGCCCATTGACAGCGATGATGTGCTCGGTTTGATATTTGGGGAGCAGGGTTATGCCTATCCAGAGCATTGGAAAAAATCTTTTTTACGAAATGGTCCAGAGGGATTTTACATTTGGTTTGACCCATCACATGAATTGCAGCAAACTGAGGATGATGCTATTGCACAGGACCTTCTAAATAAACTGAGAGAATTTCGTGAAAATGGGAATGTAGATCCGGAAGCGGTTCGTAAGCTGCTTGAAGAACTGGATGAAACACGCAATAAAAAGGAATAGCCATGATTGAATGCCTTCATAATGTTTGTACAGAGCCAGCTTGCCGATGATTCGGCGGCGGGCTTTTTTTTGTTTAGTAAAAATCAGGATAAATGTCCATATTAACTCTAATAGCTTTTGCTTAGGAGAGGGGGGAGAAATCATGGATACAGAGTCCTACCGTTTTGCTAACTTTGGCACACGTGAAGATTTGCTGGAAGATCTGCGCAGCCTCGAGTCCCGTATGAAGGATGAACTGGGGTATGAGGTCGCCCTGATTGCTTATACGCAAGAAGATAATGCAAGTAAAAAAAGTAAGGTTTGAGCTAATAGAAGGGGGGACTATATGAAAAAAACGATGTTCAAAATCGTGGTGACCGCTATACTCGTCGGCCTGTCAGCAGGCTGTACAGCAGCGAGTCCCAAAAATCAAGCAGGCGCAAGCTCTTCTAACCCGGGAGCTGGCAGCTGGGACACAGGATTAAGAAACAATGAAAATCCTTCAATGGGTGCAAAGAGTGTCAATCAATCACCTCAGCCTACGATACTTCAACCTACGATTGATAATGTGAAAGCACATATCAACACGCATTTGCAGCTGAATCGAGATTTAGCGGATCAGATTATTCAAGCGGCGCACTTAGGATCTACAGCTGTTGCCGTAACTGACAACAATATTTATGTCGCTGTTGATATGGGGGGCATGCAAGCGATGGGTGCCGATGATGGCATTAAAATGCTAAGTAAAAATAACGACCCGGAAAACGAAGCAGGTTTATTCGGCTCGGGGGTAGGCGCACAAATGGATTGGCTCTCGGCCAAACCACTTCCAGCGGAAAGTTCCAATGCCATTCGACATTTGTTAACTCGTATTTATCCGGAAACGAATATATTCATCTCTTCGAATCCACATTTCGTGAATCGAATGTTGTACTATGACACGCAGCAGCGAAATAATAAACGAATGGATACGTATTTGAATGAATTTAACACGATGGTCCAATATGCGTTCCCAACCTATTCCTCGGGGCAAAGAAACGTCTTGCCTTAAGGATGTTTGAAAAAGGAGAAATGCGTAACTATTCCATAGTTGCTCTATAGTTGATCTCCCTCAGCTGTTTGCTGGGGGTTTTGTCGTATATATTTGTGTTCAAACCAAATGAAAGGTTTCAATGACTTCAAAAAAGGAGCTCGACGATGATACCAGAAGCTGAACTTTTAGTGCCAGGTATGTCTGTAAGTAAGAATGAGTAATCGGTATAAGGTCCGTGCTTATTGTAGTTCGCGAGAGTGTGATTATGTTCATAAGGATGATGTGATTCAAGCGATTAACTTTGAAACCGCATATGGATTGGCGCTGTATTATAATGATATCCCTACCAAACCGAGTTGTCCGAAATGCGGCGAATCGATGGCTTTTTATTCTCACTCGATTATTGATGAACCGTGGCTGCCGTGAAAAGCTTGACAATATAAGCTTTCCTGATAAATAGTAAGAGGACAAAAGGATCAGGAAAGGACCACCAAAGTCATGATGACAGACACTTTACCACAAGAAATACGTGAGCATATTGAGCAGAATAAGCTGCATAGACACACAGAGCATACCCTAGAAGATCGTAAACTCATTGGAACGGCAGCTTTCGAATCCCCTCGTGAAGACATTTTAACGGATGCCATGATTGCTCTGTATTTGGGCAAAAATGTCTTGTTGAAGGGTCCAACAGGGTCTGGAAAGACGAAGCTGGCTGAGCATGTTTCAGCGTTCTTTGATCAGCCCCTGCATGCCGTAAACTGTTCAACCGATCTCGATGCTGAAGCCTTGCTTGGATTCAAAACGTTAACTCACGATGAGCAGGGGCGTACTCAGATTGCTTTCATTCCCGGTCCGATCATGAAAGCCATGACAAAGGGACATTTTCTATACATAGACGAAATTAATATGGCCAAGCCGGAAACTTTACCATTAATAAATGGTGTTTTGGATCATCGTAGATCGATTACAAACCCTTTTACAGGAGACGTCATTACAGCACATCCGGACTTTCGAGTTATAGCAGCAATTAACGAAGGCTATATTGGTACAGTGCCGCTCAATGAAGCCTTGAAAAACCGATTTGTAACGATTGATGTTCCCTATTTGCAAGGTGAGACACTGTTTCAACTGCTAAAGAGTAAATCTGTTTTACGGGATGAAAAGCAGTTAAGAATATTCGTACAGCTATCTGCCGATTTACTATCCCTTATTGAAATGGGGCAGTTGCCCGACGAAGCAGGATCGATTCGAGCTCTACTGGATGCTTGCGATTTGACGGCTTATATTCCTCCCATGCGGGCAGTTGCGCGAGCTATTGCTGATAAATTGGAGGATGAAAGGGAGCGTGCAGCCGTGATGAATGCGGCCGAGACGTTATTCTGAGCCTATGTTTGTAGGAAAGCTAAGTTTATTAGAGGATAAAATCGATGCGATGCTCCAAATGCAGCTTGTTGATTTGGCACGGATGTTCACCAAGCGCAAAGAACTTGATGTGGAAGCGGCGTTCCATGCTGACTATGAGGACGCTTCCGCTCGTATAACCGTGAGTCAGTTTTGGCGGGATTATCCTCCGGTTGATAAAACGGCAGGAATGAAGAGTGATGTTTACCTGCGGGGTATCGGTAGTGCTTGGTTCACAGGGGCCAACGCGGTTAAGTCATATCTAAACTTTTGCCAAAGTACGAGTTTCCCGAAGCTGGCTAATTCGCTTTTTGCGCTATGTGAAGATATGCGGTTAGAGCATATTTGTCGAGCTCGCAGACCAGGAACTGCCCGCGTATTCGCACATCGGCATCGCATATTGAGGGTCTATTTTCAACATAAGCTGCGTACACACCTGAGCAAAGGCGAGTTGACAGACGCTGTTCTTTTATTGGTATATGGTTGGTTTACTGGTTTGGAATGGCAAGCAGGCTTGGGTGATGCTGGTGCTGGACTTTCTGGCCGCTTAGCTCAGCTGTATCCGATTTTGGAGCAGATTGAGGAAGCCGCACATACGGCCGAGGTTGCCTCATGCTGCGAGATGATGATGGACTCGCTTTCTTATTGGCTAGACAGAGATGCGACTGCCGCATATTTCTGGATGCAGCCGGGCAGCGGAGTGGCGGAGCCGCTGCCTGCGGGGTATAAGGGCGAGCTGAAGCGTGCGAAGCGGCTCGCGAATGATGATGTGCTCCCCGAGCAAGAGGGGGAGCGTCAGCTGCCGGGCCAGGAGCGCATGCCGACCTGGCACCGCGAGAGCAGCGACCGCAGCCCGGGGCTGCTGCGGTTCGAGCTGGAGCGCGGCTCGCGCACAGCCGCGCAGGGGTCTGCGCCCCGCGAGGGCGACGCGGCCGACCAGGCGCTCGCCATCGCCCAAGGGCGCTCGGTGCGCGCTAAGCGCACTGGCGCCGCCTCCGGCGAGCGGCGCGAGGGTGCTGCCGTGCCCGCTGCCGCGGGGCACGGGGAGGGCGCAGTCGCCGCGTATGCGACGGCGACGTGGCTGGCGCCTGAACGGCCGACTGCTGCGCAGGAGGCCGGGTACAGGCGCCTGAGCGAGCGCGCAGCGCCGCTCGCGAAGCCCTTGCAGCGTGCCATTCGGCGCACGCTGGAGCAGAAACGGATCGCCCCGCACGGCGATCGGTTGTTCGGGCGGCTCGACAAGCGGCTAACGCGAGCCGTGACGCAAGAGATGCCGCGCCTCTTCTATAAGAAGCGCGCGCCAGTACCCCAACTCGACGCGGCGTTCGCGCTGCTCGTCGACTGCTCGGCGTCCATGTATGACAAAATGGACGAAACCAAGCTCGGTCTCGTACTTTTCCACGAGACCCTCCGATCCTTACGAATCCCGCACGAAATCGTGGGATTCTGGGAGGACGCGGATCGCGTCACGGAGCAGGAAGCGCCGAACCTGTTCCAGGTTGCGGTCGACTTCGGCTCCTCCTTAGCGTCCGGAAGCGGCGCGGCTCTGCTGCAGCTTGAGCCGCAGCAAGACAACCGCGACGGCTTCGCGATTCGCTGCATGACGGAGCGGCTGCTGCGGCGCACAGAACGGCAGCGCATCCTCTTGGTGTTCTCGGATGGTGAGCCTTCGGCAGCCAATTACAATGATGTTGGCATCCTCGACACCTATGAAGCCGTGCTTCACGCTCGTCGTCAAAGTATTGAGGTCATCAGCATTTTTCTGGCAAGTGGCGCTGTCCACGAAACGGAGCGGATTGCAATGCGCAACATGTACGGGCGCAGCAGTGTTGTCGTCCCCAATGTGGAGGAGCTCGCCGAACAGTTGGTGCCCATTTTGCGCAAACTTCTGCTTAAATCTATCTTTTAATGTCGAAATCCTTTACAATAGATCAGGGTATTTTTATCTTCAATGCGGATGAATTGCCCTGCTTATCGTCATTATCTTTTTTTTACTTACATACATGTCAACCAATTATTTGCTTATTTCGACCTAACATAAGGGGGATATTATTTCATGTACGGAGCACCATTATCGAACAAAGCCAAGAAAATTATGCTGCTTGGATCCGGAGAACTTGGGAAAGAAGTTGTTATCGAAGCGCAGCGCCTAGGGATTGAAACAATCGCCGTTGACCGATACGCGAATGCACCAGCTATGCAAGTAGCACATCGCAGCCATGTCATTAATATGCTCGATGGTGAGCAGCTTAGAGCTTTGATTGAGCAAGAACGTCCGGATCTTATCGTACCTGAAATTGAAGCTATCGCTACGCCTGTTCTTGTGGAGCTTGAGAAGGAAGGATATCGTGTCATTCCTACGGCTACAGCTTCCCGTTTGACGATGGACCGCGAGGGGATTCGCCGCCTTGCTTCAGAAACACTAGAGCTGCGGACAGCTAAGTATGCTTTTGCAAATAGCCTAGAAGAATTACATGCTGCTGTTGCGGAGATTGGTACACCATGTGTTATTAAGCCGATCATGAGCTCCTCAGGTAAAGGTCAAAGCGTATGCCGCACACCTGAGAATGTGGAACAATCGTGGAACATCGCCATGGAAGGCGGCCGCGCGAAAAACGCTAGAGTGATTGTGGAAGAATTCATTCATTTTGAATCAGAAATTACGCTGTTGACTGTTCGTTCAGTTTCCGGCACTACGTATTGTGAGCCGATTGGTCACATTCAAAAAGATGGGGATTACATCGAATCGTGGCAGCCTCATGCAATGACGGAGCAGCAAATTTCAGACGCCCAACATATGGCCAAAACCATTACGGACGCACTCGGAGGCTTTGGGCTTTATGGGGTTGAGCTGTTCCTGACCAAGGAAGGCGTTTATTTCAGTGAAGTTTCGCCGCGACCGCATGATACAGGCATGGTTACGATGGCAACACAGGATTTGAGCGAGTTCGCCCTGCATGCTAGAGCGATTCTGGGACTGCCTATTACAGGTATTCGTCTTTTGACACCAGGTGCCAGCTATACCCTTAAAGCGGATCGTGAACAGGTAGAGTATACAATTAGCGGTTTAGAGCAAGCTTTAACCGTACCCAATACACAGGTTCGCGTCTTTGGTAAGCCGGAGACGAAAGTGGGACGCCGCATGGCTGTTGCGCTGAGCAGTGCAGATACGGTAGAGGAAGCGCGAAGCCTTGCGAAGAAAGCGGCTGGATTGCTCAAACTAAATTACGAATAAGATTAGGTTACCCAAGTCAAGTCATCATCAGGAGGCAAGCACAATGGAAGCTAAACCAGCAAGACTCTCCCGAACCGTTTTGACAGAAATCATTTTGCCGGCAGACACGAATTATCACAATACCGTGTTTGGCGGCCGCGTGATGCAATATATAGATAAGGTAGCAACGATTGCCTCAATGCGTCATTCACGCAGAGGTGTCGTGACAGCATCTAGCGATAGCTTAGACTTCTTCGCCCCTGTCAAACTAGGAGAGGCTATACAGTTGGAGGCCTTTGTTACGTGGACACATCGAAGTTCGATGGAGGTTTATGTGAAAATCGAGTCGGAGAACCTTCTGACAGGCGAAAAGAAGCGTACTGCGACGGCCTACCTAACCTTCGTGGCGCTAGATGATAACGGACAACCATGTCCTGTGCCAGAAATCATCCCTGAAACGGATGAAGAAAAACGCCTGTTCGAAACAGCCGAAACTCGATTTGCCGCGCGCAAGCTTCGCAAAGAAGAGCGTAATTTGAACATGTAGTCTTTTTGACCACATAAGAAAGTATAAGTTTTCGGATCACGAAAACCGCTTTCTTATTGGCGATAAAACCTAATATAGGGATCTTTGGTCGTAGACCAAAGTCTCTCCTCGTTAAACGCGGTCGCTCATCTTTGAATGGCCTCGTTAGAGGTTTTCTCATTGAAAATTGTTTCCCCTGAAGAGTCGGGCAGTTCCTTACTAGGAACTGTCCTTTTATTAATTTGGAGGAAATAACTTTCGCTTCCTTAGCCATCGCTTGATATTATGATATAATATGCCATAAACAATGATTTGAAGGAGTGAGGACGATAGAACACTATTTGTTCAAACAGCTGGCTTTCGTGAGGGGCCAAACCTTAAAATTGATGGATGGAGTTACCGAAGAAACAGCTGACAGAATTCCCGATGGCTTTCGAAATACGATTCGTTGGCAGTTAGGGCACGTCTATGTCGTGCTTGAACGGTTCGCATTTCAATATATGGGACTTCCGACTCGTTTGCCAGAAGGATTCAAGGAACAGTTCGAGTATGGTACCACGCCTTTAAACAGACCCAATTCCGCTGCCGTTCCTACTTTGCAAGAGTTGGAGAACTTGCTGAAAGATCAGCAAGAGCGGATACGTGATGTGCTCGGTCATCGCTTAGGGGAGAAAATTGATCCACCGTACACAACTTCAGCCGGAATGACCTTGGAAACGCCAGAACAGTTTCTATGTTTTAATTTGTACCATGAAGGCATGCATATAAGTGTCATTAAACTTTATAAAATTTTATTACGAGATTCATAGTCTGGGAAGAAAGCTCGAATTACCATAAACATGATTGCTGTACCAACCATTTTAATAGCTGGGGAATCTTCGACTCTTTCGGGACAAGTCCAGAAGAATGGTCGTCCTGCGGCAGGGATCGTCGTCTTATTATCGACCGATTGCACACTGGGTACTATCATTTCTGCCATTACCATTACAGACGCAAGAGGTAAATTTACCGCAACCTTCCGATCATTTGTGCCCAGTAACCAAACTGGATTCAAAGTTGCATCCGTAACCGCAGCACTCCCATCATTTCCAGGGATCGTGACTTCAGCCTCAATAGGCATCATTGTTGGAGCAAGAAATGCAGCAAAAAATAAGCTTCAGATGCGTCGGACTTGTCGGTCATGTTGAAATAACCGAAGACAAAGGGACAGATACTCCATTGGGGTTCTGCCCCTTTTTGTTTTGCTCTTCGTATGAAATAGAGGGATATTTTGGAATTTATTGAATAAAAGAAAGGAGCGTTTTTTTCTTTGAACGAAAGAGTTCCTCTGTCAATTAAAAACTTATGAAGGAGAGGATATACATGGATAAAGTGATTGATTATTATAATAGATTTGACGAATGGGGCCGTCTTGATAGAGAGCCTATTGAATTTATAGTTAACTGGCACCATATAAGGAGTTTGCTACCACAGAAAGGGCACATCTTAGATAACGGAGCTGGACCGGGTAAATACTCAATTGAATTAGCGAAATGTGGTTATGATGTTACACTAACGGATCTTACCCCGAGATTAGTGGAAATAGCTGGTGAGAAGGCAGTCGAATTGAAGTTAGAGGAATTTTTCAAAGGTTTTCATATTGCTGATGCAAGAAATTTAGACATTTTCAATGATGAGCAATTTGATGCATCTTTAATGTTGGGGCCTTTATATCATTTGCAAACGCAAGCAGATCGGGATTCTGCCGTACAAGAATTGCATCGAGTTACTAAACGGGATGGTATTGTATTTGTCGCATTTATGACAAGGATACGGCATCTAACGACTTCCTTATTATTGCCTGAACATTGGAAACCGAATGACAACATTGAGGATATAAACTCATTTTTAGAAACCGGTATATTTAATCATAAGGACGAAGGAAGATTCACAGGGGCGTATTATTTTAATATAGAAGACATTAATCCTTTCATGGAATCTCATGGATTTGAAAGCCTCAAATTGATTGGGTCATCTAGTATAGCTGGTTCATTTAAGTCAGAGCAATTTGAATATTGGCGTTCTCGTGGCGAAGAAGAATTTCAAGAAGTAATGAATATGATTTACAAAGAATCTGAGAATCCTCACATATTAGGAGTGTCTTCACATTTATTGTATATCGGTCGAAGAAAATAGATAATCTCGAGGAGTGATATAACTATGGGTTACATAATGGACTTAAGAAAGAACGTTGGAACAAGACCTTTGATTATGGCCGGTGCTTGTGTCGTTGTTATTCATAATAATTCCATTTTATTTGAGAAAAGAACTGATAATGGCATGTGGGGATTGCCAGGAGGATCCTTAGAGCCTGGGGAGACAATGGAACAGGTAGCAAGAAGAGAATTATTTGAAGAAACCGGTCTACAAGCCAAGAAGCTTGAATTATTAGATGTATTTTCAGGACAAGAGCTGTATTACAAATATCCACACGGTGATGAGGTCTATAACGTAGTGGCTGCTTATATATGTGAAGAGTTTGATGGGGTTATCAATAACGACGAGTCAGAAGTAGCAGAAATTAGATTTTTTGAATTAGATGAGATACCTGACAATATTAGTCCTCCAGATAAACCAATCATACATGCTTTTTTAAAAAAGATAGTAAATCTAGAACAAAGATTAGCAGCTTTTTCGACCAGGAGCCAAAAATGAGAAAAATGCTCGTAATACTTTTTATATTATTCATAATCACTACTGGAATTAATCTTACAGATAATGAAGTCTACGCATGTAGTTGTGTAGGTGGCAGCATTACTGAAAAGTTAGAACGATCAGATGCCGTTTTTACAGGGCGTGTAATAGAAGTTGGTGGAACTAAGAACAGTGACATAGGAAAACTTAGGAAATATACCTTTGAGGTAAATCAGGCTTGGAAAGGACAAATAACTAAAAAAATTTCAATTTATAGTTATGATGGTGATGGTGCGTCGTGTGGATACAAATTCAAGAGTAATGGATCTTATTTGGTATATTCATACTTAGGAAATGATGGTGCATTAGAAACTAATTTTTGTACAGGAAATACGGAATATCAACAAGTCAAATCAAGGCGTTAGTAGAGCTACTGAAATCACCTTAAGTCATAATAAAGAAGGAGCTTAAAATGTCCGAATATTACTGGGATAATAAGATTGAATATTTAAGAAATACTCGAGGGCTGTATTACAATGATGATTATTTAGAATTCTTAGTGAAGACTGTTTGGAAGATCGTAAAACCGGTGAACATCATTGATTATGGTTGTGGTTTTGGATATTTGGGGCTTAAACTGTTACCACTTTTACCCGAAGGATCAACCTATACGGGAATTGACAAGGGTAATGAACTTATTAATACGGCGAGGGAAGTCTTTCAAAACCAGCCTTATCCATCAGAATTTTTCGTGAGTGATATTGAAGAAGTTACAGTAGTCAGAAAGTATGACATAGCTATGTGCCATGCTTTTTTATTACATATGTCTGATTCGAAGAAAGTACTTCAGAAGATGATTGATTGTGTTTTAGATGATGGAATGGTTATTTGCTTTGAACCACATTGGATTGCTAACATGTCAAACTACTGCCTTGATGAACTGGAGCAGTCAAAAGTGATTAAATTGGGTATTTTGCAGAAATTGTACGAGGGAGATTTTAAACACAAGGGTAAGGACGGAAATATTGGAATCAAATTACCGATCTATCTCAGCCAATTAGGTTTGAAGAACGTTGAGTGTAGAGTAAGTGATAAGGTTAATTTCTTGGATCAGAATACGGACTTGCTAAGTAAGCAAAGTCTTTATAACTCTTTGAGGGAAGAAGGATTAGGGGAGTTACCTGGAGAGAAAGAGGAATTTCTTCATAGATTAGTGAATCGCGGATTAATGGTTAATGAGGCGATGAATCAATATGAAGCTGAGTTACTATTTTCAAAGGAATTCGATGATAATTCTTACTTAACATATGCACCAAACATGAAAATTACATTTGGTACTGTGAAGAGATAGAGGAATTGCATTAACTGGAAGGTAATAAGAAATCCCCGCGAAAGGAAGAGAAACCATGGGTCATCCAATTAGAGATATTAACTGGATAGTAAAAAGCAAAGTAATTGATTCATTGCTAGAACAAGGTAGTTCATTAACCTTTATCCCTTTGGACTCTGGACTTGAAGCAGAAGTAACAAAAATTTGTACAGCCGAAACAAGCTTTGTATTAAAAGTATGGAATAGGGATTCAAAGCCAGATGTTAAAAGACAGTATAAGTTGTTAGATGCTCTTTATAGCCGAGGGTTATCAGTTTCAATGCCTTTTGGTTGGGGTTTAGATAAAAATACTAATCAGGTTTTATTAACCAGTTTTGACGGGTTACCAATAAATAAAGTGAATAAGTTTAAACTTACTAAACTTGCAAATATATTAACAAATATTCATAGGTTTCCTTTTGAAGATTTGGATAGTTCAATACTTCAAAAACATGATTTTGTCAGCTATTTTTACCCGAGAATTGAAGAACATCAGGACATTAAAAATCTATTAATCCGGCTTACTGAAAGTGAGAATCCTAAACAAGATTGTCTTATTCATGGTGATTTTAATTTAGGGAATATTTTGGAAGCGGATGGAAAGTACACAATAATAGATTGGACGAACGGTCAACTTGGTGACCCAAGATATGATTTTGCTTGGTCAATTGTTTTAATTAAGATTTATGTTGGAGTAAGGTATGGTTCTTTTTATCTTTCTGCTTATCTATCGCAAAATCAATATACAAAAGAAGAACTAGAATTATTTGAGGCAGTAGCTTGCCTTAGATGGCTATTACTTAATAGAATTGTTGATCTGCCTAAAAGTTCAAATACAATTACCAGAGTAAAGAGCATAATAAAGAACAATTTACATTTAAATGGAATTTTACTACTTTGATAGCGACTTGACGAAGGCGAGGACATCAGCTAAACCTCTTGAAAATCTTTTATTCTTGAAAGAAGGTGCACTGATGCATCAACAAAAACCATTTGTTTTTGCAGTTTCAGCAGTATCTGGTGGTGGCAAAACCACTTTAGTAAAACAATTGAATGCTACTTTAGTGAAATCCAAGGCATTATATTTTGATGAGTATGATTTTGATGATAGTCCAAAAGACATTTGTGAGTGGGTAGAGATCGGGGCTGATCATAGCCAATGGAATTTAACACCACTAATTAATGATCTCAAATCTCTAATTTTTGCTGAAAACCAGTCACTCAAATATATAATACTTGATTATCCCTTTGCTTATCGGCACAAGGCAATAAGTGAGCTATTAAACTTTACAATTTTTATTGATACCCCACTGGATGTAGCATTATGTAGACGAATCCTGAGAGATTACGAAGATACGAAGACCGAAATAATTCAAAATGATATCACTAATTATCTTGATCGCGGTAGAAATGCATATCTAAATATGTTAAGTACAGTAAAACCTAATTCGGACTACATTGTTGATGGATTATTACCTATTGAAACGATCAATGAATTGATAGTACAAGAAATAACAAAGTGAATTGCATGCATATTCAGATAAGTAAAGAGTTTGGGTTTGAAAGTTTAAGAGTAGTGTATAGCATGTTCAGAGAAAGCGCTGACATCCTAAAACAACGCGTACCCACGTACCTTGGTCTTCCCGTGGGAATTTCTGAATTAAACAATATAAGGAGTTTAAATATCATGATCAGATTGTGTGAATATCTAGAAAAAGAAGTAATCTATCAGATTATCAATGATGCCGCTCAAGCATACGAAGGGGTTATTCCTAGTGATTTGTATCATGAACCATACATGACCATGGAAGAATTAACTCATGAAATGAATGAAGGAGTTATGTTTTGGGGGCTAGAGGAAAACAATGAGTTACTTGGAGTCATGGGCATACAAGATAAAGGGGAAGTAGCACTAATCAGACATGCTTATGTTAAAACGAGTCAACGTAAAGGTGGAATAGGGACCAAGCTTCTGTATCATTTAATTAATTTAACAGATAAATCAATTTTAATCGGGACCTGGGCATCGGCTGAATGGGCAATTAATTTTTATCTTAAGAATGGATTTAAATTAGTTTCACATGAAGAGAAGGGGGAATTACTACATAGATTTTGGAATGTATCTGAAAGACAAATCGAGACATCAGTAGTTCTATGTGATAATAAATGGAAATCTATTGAATAGATGAAGATAATTGCGGAATTTTCAAAGAGAGGTGACTTCGAGCTACCTCAGAGAAGATGGGTGACCGAGATTGATTTCACAAGCTTTGATTATACAAGACAATAAAGTCCTTATGGTAAAGCAATATGTTCAGAGAGGGGATATTGTATGGAATTTCCCAGGAGGCGGTATAGAGGAAAATGAAACACCAGAGCAAGCATGTATAAGAGAAACGAAAGAAGAAACAGGTTTTGATATTAAAATCGAAGGGCATTTATGTACCAATAATAACAAGCACACATTTAGAGCTCAGATCATAGGTGGAGAGATGTATCTTGATAATACAAAAGAATATAATAGTGATCTAATTGATATAGCATGGATAGAACTAAGTGATGATTTTAAATTCGATAACTACACAAAACCAATAATTGAACTACATAATAAGGATATGGATAATAAGATCATTCTTTAACAAGATCGAAGTAAAAGGAGGTAATCCAAATTGCAATTAGGAATGCCAACTTTAATAGAATTTAAAACAATTGAACAGAATGTTGACCTATGTAAAGAATTAGGTCTTGATTTCATTGAACTAAATATGAATCTTCCGATATGTTTATCCGAGAATTTAAGTCATCAGGAAATAAGGCATATTAAGAACGAATATGGCATTGAATTTACTGTTCATTTACCAGAAGAAATTGATTTATCATCGTTTCACCCTTCAATAAGAAGGGGACATTTACAGAGATGTAAAGAAACAATTGAATGGGCTAGTAGAGCAGGGATACAAACTCTGAATATGCATTTAAATAATGGCATTTACTTTACATTACCCCACGAGAGAATGTGGATTAATGAACAATACGAATCAGAATTTAATAAATTACTCTTTGAATCATATTCACAACTCTATCAGCTAGCTAATTCTTTAAATGTTGTTTTGTCGATAGAGAATACATGCAATTTTCATGTTCCGTTCATCAGAAGAGCTCTCGAGATGTTAGCGAAGTTCGAAAACTTTTACCTCACTTGGGATGTAGGGCACGATGCTAAAGTTAACTTTAAGGAAGGGGTTGTATTCCGCGAATTTACTGATCGTATTAAGCATATACATCTCCATGATTGCAATGATAAATCAGACCATCAGCCCTTATATAGCGGTAATGTTCCAATAAATGATCGGCTTCTTTTTGCCGAAAATCATGGCTTGTCCGTTGTGATTGAAGTAAAAACAAGTACATCTTTACGAGAATCAGTCGAACAAATTAAGAACAATTATAACTTTAATGGAAGACAATGATGAGAACATGGACGAAAAAGTTAAGGGAGAGCTAATGAATACAGAAATACGGCCAGATTTCACAAGGGATCTTTCCATACAGGAATTCGAAAGACATTATTGGTATAAGCAAGAATTAAATGACATATGCCGCAAGTATAATATCTCGCCGACTGGGACAAAAGCAGAGTTAGAAGAGAAAATTAAGAAACTACTGCACGGTGATGAAATTATTGATCATCGACTATCTAATACAATGATTAGGAAGAAACAACAACTTACAGAATTGTCTTTAAGCACAAAGCTTATTCCAGATGGTTTTAAGTTTAATCAAAAAGCAAGAGAGTTCTTTGCTAACTATTACAACAAACCAAAGTTTTCTTTTACGAAAGAAATGGCAACGGCGTTAAGAGAAGCAGAACGTCATGGAAATACGGAAATGACTGTAACCTATTTAATCAAAGTATATGAAGATAAGAACAAGTTTGAAAGCAAAGAAGAAAGCACATATCAATGGAACAAATTTGTTAAAGACTTCAATAAAGACTCTAAAACGAAGTTCATAAAACAAGACCGGATGAAAATTGCTGCGCAATTGTGGAAGCAAGTACGTGATAATCCAGGCAAAAAACAGTATTCAAGCAGTTTAATTGAAGAGTATTTAAACCATCCGGATGAAGGATCGCAAGCAAACCTCGGTGTGACGTAGAAATCCTGAAACCAACCCTCAAATACATCGTATAACATCTAAAAATGGCTTAATTTATGTTGATATCCTTACGGAAAACAAATAGGAGGTAAGAAAGTAATGAACGCACATGAAATTGATTATCGTATTTTAGGAAATGAAATGCAGTATGTTGAAATTGAGTTGGATCCGGGAGAAAGTGTGGTAGCTGAAGCCGGTAGTATGATGATGATGGATCAAAACATCCAGATGGAAACTGTCTTTGGAGACGGCAGCAGTGATAATAAAGGGTTCATGGGCAAGCTGCTTGGAGCTGGTAAACGATTATTAACGGGTGAAAGCTTGTTTATGACGGTTTTTACGAATCACAGCTCACATGGTAAAGAACAAGTTAATTTTGCTGCACCTTATCCTGGGAAAATCATAGCGATGGATTTGCAAGATCTCGGTGGTAAATTAGTTTGTCAAAAAGATTCCTTCCTATGCGCAGCGAAAGGTGTTTCGGTAGGTATTGCTTTTCAGCGTAAGCTAGGGGCTGGTTTCTTTGGTGGTGAGGGCTTTATCATGCAGAAGATTGAAGGCGATGGATTGGCATTTGTTCATGCGGGTGGCTCCATCTGTGAACGTGTGCTCCGTCCAGGTGAAGTGATTCGCGTGGATACGGGTTGTCTCGTAGCTATGACACAAGAGGTTGATTACGACATTGAGATGGTAAAAGGCGTTAAAACTGCGTTATTCGGCGGTGAAGGCTTATTCTTCGCTACGTTACGTGGACCTGGGCGCGTATGGATTCAATCCTTGCCGTTCAGTAGGCTGGCGGACCGTATGGCTTCAGCATCAAGAGTGGGAGGAAGGAAAGAAGAGGGAAGTATCTTAGGCGGTCTTGGTAATTTGCTTGATGGAGACGGAAGATAAGGATTGCACTCATAACGTATAACAAAAAAAGCCCGGAAGCGAATTGCACATTCGCACCGGGCTTTTCCTTTGTTCTTACTTGGCTCCACCTTCTGCAAGGATGGTTTCCCAGATTGCGCCTTTGCCATAAAGCTCTTTGTTCACTTTATCCCAACCGCCGAGGTATTCAATGTTGAATAAGCCAGCAGGCGTAGTATAGTTTTTCTCGTATTTCTTAGCAACCTCAGGTAGAACGGAACGGAAGCCTTTTTCTGCGAATACTGTTTGTGCTTCAGGCGTATATAAGAAGTCTAGGAACGCTTGCGCTACTTCACGATTACCATGTTTGTCTACGTATTTATCAATAAGGGCAACTGGATTCTCAATGGATGTTGTGTATTGTGGAATGACTTCTACGTACTTTTTACCGGATTGAATACGAGCTAGAAGCTCATTTTCATAAGTTACGATCGCATCGCCAACACCTTTATCGAAGGTAGTAAGGGAATCTGCTCCGCTTTTATCCAATACTTTAATGTTTTTGTATACTTTGCTCACGAGATCTTTTGCTGCAGCAGGGTCTTTTTTACCTGCAGCTTCGGAAGCTTTCAAGCCTGCGCCGTAGATGGCATTAATATCCCATTTGGCTCCGCCGGAAGTGCTCGGATTAGGAATCAGAACTTCAACACCCGGTTTCGTCAAATCAGCCCAGTCTTTAATTCCTTTAGGATTACCTTCACGAACACCAATTGCGGCAATTGAAGCTGTGATATTACCTTTGTAAGGATTGTTTTTCCAGTCATGCGTAATTAAACCTTTTTCAGCGATCTTTTGAATATCACCTTCCAAAGAAAGTGGAGCGATGTCAGCTTCAAAACCTTGGATAATGGCAGTAGCTTGCGCACCAGAAGCCACATAGGATTCTTGGAATTCAACTGTTTGACCTGTCTTCTTTTTCCATTGATCTTTAAATTTTGGAATAATGAGATCGAAGGATTCTTTGACGACCGAATAAGCTCCAAGTGTAATCGTCACTTTACCGCCTTCAGCTTTTGGAGAAGCGCTTGCCGCGGTTGTTGCAGCAGCTGTTGATGCCGCAGGTGTACTTGCAGATTTCGTGCCAGTACCGCAAGCTGTAAGGGCGATACTTGCTGTGAATAGTGTTGCTGTGATTAAGCCAAGCGTTTTGAAATTTTTCATGGTTTACAACTCCCCTTTTAATGTATAGAAATTTTTATATAAAAACAGGCAGCGGATCTTGTTTAGCCTGATTCTCAATCAACTTATTGTCCGTTTTCGTAAACACGGAAATATGATGGATGAGGATATTTACCTCATCTCCTGGTTTATAAATCTTTTCCTTCACGGACTGGTAAGCAAATAGCTTTAGGGCGCCTGTATCAATTTCCAAATACCAGGAATCACCGCGGAAGTGAGCATGCGTTACTTTCCCTTTTTCCCCAGCTGTAGCGAGATGAGAAACATCATGATTGCGAACTTCAATGGATTCTGGTCGAATCATCACGTTAACGTCTGGAAACCATTGACCATTGTTTTGCAATTCTTCTAAGTAAGGAAACCCGATTAGTGGGGTATATTGCGAAATGATGTTGGATTCTCCAATAAACGAGGCCACAAAAGAGGAAGCGGGCTTCGTGTAAATCTCCCAAGGGCTTCCTTGCTGCTCAATTTTTCCGCCTTGAACAAGAATGATTTCGTCCGCAACCTCAATGGCTTCATCCTGATCATGGGTGACGAATAGGGTTGTTACTTTAAACTCATCGATGAGGTTTCTGAGCCAAACACGCAGCTCTTTACGAATTTTAGCATCAATGGCTGCAAAAGGTTCATCAAGCAAGAGCAGTTGAGGTTCGGGTGCTAATGCTCTTGCGAAGGCAACCCGTTGGCGTTGACCGCCAGAGAGTTGATGAGGGTACTTACGCTCACTACCGGCAAGCCCCATCAAACCTAGAAGGTAAGTAACGCGATCATGAATGAAATCCTTTGGCTTTTTCAGAACCTTTAAGCCATAGGCCACATTTTCAAAAACGGTCATATGCTTGAACAGGGCATAGCTTTGAAACACGAAGCCAATTCCTCTTTCTTGAACCGGAAGATGAGTCGCTAGTTTCCCGTCGAAGTAAATATCGCCAGAGGTGGGGCTTTCTAATCCCGACAACATGCGAAGAATGGACGTTTTACCGCCTCCGCTTGGCCCGATCAAACCTACTAGATGACCTTTCGTAATGCTGAAATTAACGTCCTTGATGGCATGAAACTGCCCGAAATGTTTATTTAGGTTTTTGACTTCGATATGCATGCTGGGGCTCCTCCTTAATGGCTTCTCAATTTTTCACTTCTTCTTTTCAACCATTCAAGTGCTAATAAAATAGAAATCGATACGAGACCTAAGACGAAAGCAACGCTGTTCGCTGCCACGAGGTGGAATTGTTCGGCATCTTGATATACAAGGGTTGTAGCTGTTTGCGTTTGATTAATGATATTGCCAGACACGACTAGGATCGATCCAAACTCACCAAGTGCTCTTGCGATCGTTAGGATGAGACCGTATAGCACGCCCCAACGAATACCTGGCCATGTAATTTGAATGAATGTACGCCAGGCGCTAGCCCCTAAAGTAGCAGAAGCTTCTTCCGACTGTGTACCAATCTCTTCAAGTAAAGGCACCACTTCACGTACCATCAAAGGGAACGTAATGAACATCGTTGCTAAGACCATGCCGGGTACAGCATAGACAATTTTCATATTATGATCTTCCATGAAGGTGCCAAATGCCGTGTTTGGACCAAAGATCAAAATAACCATTAAACCAACAATGATAGGAGATACAGCAAAGGGTAGATCAATAAGTGCATTGATGACAGGTTTCAACCAGCGAGAGATCCAAGAACCTCTGACAATTTCTAAGGAAACGTAAATGCCGACAATGGCATTAAGAATGGTTACAATCCCTACGATAATTAAAGAAATTTTCATGGCATGAAGGGCTTCAGGTCGTACAAGAGCGTCGAAAAAAGCTTGCGGGCCTTCTTCAAAAGCACCAAAGGTAATTCCAAGAAAAGGTAACATTATAAGTAAGAAAATAACGAGAAACGAAATACTGATCAATACTTTTCTCATGCTAGGCGCCCCTTTCCGCGTGTCAGTACATTGATGATCCAGAGAATAAGGACGGACAATGTTAGGAGCACAAGAGAGATAGCGGCTGCGCCTTCGGGGTTGAAATTCTGTGTTTCACCATATATATAGACCGATGCGACCATCGTTTTACCAGGCAAATTGCCTGATATAAGGGAGATGGCTCCAAATTCGGCAAGTGATCGAGAAAAGGCGAGCATGCTGCCGGCTATGATACCTGGGAAAATGGCTGGGAAAACGATTCTACAGAAGGTGTAAAATCTACCCGCACCAAGCGTAAAGCTGGCTTGTTCTTCTGCTGGATCGATTTGTTCAAGCAAAGGTTGAACAGTTCGAATAACAAAAGGGAAGGTAACAAATACAAGGCCGATCACGATAGCCGTTTGATTATAAAGCAGCTTAATTCCCAAATGGTCGAGCCAGACACCTAGTGGACTTGAAGGTCCTAATAGGGTTAGGAACATTAAACCAGCTACTGAAGTCGGAAGCGAGAAGGGAAGATCTACCATGCTGTTTAAAATGCTTTTGCCACGGAAGGTATAACGGACAAGGACATAAGCAATGATGGTACCTACAATTGCTTGAATGATGGTTGAGACAACGCTGAGCTTAATGGTTAGCAAAATGGACTTCCAGGCTAATGGTCCTGTAACCTCTTTCCAAAATGGATCCCATCCTAGAGAAAAACCTTTCAAATAGATGGAACCTATTGGGATGACAAGAAGTACAATCAAATAGCCAATAAGCACAGATCGAACCGTAGCTTTAAAAACCTTATTTCCCACATTACACCACCTAATGTCATTAATCATATCTTTTTACTCGGAATAATAAATTGACTATACCAACGGATGGTCTGATTTGTCAATACGCCTAAACTCAATTTTATGCAAGAAAGATGAAATATTTTTCTAATAAGTATATTCGCAAGTGAAATTGCATGATTTGTACGACTAAACTACGAGTTTAAACATGATTTTCTGATGTTAAAAGACAAGCTTATTAATGAAGGGATATTTCAGAATGAATAATCGTTGTCTGAAAATAACTATTCTTCTGTGGAATAGTCTTTTAGTATGCAGAAAAAGTCATTGACGCTGCTTAAAACAGGTGATAGTATAGTAAACAAATCAAAACCAAGTAAACAGGTATGAATTATTAAATTAAATAAAAGAGTCGACCAGAAGACTGGAGACTCCCATTCTTGCTTAGTACTTTGAGGCATGAATCGGGAGTCTTTTCCGTTTTCTAACGCCACTTTACTTTATGAGAAGAAAGAAGGATTCGCATGCTAGCTAATCGCACTTCATCTTTAACTGAATCTAAGTTTTGGCAGCCTTGGGTCATACCGATCCTCATACTGCTTCTCTGGCAAGTTCTTGGATTATCCGGGTGGTTATCTGAGCGCATTCTGCCTACACCTTGGGAGGTTTTAACTGCTTTATACGGTGTAATTAAAGATGGAACTATTTTCGAATACGTAGATGTGAGCACGAAGCGGGCTTTTCTTGGGTTCCTGATTGGCGGGAGCATTGCATTCGTTATTGGTTTGCTAAATGGGGTATTCCCAATAGCCGAACGATATATTGATTCTACTGTCCAAATGGTGCGAACCATTCCCCACCTAGCGATGATTCCTCTCGTTATTATGTGGTTTGGTATCGGTGAGACATCAAAGCTGTTCCTCGTTTCATTGGGAGTTGCTTTCCCTATATACCTCAATACGTTTCATGGGATTCGATCCGTCGATCCAGGTTTAGTAGAAATGGGTAAAGTGTATGGCCTTAAAGGATTCGCGTTATTTGCGAAAGTGATTTTACCAGGGGCGTTAGCGAATATTTTACTTGGCATCCGATTTTCTTTAGGCATTATGTGGCTTAGCTTAATTGTAGCCGAGACGATTGCTGCGGATTCCGGAATTGGTTATATGGCAACACATGCCAGAGAGTTTATGCAAATGGATGTTGTTGTGTTATGTGTGATCTTGTACGCCTTATTGGGGAAATTATCTGATTTAATTGCTAAGTATTTTGAAAATCGTTGGTTGAAGTGGCATCACAACTATTTGAATAAAGCCTAGAGAAGGGGGAAAAGTCATGATCATTAAAAGCGGAGGCACTCAGCTGCATATTCGGAATGTAAACAAAGCATTTGGTCAAACACATGTGTTATCTGGGATTGATTTATCGATTAAACAGGGAGAATTTGTAGCGATAGTGGGTCGCAGTGGATGTGGAAAAAGTACATTGCTTCGTTTAATTGCAGGACTCGATGAGGCTTCAAGCGGTGCCATCTTATTAGATGCTCAGGCGATCAATGGTATTCATGACTATTGGTAACAACTTGCCCTACTCATCAATGCTTACTTATTGATAATTGTCCAAATTGCAAAAATGATATATCTCAGGAGAATTTAGTGCAGTGCTGCCATTGCAAGACAAATTTCATTGATATTTCAGAAAAACAATTAGGTGCACATTCAAAAGAATTACATCTCAGTAAATTA
>NZ_WHOA01000205.1 GCF_013141715.1 Paenibacillus phytorum | reverse complement strand
TTTCCAATGGAATCGACTCTCATGCTTCGAAATTCGCAATTCTATTGGAAATATTCCAATAGAATTGGGCTGTCAATTCCCTACTTCCATTGGATTAATCCAATGGAAGTGGCATTCAGCCTTCGAAATTCTCAACTTGGGAGCTGAATTTCCCATATGGCTTTTGGGACAGCCCTATTTCTTACGCTATTCTTGGACGCACATAACTTTTTACAAAATATAGCGGGATTTTGCCGGACGACAACCGAATGTTATTAAAAGGTCCCTGAAAGTATTACAAGGAATTTATAGTCCAATATCGAATTTTTAATAAATCATAAATACTTTCGAAGGAGTGTGAAGATATGAAAAATATTTGGAACTGGGCTGGCAACTACAGGTATAGTGCCTCTGAACTCCATATTCCCACAAGCGTGGAACAAGTACAGGAATTAGTGGCTCGCAGTAAGCAAATAAAGGTGCTTGGCACACGGCACTCGTTTAATAGCATCGCCGATTGTACCGAAAGCTTTCTTTCGCTTCAGAAACTTAACCAGGTGGTAGCATTAGATACTGTACAAAATAAGGTAACTGTTGAAGCCGGAATCCGGTATGGAGAGCTTTGTGAACACCTTCATAACCATGGCTATGCGCTTCACAATTTGGCGTCGCTGCCGCACATAACCGTTGCTGGTGCATGCGCTACGGCTACGCATGGTTCTGGTGATCGGAATGGCAATCTTGCTACAGTGGTTGATTCTATGGAAATCGTTCAGGCGAATGGGGACATGGCTGTATTCTCCCGCGAGCAACAAGACATCGCAGGTTCAATTGTTGGACTTGGAGGATTGGGCGTAGTCACTAAAATTACACTGGATGTGATCCCGACATTTCAAATGAGTCAGCATGTTTACGATAATCTGTCTCTAGTGCAACTAAATGAGCACTTTGACGATATTTTTTCCAGTGCTTATAGTGTTAGTCTATTCACCGATTGGAAGAATGCGAATTTCAATCAAGTCTGGCTAAAGCGGAAACTGACTGATCAAGTCTCTGATCAGGTGGCACCTGAGTTTTTCGACGCGCAATTAGCAACTTCACCGCGGCATCCAGTGCCAGGACATACAGCAGAGAATTGCAGCGAGCAGATGTGCATCGCGGGACCATGGCACGAGAGATTGCCGCACTTTCGCATGGATTTCACTCCGAGTGCTGGAGAGGAGCTGCAAAGCGAGTATTTCGTGCCGCGACAAGATGCCTATCAGGCATTGAATGCACTTAATGGCATACGGGAGCATATCTCGCCACACCTTTATGTTTCTGAAGTTCGTACCATTGCAAAAGATAATTTGTGGATGAGCCCTAATTACAATCAGGATTCAGTCGCTATTCATTTTACGTGGAAACCGAATTGGGAGGCAGTCAAACAAGTGCTGCCGATGATCGAAAAGCAACTTGCGCCTTTCCGGGCTCGTCCTCATTGGGGGAAGCTGTTTACCATGCAGCCCGCTCAGTTGAAGCCGCTCTATGAGAAGCTGCCAGACTTCCGACAACTACTCCTTCATTGTGATCCACAAGGAAAGTTTCGTAACGACTTTTTGAATAAATATTTGATCGAAAAACAAACGTCTTTATTCCGATGAAATGAACCGGAGCAAAGACGCTTGTCATAATCGAATTTTTATAGATAATTGCTGTTTTCCCTAAACAACACCTTGAGCAATCATGGCGTCGGCCACTTTTGTAAAGCCTGCAATATTGGCGCCTACAACAAGATTGCCCGGATGCCCGTATTCCTCTGCCGCTTGGACAGCGTTTTTGTAAATATTTTTCATAATCGCATGGAGCTTATCGTCCACCTCATGGAATTGCCATGAGTATCTCATGCTGTTTTGAGACATTTCTAGCGCTGATACGGCAACACCGCCTGCATTCGCTGCCTTGGCCGGTCCAAAAAGCACACCTGCCTGCAGGAATACATCAATCGCTTCTAAGGTAGATGGCATATTCGCGCCTTCCCCCACCGCTATTACTCCGTTGCTTACAAGGATCTTCGCAGCATCCTCATTAATCTCGTTCTGTGTTGCGCTAGGAAGCGCAATGTCGCATGGGACGGACCATATGTCATGACAACCTTCATGATAGGTTGCGGTCGGATGATCCTTTACATACTCGCTGATTCTCTTTCTCTCAACTTCCTTCAACCGTCGAATCGTGTCTAGGCAGATCCCTTTTTTATCATAGATATAGCCATTGGAGTCGCTGCAAGCAACGACCTTGGCGCCTAACTGTATCGCCTTTTGCATGGAATATACGGCCACGTTGCCGGAGCCGGAAACTACTACAGTACTGCCCTCGAAGCTAAGGCCCTTGGATTGCAGCATTTCATTCACAAAGTAAACACATCCATACCCAGTCGCTTCGGTACGTCCCAAACTGCCCCCATAGATGATCCCTTTTCCTGTCAGTACACCAGCCTCGTGAGCACCGCGAATTCTCTTGTACTGACCGAACATGTATCCAATTTCGCGTGCGCCAACGCCAATGTCTCCTGCTGGAACGTCGGTGTCCGGACCCATATATTTATAGAGCTCTGTCATGAAACTTTGGGTAAAGCGCATGATTTCATTATCGGACTTTCCTTTAGGATCGAAATCGGAACCGCCTTTACCGCCGCCGATCGGCTGGCCTGTAAGGGAGTTTTTGAAAGTTTGTTCAAATCCAAGAAATTTAATAATGCTCGCATTAACGGAGGGATGAAAACGCAACCCACCCTTGTACGGCCCAATCGCACTGTTAAATTGAACACGAAAACCACGATTAACTTGCGTAATCCCTTGGTCATCTACCCATGGCACGCGGAAAGTGATTAAGCGCTCTGGTTCCACGATCCGCTCAAGAATACCTGATTTCATATACTTCGGATGCTTTGAGAGAACCGGGATCAGCGACTCTAAAATCTCCTTCACAGCTTGATGGAACTCATACTCATAAGGATTACGTTTGACTACGGTTTCGTAAACGACATGTACATATTCCCTTGCAACTACCTCATTATCCACTTGAACAATCACAACCTCATCCACCTTCACAATCAGTTATATTAAAAATGTCTAATAGTATAGTTTTACCTTATCCTGGGCAATTGAGCAATTAAAATTTACATGTCATGTAAGCTTACTTCGATATGTTAATCAAGTGCTCATTTGGTATGAAATAAAATAACATGACATCCGTGCTGCACTACTGGGGGGGATTTGAACATATGGGTCGATGCGAAATAAGCGAAGAACGATAGTTAAACATCATAAGGGCAGGAGAGTTTAACACCAGAAGTTGATTAAGAATTGCGAAGAGAACGTGTGATCGTATATAATGAGTAAGACACTATTATAATCATGGGTGAGGTTTTGATAATGAAAATTGATACTGCCTTGCTGGTAATTGATGTTCAAAACGGCATGTTTCAGGAAGCATACCCAGTATACGACGGCAATGCTTTACTTGAGCGCATAAGAGGAATTATCAAAAAAGCTAGAGCATGTGATACTCCCGTCATATATGTCCAACATAATGAAGATGAAGGTTTGGTAACCAATAGTCCAGATTGGAACATACACCCTATGGTAGCACCCGTTGGTGGAGATACCATCATTCAAAAGTTTACGCCCGACTCGTTCCATGATACTAATCTCCATACGGAATTGGTAGCGCTCGGGATTAGAAAAATTGTTTTGGTGGGACTTCAAACAGATATGTGTATTGATGCAACTTGCCGCCGAGCCAACGAATTAGGCTATCAAGTGACTGTGGTCAAAGACTGTCATAGTACTTGGAGTCAAGGTAATCAAAGCGCGATACAAATTATAGAGCATTACAACGATCAATTTCGATCTTTCGCGGAAAATCTTGAATCGTCGAATATTGAATTCTGCTACGTGTAAAGAATGGATCAAGCCCTCACAGTGACATAAAAAATATAAGTAAATATTACTATTGTTTCTAAATATGTATTGGGGTAAATTGATAAAATAAGAATGAATCATACTACGCTTAATTCTTTAGATTAAAGAAGCGGGGGAACCAAGTTTTCTGGGGTGAGTACACTTTTTAAGTGTTAGGGTTAGCTTTCAACCCGAATCCGTCAGCTAACTTCGTCAGCGTGGAAAGAAAATGATAGAAATATTAAAAGTGTCCTTTATATTTTAGGACTCTATTCCCTCGCTTCCTTTTTTCGTTCAAGAGAAAAAAGGAGGAATTAGACATGTTTATTAAGAGAGTTACCAAAGAGGTTAAGAAGCTTTTTCAATTGAAAAGATCAAACACTTCTGTACAACGTCAAGATGAGATTCTTCACTTAAAACGACGGCTGGAGGAGTTTGACATTCAATTTTCGAGTCTGGCTTATCGGCCATCAGGTGTCGAAACACAGGCTTTATTGGAAATAAGCAAAACGGTCGGACAAAACAATGACTTGCTAAACCAACTGAGTTCGGAAAGTGAATTAGCGGTTCAACAATTACTAGCCAATCGCGTCGGCATTTCCCCGAAAATTTGGGAGGAACATCACAAATTTATCGTAACCATGGCTCATATTTTTGGTGGTCCGTATCCTTATCTCAGAGAGTACATCAGAAGTAGTATTATATGAACTTCGTTGAAGGTTTCTATATATTTTTGGGTGGTTGCTACTTCTTTAAATTGCGGAGTTTTTTACTTATGAGATAAAGTTCTTGTCATTAAGCAAAAGAAAGCCGAAAAACAAAATTAAAAAGCAGCCTCTGCGAAGAAGCTGCTTTTTAGTATTGCATTAGTAGGTGGTCTATCACTCTATACAATAATGTTATGCTTATCCGGCAGTTTCATCAAGGTCTTCGTTGTAAGCTAATATCCCGCGTTTATAATAATGAAGTTTTTCGTCTAAGGTAGTTTCCATTAAATTGGTGATCAGCAGGAAGGGGAACACAATTCACCGATCTATTGGTCTAATCCGCCAACTTAACCATACCCGGAATCGGAACTGATGGAGCGCTTATCTTTCCCTTTAACGTTAGCGGATCCGATTACAACGTTCCAGCCCCGCCTAACAACGAGCTTATTTATTCCGCATTTGTAAGTTCTAACAGCACGCAGCCAATTCGGATCGGTCCGGAAAGTTTTAACGCTACCGCCTATTGTGACTTGTAATTTGAAAATAGAATAAGAGCCTTACTACTTATGTAAAATCTACCATTAATGTATAATAGGGTAACACTAAGGATCGGTTTTTCTAAACCCCGAGTTGGATACCGACTTATCCTTATTTCCAAAATGAGAGGATGATTCCATTGTTCAAGAAGTTTGCGGCAGATGCATTAGGTTTAAGTGATATCGGTAAGGTAATTAGTCCGAGTGATTTCGACAAGGTAGATTCAGATGATTATGTCATGCATGAGGATGGCGAGAAGATTTTCTTCATCATTAAGTCTAAGAAAGACGAATACTGCTTTACCAACCTTGCCCTAATCCACCTTGATGGAGATAGTGCTATTAGCAGCAAACGTATGCTGAAACGTTACAGCTACCACACAAATGCAATTTCCAAGGTATATTTGGAAACTGCAGGAACTATCGATCTTGACGTCGAGATCAAGTTCGTTATCGGTGACGTCAACTTCTCGATTGATGTGGACAAGAAGCAAATTGAGCAGATCAAAGACTTGTATAAAGCCTTAATTAAGATTTCCGAGACGGTAGCACATAACGAGGACTTGTTTGATTATGCGAAGCAAAGCATAGTTATTGCTAAAGAAGCGACAGGCCGAATCACAACTCAAACTACTTCCCCTGTAGCCCAATTCGATGCAATCAACGAATCTACTTACAATTGGTTGAAGACTAAGCACTCTGAGTTAAAGGTCAAGGATTTCGGTTACATCTTCGAACGCTATATCAACAACTAAATGTGAAATATTTTCCAGTATAATAATCAAGTGTGGTGAGCATCGGGCGCCCTACCGAATGAACAAATTGCCAAGCTTGCTGCTATGATTCGGCATAAGTTATGCCTTGCCTGAAACTTATGCTTGTATATTTGTGTCGAATGTTGATTGGGTGACTTCTATGAAGTAAAGTAAAGCGAATGAGGGAGCTAGCCACATGGCAGCTCCTCTTTATGTTTCTATAAATACACTAGAGGAAATTAATTATTTGTATTGACACCGATACATAAGGGCGTATAACATATAGATGTAAGTTAGATGTACATTATAACAAGGGGATGATCGGATTTGATCAGTATTAAGAAAGCTTTATTGGGCTCTCTTGCAGTTACACTCCTTCTTAGCGGATGTTCTGACGACAAATCATCAACAAAACCGGTGGAGACCGGGACGGCTGCACCGTCTAGCAAGAAACTCACATTGAGTTGGTTTATCGTTGCTGATAGCAACGCGCAGTTGCCTTCGGTAGATAAAGACTTCGTGAAAAAAACGATCGAGCAGAAATTTAATGTAGAGCTGAAGCTCCAACATATGAATTTCACTACGGATTATCAGAGCAAGGTCAATTTGTTGATTACTTCCAGTCAGTCACCGGATATGTTTTTTATGGGCGGCAGAGAGTCAAATCAATATGTGCTAGATAAAGTTGCAGCGGATATGAGTAAATATGTGAATCCGCAAGTGATGCCCAACTATTTCAAATATTGGACGAATCCAACGGAATTGAAGCAGTACCAAGTTCATGGCGCATTCGCTAGGGCTCCGGTTCCATTTGCCAGGACGCAATACGCTTCCTATTATATTCGTAAAGACTGGTTGGATAAGTTAAATTTGAAGGTACCTGAAAACTATAATCAAATGATTGAAGTGATGAAGGCTTTTACATCTAATGATCCGGATGGTAACGGTAAGAACGATACATATGGTCTCTCGGCTGCCGGGAATGGCGCCAACTTCGTGCGAGATTTCCCTGCCTGGTATGAGTATGGCCGACCTGCTGGATTTGTGCTTGAGGGTGATAAATTCATTGATTCAGCAAGCGATATGAAGGTCCAGAACATTCTTGAGGATACGAAGAAATTGCTGGCGATGAAAGTGGTGGATCCGGACTGGTATTTGAACAAAACCGGACAAAACATTGAAAAGGCGGCCCAAGGTAAGGTTGGGATCATTTGGTCTGCCAATCGGGATATCGCCTTCGATAACAGTCCCAACAGTGTTCAAAAGAAAACCATCGATGTTACGGGAGTGAAGACAGCCGATTGGCAGCCGTTTCATCCATGGGCTAATGCCGGGGTAAGTTCAGAAGCGGTACCAGGCATCCCTTTCCTGTTCAGCGCCAAAGCACCGGAGGAGAATATTCAAAGGTCAGCACAAATCATGGATTGGCTCTTTGGAGAGGAAGGTTTCCTACTATCGAAGTATGGGCAGGAAGGTGTACACTATAAGAAAGAAGGAAGCAAAATTACCCTGATTTCTGACGCCTACAAGAAAGATATCATTGATAATGGGAATTTCCTGAAAATTTATGGTGCCTTTACGCCTGATGAACCCTTCGTTATGAAACTGGACGTCATCAATCCGAACGAAACCGACCGTGATCGAAAAATCGTGGACAAAGTAAGAACTTATAAATATATCCCTTCTCCGGGAACGAGTTTAACGCCACCGCAAGGATTTGATTTAGCGGCATTCCGGGCCAAAATGAACGCTTACCACGCCAAGATCTTGTTTGAGGAGAAGGATGCCTCTAATTGGCCGAAATATCGTGAGGAATTAATAAACAAGTATCATGGAAAAGAAATATTTGAGAATTACGCCAAGCAAGTATCGGATGCGCTAGGCAAACCGTATACGTACGTTTCGGCCAATCCGTAATAGGAAATCATATTTTTGTATACGGATGTAAACTAAGCAGTTTTTTGAGGTGAATGGTTGTCATGATGGATGAAAAAGTAAGCAGAAAAACATTCCGAATCAGATTGGAGGAAATGGCCAGTATTTTGCGGGAGGAAATTATTTCAGGCAAGCGAGCGGTAGATGAATTTTTGCCCTCGGAATTAGATTTAACGAGACAATTTCACCTTAGCAATAAATCGGTGCGCAAAGCTCTGGATATGTTGGTCGAGGAAGGGTTAATCGAAAAAATACCGAAGGTCGGCAATCGCGTTACCGCCGTCGCTGACGAGAATAAAACGTTGGTTCGCTTTGGTTATCATCCGAGTACCAATTATGAGACGGCTTTGGCGGAAATGATTTCCGAATTTCACGGGCTTTATCCACACATACAGGTACAGCCCGTCGAAATTCCCTCACAAAATTTCCATAACTCCATAAAGGAATATTTGGATGCCGATCTTTTGGATGTTTTCAGCATGAATGACCGGAGCTTCATGGAGTTTGTAGACAATGAGACTTATAACCTGTTGGAACCATACGAGCTCAATCCTTCGCTGTACCCATTTCTATCTGAGCCGTTTATGCACCAAGGGGAGCTTCTGGTCCAGCCCTTTTCATACTCGCCGGTCATTTTGTGTTACAATCGGGAACATTTTGCCGAAATCAATGTATCGGAACCGTACAGTGGATGGACATGGACCGATCTTCTTGCTCATGCCAAGGAATTGGCTATTGAGAATGAAAGATTCGGATTCTATTTCCACTTGCTTTCCCAAAACCGATGGCCGATCTTCCTGTTTCAGAGCGGTATCGCTTTCGAACGAAACCAGCATGGACACTATGAAATCGACGAAGCAAAGCTGATGGAAAGTCTGGAGACGTGCCGTGACATTATATACATGCCCAATGTGTTTCCGACCATGCTTTCAGCCAGCGAAGCAGACGCGGAAGAGCTGTTCTTGAACGGGAAGGTATCTATGATTATGACCAGCTATTTTGGTCTCAACAAAATCAAGGGGGCATCATTTTCTTACGATATTGCCCCATTGCCATACCTGAAAGAGTCTAAAACCATGCTGGTCATCATTGGGCTGGCGATAAGCAGAAAATCGAAGGTAAAAGAAGCCGCGCGCAAAGTCGTTGAGTTTCTACAATCGCCTCAGGCCCAACTGATCATGCGGAAACACACCTTAAGTATCCCGGTGGATAAGAATGCAGCAGAGTGGAAGGGCGAGGAGAGCATCACAAGACCTTCCCGGTATAACATCTATCGGGAGATCGTGCCTACCTTTAAACGACTGAGCGAATTGAAGTTGGATTCCGTCCAGCTGTCTCACGTGCTGCGGCAAGCTAAGCTGTATTGGTCCAAACTTCAGGATGTGAAAGTGACCTCCACAAATATTGTTACTGGGCTGAACACTGATCAAGCAGAGTGAATAACCCGAAAAGTGAATGAATACCCGCCCGGTCCTTTCAAAAAAAGGACCTTTTTTCATTACATAAACTCATTATTTGTATATTAGATATAAATTAATTTTTCGAATAAAAGTTGTTGACAAGTAAAATACTGGATACTTATAATTTAGATATAAATTAGATATGCATTTGAAAAACGTGAGCGGGGAGAGTTGGTTACTGTGAAGGCAATTATCAATCATAGAGGAAATGTCAAAGTGGCCGATGAGCCTCTGCCGCAAGTGAAAAGTAATTTCGTTCTAGTTAAATCACTTTATTCAACGATTAGTCCGGGTACAGAACTTACTGCATTAAAGCGGATGCCGGAAAATCCATCTCCATTGGGTTACAGCGCTGCTGGAATCGCCATTAGTACTGGAGAGGGCGTTGTGGGCATTGAGCTTAATCAGCCTGTTGCTTGCTATGGGGGTCCCTATGTGAAGCATGCGGAATATTTGCTTGTTCCAAAGCATTTAGTCGTCCCCGTCCCCGCACATGTTCCTTTGATGGATGCATCTACGGTAGGGCTTGGTGCGATCGCCATTCATGCGCTTAGGCAAGCGAATATAAAGTTTGGTGAATCCGTCGTCATCGTGGGGTTAGGCATTCTGGGGCAAATTATAGCACGAATTGCCCATGCAGCATGTGCCAGGGTGATTGCGTTCGATATTTTGGAAAAGCGAAGAGACGCGTTATCTAGCATACGGAACATCGATATCTGCAGCAGTATGGAGGAAATCAAGAGCAAGATACAAGAGATTTCAAGTAACAGTGGGGTAGACACAGTTATACATTGCGCCGGCGGTAAACAAATGGACCTCCTCGATGAAAGTTTTGATTGGATACGCGATCGAGGAAAGATCGTCATCGTCGGTGACATGTACATGGAATTCACGCGAAGCAAAATGTTCCTCAAAGAAGCTCAGGTGCTCATATCCCGCGCCGGAGGTCCCGGTAGGTACGATGAGGCCTATGAACATGACGGCTGCGACTATCCGATAGGCTATGTCCGCTGGACGGAAGAACGAAATTTACGGGAATACATTCGGCTTTTGGCTGAGCAGAGAATCGAAATCAGTGGGCTGATTACTAATCAGGTTGCTTTACCCGATGCTTGGCAAGTATACGAGCAGTACAAACATGACCCTGGAAGCTTACTTGGAGCAGTGATTAAGTATTAACGGGAACGGAGGGACTTCCGATGAGGAATGTACATCTTGCCGATGACGCACTAACGGTCACGAAAAAACGCAAGTCAGTTGCACTTAGTATCAAACATGCATGCATGCGATATCATTGGCTGTACATGATGATGATCCCTGGCTTAATCTATTACCTGATTTATCATTACATTCCTATGCTCGGACTTATCATTTCCTTTAAAGATTACAACATGATGCAAGGCATATGGAAAAGCCCTTGGATCGGACTGCAGAATTTCCGGGAAGTCTTCAGTTCCCCAGACTTTCCGTTATTACTGAAAAACACGCTCGTGCTGAGTGTATACCGAATTTTGTTCAATATGCTTCCGGATCTCCTTCTTGCACTGATCCTAAATGAAATCCGGGTTAGATGGTTTAAGCGGATCATCCAAACGGTGACATACGGGCCCTATTTTCTTTCCTGGATCATCGTTTACGGTTTGACGTTCTCATTTCTGGCACCTGATTCCGGACTTATCTCCTCTTGGGTAAACGAACATTGGGGGTTATCCATTAACCTGCTGACCGAAAAAGAATGGTTCAGACCGATTCTGTTATTAACGGACATATGGAAGAACACAGGCTTCGGAGCCATCATCTATTTGGCTGTTCTAGCCACCATCAACCAAGAGTTATACGAGGCGGCGGTCGTGGACGGTGCGGGGCGTTGGAGTCAACTGTGGCATATTACCCTGCCTGGAATCAGAGACGTGTTCCTCATGTTAATCATCCTAAGGATCGGGCATATTCTGGATGCCGGCTTCGAGCAAACCTACATTTTCTTGAACGCACGCGTATATGAAGTAGGCGACATTATCGATACTTGGGTATTCCGGAGGGGTATTGAGAATTTGGATTTCAGTACCGCGTCTACGGTTGGATTATTTAAATCCTTCGTCGGATTCATTCTGGTGATTGTTGCTAATAAACTCGCTAAGAAATTCGGCGGATCCGGAATTTGGTAGCTGAAAAAAAGGAGGATAACGGATGTCCTTTATTCTGAAGAAAAATAAAACGGACCGGATCATAGACACAGTCCTGTATACGAGCCTGGTTATTTTTGGATTCGCGACTTTGTTCCCGCTGTACTATGTAGCCGTAATGTCCGTCACCCCTATTGCAGAAGTGCTTCGTAACGGCGGATTCGTCTTATGGCCACAGCATGTCACATTCGATGCTTACTACTATATTTTCAAAAGCAACCGGATTCCCGATGCCCTGAAAATTACGATCATGGTAACCACGTTAGGAACGTTCTGTAATCTGCTGATCACCTCATTGCTTGCTTACCCCTTGTCCAAAAAATATTTACCCGGCCGCAATGCGGTACTGGTGAGTATTGTGTTCACGATGTTATTCTCGGGAGGGTTGATTCCTCTATACCTCGTCGTTAGTGCTACAGGATTGTTAAACTCCATTTGGGCGTTGATCATCCCCGGTCTTGTTTCTTCTTTTAACATGCTGATCATGAAGTCGTACTTCGAGAATTTGCCAGCCGAAGTGGAGGAAGCGGCTAAAGTCGACGGCTGCTCTGACCTCCAGGTATTAGGGAGGATCGTTCTTCCATTATCGATGCCCATAGTCGCTACATTAGGATTATTTTATGGCGTCAATCACTGGAATGCTTACTTCGGAGGGATCATGTATGTAACGGATCCATCGCTAATGCCGATACAGGTTGTTCTGCGCAACATGATCGTGACACCAAGCGTCAGCCAGGAGTTGGGCCTCAATGTTCAAGATCTGCAAGTGTTGCCGCCTGAGACGATCAAGATGGCTACCGTCGTAGTAGCTACACTGCCGATTCTTATCATTTATCCGTTCCTGCAAAAGTACTTTGTCAAAGGTATGCTGCTCGGCTCCATTAAAGGGTGATACCGGTAACCAACCGGATTAACTAATAAACGTTGGAGGTAAGGACATGAGTACGATGATAAAGAGGAGAACAAGGATTTGGAAGAATGTGCTTTGCCCGATTCTGGCGATCTGTCTAGCAATCACCGGATGGGCACCACTGACCGGGCATGTTAATGCCGAGCAAGCTCCGCCGAACCTGCTTGCCAATCCTGGTTTCGAGCAATTGGCGGAAGAAGGCGATATGATTCCCGGATGGACTTTGTACCGAGGAGCGGACAACTCGCCAAAACCCGGAATTGCAGCAGAGACAACCGACGAAACAAGCTCATCGGGCGCCTACAGCCTCACGGTAACAGACGACAACACGACTGCAGCAATCGTTGTTTACAGCGATTTGATCGAGGTGACGCCGAATCAGGCGTATAAGCTGGACATGAAAGCAAATCAAGTAAGCGGTACCATCTATACGGCAGTAAGATTCTACAAGAAAGCCACGGACAATCCGATTTCAGGATTCATTGCAAAGCCCGCCCTTGCAGCATTATCTCCCACACTGATATGGAAGAGCGTGAATCTCGAAGCGCCTGCACCAGCCGATGCGGCCTATGCAAGGATATTGGTATATACAACCTCAGCGACCAAAGGAGCAGCGTTAGTGGACGATTTGTATTTTTCCGTTAAGCAAGAAGTTCCCTCGGACAATGTTCCATTCAATTTAACCAATCTCGGATCACAAGTGCATACCGTTAACACCCATCGGGCTGCTCTCGGTAAGGATGCCGCAGGAAACCCGGTTGCTTATTCCACTATGGTGGGAATCCCGGCCAAGCTGCTCGTCATTGATGTGAAATCTGAAAAGCTCATTGCTGCGATTCCAATTGAAGACACTGTAAACGGAACCAATTATTCATGTACCTACGTTCGCGGTTTAAGTGTTCAGCCTGACGGTACTGTATACATGGCAGGAACCCCCAGCAATCTGTTTAAATATGTGCCAGGTGCAAGCAAGGTTGAATTTGTAAGCAAGGTTTCAGGCTCGCAAGTGTTCGATATGAAAAACGGTCCAGACGGCACCCTGATTGGCGGGACCTACAATAAAAGCGAAGGCTTTGAATTCAATACCAACACCAAAGTGAATACAAATCTGGGCCCTATTATGACGGGTGAATCCTATTCTTATTCCGTCGCCTATGATGAGAAGCGTAATGATACTTACTATGGAATCGGTGCCCATGCTCATTTGATCAAATATGACCGGGATACGAAGTTGAAAACGGAAATTCCGCTTCCCGAGCGTTACCAGTCCAGTCAATTCATCTACGATATGACGGTATCGGGAGATAAACTGTTTATGAGGTTTTCTCCAGGCTTAACGATTGCTATGGATCTGAATACCATGCAGTTTGATGAGATAGAAGGCAATGTAACTTCCAGGCATGTTTCTCCTAAAGCGCCTTCCGACAATAAAATCTATTTTACATCCGATTCCCAGCTGGGGTATTACGATACGGTTTCTAAACAATATGTCATGCTTGGCGTGGACGCGCAAGGCGATATGAACGGCTTTGGATTCACGCAGCTAGACGACCCGGAATATCCCGGTGATACGCTTATTGGAGTATCCAGATATGGCAAGCTGTTCAAGTACAATCCGGCAACTGGCAAAAGTAAAAGCATTTTATTCGAGATCGCAGGCGAGCCCACAGAGCTGCAGACCGTAGAAGTATCGGCTGACGGGATGGTTCATACGAGCGGGTATTTGTCGGGAGGCAATTCGATCTACAATCCATTTACAGGGATGACTCAGGAATTTACGAACGAAACGATGGGTGACGGACAGAAGCTGCCAGGCTCGCAGACGGACCGAATTTATCATTATAACGATAAAATCTACTATGTGAATTATACGAATATGGTCGTATATGAATTTGATCCCGCTAAACCATGGAATCGTCTTGACCCGGTTTCTCCGAATCCAAGAGAGCTATTTACAGCCTCCGATGTGGGGCATCAAGACCGCGGACTTGCGGGTATCATGATTGATGATGGAAAATTAGCGATCGGCACGGTTCCGAAATACGGATATTTAGGCGGAGCGCTTGCTATTTATGATATAAAAACGGACCAGCGAGAAGTTTACTGGAATATCGTGAATCAGCAAAGCGTAACGGCTGTCACGTATAAAGACGGCTTGATTTATGGAGGCTCCAACATCTATGGAGGTCTTGGCGCAGATCCAACGGAAACAGAGGCGAAATTATTCATTTGGGATGTGAAGGCGAAGCAAAAAGTATTTGAGATCGTACCGGTCCCAGGTAAAAAAGGAATTACGGAACTGATCGTTGGCCCAGATGGGATGATCTGGGGTTCTGCGGAAGGTTACCTGTTTATTTTCAATCCAACTACTCGGCAAATCATTCATACCCAGGAGCTGATGTCGCGGAACTACAGTAGCGCAGTTTGGAGAGATGCACAGTTCGAAGTAGGTACAGACGGTAATGTATATGGGGTGCAGGCTAATCAATTTTTCGTTATAAACGCTCAGACCAAAGTGAAAAAAGTGATTCGAAATGTTGGTATTCGGAATTGGATTTCGCAGGATGCGTTCGGAAACTTCTACTTAGCGGAAGGAGCAGAATTGCTCAAGCTTACCATTCCGAATCTTATCCTTCAGCCAACAGGTGCCGAGTTGACACTGTCTTCCAACAGTTTAATCCGAAACCAGAGTGCGGAACCGATGATAAAAGCGCTGCTACCGCAAGGGCGATCCATTACTCATTTGGAAAAACGCAACCCAGTTTATGCCAGTAGTAATCCAAGCGTTATCGCGATAGAGAATGGGAAGTTCATTGCAAGTAATCCCGGTACAGCCGAGGTATGGGCTCAGGTGAATGTCGGAGGGTCAACGCTGGTAAGCAATCGCGTTACGGTAACGGTAACCGCTACAATTGACTCCTTGGAGAATGAAGTTAACCATTACATCCAATCGGGAACTATCGGAAATGGTAAAAGCCAGGTGCTGCTTAATACGCTTAGGCAAGTGCGCCATTTCATGGACAAAGGAGACTCGAAACAAGCTGCAAAACATTTGGATGATTTTATTAAGCAAGTAACATCCCATGATCAGAATGACAGGATTGCCGATTCCATTGTCCAAATCCTAGTCGCTGATGCTAATGCAGTCTCGGCAACTCTCGGCACTAACTAAAGGAGAATAACGATGAGTATTCCGCTTAATGATCATGAACTTTTTCATTTCTATACCGATCATTTGAAGAATACGCTGCTTCCCTTCTGGTTGCGCTCAGTGGATTGGGAGGATGGCGGATACTTTAACGCTTATGACAATAGCGGAACCCACCTGGTCAGTACGGACAAATTCACATGGTCACAAGGCAGATTTGTATGGATTTATGCCAAATTAGCTTCGATGGACACGGATATTTTTGATCAAGAGGAACGCTGCCATTTCTTGAAGCTTGCTGAGCATGGAGCCGAATTTCTCATGAAGCATTGCCTGCTTGAGAATGGGAGCTGCACCTTTCTGATGGATAAAAGGGGAAATCCGAAGCTGGCCGCAGCAAGCAATCGGTATGATTCCAGTATTTTCGCCGATTGCTTTGTCATCGCCGGTCTTGCCAAATACGCAGCCGTATCCGGGGATAGGAACAACCTGCATTTTGCCCGGCAGTTGTACCGTTCGGTGATTGGCAGAATTCAAGAAGGCAGTTATGTCACGGAACCTTACCCCATTCCTCTTGGTTATAAATCACATAGCATTCCCATGATTCTTTTGAATGTTACTCAAGAGCTGTATGAGGCAGAAGAAGAAGTGCTGGGTGTGCAGACCGAAGAGTTAAAGAACAACATGCTATCGTACATGGATGAGATTTGTAACCATTTCATGGATGAAGATTTCGTGCTTAATGAGATGATTGGTACCGACAATAAGCGTGTGGACTCGCTGCTCGGCCGCTATTGCAACCCGGGGCATACGGTAGAGGATATGTGGTTTGTGGTTCATGCGGCATTAAAGCTGAATCGGAATTCTTATATCAGCAAGGCAGCAAGAACGACCGCCAAAATGCTCGAGCTGGGATGGGACCATGAATTCGGAGGAATCTTCCTGTTTGTCGACAGGGAGGGAGGTCCTCCGAGAGGGAACAAGGAAGGTATTGCACATACCTCCATGGTAAAACAAATAGAACAGAATTGGGATTCCAAATTGTGGTGGCCTCATTCCGAAGCGCTTTATTCAACAATGCTCCTCTATAAGTTGACGGGAGATACGGAGTTATTGGCTCAGTACAACAGGCTTCACGATTATTCGTTCAAGACATTCCCCAATCCGGATCGCAGCGTTGGAGAGTGGATTCAAATTCGTTCGCGAAGCGGCAAACCGATCAATCAAGTCGTCGCGTTGCCTGTAAAGGATCCTTATCATATCATTCGCAACGTCATCTTAATCATTGAATTGCTTGCAACCAAAGAAGTGATAACCGAGTAGATATTAAAAGCCTTAGTTCGGTATTGAACCGGACTAAGGTTGTTTAGTTTTTTCATGCTACAAATTATACGATTAGATCTGTAGTCGAAAAGACTGCCTATGTGACCGGCAGCCTTTTTACTCACCTACGGGTAGGGAAATATGGTAATATTAGGTATATATTTTTTTATTGGAGGGATAGCTGTTGAAGCAGTTTGCGTTAATTTGCTTGGTTTTTACGTCGATCGTTTTTTCGCAGCTTCATTCCGCAACGGCCATAGCCGCCCAACATGATCTGAAAGAGAAAAAATTGCCGGGCTTACTCATTCTGACGGAGAAGCAAACCGCAATGTTCGATGCCCCGAATGGAAAGCAGATTGGAACTTCATCTTTCTCAGTAGTGAGTGTGCTAGATGCGGAACCGGGATGGTACGAGCGATTCATAAATGAATCCGAGCCATTGATTTGGTACAAAATTACTTCCGAACAAGGGGAGTCTTGGATCAGACCGAAACATCCCGAATATCCCGAAGATTTTTTCGAATGGATTCAAACATCAGGAGAAGAGTTTATATACGATGAATCATCCGAACAAGGGAAAACACCGAATACGATTTCTCCGCAGCCGTTGAAATCTATGGGTACTTATCACGGGTATTACCGAATCCAGACATGGCTCGGGTACAAATGGATCAAACCGAAGTACAAGCTTGTTCCTTACTACATTCCGATGAATGAAGACATTAGCTTGAACGCGACCACGCCAATATTTGACGCTCCAGAGGCGAACGCGAAGGTCACCGGGTATTTGAGTGCACCACAGTCAGTGATCGCCTTCGAACGAATCAATCGGGATTGGTTCCATATCCAAACGTGGTTGGGAGAGCAATGGATCAATCCGTCGTATTCCCTGCCGAAAGATGTGCAGACACGAAATGAAACTATCGAGTTAAAGGGAAATACCCCAATTTACGAGTTTCCCAACCGCGAGGCCAAAGTACTGGGAACACTTGCCCCGCAGGTTGTGTCGGCATTCGAGAGCGGGAGCGGTTGGCATCATATTCATAGCAGTTGGCTTGGCGACGTTTGGATCTATGCAAGCGACCCCGCTGCCGACCCGGAAATGTATGAACCTCCGGCTGTTGTCGCAAATCATTCGATTTCCGGCACATGGAGCTCCGTTCAGTATGATCCGGCATCTACCGGAACTAGAGGATTTCCATTAGCCCCATCAATCGGGCTTGATTGGTACCGAGATACCGATTTTTCTAGGGGGATTGTCTCGTTTGGAAAACCGGTTCCCCTCCGTTTTGCATTGGCCAATGCAAGCGATGATCCGATTACAATAGCTCAGGAAGAAAACATTATAATTGAGGTATCGCGAATAACGGGTTCCATCTATGACCCTGCGATAGAGACCGTTTGGAGGGGCACGTTGCCCACACTATCTTACGATTTTAAAACGAAAATGTTGAGCGCAGAGATAGATTTTGACTGGGACGGGAAAGACTCGGACGGCAAGCCGGTCCCATTCGGTGAGTATAGGGTACGCGTAAAGCTTCCATGGACTATCCGCTACAGCATCGACGGGAAAAACGAAGCCTTGTCGCAAAAGGTGGAAACATCCGTTCTTACTCAACGTGTTTTTAGCATCGGGGCCCCGTGAAAGTGCTAAGCTGAAGCGAAAGGGCCTATATTTCTCAGCTAACGGGCAGAATTTTGCAGGGCAGGCACCAGTTCACCCAGAAGTTGACGGTCATTTTAAAAAGTTTTCGCCGTTTCAACAGCCAGTTGAATGGCGTCTTCTATTATTTTTTCCCTCAATTTCGGAGATTTGTTATGGCCTTCAGCAATAACCTTCGTTATTTCTCGAATACCGAATAAATGTAAATTCCTTACTACAAAATTGACCGCCATTTCTGATGAAGCTGCCTCTCCCTCAGAATAGTAACCTCCGCGAGCATTTAATAACGCCACCTGTTTTCCTGTTACCAATCCGACGGGGCCTTCCGGTGTATATTTAAAGGTTGTTCCAGCACGATTCAAATAATCGATATACGTATGCAAGACTGCAGGAACGCCAAGATTCCAAAGCGGAAAACCGATGACGATCTTGTCTGAGGCCAAAAATTGGTCCAGATATTTGGTTGCAATATCTGTTACCTGCTTTTCCTCCGGAGTGAGAGGCATGCCCTGACTGAATTTGAATGCACCATTAATCATAGTAGCATCCAAGTAAGGCAAGTGCGCTTGAAATAAATCAAGCTCAGTCACCTGATCTTCAGGATGGGAATCCACATAACTTTTCAAAAAAGCTTCATACAATTTAACACTTACTGCTTGTTCTACTGGACGATTATTTGCCTTTACGAATAAAACTTTTCTCATTCCCGTCTCCCACCTTTTTTTGAATATTGCGTTCGTTCCCAGTTTAATCCCTTCCACTAGTGTCAGTGTCAATACCTTCTGTAAGAGACAATTAAATTTAATAATGGCAATACGAAGGAGGTCTTTCATTGAAACGGAAATATTCCCTCTTAGGTGTGGTTGCGTGCGTGGGATGCATAATTCTGTGTGTATTTTTTTTGTTTTGGAACCCGTATTCAAGGACGCTAGCAGGTATTGATACGGTTTTAATCATTCTTATAATGTTGATTTTCCCTGCATTTTTAGGCATCCTAACTTCATTTTTGAGAAATCGAATCTTAATGTACATTGTATTTGCTTGGTCGTTGCCTTACGGTCTCTATTTATCTGTCGCGTCGATACCAAGTATTTGGAACCTTTTTAGTGTAGTCCTTATTTTATACCTCGTTTCCGCCATGAAAATGAGGAAGATCTACGGACGTTAACCCGACCTTCTCCGCTAACGGCAGAATTGTTGTATGGATATTTAGACTTTGAATTCCGATTTGTTCTTCGCTTACCATCCATAATCGTTTAGTGGTGTCCAGGTTCTGAGCGGGAACAGACGGAATTGTTGTTTGCATGTCGGTGTAGTAAAAACCATTATGACCAGTCATTTCGTCCGAATCTGCTAACCACACCAAAGTTTCGGCACCTTTCTCCGGACTGCGGGAGAACATTTTCATCACGGCCATAGTCATACGGGCTAAAAGTCCGTTGTTCTGATTGAAGTTCGTGGAAACAAGACCAGGATCAAAGCAGTAGGCGCTGACTCCGGTCCCCTCTAGCCGTCTCACCAATTCAGAGATGAACTGGATATTGGCGAGCTTAGTCTCAGCATAGCGAAATGTAGGACCACCAATAAAATTTTGGGGAAAGCTATAAAGATGTTCCGCAGTGATCAGGACTATACTCAATGCCTGCTAAAGTGTAAATACGTTGGTGATACAACAGATCGAATCTATCTAACTGACGTACTTCATAAGTGTTAGACAGCCTCAAGAAGTAGAACACAGCGGCAGTCTAGACAAGAAAATAAAGTCCTAGACTGACGCTGCTTTGATGAACTAACGTTCCTTGATTAGCTCTCTCCAGAGAACTCTGGCCGTATTCCGATAATTTTCGCTCAATGTCATCCCCTGTACAAGATCACTTTAAGATCGACTCGCAGAAAAAAATAGGGAAACAGGGATGAGCTTAACTGTGGTCGGGGAACGGAAACTCATAGTCCAACCACAATTTGCTCAAGTTTTTAGAGATGTTAACAATCAGGTTGATGTAGCGGTCCGTTGCCCAAAGGTCGCCATCGCTGCTTACGTAGGCTTGACCGAACAAATCGTCCAGCTTGGCAAGCTTTCCTGAGGTGTCGATCTTATAGATGCCAAAGGCTGGATTATCCTTCTCCAATGTACGGGTATAAGCGCGAAAGATGAGTGTGCCGTCCTCCTTATGGGAAAGTACTTCAATCTCGTCTATCTTCAGTTGACGGTTAACGGAAACGGATTGACCGTTTGGCTGGAGCAGACTGAGCTCCCCGGTGATAAAACCATTTCGACCGGTGATGTAGTCCCCTGTAATAGGTCTGCTCGTCAACCACCAAGTTCCGTTTGGATTTTGTTGTACACTGGAGATGGGCCAATGGGTGAACCCATTCACGGGTACGGGTCGTACATTGCCATCCACGAAGAAATAACGGTAATAGGTAGAAAAGTCCGGAAAAATCTGATTATTGGTGTCCGTCTCTACTACCGATAGGATATTTCTTCCTGATCCAAGATCAAGCCATGCTTCCTTATACTCTAAGCCTGCGTAAGAACGTTCCATGAATCCCGTTGAAGAAGATGTACCGTCCTGCGGCATAGGCATCAACGAGAGCAGCTCTTGTCCTCTGTAATAGAATGTTTTCTCCTTCCGTTCGATTATCGCAGAGTCCGGGGAAGCGAATTCCGCTTTAGGTAGCGGTTCGGCATCTGCTCTTGGCGGCAGGGAGGAAACCTTCTGATTCTCCTCTTCCGTCAAAAGTGATGGCTGTTCGGTTAATGATTTCCTGATTTTGAACATTTGTGAGCCAGAGTTAAGATACAGGTAATCGGCGGAGTCGTTGACAAAGGAAGATAGGTAGTGACGCTGCGGACCTACGACGGCGAATCCGTCTTTAGGGCTCCAGAATAAATTCATGTAGAATTCGTCATGCATGAAATGCCAGGTCATCGGAAAGTATGTAATATCCCGAAAACTTAGCAGAGGATATTCCTCCGCTTGATTGTCGATCGGTTTGTCGTTCACAAAGACGGGATACGTCACGAGTTCCGCTGTATACGTCGATTTCCTGTTGCTGCTGTTCTTATCGGCAGCAGGCGGTTCCTGATAGCGATTTCCTTGCGCGTAAACATGAAGCCCTTGCGAGTCGCTCCACGTATACTCCAAAGATAAAGAGCGGGTATAATCCCAGGTTAATGGCAAATAAGTAATGTCCTTGTAGACGATAGGTGGGTATTGGGCTTTGGACGGATCGACGACTCCCCCGTTTATTTGTACAGGGAAAGTGGGGAGGCTGACTTTCACGGAATTGCCGGCAGCGTAAGCGGCTGACGTAAGCTGATCGGTTAGCAACAGTGCGGCGGTGGTTGTGAGAGCAGCGAGTTTTAGGAGACCGAACTTCTTCATTATGGTTTCACCTCATAGAGTATTGTTTAATAAATTAAACGCCAAATTTATGAGGAAGTTACCATTTTTACAAAAGATTAACCTGCGAGCCTTTTTGTCATTGCAGAGGGGACGATATGGCAATAGGGTAAGAGTATACTATTACGTTTACGGTGGTTCATGTCGGAATTGATTCAGCCCATAGGTATAAGCCGTTCGGGCAAATACTTCATTGCAGTCTAATTCTTTATTTTCTTAAACGGGGCCTTTGTTTAGGTTAGCGCAGAGTCTATCCTACAGCTATCCTCCACTTCAACCCGTCTCCTAATTGGATAAACGTATATTTATGTCGTAATTAGAGGTGTTCAGAGGGCTCAAGCTGAATAAAATTCAAATGTTTCATTCGGTTTATGACAGATAATACTTCATTAATTCTTGGTAATTCAAGCCATCTTTCGAAACCAGGAAAAAAGGAAGAAAATACAATGTCGACGCCTTCTCTCTCCATATCTTCGAGAGCTTTTTTAATCTTTTCATGAAGAAAGATGAGGCGATCCTGATTACTTATAGCCATTTTTCGAATTAAAAAGGCAATAGCTGCAAGCTGGGCGTGTGATGTGATATTGTAAAGCCCTCTGATATCAAACCTATCATGATGTATCCCATGGTTGAAACCATCAGCTTTTCTGTACCACTGCCCTGTGGATAGCTCGAAAAGTGATCGGTGGTTATTTTTCTTTCTATCTCCCATTTTGTAAGGGGGATACGCTCGCGTGGTTTGTCGTGTTCACATAAATTTTTTGCTTCCTGGGTTACGTTTTTTGGCACAAAATTGTCCATCAGGATGATTTGATCGGCAACGGATAAAAATTCACCGCTACCTCCAATAACAAGAACGGAAGATACGTGAGCAGCCTCATAAAGCTCCCTGACACGTTCCGTAAAAGGTGTAATGGGTTCATGCTTGATTAATGAACGCATTTTGATGTCTTGAATCATAAAATTCGTCGCACTTCTGTCTTCATCAATAAGAAGAAGCTTACACCCGATGTTGATTGCCTCCATAATATTTGCGGCTTGAGATGTGGAACCGGAGGCGTAGTGAGTCGAAAACTGTTCAGCTGAACTATTGGGTATCCATTTTATGAAAGGCGTAATATTGATATTTTTTATGGAACGGCCTTCCTCTGCAGATATTTCCATTGCACTTTGATCTGTAATCACAAATTCTCGTCCGTCGCCTATGCTGTGATTGTAAATCCCCGAATTTAGTGCATCCAGCACTGTGCTTTTACCCGAATAACCACCGCCGGTGATGACCGTCACACCATGTTTTATTCCCATTCCTCGCAAACCACAAATTTCAACTTCAATATCTTCCGGGGATATAAAAGGCAAGGCACCCTCCAGTGGCCCGCTGTTGTCTTTATTTCTTGGCAAAATGCTGCCATTCGCAATAAACGCACAATAGTCACTGGATTTCAGCCATTCGCGAATCATATTTTGCTTTTTTACCAATTCATAGGCAGCATTTAACTTAATGAGATCAAACTTGGCAATTAAATCCTCCACTTCTTTTGGAAGCATTTTGCAGAGCATGCGCATAGCTTTATCATTATTCTTGAATGGAAGTTGAACTGTAATCATTAAGCATAGATACCATTTTTCCGAGATGGCTTCGACAAAGGATGCATTACGTTGCAACACCACATTGGTTGGACGAAAACAATAAAAAGCACCATTTTCTTTATCAGAACGTGACCGGTTATAAATCAATTTATTTAATGCCTCAATATGATCAACCCATTCTCTTAATGCAAAATCTGAGAGAACAACTTGATCCACATTTTCATCTAAGCCGAGACGGTCAAAAGGTATTTTTATGGTGATACATGGTTTATCCAGTGTGAGTTTATGTGTCCGTTCAATGTAATAGGCAACATCGTTATACCAATAGGTTGGGTCAGATATCGTCCCCCCTTGATCATAGTATGAACCTTCATAAATCATACTGTAAGATGACTGTCCGGATTGTAATGAGCGAAAATATTGAGCGAGTCTTTTAATAAAGCATCATCCTTTCATATTTGGAAAGCGGTGAATAACGGGAAACGATGCCGAAGTTGAAACGATATCTCAAGAAGGGGGCCCCTTATCCTTTGGAACAAGGTAACTACGAAATGGATCGACCCCTAATCTCCAGGTATGAGCCTGCTCAAACATAAACCGGCACTGTTTGAAATTTTCCGCGAAAAATGAATTCCATCCTAAGTAATTCAAGTTCAATACATAGTCCCCCAAACGATTAAATCCTAACCAATTTCAAAATAAAACCACTATTGTTGCCTTGACCAACCTTTTGTCCTAAAAAAATAACAGCCACTCCGTAAGTGGCTGTCATAGACCGGCAAGAAAGCTTAAACGTTCCTTCTGCCTAAATATAAAAGCCCTGAGAGTGAATCCTACCCTCAGAGCCTAATGTATTCGTAAAAGAATAACTAAAAAGCAACATGAGGATAAGACGTATATTTTTTTGTTTTCATTTGTCCTCACCTCGTTACGATTTATTTTTACAGCAACAGAATCATAACATTAAGATCATCCACAATATAGGGAAAGATTAATTATAATTAACTCAAACCCTGACATAGGTAAAAGATGCCACCATAGAATGAAAACACAGGACACGATAAATAAGCCTGAATTTCGAAAGTACGACTCTCTAAAAACGTGAAAAGGGCCCCGAATCTTTGGTAGAATGACATTGATGCAGATGGTGATAATGATCAATTCTTGAAATAGGTCAATAAAAGAAAAGTTCTATTAGGAAACCACTCCATTGTTAGGAGTAGTTATGTCTTTATATACTAATGTAAATCTTATGGTAAAACTTTACTTTGTGTTTAGATACATTACGGTGAACCGTAACATAGATGACAGGTCAGGTCATTACGCTAACGCAGAACGATAGTTCGGAGTTAGTTACATTTTGATTCAAAGAAAAGACCATCCTTAGTGTGCAAGAGGGTCTTTCTTCAAAACTTGTCGTTACAGAAAACGCGGTGAATCTTTGAGATTCTACTAGACAGTTACTTTGGTGGATTCGCAGGAAGTTGTGCAGATTAAAGAACTAGGCGGTTTAATTTCATGTAAGTGCTTCTATACCAGTCTTATTACAAATCCTTCAAGCAAATTGCCTGTTACTCATTCTTGTTAGGTTCAAGGCTCCCGCCAACATTTTGATGTTAATGGGAGCCTTTTGAAATATACTTCTCCACCATTTTATTCAAATAATCTCGAAATTCTTCAACATAGATTTTCGGCTCTACTATTTCCAGATTTGTCCCGAAGCTCGCTAAAAATTGAAAGCCAATACTGTTTTGAGGAACATAGATGGTGGCTAAGAAATATTCAGAACTATAGTTTTCAATACTCTTTCGACCGTACCTTTCAATGAATTGACCTTTTATGCTAGGCGAAATCAACGCCTTAATAGCGACTAGTTGCGGTTGATAACTTGCTTCATGTTCTTGTTCCAATAAATAATTTCTAGGGTTAAATGTGTTTTCATCCATAATAAGATGATCGATCCTGGATAATTTAAATGTTCTATATCTCTGACGATGTAAACAGAATCCCTTCAAATACCAACTCGAATCACTAAAATGAAGCTGATATGGCTCGACAATTCTATTCGTCGTGGTGCCATTTTTATCTATATAATCAAATGAAACTAACCTTCTCTTTAATATGGATTCTTGACACGTCTTCAAGGTGTGAAGAATCTCAGACCGACCCTCCCAACCATAAAATGACAGTTGAATTGAACTTTTCAGAGACAATGGGCTAACCATCGCCTCTATTTTTTTTATCGTAATGTCAACTTCTTCGCTAATTAGAATTTGTTCCAATCCGCCGAGCGCAGTTAGTATATTAACTAAGTCGGAGCTGCTTAAAAGACGCTTATCAACCTTGTATTCATCCATAATACCGTAGCCACCATGAACGCCATTGATAGAATAGATCGGGATGTTTGATAAGCTCAGTGTTTCCATATCGCGAAGAATAGTTCTTTTGGAAACGTTAAATAATTGCGCGAACTCTGTTGTTGAAACGACATTTTTTTTCAGCAATATCATGATGATAGAAATAAGTCTCTCAACCTTGTCCATATGTCTCCCTCATATTTCTCTACTTTATTTAAGAATGGTGATATACTGCTGTCACCTTTTGTAGATTATACTACATTTATCACAAGAAGGAGGTATTACTTTATGTCAGCTATTGTATATTTAAACTTTGATGGAAATGCAGAACAAGGGATTGAATTTTATTCGGAGGCTTTAAGTTCAACTGAAGTGAAAAAAGTTAAATTTAGCGATATCCCACAAGATCCAAACTATCCACTGCCAGAAAATGAGTTAAATATGATTATGGAGTCTTCCATAGAATTCGCAGGCGGGAAAATCATGATGTCGGATATTTTGCCTTCTATGAAGACGGTAACAGGTGAGTTGGTGAAAGGAAATAATGTCCTGATTAGTCTAGTCATCGATGATAAACAAAAACTGGAAGAATACTTTAATCATTTATCGGTTGGTGGCTATGTTATAATGCCGTTATCCAATACTCCTTGGTCTTCGTGCTTTGGAATGCTGGTTGATAAGTTCGGGATTTCGTGGAAATTCAATAGTGACGCAGATAAGTTTCTTGATAAAGTCATTTCCAACAAACAGTAACTCATTAAAAAAATTGTCTTGCAATTAGAGACCACTGCAAAAGTCCATTTTTTTCAGAACAACAAAAGAGTTTAAAAAAACGAGCCTCTAGAATCGCTTCTAAGGCTCGTTTCGCGTTCAGGGAGACATATTTGATCCCCTAAATTCTTTGGTTCTTCCAAAAACATTACTTTTGCCGCGGTCTCCAATTAAAGACCATTTTTTAATATTTCCTGATGTATAAAAGGTATATTATGGGAGTATGAATCAATTTAGAAAGGAAAATGTATTTTATCTATGGAAATGAAAAATTTTATTCCAGTAAAATCGAGAGAAGATTTAAGAAATTGGCTGCAGAACAATTGCAAGACTGAAAAGTGTTGCTGGGTCTTGGTTAGTATGACGCCCACCCCCGATGTCCTGTTATATTTGGACGCGGTCGAGGAAGCTTTGTGCGTTGGATGGATCGATGGAGTCAAGAAGAAAATTTCTGAAACGGAGCTGGCTCAGAGACTATCTCCTAGAAGTAAAAAAAGTTCATGGACTGAATTAAATAAAGAACGTGTCCGTCGCCTCGAAAAGTTGGGGTTAATGAGAGACGAAGGAAGAAGGGCTCTTCCTGATATGGATCACGATTCTTTTAGAATAGATGAAGATATAGAGCAAAGGCTAAAAGAGGAAAAGCAAGTATACGATAATTTCATGGCATTTCCAGATCTTTATAATAGAGTTCGGATCGACACGATACAAAGCAATAAGAATCAGTCAGAATTGTTTAGGAGCAGATTAGATAAATTCATAACAAATACTAGAGAAAACAAAATGTACGGTCAATGGAATGATAATGGACGTCTACTAGATTATTAAGGTGCTCTGGGGCACGAAATAACCATCTATTTCGACTATCACATTCATCACCGCGGTTTGCTAATGAGCGACTGTCTTCACAGTATAAGGAGTGGGTAAAGTCAGATTACGTGATTGATATTCGATACTGACCGTATTTATGTGCCATGGTATTGAGCTAACGGAAACGATAGTTCAATCAAGCATGAAGGCGGTTGGCCAATATTTTCAGAATATTGATTATCACGAGGAGAAAAATAGAAGGATTCAAGTAATGATGCCTTTTCAGAATAACAAGAAAAATCTAGGTGGTTATTCCTCATACATCATGCACGATATGCCAATTCATCCTGACTTTGAGATAGAAGAGGATTTGATTGAATCTGAGAACTCCATTATCTATCAACAAGCTGAGAATAGGATGCATGTTCAAAAAAGCTTGTTATTACATTTACTTGAAACCTAAGCATAAACTAACGGAAAACGATAGTGGAGCTGCACTTTAAGCGGCTCTTCTTTTGCTTTCATTGGACGGGGTTTTTGTCGTGCTGATTTCCTTACTCTTTGCTGAAGCCATGGCCGGGACACTAAGGTATAATAAAACTATGGAGAAGAACACAGAGGGTTCTGACCGGATACGATTGTTGTAGTTTGGAGTGCAGCTTGAAAAAATAAAGGAGGCTGTATCGGTGAGTGTCAATTTAAACTGGATTTCAGCAGGCAATTTGGAAGCGCTTAAACAAGAGGGTGCAAAGGTTATACGAGGCGGTATCGCTGTTTTTTATCATGAAGACCAAGTATATGCGGTGGACAACCGCTGCCCGCATTTAGGCTTTCCGCTCCATATGGGGAGCTTGTGCGACGGGATTTTGACGTGCCATTGGCATCATGCTCGGTTTGACGTCTGCAGCGGCGGAACGCTTGATCCGTGGGCGGACGATGTTCCGTCATATGAAGTGCGGGTCGACGGCGGCGAAGTGTGGGTAAATGCGGTTTCCAGAAGAGCGGAAGGCGCGGAAAAATATAAGCATAGACTGAAAGAAGGACTCGAGCAAAATATCGGCATCGTCATCTCGAAAGCGGTCGTCGGACTGATCGAAGCGGGAGTGCCGGAGCAGGACATCGCCCGCATTGGCATCGAATTCGGCACGACATATGGAACGGGCTGGAACGCCGGACTTACGATTCTTACCGCGATGGCGCAAAGCGTCGACAAGCTGGACAAGAACGGCAAAATACTCGCCTTGTACCAAGGCCTTGTCCATGTCGCTCGAGGCAGCTCGGGCAGAGGAACCCGCCACTTGCTGTCGGCGCTGCCGTCGGCGGACGTGCCGTTCGAACGGTTGACCGAGTGGTATCGCAGCTGCATAGAGGTGCGGGATACGCAGGGCGCTGAGAAAGTGCTGATCACCGCCATTTTGAAAGGCATTGACACGAAGCGTCTGTCGGAAATGATGCTTGTCGCCGCAACAGATCACTTTTACTTGGACGGCGGCCATGTGTTCGATTTCCACAGCAAAGCTTTTGAGGCGCTGGAGTGGGCGGAGGTGTCGCAAAAGGAGCGGATTTTAACTTCGCTCTTGCCGATGATGGCTCGTCCGACACGGAGCGAGGAGCTGCACCAGTGGCAGACGCCGTTGAACCTCGTAGAACCGATCAAGCAAGCGGTCAACGAGCTGGAGCAGAATGCAGCGCAGGCGAAGCTCGCCGGTGGGTCAACGGATGCGCGGCAGCAAACAGATCTGTCAGCTGATACGGAAGAGCAATTACTGAAGCAGCTGCTGAGCGATACGCCTGAGCAGACGATCGCTTTGCTGCGCGACCTGCTCATCGCGGGAACGGCTCCGGCGCAATTGGCGCAGCTCGTTGCTTTGGCCGCCGCGGAACGGATCGTTCGTTTCCATACGCAGAACGATTTCGGCGATTGGATTGCAGTGCTCCATACGTTCACTTATGCTCACGCCGTGCATGAAAGGCTGCTGCAATCGGATGAGCCGATGCTGCAGCGGGCGATTTTTCACGGAGCCGTTAGCGTATATCTTGACCGTTTCTTAAACGTGCCGACAGCCGCACGTCCGAAGCCGTCCGGTTCCGCCGCGCCGGCCGACCATCAGGAACTGCTCGATTTGCTCGATCTGCGCCAGCAGGTCGGACCGGCCGCGCAATGGGTGATGGACTACATTCATGGCGGTGGTGAGCCGGGAGCGCTGCTTAACACGCTTGGCCATGCGCTGTTGCGGGAGGATGCGGAATTCCATTCTTTTCAAATGTATGAGGCCGCAGTGGCCGAATACGGCCGCTGGCAAGCGGCGACAGGCTCTTTTGCGGAGAAGGCCAAAGAAACGATGCTGCTCGCCTGCACCCGATATTTGGCGGCACACGCGCCAACCGCGCGCGAGCTCCCGCATACGGCTAAAATTGCCTGGAGGCTGCATAAAGGTGAACGGTTGTTTGAAGAAGAATAACAGATAGACACACCAGCTGGAGCGTAGAAGCGTTTCGGCTGGTGCCTTTTTTTATCAATCACATGTTTTTCGAGAGCGGCGATGCTGCCCTGCTTCTTATTGCCCCGTTCATCTTTGATGAGCGGTGTTGACGTTGACCGTGAAAATTCTGCCTTTCAGTAGAATGTTGATGGACAGACCTCTTAGATCTATTTTATTTCTCTATCATTCTATTTAATTATTTCACTTAAATGAAACGGACAATTGTACAAATTCTCCTTGAAGAGTCTTTTGACTACAATGTTCGGACAGGTATCCCACGCAATTCTACTTCTTTGATCATATATTAAAAATATGATATGAAGGAGGATACCTCATGGTTGTTTTAGATAATAATGATGTTGAAGGACAATAAAGTTATGAAATTATGCGTTCACTCTACTGGGTGAACGTTTTTTTAGTAGGGTGGAGGAGGTGATTATGCTTTATGACACGAACCTTGTTATGGGGGTTGTGATGTGATGGTCTCCCGTAATTAAACTAACGCAGAACGATAGTTAAAATATAATTACTAAAAGGGATGCCGCGCGGTATCCCTTCGGTTCTGATGTCGCTTTTTATGTTGAATTTCAAGATGACTTTGCGGGAGGTGAGCTCTTTCAAGGTATTTCTTATCCGGAGAAGATCATGATCCCGAGCTAGAGGCTTGAATCCGCAAGTACTGACGTCATCTGCCTCTTAAATAGATGTAAGCCCAACAAGCGGCTCCGCCTGCATATCACAGATAGTGCCGCTTGTTTAAATTAAAAAAGGTATTTTTGGATTGGATCTGAAAAAGCTTTGGAGTTGAGTCGGCTGCTGCCCGGTACTCAGCGTTGAATCAGCTCAGCGTGGTAAGTGCCTCCCGCGTGAACGGCTGAAGCTCATCGGTGCGGTCATCGCGGATCTTGGCCGCCCAGGCCGGGTCAGTCAGCAGAGCGCGACCGACGGCGACGAGGTCGAACTCTCCGCGTTCCAGACGCTCGATCACTTTGTCGATGCCGGCAGCCTGCCCGCCTTTTCCCTCCTCGAACAGGCTGGTGAAAACGGAGTCCAGGCCGACGGAGCCGACGGTAATAGCCGGCTTCCCGGTCAGCTTGCGCGTCCAGCCCGCCAAGTTTAAGTCTGAGCCCTCGAACTCAGGCTCCCAGAAGCGGCGCGTGGAGGCATGGAAGATATCGACGCCTGCCGCAGACAGCGGTGCGAGGAAGCGCTCCAGCTCCTCTGGATTCGCTGCCAGCTTGGCGCCGTAATTAACGGGTTTCCATTGGGAGAAGCGGAAGATAATCGGGAAGTCGGGGCCGACCGCGGCTCGCACCGCCTCGATAACCTCCACCGCGAATTTGGTGCGGCCAACCAGATCGCCACCATAATCATCCGTGCGCTTGTTGGTGACGTCCCAGAAAAACTGGTCAATGAGGTAGCCGTGCGCGCCGTGGATCTCCACCGCATCAAAGCCGAGACGCTTCGCGTCGGCTGCGCTCTGGGCATAAGCCTGTACGAGACCGCAAATCTCCTCGATCGTCAGCGGCTCTGATACCGGCTCGCCGGTCAGGCTCAGGCCTGACGGCCCGATCGGATCGACATTCGAATCCGGGAATTTCTTCCTCTCGCGGGCAGTGCCGGTATGCCAGATCTGCGGAGCGATTTTGCCGCCGGCTTCATGCACTTCGTGCACGACGCGCGACCATCCTTCCAGAGCTTCCTCACCGTAAAAATGCGGCACGCCGTGGTCAGCAGCCGCAGCCGGATGGTTAATGATTGTTCCTTCAGTGATGATGAGACCGACGGCGTTTTCCGCCCTCCGGCGGTAATATCCGGCCACGTCGGGACCAGGAACGCCTGTCGGCGAAAAACAACGGGTCATTGGGGCCATTACAATACGATTTTCAAGCTTCAGTCGGCCGTTTTCAAAAGGCTTGAACAGAGCCGCTGCTGTTTTGGATATGGTGATCTTATTCTCTCCTCCTGCATAGAAAAGGTTTGTTTATTCATCTATAAATACAAATATATAGATGAATAGATGAAAGTGCAAGCACTTCGGATAAAACTTTTGGGGCTACTTCTTCTTGGTCTGCAGCCCGGCCGCAAAGTCCTCCAAAAAGGCGGCAATCGCCTCTTCATTGCGCCTGTAATAGGTCCATTGGCCATAGCGTCGGGACTCCAACAGTCCGGTTTTCTGCATGGAGGACAGGTACGAGGAGATGACTGACTGCGTCAGACCGGATTTTTCCTGAATGCTTCCCACGCAGACACCCCCAGGGAACTCTTCTTTGATAACGTTCGGTAGATTCTCGTTCATCTTTTCCGGCTCCCGCAGCCAGCAAAGGATGTTGAGACGGGTCTCATTAGACAGAGCCTTCAGCACCGCAAGCATATCTTCATTTTTCAAATACTCGACACCCATTCCTAGTTGGTTTGTTCCAAGTATACCAAAAGTACCGCTCATGAGAAATATGATAACCACATTAGTATTTATTCAGACTGTGCATTACGCTTGGGGAGGCATAGGCGGCCGGGACAGTAAGTCTCTGAAGAGAGCCGTGTGACGACACTACAGCTCAATAACCAAATATGAAAGACAACCGGTTCAAAGCGGTTGCCTCTTCCACGCTAAAGGGCAGGAATGTTGAGTAGGTATTCATGGTATAAAAGGATATTAATGGAATCGGTCGAAGAAGTAAGAATGAACAAATAATCAAAGGGAGGTAAGTATTATTTCTACAAAAAAGCAGTTATATGTTGGGTTAATTTTCTTCCCGATCATAATATTTTTAAATTGTGTAACCATAATTGGCACACCTCATGTATTTGTTAAAATAATTAATTTAATTTCAATTGTAGCAGTATCAGGTGGTTTGGGAGCTTTCATAAGAGAAATCTTTGTTCTGAGAGAAAAGGAAAGGACAAAAAAGTTATAGGCTCATGAAACTAACGCAGAACGATAGTTAAAAAAAGAGAAGTTTCATCAAAGCACATCCAAGCGGTTGTGCTTTTCTTATGTCTATGAGAGTGTGTAGGATGGCTTGGATGCTTAGATAAATTAACATAAAAAAAGTGAGTTACAAGGGGTAGATAATAAGTGGAAAATTAAACAGATACTATCACCATTGATATTTTATAATTTAGTACTGATGCAAACAAACGACATCATATGATGCTGGAGAAAAGTAAATTCGAATCAGAGTCATAGTTGGCCTTTGAGCTATTATTGCTGGTAACGGAGGTCGTGAATTGTATAACTATTTTATAAGTTTAAATCCAACTATGCAGGCTGCAATTGTGTCAGCTATCGTAGCACTAGTTACAACCATTTTAGGAACGCTTTTCAGCATATCTTTGAAATCTTTCTTCGACAACAGATCTCTTTCCTATAAACTAAAGAAAGAGTATAGCTATGAGCAAAAGAAGAAATTACGTGAGTTAATCGGGAGTTATCAGGGAAGGGTTTTAGAAGCAGCAACTGAACTGCATTATCGTTTATTAAATTTATATGAAAATGAAGAAAAGGGGTGGTTGGCTAATGAATCATACTATCATAAATCAACAATGTACCGCTTCCTTCGTGTATTAACAATCGTTCGAATGTTTGAAAATGAAGCTATATACATCGACGCACAGATCGGAAACAGAAAAGACATTGAGTTCTTAATGTTTCTAAAAGCCCTACATTGGATTTGCACGGATGTCAGATTATTTGACGGTGTTCCCTATAATAGTAAATATGATCATTTTTATAGTGATCATTTACGTAGTATGTGTGATAGATTCGTAGATGATGGGAAAGTTATTACGTTGGAAGATTTTGAGGCCAGGTTGAAAGATTTCTCTTCCCTTTCTGAATTTTTCAATGGTATGAATCGACTTGAAGATAGATTGCGTTGGGATCGTATTGTGGTACTTCATTTGATTTTAATAGCATTTATCAACACTATAGGGTATGACTTTCAGAAATGTGGATCGGGGAAGGTATTAGAAGTAATTCAAAATGTGCGTCATTTTGGAATTTTAGAAAATATACCCGAAGTGATCAAAACATTAGTGAAACAGAAAGAAACCAAGAATGTCATCCGTTTAACTGTAAAATTTTTAAAGAAAAATTCTATACCTCTAAACTCTAAAACTCCTCTTTCACTCTAAATTTTAAAATTGCAACACGAACACAGATGAACAACTAAAGAATATTGAAAAAATCAAACCAATGTACATCCCATACCATCGGCCACCCAAGCCCTAAGCTAATGGATAACTTTTTCAAAATCCAATGTATAATGAACTAAAATCGATGAATCAAAAGTGAGCAAGGGCGTAAGCATAAATGTGCTTACGCCCTTGCTTATGTTTCAACTTGCATCTCAAGGGAGATGGAATTCCGCTTACTCTGTGATTTAGATATTATACACACGCAGCGCATCATTTCCTCACGAAAGATCGCCAAAGCTGTCCGTGAAAACATCCTGTTTAAGTGGATTACGGCAGCTTCCGGCGTTTCGGCTTGGCGATAATGAGCCTTGAGATTCTTTTTCAAGTTCTTTGTAAGGAAAGAAGTAAAGAGAATGGTATGGATGTAAAAAGGTTAGGATAGATCGGAATTTTTATTGTCCGTTATAATTGGTGCCAGCAAGGCAAATCCCCTTTAAGTGGGTGTTCAAATGAACAACCTCTTTAAGGGAAAGAAGGGAGTAAATGATTGCCTGGAGCACATTAGGTGAGAACCAACAACCGTATGGAGGGATGAACGTGTTTAAGTCAAGAGAATGGCGAAAGCGTATTGGACGGCGGATTGTTATGGCCCAACTATTACTTATCTTGTTTGTGACAGCAGCATTGACTGATTGGAGCAAGGAGCATGTCGTTTTTGGAAGTGCGCAAGATGAACTTGGCGTTCAGCTTTTTGGCGGCATATCTTCTGTGGGGGAAGCTGAGCAGGTCACACTATTGTCCGCTGATTTTGAGGGTAGTGAGCGAGAAGAAATCTGGCAAAGCGGTGGCGGCAACCAGTATCATTTTTCATTCTCGGACACAGCTGGCCGCCATGACAGTGGGGCTGCCGTAATTGGAGTGACAAAGGGAACACAGATTGGCTGGCCGGTATACTCGCAATCGATTGAGGGATTGCCTGCTGGTAAGCCGATTGTTTTTAATGGCTGGGTGCGCACGGAACAGGTTGAAGGCACAGTAGGCGCCTATATTGCGATTGCATATTATGACAGCAGCGGCTCCCGAATTTCCTTCGACCAGTCACTGGGCATTCGTGGGACCCGTGAATGGACACAGCTTAAAGCAATCGGCGTTATCCCGAAAGGAACGGTAACAGTCAAAGTGAATTATTTGCTGTATGGAACAGGTCAAGCTTATTTTGATGATGCATCTGTCTACGTCTATTCGGATGCGGTTATGAATTCGGCCGCTTATTCGGAAAACGTAAAGCTTGTCGTTACGGAAGAGCAATTGAATACGAATCTACTAGGTATTGGTATGCAGCTGAATCCGTTTACTTATATCTATGATGGGCTGACAGCTGCTGATAAACAATTAATCGAAGATCGGTTAAAGGCTATTAACCCTGCTTGGCTGCGTGTCTTTACCGATACAGCTTGGTGGACATCTAGCGCCGGCTATAACTTTAATACGCCAATGATGAATGCGTTGCTCGAGAATTTACAGTTGTGTAAAGAGGTGGGAGCCAGTATAAATCTGGTGATGCATCGTCCTAAAGATCTCAGAAACAGTGGGCTGATTGCTGAACATATGTCAGAGCTGCTTGTGTGGCTCCAGCAGCAGAATATTGAAATTGCAGCTCTAACTTTGTACAATGAGCCGGATTTGGAGTACCCCGGCACGATGGATCAATATGTGGAGATGTACACCACCATGCACCAGACGCTGGTTAATAAAGGATTTGCAGGGGTGCGGTTGGTTGTAGGAGATGCTGCAGTGTTTGACGGCTTTACGGAACGGGCGGCAAGTGCGCTGCAGAGCGAAACGGGAATGCTATCCTATCACCAATATATACCCTACAAGCGAACGTTGATTGCACCAGTGCTGCGTGCGGCTTTAATGGCTGAACGGTCAATGGGAACCGATTTGTTTTTATGGGAAACCAATGTAAGTGGCGGTACGGGATCGGGGACGTTCAGCCCGGGGACAGATCCGACAGATGGCAAACTGCTCACAGAGCGTTACTCCTCTGCACTAAAGTTATCTTCCTATCTTTTGCAAGCGCTTTCCGTAGGGGTGAAAGGAGCTGCTTACTGGGAGGCCTTTGACATGAAGTATTCTGGAAATACGTCCAATATTATGCGTTATGGACTATGGGGGCATAAAACCGCTGATTTCAAACTTCGTCCAGCCTATTATGCATATCAACTGCTGTCCAATCATATTCAACCTGGCTCCGCATTGCGAAGAATAACTTCAATAGACACACAGATTGCTGATATTGATGCAAACGACAGTCGCAATGATGAAGCAGCATTGCTTTCCTACATGATTGACAACCCGGACGGTTCGCGGGCTTTGTTTATGATCAATCCTTGGGATCAGCCTGTTAAGGTTACTGCTGATCTGAGCGGAGATGGTTATCGGCCACAGATGGTTGAGCGACAATTGTTCGACAATGACACCGTTGTCTCAGCAGTATACAGCGAAGCGCTGACGCTGAGTAAAGAGCAGTTTGCCTTGCAATCAGGTGTTTATTATGACGAACTTCCTCCAGAGAGCATGATGGTCATTACAATAGAGAAAACCCCGGATTCTCCCTCAACTGGAAGCATAGGTATGCCGGGCGTGATCCAGCTTTCTGATGACAATGGTCATGACACTGGCCTGCATGATGGAGATTATAACATAATAATGAATATGTGGTGGGGGAATAACGGAAATGTATACAGGCTGTATGAGAACGGTAAATTAATTGAAACCCGCATTGTAACGGAACAATCACAACAATCACCTGCCGCCCAATCAATTTCCACGGCCATTCACGGTAGAGCGAACGGAGTCTACACCTATTATGCCGAGCTCGCCAATGCTTTTGGAACAACCGCCAGCAGCAATCATGCTGTTGTAGTGAGTGATGCGAAGCCGGGCACCCCTGTATTGTCTCATAACAATTGGTCGGACGATGCAGATTATGCGGTTACAATGAACATGTGGTGGGGCACAAATGGTACAACTTACAAGTTATACGAAAATGGACAATTAATTGATACGCAATTGCTTCAGAAAACGACCCCCAATGCACAGTCTGCAGTCACTTACATGAAAGGTAAAGCGCCGGGAACCTATACTTACCAAGGGGAATTGATCAATGCGGCAGGAGCAAGCTTCAGCACATGGATCACGGTCCAGGTAGCGGGAGGAGATGATTGACTTCTTACGTTTTAAGGCTAACACGTTTTTCGGCGAAACGGATGAATAACGGTAAACAGAGTTCAATCAAAGTAAAAATGTTAGGATAGCTACCATTTACAATTTTTAGCTATACTTTAAATTGAGAAACAAACTTATCAATGAAACCAGGGGGAAAAACGATGGAAAAGAGACGGAATTGGCGACTAGTGGTTTCAACCTTATTGTTGGCCAGTTGTCTGGCTGCGACTGCTTGCTCTAGTAGTACCAATGGGACGGGGAATGTCGGGGCGACCAATGTTGCATCTGAAACAAACAAGGCCTCAGCAGGCAAGAAGGAGAGTACTGGCGATAAGATAGATCCGTTAGGCAAATATGACCCGCCAATTAATGTAAGTGTGGCAACCTTGATTGATCAGGCAACAAAATTTCGGGACGGTGAATCGATTGAGAACAATAATTGGATGACTGCTTACCGTGAACAGCTTGGGATTAAAGTGAATTATAATTGGACGGTAACAGGTACCATCGAACAGTACAACCAGAAGCTTAATATTACGATTGCATCTAACGAGTTGCCAGATTTCGTCACCGTGAATGCCATGCAAATGAAACAGATGGCTGAATCAGGACAATTGGCTGAGTTGAATGAGGTTTACGAAAAGTATGCGTCTCCTTTGTCCAAAAGCATCTTTGAATATGATGCGACTGCACTTAATTCAGCGAAAATCGACGGTAAGTTGATGGGACTGCCGTTCGTCAGTGCATTGCCGGACAATGCGCCAATGCTATTTATTCGTACAGATTGGTTGAAAGCGCTTGGCTTACCAGAACCGAAAACGATGGACGATTTATTCGCAATTATGGATGCCTTTACGAACCGGGATCCTGATGGCAACCAGCGAAAGGATACGTATGGCCTTGCGCTGACAAAAGGATTATACGAGATGCCGGGCCTCAAGGGTTTTTTTAATGCTTATCATGCGTATCCAACGCTGTGGGTGAAGGATGACGCTGGCAAGACGGTGTATGGCGAGGTAATGCCACAGATGAAAGCTGCGCTTGCCAAGCTGCAAGCGCTATACAAGTCAGGGCAAATTGACCCTGAATTCGGGGTGAAGGATGCAGGAAAGCTGTATGAAGAAATTGCAATGGGGAAATTCGGTGTATTTTTTGGCTTAGACTGGGCCCCGATTGTCATCAAGGCAGGCAAGATATCAAACCCTAAGATGGAATGGAAGGCGTTCCCGCTTCCTTCAATTGACGGTAAAGTGGCCAAAGCAAGCACGCCGTTTAATGTGTCGCAGTATGTTGTTGCCAGGAAAGGGGCGAAGAACCCTGAAGCTGTAATGAAAATGATGAACCTTAGTGTAGAAAAGCTCTTCGGAGAGTCAGCAGAGCCGGAAGTATACAGTACTGGGAAGGATGGTATTGCTATTCACAAGTACAGATTGTTCCAACTCGAACATCCGCTGAAAAATTTAAATCAGAGTCTTCATATTCAAGCTGCTCTGGCCGGTTCTAATCCGTCTGCCCTTAATGCGGCTGAGAAGCTAACTTATCAGAGAATACTGGACTATCAAGCGGGTGATCTAAGCCAGTGGAGCACCGAGCGGGTATTCGGCATTGGTGGAGCGTTCTCTATTTTGGATGAATACACCAAGAATAATCGACTGCTGCTAAGCGAATATGTCGGCACCAGCACGCCAACGATGGTGGACAAGAAGGCAACCTTGGATAAAATGGAGCAGGAAGTGTTTACGAAAATCATTATGGGAACGTCGACGATGGATGAGTTCGACAAATATGTAGATAACTGGCATCGCCTTGGTGGCAGCAAAATTACGGAAGAAGTAAACAAGGCTTTGTCAAAATCTCGTTAGTCGTGGGGTAAACGAGTAAACAGGTTAGCTTGATAGCTTGTGTGCGCTGCCACCGCTGCATCCAGTAGTGGCGGCGAAACACAGCGGTTAGAGAGCTTTAGAGATTCAGACAGATTGGCGGGATATGACATGCGATATGGAAAGAAGCTCAAACGGGAACTGCCGCTCCACCTTATGATTATTCCAGGGTTCATTCTGGTGATTATATACCAATATATTCCAATGACAGGACTGGTAATTGCTTTTCAGAAGTATCTGCCCGGGCTTGGCATCTTTGGTTCGAAGTGGGTCGGATTTGACAATTTCAAGTATGTACTTGATATGCCAGACAGCTTCCAGGTGCTGTGGAATACGGTACGAATTGCTTTTATGAAAATTATTGTTGGCCTTATTGTGCCGGTTGTAATTTCACTACTGCTGAATGAGGTAAGAAAAGAAGTAGTCAAGAGGAGCGTACAGACATTAATTTACTTGCCCCATTTTTTGTCCTGGGTTATTCTCGGGGGCATTACGGTGGATATTCTCTCACCATCTACTGGCATCGTCAATCAGATGCTGCAAGCATTTGGAATCAAACCGATTTTTTTTCTGGGGGATAACAACTGGTTTCCTTATCTGCTCGTTACTTCGCATGAATGGAAAGAATTCGGGTTTAGTACAATTGTCTACTTGGCAGCGTTAACGGGTATTAATCCATCACTCTATGAGGCCTCCGTACTTGATGGTGCCAATCGCTGGAAGCAGACATGGCATATTACGCTTCCCGGCATGACGCCGATTATTGTATTAATGCTAACACTATCGCTCGGAAATGTACTGAACGCGGGATTTGACCAAGTGTTCAATCTATATAGTCCTTCTGTCTATCAGAGTGGGGATATCATTGATACCCTTGTTTATCGAATGGGGCTTATTGATGCGCAATTTGGGGTAGCGACGGCTATCGGATTATTCAAGTCAGTCGTTTCTTTTGTGTTTATTTCAGTATCTTATCTGCTTGCCTATCGGTTGGCCAATTATCGTATCTTTTGAATAAAGGAGCTCATGTGATGCAATATTCATCGTTAAGTCGAAAAATATTTAATTTAGGCAATAACTCCTTTTTGATTGGTCTTTCGATTCTGTGCATACTGCCGTTGATTCATATTGCTGCAATTTCCTTCAGCTCGAGCAGTGCGGCAGGCGTTGGTGCGGTGAAGCTATGGCCAGTGGAATTTACATTGAAATCTTATCAGTATGTGCTGGATAAACCTGAATTCCTCAAGTCCATTTTCAACTCGCTACAGCGCGTCTTTCTTGGTTTTGCCGTGAATATGCTGCTAATCATTCTACTAGCCTATCCGTTGTCAAAGGAAGTTGCTTCATTTAGACTGCGTACGATGTATGTTTGGTTTTTTGTGATCACCATGCTGTTCAGCGGCGGTCTGATTCCCACCTACATGACAGTGAAAGAAACGGGTATTCTCGGCACGATCTGGGCGCTTATTCTTCCAGGGGCCGTTCCTGTGTTCAATGTCGTTTTAATGCTGAATTTTTTTCGCGGGCTGCCGAGGGAATTGGAAGAATCAGCTTTTATAGACGGAGCAAATCATTGGCAGACGCTGTGGAAAATATATGTTCCACTGTCGCTGCCGTCCATTGCTACAGTAGGTTTATTTACAATTGTAGGTCACTGGAATGCATGGTTTGATGGTCTGATCTATATGAAATCACAGGCGCAATATCCACTTTCAACGTATCTTCAATCGGTAGTAATCAATCAGAACATGGCCAGCATGACGGAGCTTGATGTGAATGACATGATGGAAATTTCCGATAAAACGGCAAAAGCAGCCCAAATTTTCCTGGGAGCACTACCTATACTCATCGTTTATCCGTTTCTCCAGCGTTTTTTTATTAAAGGACTCGTGTTAGGCAGTGTTAAGGAATAATACTGCCAATTTGTATAACGCATGCTACAATTGACCAATGAAGATGAGGGAGTGAGTGAGAGCTTGAACGGTGACGGGGATGGGGAGGATAATTATGCTGAACATATCAGGGCTTCGAAAAATTAATATTTACAGTAAATTGGTACTGACATTCCTGATTGTACTGCTGCCCCTGAATGGGATTGCTCTGTATGTTAGCTCTAGAGGGGCAGAGCATGTGGAGAAGGAAATCCTGACATCTGTTCAATCCAAGATGGCCTTCTATATGACAACCTTTGAGTCGGAAATTACCCGCACTCTGCAATCCCAACATTCCTTCGTCAGCGATTATGATGTAATGAATCTAAGCACACAAGCCAATTTCATGGATCAGAATGCGAAACGGGAAGCAATCCTAAGACTGCAGCAACGTCTGGATCTACTGGTTAATACGAGCAGCTTTTTAAGTCATGTTACCATGCATATTCCGCTGTTGGAAAGAAGTATAACTGACAAGCGAGTGCTTGACAGCATTTCTGAGGACTATAAATCATTGCGTGAATACTCCAGCCGTTACGATGCTCCGATTGTTAAATGGAATGAGCGTATGTTCATAAATTTAATTTATCCTCCGGAGCGCACGATACAACTGGAAGATAAAGCTCCACTTTTTGTACTGACACTGGAAATCGCGCAATCCAGACTGCAGCATGTGCTAGAGCAATTGGCCGGCAGTTATCATGGCGAAGCCTTCCTCATCAGCAATGGGGATATTCCCTGGACATTGGGAAGCTCTCAGAACACAACAATTTCTGAACACTTATGGAACGAGATATTACAGACGATTCCGCTGGATAGCGTCTCTTACATTACAAATCTAAAGACAACGGATGGTGAGTATATTGTTGCTGCCGAAAGATCCAATGAGACTGGAATCTTGCTTGCAGCGGTAATCCCTACGCAGCAAGTAATGGGCTCTCTCAAGCAATATAAACAGTGGTCTTGGTTGATTATGAGTATGACAATTATTATGATTTTTATTTTTTCTTATGGGCTCTACCGCATTATCCATACGCCTCTTAGAAGGCTGGTTGGCGCTTTTCGAATAGTCGAAAAAGGTGAATTTAATGTAACCATCGGCCATCCAAATGAAGACGAATTCGGTTATTTGTATGCTCGATTCAATGAGATGGTTATGCAAGTGAAGCGACTGATTCAAGAAGTTTACGAACAGAAGTACAGATTGCAGCTCTCGGAGTTGAAGCAGCTTCAATCTCAAATCAATCCCCATTTTCTGTATAATAGTCACTTTTCGATGTACTATATGGCCAAAAATGATGATAAAGAGAACCTGATGAGGTTCATTAAATATATGGGTGATTATTTTCAATATATTACCCGCAACGGATCCGATGAGATGATCCTCCGCGAGGAAATCAATCATGCTATAACTTATGCGAACATTCAGGAGATGCGGTTTCAAATGCGTATTCGTTTCACGATTGTAGATATTCCAATCGTTGTGGACACAATTCTTGTGCCCCGATTAATCCTGCAGCCTATTGTTGAGAACGCTTATAAGCACGGTCTTGAGAATAAAGAGGAGGCAGGCGTGCTTGCAATCCGGTTTATTGTTGCAGCGGATCGATTGGAGATTGTTATTGAGGACAATGCGGATTTGTCTGAGAATAGTTTGGTTGCTATGCATGAACTTTTGTCTGGTCAGAATGGCGCCGGGGAAACAACAGGGATGCTGAATGTTCATCGGCGATTGCAGATTAAATATGGACCCACAAGCGGGTTGCGGCTTGCGAGAGGAACGATGGGAGGATTATGCGTCTCCATCGTCATTCCACTTGCTAAGCAAGAAGGGGAGGAGGATTATGCATCGTCTGCTCGTTGTTGATGACGAACCTATTATTGTGGAGGGGCTTTATGAGTTGTTCCGGGATATTATTGATCTGGATCTTGAAGTTCATCGGGCGTACTCTTCCACACAAGCATTGGAATTGGTGGCAAGAATAAAATTTGATCTGGTGTTTACTGATATTCGGATGCCTGGTATGGACGGATTGGATCTCCATAAACATATCGTATCCCGTTGGCCGGGGACGCGTGTAGTTTTTCTGACAGGATACAATGATTTTCAATTTGCTCAACAAGCGATCCGATCCGGGGGATATGATTTTATTATTAAAACCGAGGGCGAGGAAAAAATTCTGGAGGTGTTCTATCGGGCGATTCAGGAAATTGCTTGCCAGTGGGATGAAGAACGATTAAAGGACGCTGCACGCAGACAGATACAACAAGCGATACCATTGCTGCAAAAGGAATACGTCCTTGCTCTCATGGAAGAAGACATCGTAGAGCAGGCCGATGCAAGGGCGAAACGGTTGGAAGAGCTGAACATTTCACTGGATTCCGAGCAGTCGTTGCTGCTTATGACATGCAGAGTTGATCGTTGGTATGAGGATATGACGCATGCCGACAAGACCTTGCTTCTCTATGCCATCCAGAATATTTCCGATGAATTGCTTCAGTACGGTCGGAAGCTGAGCTTGGTATGCAGTTCCAAAAGTCTAATGTGGATGCTGCAGCCTAAGGAGCAGGACAATAGGGGAGGAGAAGAAGAATTCCTCAATTATGTGAAGGAAATAATGGTGGAAATACATGATGTATGCAAAAATTTGCTGCGTCTGCCCGTTTCTCTATTTCTTTCAGGCGGTTATACGAGCTGGAATGACATTGGAAGGCAATGTGGCAATCTCTTGCGGCGTGAGCAGAATGGAATTGGACAAAATGAAGAAGTTTTGCTTATTATCGAGTCCAAGCCTGACGCGAATGAGAATCGTGGAAATCAGATGAACGAAGAGGGGTATTATGTCTACACTAGAAAGCTCAAGCAACTGGAGGCATTCCTCGAAACAGGTCAGAAGCTGTTTTTTCTGGAGTTATTTCATACTTTGTCGACTTCTTTGCAGCCGTTATGGGAATTTGCGAGGCAGCATTTTTTTCACTCTGTTTCTGCTATGCTGCTCGATCATGTGAACTGCTCGGCCAACTCAGCTGATTTATTGTCAATGAAAGCTGTAAGCGCAGTGCTTAATGCGGAAAATGAACGTTCTTGGGAAGAGAAATGTAGCACTCTGATTCAACTCGCACAGTTTATTTTTGACTATCGTGTTAAGGACCAAACGATCAAGTCGATTGAGATGATAGACCAGTTAAAGCAATATATTGGAAATCATCTTAAAGAAGACCTTTCACTCACCAAGCTGTCAAGTATTGTTTACTTAAATGCATCGTACCTGTCTCGGTTTTTTAAGCAAATGACAGGAGTTAATGTAAGTGAGTTTATTTTGGAACTGAGGATGGAGAAGGCGATGGAATTAATCAAAGAGACAGATTTAAAAATTCAGGAGGTGGCAGATGAAGTCGGTATAGGGTCATCAGCTTACTTTATTAGACTATTTAAAAATAGAACAATGATGACGCCGATGGAATACCGTGAATCGATCTGATGCTTCAGTCTTTCCAAATGTAGGTAATGTTGGTTTTTAAGCAAAAGAAAAAGCACCGATCGGGTGCTTTGATTTATTTCTTCGATTGAGATCCTTTTCTGACATAATTGTTGCCGCTGAAAGATAACGTCCAATTGCTGACGGGATTGCCTGTCAATAATGACCTTACCACAGAAAAAGAAAAGGATGCCTCCCATGTACGTGGGTCTGCTCGATTTGCTAACCCTTGTCGCGTCTATTCCATTTTCCGCCAATAACATCCGCATCCTTCAATCAAATACATCGGGTCATTAATTCCATGCATATTTCTGTAGTTGTTGACGGCGTCTGCGCAATTCGGCAGACAATAGTCGTCAATAATAATAAATCCGCCTTTGGAGACTCTCGGGTACAGATGATACAAGCAATCCATGGGCGAACCGTACATATCTCCGTCAAATCTCAACACTGCAATCTTTTTAATCGGAGCGGAAGGTAAAGTGTCTTTAAACCACCCCTTTAGAAATCGGACTTGACCATCCTTCGAAAGAGTCGGCCACCCACACACTTCTATCCTTGATCCCGTTAACTTTGAGAAAACCCCGCATAAAAATGCAAGCTCCGCCTCTCCAGACCCCGGTTTCTATAAAATCGCCCTCTATATTGTCATTGCGCGATAGGAGGCCAGTCAAAACCTATACGGCGCACGTCACGGTTGGGATGAAAACGTTTAACGACCTCCAAATCCTGGGCATGCAGTTGATTCAATAATTCAGCAGGAAGATCTAAATGTATATCTGGCGTCAAAGGCTGGTATCGTTCGGCATCTTCATGCCAGATCTCAAACAAAATCGCTTTTTTTAGCTCCGATTGATTGGACGAGTATTCCTCCACAACTCACCATTTTCTATCTTGCAAGTTTCAAAAGGGGATATACCCTTTTTATTGTTATTATAGCTGTTCTTTGAAGCTAGCCCTATCAATCGTTCATTTCTGCTATGTCGAGCTGGCGAAGACGAGTTTGTTCGGCTATCATGTCGATCTCGGTGATCTTCCCATCCACAATCTTGAGTTCGAGTACGAAAAGTAGTCGACCGCGAGGAGCCACGACTGCGCCCACAGATCCGTTCACGAGCACCGGCCGTGCACCTTGGGCACGACCAACGAATCCCATGGCCACATCATGCGCACCGTGAACAACTGGCCATGCGGCGACCGGTGGAAATGCAGGATCGTTTCGGAGCACGACATCGGGGTCTAATACCGCAAGAAGTTTCTCAAAATCTCCTGAGCGCGACGCAGCTAGGAAAGCATCTACAAGCTCTCGTTTTCGCTTGAAATCCTCTGAATCAGCGGTTGTTTTAGCCCCCTGAACCCGACGACGAGCACGACTCGCAAGCTGTCTTGCTGCAACCTCGTTACGCCCTATGATCGGAGCGATGTCCGAGAAAGACAAGGCGAAAATATCGTGCAATACGAACGCAATGCGTTCGGCGGGATTCAAATTTCCGAGGACCATAAGCATCGCAAGACCAACAGAGTCAGCCTGCAGTGCTTCGTGCTCGGGATCGCTTCCATCTTGGCGGCTAGCAACCGGCTCAGGTACACTCACCAGCGTAAGCTCCTCACGCCGCGATTTGCGAGATCGCAACATATCCAGACACACCCTGGAGACTATTGTTGTCAGCCATCCTCCCATATTCTCGACTCCACTAGTATCGGAGCGGCTAAGGCGTATCCATGACTCCTGTACAGCGTCATCCGCTTCGCTCAGAGATCCGAGCATCCGGTAAGACACCACTTGCAGGTGATTCCGATGCGCCTCGAATTGTTCCACAAGCCAATGATGATCGTTCATACGTTACAGCCCTTCCTTCGTTTTCATTTTTACTTATATGTCGTATGAAACTCAACAGATGTGACAGAGATATACGATATCTGCAGTATTTTCTGAGTTACGCATTCTAAAAATTTTTTTTCACCGAATCGGTCACGTTTCCTTACTGACTTCCGACATAGTTAATGACAAGGGAAATCGGCCACTACGAAAGAAGAGGCCATACCGGGTGTCCTGGCAAAAAAACATTTAAACTAAGGAGATGATTGTTTTCAGCCCCGCTTACGGCAATGTAACGGATAAATTCGGCGTCACGTTCCGAATTCTCACAAGAGGACACCAGTGATCAATCATTGTTACTTAAAATAAGGGGAGGAAATCCTAATGACTGTTCTTTTCATCGTTCTTCAAAGCTTGCTGGCCTTATACTATGTATTTTCAGGCACTGCAAAGACTTTAGGGGCCAAATATTGGGTCGATATTTTCAACAATCTTGGAATACCACAGTGGTTTCGTGTCGTCACAGGCGTCGTCCAGTTAGTCGGTGCCGCTATACTAATCATCGGCTACTGGTATTCAGAGGCGGTCACGTGGGCTTGCATTTGGCTTGGAATTACGATGTTACTGGCGTGCCTCGCGCATTTCAGGGTCAAAGATCCGATCGGCAAAACGGCACCGGCCCTCATGTTTACTGCGTTAATCATCATTCTAACCATCGTTAATGCAGCGGTCTGATATTTCCCTTTCTTAAGAAAGCATCATCTAAATTTATTAACTCTTAAACCATGAGCTTGCCCTGAGTCGGGTAAGCTTTTTTGTTTTCTGAGTCGAGGGGGTTGAAACACGTTAAGAGCTATCCTTGAATACGAAGAGTAGGATAGTTTGGAGTAATCCTTTATGTTAAAATATGGCTAAAAGCCTAAGGTGGATTCTATGGAGAACTGTTCGCAAATAATGGGAATTCCAGTACCAAAAATAACTATGGAAGATACAGTCCATATTATTGACCAAGTAATAACGGAAAAAAAAGATGAACTGTTTCATGTGGTAACACTAAATCCAGAAATCGCCATGTCTTGTCAGCATGATTTACTGCTCCGTTCCATAATTGACGAGGCGGGTCACCTAACCGCTGATGGTGCAGGTATTGTCATGGTCTCTCGTTTAAAGGGAAATCCACTTCCCGAACGTGTTACAGGATGTGATCTTTTAATCAATTTATTGGAGATAGGGAACAGAAATAATTGGTCGTTTTATCTACTGGGCGCGAATGAGATGACTAGTAAAAAGGCAACAGAAGTAATAGGTAAGAGATACCCAAATGTATCCGTTCTGGGTAGACAGCATGGCTTTTTTGATCATAAAGATGAGGCGCAAATTGTAGATGAAATTGCGACCTTGAGTCCCGATGTTTTAGTAGTTGCACTTGGAGCCCCAAAAGCTGAATTTTGGATACATAAGTTTAAAAACAAATTAAATGTAAGGGTTGCTATTGGCGTTGGAGGAAGTCTCGATATCATTGCGGGGACAGTAAAAAGAGCACCAATTATATGGCAGAAGTTAAATGTGGAATGGCTGTATCGATTAATAAATCAACCTTCTAGATGGCGAAGGCAATTAATTTTGCCTCGTTTTGCAATGAAAGCAATGTTCTTTAAAGAAAATAATCGGTTACAATAATTGTTCAAAAAACTCAAAAAACGCAGAACGATTCTGTTGAAGGCATACCTTAATATAAAAATATAAATATTTAGCGATGGTCAAAAACAGCCAAGGAGGATACGTAGTATGAACTTGACCAAATTAAGGAGGACCATTAGATGACTACAAAAAATCCCGATTGGCAAATCCCGAAGCCAAAGAAATCAGTAATAGAGTGGCTGCTTGGCGGGGACCCTGCGATCCGTTGGCAGGTGATGCGTGACCTAACCGAAGAGCCCGATAACTGTGTTGCCGCAGAGCGGTCGCGGATTGTCTCTGAAGGTTGGGGTGCCCGGGTCCTCGGCCTGCAATCTTCCGAGGGCAACTGGGGCGGTGACGCCGACGCACGGAACTGGCTATGCACGAGCTACACCTTGCTGCTTTTGAAGGACCTAGGCTTGGATCCGTCGGGTGAGGAAGCCCGCAGATCGATCGGCCTAGTGCGTGACCACATCACCTGGCCGCGGCAAATGGGCGGTCGGCCCTACTTCGACGGAGAGACTGAGCCCTGTGTCAATGGTTGGATCCTTGGAGTGGGTGCCTACTTCGGAGTGGCAAGCGCTCGGCTAGTCGATCGACTCCTCGGTGAGCAGCTTGAGGACGGAGGTTGGAATTGCAACGCCCCTCAAAGTCGACGATCCTCGTTCCACAGTACCATATGTGTCTTGGAAGGACTATTAGAGTACGAGAAGGCTAAGGGTGAAACTGCTGCGGTGACCGAAGCCCGCGTCCGGGCACAAGAGTACCTTCTGGAGCGTCGCATGTTGAGGTCCCTGTCATCCGGCGAGGTGATCGATCCCAATTGGAAGCGTTTCTCGTTCCCGACCACGTGGCATTACGACGTGCTGCGGGGTCTGGATTACTTACGCAGCGCTGGTGTCGAACCCGATGAACGGGTCACCGAGGCCGTCGGTCTGGTGGCGAAGAAACAAGACCAAAACGGGAAATGGCCGCTCGAGAACTCTCACCCCGATCGAGTTCACTTCGACATGGAAGGTGTGGAAGGCGAGCCTAGCCGCTGGAACACTCTCCGCGCCTTACGAGTGCTGGACTGGTATTCAACACAACACTAATGTATCCGATAGAAGAGGACTATTTCTTTACCTCCGGGTTACGATTTGTTAGAAGCATTTTTCGGAACAAACCTTCAGGATAAAGATGAAGAGGGCATATGCTGAAACGTTTTAGCTAACGAGGAATTTTAGTGCAGGAGCTGCTTAGACGGCTCTTTTTTTATTTATTGTACAAACGAGCAGCATAGTTTAATCGCTTCGCGAATATTTCAATTATTGAGTATCAAATTTTCCGTTATTACCAATTAAAAATAACTATTAGAATTGAGTGATTTTGGGAGAAGGGGGAGAACATCGTGAAGAAACAAGGTCTTATTTTTATTATGCTATTTTTAGTGCTCTCGTTGTCAGCTTGTTTGTCGTCAAAAGTCGCTTTAAACACGCCGAATCCATCTGAACCGCCATCAACGTCTGCACCAGAAATCACGCCGACGCCCACACCCACACCCATATCCGCGCCATCGCCCTCATATTCACCGCTCGCAGTGTCGCCAACACCTGCAGCAAGTCAAGCGCCTGCATTTGATCCCCCAGTACACTTCGATTATCCAGATGCAGTACGTGGAATTTATGTAACAGGTTGGTCAGCTGGAGGGGGCCATATGTCTAAACTTCTATCACTTGTTGATAATACAGACCTAAATGCAATGGTGATAGATATAAAGGATGATGACGGGTATATCACATTTAAACCTGAGGGCAAATTTGCAGAATTTGGCCAACCTTACATAAAAGATCCCCAAGCACTCATGAAAACACTTGAACAGCATAAAATTTATCCTATCGCACGTATTGTAGCCTTTAAAGATACGGTTTTGGCGAAAAAACGTCCAGACCTCTCTTATTTAGACGGCAACAGTGTTTGGCGTAATGGAAAAGGTGACGGGTTTATCAACCCATTCCTTCAAGAAACATGGCATTATAATGTTGATGTTGCAAAATTAGCTGCAGAACTTGGGTTTAAAGAGATCCAATTTGACTATGTTCGATTTCCGGAAGGCTTTGAAAGTAGGGACAAAGTTCTTAAATATTCATTGGGCGATTACAAGGATAAAAAACCAACTAAGTTTGTGCAAGAAGAAAAAGATTATACGGAAGCCTCTAAGAAATATCAAGACGATTTGACTTCTTTACAAATAAAGTTGACAGATGCTACGAATACCTACAATTCAGCAAAAACCGATGAAAATAAAAAAGCAGTGGACGATGTTCAAAAGAGTATGTCTGATCTAAAAAAACATGCACCCCAAGCACCGGATTTTAGCGATAAAGCACGTATGACACAGCTTCGTGTTGATGCTGTCAGCGACTTTGTCGCATATGCCAGAGAACAACTAAAGCCGTATAAAGTAAAAGTGTCTGTTGATATCTTCGGATATACGGCTACATTGCCTGAAGCTCCAGGTATCGGTCAGAACTTTAACCGCATTTCAAGCTCAGTAGATGTAATTTCGTCTATGATTTATCCAAGTCATTGGTCTAATGGTTATTTCGGAATTCCAAAACCAGATAAAGATCCCTATAGACTTGTTACCGAATATATGAAGGCTGAAAAAGAGAAGTTTGCACAGCTCCAGACTCCCCCCTTATCACGTCCTTGGATTCAAGATTTTACAGCAAGCTGGTTAGGTGCTGGCAATTATATTAAATATGGCAAGTCTGAAGTAGATGCACAAATTAAAGCCTTAAAAGATGCTGGTGTTAATGAATACATAATCTGGAATGCTAACAATTCCTACACAGAAGGTGTAACCTATATACCAGCTGAATAACACAAAAACAAGGCTGCCGCGGAACCAACCGGGCAGCCTCAATGCTAGATTGGGCAACTGATCATCCAATAATTGAAAAGATAGGTCTGGAGGAGTTCTCCACAAACAACTGAAGGAATTTCGGGAAATATGGGGAATTTTATCTTTATCCCATATGGGAGATATCGCAAAAGTGAGGGAGATACAATGAGTCAAACCGCAAATAAATTTGAAATAGAAGTAACAAAAAAAGTGCGGATGAAATACCTCTTACATTTGCCAGATTGTTATGAAAAAGAATCCTCAATTAAGTGGCCTTTAATCTTATTTCTTCACGGGTCAGGTGAGCGTGGAGATGAACTGGAGTTGGTAAAAGCTCATGGAATTCCTATGATAGCAGAACGGGATCCTTTTTTTCCATTCATTACGATTTCCCCTCAATGCCCGGAGGATTCTTTTTGGAATGCTGAACAAGACGGATTGATGGCCTTAGTGGATGAGATCATCGCAAACTACAACGTAGATCCAGATCGGTTAAACTTGACGGGGCTAAGCATGGGTGGTTATGGGACGTGGCACTTAGCAGCAGAGTATCCAGGAAGGTTCGCGGCTATTGCTCCAATATGTGGTGGAGGTAACCCCAACCGGATAAATGAACTAACAGGAACGCCCACCTGGGCATTCCATGGCGCGAAGGATGATGTAGTTCCTATTGCTGAATCGGAAAAAATGGTAGACGTACTTCGCGCAAATGGTGGAAATGTCACTTTCACAATTTATCCTGAGATGAATCATAACTCATGGACAGAAACATACGATAATCCGGAATTATATACCTGGTTTCTAGGTCATTCTTTAACGTTAAGGAAATGAAGTTGTTTTTACACTAACGAGAAACGAGCGATGATTGGTTATGCTATAGGAAAACGCTATTTCAATTACATTAAGAGAAGGCTGCCGAAATAAAATGATCGGCGGCCTAAGGATGAACATATTAAGCTTTTAAATCGTCATGTTGATTATCTTGAGCAACAATACAATTGGATTGATTCACTTGGTCATACGAAACCATCAAACGGTGTATTTTATCTTTTAGAGAGGTTCCATGTAAATCATCGAGCGGCATTTATAAATTCTGCAGAAATTGAGATGCTGGAAAAACGTCTATCAAGGCTGAATGCACATTGTGTACTCTAAACCTTGTCCCAAGATGCTGTTGAGCCCAGATTTATTCAAAGTCGTAGCGAGGCTTACACAGACGAAGCAGACTGGGATTTTTATGCAAAACAAATACTCATGGAATTAACCTAACGCAGAACGAGAGCTGAATAAGAAAACGACAAGGCTGCCGAGGAAACGTTCGGCAGCCTTCATTACGTTTTTGGGTAAATGTGCTCAGAAATGCCCATTCGATTGCGTCAGTGCACTACCCTTACTCTTCCAATTGCCGACAGAGTATTTTTGCCTTTCCACGCCGTTTTCCTTTTGTACAACTCATTATCTAAAATCGGTATTCCCCTTATATCGAAGGTCACCTTGTTCTGGTCTCAAACGCTTCTGGCTTCGTTGCTCCTCCAATAAACGGACCATATGCAGTCGGACTTTTTCCGATTGCGGCGTGGCCCAAGAAGGGTGAGCGAGATTACGGGTTTCCAACGGATCCTCGGTTAAGTTGTAGAACTCGTATTGCTCAGGAACCGGATCGGTTTTGCAAGTAACATGACAAGTGGGAGTAGATGTTTGTTTTGGATCTGCACATACTTCACCAAACAGCTGAATCGTGAGGTCTCGTACACCCGGTTCGCTCCAGAACTGCTCGTTGTCGAAGTAACGGGAAAATTTCCATAACTGATTTGGCAGTCCGTGCTGTCCGGGTAGATCGGCGATAACGGTCTCGATGTGGTTAGGCTGAACGACAGAGGTGTAAGCTCTCCCTAATGGATTGAATTGATGCTGGCCACGTGTTATATCGTCATCGGTCATGAAATAAACCGGCTCCCTACGGCAGGAGACTCCCCCAAGCTCTTTGCGACCGAGTAAGTAAGGCGTAAGATCGCGGCCAACGAAGGGGCGGACTTCGCTGAAGCAGCTTTGCAGCCGGTATTGAATTCCGGGAATGTCTGCATCCGCAAGTCCAAGCATCGTAGGCAGAAGATCGACATGGGAGGTTAACTCTGAAAAGCTTTGCCTGTGCGGGAAGAGGCGCTTGTTGTGAATGAGGAAGGGCACATGCAGAACTTCTTCATAAGCGCAGTACATTTTCTGGTGCAGATGGCCGTGGGCGCCCAGCAGCTCGCCGTGATCTGAAGTGAAAATGACAATAGTGTCGTCACTGAAAGAAGAGCGGCTCAGCGCTTCTAAAACTTTCATTATTTGCAGGTCGGCATTTTTTTGCAACTGATAATACAGCTTTCGATAAAACGACTCATTTACGATTGGCTGCAGGGCTATTGGATAAGTATCCCGGTAGCTGGCCTGGCAACGTGGCTTCGTATTCAGAAATTCACCGATCGTGGGCGGAGGAAGGACTTCCGGCATCGGATCGACCTGGAAATGAAACAAGTTCGGTAGATGGTCGGTCAGCATACCATACAATGCAATATCGTGCGGGTTTACAAAGGAGGCGACGACGAGCCATGGCTTTGCACCAGAGTCGGTACGCTTTAGATGATCCAGCGCCTCAATCAGCTTAACAGTCTCTGTACCGTAAACGACATCCCTGCCGCTCAAACCTGTAGCTGCCGATGAAGCGGAATTACGAGGATTGCGGCCATGGGGTTCAGGCCCGATCCAAGATGAGAAGCCGAAGGCATACAGCGGATCTGCGGACAAATAAAGCTGTTCCCGCTGTGGGTCCGGCACACCAGTTGCAGGATTGTAGCTAGGCATATCATCTTTAGTTCCAGGAACCAGAATATCTTCATACGAAATATGCCATTTGCCTTTGTAATATGTTTGGTACCCTGCCTCGCGAAAGTAATTGCCCATCGTAGGCACAGTATTCGGCGGCAACCAGAACATATCTGAATCGAAAGCACTTTTCGCGATGCCGTTCGTTTGCGAGACACCATGGAGTGAGGGGTAATGGCCGGTAAACATCGTAGCCCGGCTCGGACAGCACGCAGCGCTACCGATATAGTGACGGTGGAGTTCCACGCTATTCGCGCGCAACCGTTCGTGGGTGGGGAGATTTGTGAGCCGCCAAGCTCTAATCTCGGGGCTTTCATAGAGAGGAGGATACCGCTCCTCATCGACAACAATCAGGAGGAAGTTCGGCTTATTTATCATTTACACACCCCCGAATTAACCTGTTCTACCCTAGATGTATGCGGGGAAGGTAATCACCATGCTGATTAAAATGGGGACTCTCATTGCTTAAGGGAGTGTTAATCTACGGGCAGTTATACGCAACTATCAGTGCATTTACAGCGTCTAAATATATGGGATTATTTGTTAGGTCTGGAGAACAGAGTGATGATTTTTATGCTTATGGAAGAAGAGGTCGCTGTATTACTGAGAGTAGGATTACTATTTGTAATGATTCCTGTTTTAGTGTTAGTGATTAGTTTAATGATTAAATTAAATTTAATAAGCATTGCTCCCGACGGAGCTATTGAATCAAGCCTATAATAAAACTCGACCCCCTTTTAAATATACAGACTCAGACCCACAGCCAGTTGCTGTGGGGCTCTTTTTGCAACTAAAGGGCAGATAGTGGAACGAGTTATAAATTAAAAGGTATAGAGCATTTCTTGGTAATGAGGAATGCTTTTTATCTTTGTCTAAAATTAAAGGGATATTTATATAACAACAATAATATAATTATTATCGGTAATTATTTATTGTAAAACGATAAATTATGTATTAAAATCAAATTGACAATAACTAAGTGAGGTGCATATTATGAAACGAGAAACACTCTTTTTAAAGGTAGTTGTTTTTCTTATTGGAATTCCGATTCTTGCTTTGTGTATATTTTTGGTGCCAGAGATAGCGAAATTTGCAGCAGAATTGTATCCAGATCATACTTATATGAAATATCTCGTTTTAGTCGATTTGTATGCAACGGCGATACCTTTTTACTTTGCTCTGTATCAAGCTTTTAAACTTTTAAGCTATATTGACAAGAACAAAGCTTTCTCGGAATTATCTGTACAAGTTTTAAAGAATATAAAATACTGTGCAATCACAATCAGTATCCTATATGTGGTAGGCATGCCACTCTTCTATCTCATAGCAGAGAAAGACGATGCCCCAGGTATCATAGTAATCGGAATGGTCATGATTTTTGCCTCCCTGGTGATTGCAGTCTTTGCTGCTATTCTTCAAAAGCTTTTAAAAAATGCCATAGATATAAAATCAGAAAATGACTTAACGGTCTGAGGTGAATGACATGGCGATTATTATCAATATTGATGTGATGTTGGCTAAACGGAAAATGAGCGTAACAGAACTTTCGGAGAGGGTTGGAATCACGATGGCTAATCTCTCTATATTGAAAAATGGAAAGGCAAAAGCGATTCGATTATCCACTTTAGAGGCGATTTGTAAGGCTTTAGATTGTCAGCCTGGAGATATTTTAGAATACAGAAGTGACGGAAACACTCAGGACGATGATTAGGGGGAGGTAGAACCATGGATAATAACAATCTGATTATTGAAAATATGGCTAATCCCCAAGAGCTGGAGAGAATGTTTAGAAAAGAACCCGAAACTTTTAAAAAGTCATTCTCCTACGCCTGGGAACAAAACCCTGATTCGCAGGTTCTTGCCGTTTGGTATGAAAGATTGCATTTCAAGGAGACTGTACATACAGAAAAAGCTTCCTTGTTTCGGAAAGATTTCTTATCCATGGGGATTTTAGCAATTCTGGCCGGGATTAGCACAAGGATCATTTTTCATTTTGTCGAACAGCAAGCTATAGCCCCTATTAACCTTGTCTTTGGTATTCTTCCCTTAATTGCCATCTATTTTATATTCAATAATTTCCCTAAAAAAAATGTTCTGTACACCCTAGTATCGTCTTTCCTAATCTCCGGGTTTTATCTGAATATGCTGCCACTAGAGCAAAAAGACAGTATTATCCTGGCGTATATACACCTTCCCATATTCTTGTGGGTAGTAGTAGGGCTTGCATTTACAGGAAATGAATTTGGCAGAGGCAGCATAAGATTAGCCTATCTTAAATTTAATGGGGAACTTTGCATACTCTACGCCAGTATGGCAATAAGCGGAATGCTGCTAACCGCATTAACCATGCAGTTATTTAGATTTGTCGGCATGGATATATCTGATTTTTATTTCAAAAATGTCGTTTTATTTGGTGCTGCCGCGCTCGCTCTTGTGGCTACATACCTCGTATCTAGGAACCTTAAACTTGCTAAAAATATAGCACCCTATATAGCCAAAATTTTTAGTCCTCTTGTACTGGCAACATTGTTGGTCTATCTTATAACGGTTATTTGGGTCGGGAAAAATCCATTCTTGGACCGCGATTTCCTCCTATCTTTCAACGGAATACTCCTTAGTGTATTGGCCGTCACCATATTCTCCATTACCGAAAGCGGCACAGACGAGAAAAAGAACATTTCTGATTATATAAATTTTGCTCTAATTGTTCTTGCTCTTATCATTGACAGTGTGGCTTTATCAGCCATAGTGTTCAGGCTTTCTTCTTATGGGATTACGCCCAACAGACTTGCTGTTTTAGGCGTTAACATACTTATCTGGGCCAATCTAATTTGGATTATGCTCTCCTATATGCGTTTTCTACAAAACAAAACCGGACCGTTGGCCATCCAAGATGCCGTTACTAAGTATTTGCCGGTCTACGGACTTTGGGCAGCTTGCGTTACATTTACTTTTCCTTTAATTTTTTATTAGAAATTTAAGATGATTGAGCAAGGCATTAATTAGCATGGAAAAAGAACATTACGCTATAAGCCAGCAGCGAAAAAGCAGCCGATCATGGCTGCTTTTTCTTTTTCAAGTAAACTTACCATGGAATCGAAAATCGGTGGCGTGTATTTTTCCAATTCAACGTACCCGTCAATATGAGTGCGGCGAAATAGAGAAACAAGGAACAGACGATTGAAGTGATTACGCACCATAACTGCGGCATACCGTGACTGGCAACATAATTATAGGTCGAGTGTCCGCATATCACCATCAGCATCATGCAGATCCCAACCTTGACATAAGGACGAATACTCCAATAAAATCCGATCGAGCTTGAAATGGAAAAGAAGTTAAGCAGTGTTTGTATCACAATGCCGATACCGATGCCGTACGCAACGCCAATAATACCAAATTGGCTGCCGAACACGAAGATCGAGACACCCTTGAATACGGTGGCTATTACGTAATTCCACAGCGTAGCTTTCGCGCGGCCGAGCCCGAGCAGAATTGCATGAAGCGGAGCGTCGAAATAATGCAGGAAAAACATCGGCGCCAGTATTTTCAGAAGCAATCCTGCTTCCGGCGTATTATAGATAAGTGTCGTTAGTGGAGTTGCCCACTCGTACAGGATAACGGTCGCCGGCGCGCCGATCAGAAGTCCCAAGATCATAGCCTGATTCATCCGCTCATGTATGAGTAGACTGTTCTTGTTCGCCGCTGCCTCGCCAATCGCAGGAATAAGAGCGGTGGACAAGGACTGCGTGATAAAGCTTGGCATGAACAGCAGCGGAAACGCATAGCCGGCCAGCTGGCCGAATTGCTTCGTGGCTAACGCCGTGCCGATGCCGGCCAGCGCCAGGCTAGTTGTAATAAGAAGCGGCTGGAAGGTACTGTATAACGAATGAATGACACCGTGCCCGGTCGTCGGCAGTCCGATCTGCAGCAGCTCGCCGAGTGTGCTTCTTCCTTGTTTCAGGTGGCTTGCCCAAGTCTCGCCCGGCATCTTCGATTCACCGTATAGCTTGTAGCTTGTCACCAAGAATAGGAGGCTGATCGCTTCGCTGACAACAGAGGCAGCCATTGCTCCGGCAGCCGCATAAGCGACGCCATAAGGCAGCAATAGGTGGACCAGCGCAAGTACACAGGCGATTTGCACCGTATGCTCCAGCACATCGGAAGCGGCAATGGTCTTCATCTGCTGCATGCCGCGGAAATATCCCTTTAATACGGCGGAGACAGCGACGATCGGCGCGATCGGCGTAATCGCCAGCATCGCGTAATAAGCGCGTTGGTCGCTTAGCAGAATGGATGCGATCCACTCAGATCCAAGTAATGTGACGGTCGTGAGCGCTACGCTCAAGACGCCCGTAACAGCGAGGGATACATGCAGGATGCGCCTCACTTTCATCCGTTCGCCGCGAGCGTTGGCCTCTGCGACCAACTTTGAAATTGCAACCGGCAATCCAAGCTCCGTAATCGTAATGACGAGCGGGACGAGCGGATGCGCCATCATCAAGATGCCGATTCCCTCTGCGCCCAGTACGCGAGCGATATACATGCCGCTGATAAAACCGAGAATACGGTTGATGAAAGCAGCGACAGACAAGACCAGCGTACCTCTCATGAACGATTGCCCGTGTTGTGACATGACTTGTGTCCTCCTGTTTATCGAATACTTAAATGTATTCATAAATTGGAAAAGCATGCGAACAAGCCGGTGTTGATGTCATTAATCAAGTAGTCCTGACGCCTACCAAAACCGAGTCATGATCAAAAAGCTTCGGCAATATTGCGCCGAGGCTTTTTAACATTTAGTCAAAGAGCCAAATGGCATAAAGTGTTGTCACATTGCTAACTAACGTTTTCATATGGAGTTTAAAAATGTTGTTGACACGACACCAAATGGTGACCTATAATCAAAGTGTCACCAAATGGTGTCATATTAGTAATTAGTCATTTGGAAAGTTTGGAACCTGAATAAGTTTAACTTGAAACAATTATGAGGAGGAAACAAAATGAGTACGATCATTGGTGCGGAAACAACCGCGAAAGTAGAAACCCAGCCCCGAGGAAAAATGATTGCTTATTGGTCAGTCACATTACTACTCGCAGCATCTATTACGTTAAGTGGTATTGGGCAACTGATGCGATATGGGGGAAATGTCGAGTTAGTGACCAATATTGGTTTCCCATTATACGTTACGAACATTCTCGGGAGTTGGAAATTACTTGGAGTCATTGCTATCGTCGTGCCAGGTTTTCCTCGGCTTAAAGAATGGGCTCATGCTGGTCTCTTCTTTTTAATGACTGGTGCGGCATTATCTCATGTGTTTGCTAACGATTATGGTGATTACGGGTTTCATATTATCCTTCCGCTCTCATATGCTGCACTAAATATCGCCTCGTGGGCGCTACGTCCGAAGAGCCGCAAACTTTAAGGAGGTGGTGAAATCAACGGCTGTCTCTTCATACCACCAATAGATTTTTACTACAGAAAATAATATTTTGGAGTGGGTGCCATGAGCGAGAACAACGAGTTGCGAGATGTGTTTGACGCGATTGCAGATCCGACTAGGCGCCGACTAATTCGTCTGTTAGCAGAGGCAGAGGAGATACCGCTTCATGAATTAACGGCACAGTTTCCAATGGGCCGTACTGCGGTATCCAAGCATTTGACAATCCTTAAAGAGGCCGGACTGGTACTTGATCGAAAAGTCGGTAGAGAAACGCGATTTAGGTTAAACGCCTCTCCACTCAGAGAAATTCAAGATTGGGTGGCTTATTACAGTAATTTTTGGCGTACGAATATGTTGCGCTTGAACCAACTATTAGAGGAGGAAGAAGAATGAGTTTAACATTAACCTTGGATTTTCAGTACAAAACATCGATTGAGAAGCTTTGGTCCGCCTTAACCGATTCAAGCAAGCTTGCCAAGTGGGTGGCCAACATCCACACCGGTCAGGCGATGGAAAATGATTTTAAGCCCGTTGTAGGACACCATTTTCAGTTTCGCACTCAGCCGACCGAATGGTGGAATGGAATTATTGACGGCGAAGTGCTTATCGTGGACGCACCAAACCGGTTGTCCTATACTTGGGCTAGCGGAGAGAAGCACACGGTCACCTGGACGCTGCAGGATTTAGGGGACGGAAAGGTTAACCTTCATCTCGAACAAACCGGAATCTCAAATGCTCAAGCACTGGGTGGAGCTAAGTATGGCTGGAGTAATTGGTGCGGCGAGCTTGAAAAGGTGTTGGAACAATAACCGCAATCGAAACAGAGCCATGGCGGGATTCCTGCCGTGGCTCTGTTGTCACTACTGATGACCTACCAAATAGGTTTGGGGATATTCCGAGAAGGCATCAAATTTTGGTCAAAGTAGTATCATTTCTTGTTTCCATCGTTACAGTAGGTTTTCTTCTGTGCGTTTATTTAGAGGTTCTATTCCCATAAAATGTTCTGCGTTATTAAGCTAACAGAGAACGATAGTGGGGAGCTGCCGCGAGGGGTAGGCAAGAAGTTTTCCTTCGTGTCCGGTTAGATGTGCATGCTTTAACATTTCGGACAAACTGTCAGCTGAACGAAAAATTGATGAGGGGTGTTCCTTGATGACAAATAGTAGAATGAATCCTAAGGTTGATGGATTTTTAAGTAAAGCCAAAAAGTGGAAGGAAGAATATGAGAAGTTGAGAAATATCGTTCTTGACTGTGAGCTGACCGAAGAATTTAAGTGGATGCATCCTTGTTACGAGTTTGAGAAAAAACATAGTTTTAATACATGGATTTAAAGAATATTGTGCGCTTCTGTTTCACAAAGGTGCCTTGTTACAGGATGCCCATGGGATTCTAATCCAACAAACGGAGAATGTACAGGGGGCGCGCCAGATTCGGTTCACCAATGTTCAAGAAATAGTTGAAATGGAAACCATCTTGAAAGCCTATATTTATGAAGCCATTGAAGTTGAAAAAGCCGGTTTGGAAGTGAATTTTAAGAAGAATACAGAATTCTTAATCCCTGAAGAACTTCAAAATAAATTCGATGAAATCCCTGCCTTGAAAACTGCTTTTGAAGCATTGACGCCGGGACGGCAAAGAGCATACATTCTTTATTTTTCTGAACCCAAACAATCCAAAACTCGAGAGTCAAGGGTTGAAAATGTATGCAGCAAATTCTGGGTGGAAAGGGATTAAATGATTAGTATATTCGATGAGAAAATAAATAAATCAAACTTTAAGATATTACCTCACTTTTCGTTCATTCGAACTCCTTTTTAGATCGCTGGTAACACTCAATCAAATAATGGGATAAAAATTTACAATACAAAAAATTGAGTAATAAACACAACACCCGTCACTGACTTAATCTCAAGTATAATACCTGTGCGGTCCCCCCGTACAGATACCAAACTATTGGCTGGTAGCAATGGTGATATTAATGCGCGAAGTATGGTATTGTTTCTATTTCTTGCAGCTAGGACGAGCTGGGTGGCGAACGCGTTGTTACTGCTAATTTTACGGTATAACGGCAGAATCCTCTTAGAAATGCTTCTCAAGCTGATTACCGTTAAGCGGACACTCCCTTTTGTGTTGGTCGCATTTTCTACTTGATCCGCCGGAGCCGGAGCCTTAAAGCCGATGCTAAATCCAAATCTATTGGTTCCAAAATCGTTGAAACCAGATGTAACTTCCTTGAATAAACGATTGAGTGAATCCAAATTATTGTTCCGGATCGCGATGGTTAAGCGTGTTGCATATACCGGATTACAAACAATTTCACGGTAAATTGGGATCGTTTTCGTAGCCGCTTTTCGCAGCGCTACTACCGTTAATATACTCAATTTAAGTTTCAACTCCCTCCTATTAAACTTATATAGTATATTGAATTCTTATAGTTTGGATTGGGTAGTTATATTGGTAGAATATATATTTGATGAACAAGTCTATGTCCAGGATTCCTACTTACATGTGTACATGGGCTTTTGTTTTTCTTTTGGCCATATGTTCCATAAGAAATGAAACATAAGTTCTATCTAGAACTAACCAAGCTTCATAATCCCTTTTTACATGACGATCAGCCTCTCCAAAGATGGCTATAATAAAAATATGGCAAGATATTCAAGCTGCCATGAAGTATAATCTGAACGTTTACTGGGCGGATAAGGCGAAGAATTTTGAGGTTTTTTCGAAGATCATTGGATAGATGATGCGGTACTAACGCTGGGAAAAATTGCTTTTACGCTTGAACATAGAACAATCGTTACAAAAGATGAAGGTGGTTACTATCTTTTAGAAAAATTACCCTCAGAATGGCATCGACTTGTTAATGAAGCGTTACGGATTCGTCAGAGTATAGATACTTTGGATTACACTTCAGGCTACCGCAATTTTATCTCGGTAGCCTAAAAAACATGTGACACAACCTATAAAAGATGAGTGTTCTACCTCAAAAAGAACCTAAGTATTAGTTAGCCAAACGTGCATTTCTTTAGTCCGATGACAGTTATACATGTCGATTTACAACTCTCTCACATAAAATAAATAGATTGATTAACAAGTGGGAGGTGTGACTATGGCTAGAGTAACTGTACTAATGCCTGTTTACAACGTGTCATTATACCAGCGGTACGGCTTCTCATTCAGAAGGATACCTAACTAACGCAAGTGGAGATACTGCCCATGCCGAAGGAAATACAAATATGCCTTAATATCATTACCGATTTCGACCCTTTTTTTGCTCTCTGGTTTAAACTGTTGCAAGCAAAAGAAGCTACGATTTCAATAAACCGTAGCTTCTTTTTTTGCTGCCTCGGCGCGAACCGATCCAAATGCTGGTTAAATCAAGGTTTGAAAAGAACCTTAGAGGCAGCCTCTTGGCTTTATTTCTGCTTGGACTGAGCCTCTTTCTGGGCATCATCCGCTTGTTTGGCTTGCAGTAATTGTTCTTGTCCTTTATCTTGAATCGTCTTAAGTGCCTCATCAGCTGATTTCTTCCCGTCAATAACGGCCTGAATTTCTTGATTGGCAAGCGTACTGAACGGCTGGTAGAAGCCGCCTGGGATTTTCTCGTAACCTTTATAGCTCTTGTCAGGATTAGGTTTCAGGAGATAAAATGGCTCAAGATTATGGCCGTCCCTTTCTTTGGAGTAAGCGGTGCGGGTCATCAGGCTGCTCGAAGATTTGGACATGACTCTAGCGAATTCATCGCTGTTGATATATTTAATGAATTCCCAGGCTGCCCGCGTATTGGGCGATTGTGCATTGATACCGAATACATTGGATACGGAAACAGAGTTAGAAAAGTCCGGATTTTGCGGATCAACGGGAACCGTGACGATATCCCAATTGATAGGCTTAACATCTTTCAGGCGGTCTTTGGCCTCTTGCAGATTTTGCATCATATAGCTGCCGTCAATCGTCATCGCAACCTTGCCCATGGCGAACAAATTCTCTTTGAGATAATCCTCGTACATGCGAGGCGCATTAGAATCGGCGTTTTGATTTTTTGGCATATACAACGCACCGGATTTCAGAGAGTCGACGGTAAGCTGCAAAGCCTTCTTCCAGGCATCTGTCTGGATCGTCAGCTTCATCTGCTCAGGATCGATGTAAGACAGACCCAGCGTTGTGCCGATGCTGCTCATATATTGATAGGCGACTCCTTCACGCATGTAAGAATAAGCGGAAAATCCGTAAATTCGCTGATCTCCCTGACCGTCGGTCGGGAATCGTTTGGCGAGATTAATGACATCTTCCCAGCTCATTTTATTTTTCGGAAGCTCTATGGCATACTGCTCGAATAGATCCTTGTTATAGTAAAGAGCCTGACTGTAGAAATCTGGTGAAAGTCCATATAACTTGCCTTCGCCTTTGAGCTTAATCGTTTCCAGTGTAGCTGGAAGGATATTCTCCACATCGAATTTATCCTGCTTGATGACATCGTCCAGCGCATACAGGCGTCCTTTTTGTACGAACTTTTCAAGCTGGTCGGTACCGTTGACAAGGAGAATATCCGGCTTTTCTTCTTCAATGAGTTTATCAAGCGCTTCCTGAGGATCTTTGCCTGCTCCATAAATACCTTGATTCGAGATGACCTCAACGTCAATATTCGGATTTTTGGCCATGAAAAGATTACCGTATTGTTGGTAGAAGGAATTCTTGTCATAATACATCACTTTAATTGTTGCTTTCTCATCTTTCCCCAGCTTCTTAAGCGATCCGGCTTCTCTTGAAGTACCGCTAGCCTTCTCCGAAAAATTACACCCTGTCAGCGAGGCAGTTACCGCAATCGCAGCGAGTGTATACATCCAACGTTTCATTTGATTCCCTCCACATTGTTTCTATTACCAAATATAGTAATAATTCTTTCACTATCATACATATATCGGAATAAAAATACAAATTATACCAAATATAGTAGAGTAGAATAGTGTTGTGTGGCGAAAGGCTATGACGAATTCGGCCCCACCAATCAGCAGCAGTTTACGGCAGCCTATCCGATCTTCCTGCGTCCTTACTGTAACAACGAGAGCGGATTTATTTAATAGCTTTTAAGGAGGGATTATTGGGAGAATCTAGAAATTATATGGAAGAAAAGGAAGGGTGCTGTGATGACCCTTTGATTCGGTTGGTGTGTACTTCCGTTGTAAAGCACAAGGTGAGTTATTAAAATTAGGTGATGAAACTAAGAACCCAAGATGGATTTCCGTAGATGAATTAAGACAACTAATGAATGAGGATCCCCTCCAATTTTCAAATGTAGACAGAGCAGGAATTATATTTTACTTAAAATATATTGAAATGATGTAAAACTATACTAACATGTGCTCTGATTCACTATCGGATTTGGGTCTAAATCAGGCAAACAATCTTACTGAGTTTCTTATACCGAAAAACGTTGATTATATTATTTCAAGTCCATATGAAAGGGCTTATCGAACAATTTCTCCATTAGCTGAAAGACTTGGTATCGAAATTGTAACAGATAACCGATTGACCGAAAGGATATTATCTGAAAAAAATCACCCTGATTGGCGTGAAATGCTTCGACAAACGTACTACGACTTAGATTTGTATTATGAGGGTGGCGAGTCGAGCAATGTAGCTACGCACCGTGTAATTACTGTGGTTAAAGAACTATTAAATAGTCGGTTTGAAAATATTATAATAGCTTCACATGGAAATCTCATATCTCTGCTCTTGAAATATTTTGATGATCGTATCGGGTATAAGGAGTGGGAAAACCTGTCTAATCCAGACGTGTTCCACCTCTCCTTTATGAAGGATACTCCAAATATAGAACGAATTTGGACTGACTAAGTGACTATTTTAGTTAGTGTCTTCTTCAAATATCATTA